>JARLIQ010000139.1 GCA_031291645.1 Caulobacteraceae bacterium | reverse complement strand
GGCCAGGCGCGCCTGGCTCTCGGGCTGCAGTTCCTGGGGCCGCGGCTCGCCCGGCGACGGCGGACGCAGCGCGTAATCCGGCGGCACGACCAAGGGCGCCTTGGTCACCACGGCGAATTCGTCCGGCACCACCTTGGTCATGCCGAGCGCCGAGCGCGTGCTCTGGCAGCCCGACAGCCCGACGCCAGCCAACCCGACACAGGCGACCAGAATCGCGGGCGCCGCGATGCGGTTGAAATTCATCAGAACCTAACTCCTCGGGCCACCCAGCCGTCCCCGGCCATTTCGATACCGCATTCTGGCGTCCGGCGCCAACGGGCTATGAGCGCGCACCCGACTCGGCGGCGCGAACGCCAAGCGCCATCTCGATCAATAGCAGGATCACGCCGACGGTGATGGCGCTATCGGCGACGTTGAACACCCATTTGAAGCCGAGCCCGCTGAAATCCAGGAAGTCGGCCACCGCGCCGAAGCGCACCCGGTCGAGAATGTTGTTGCCGATCGCCCCGCCCATCACCAGGCCGACCGCCAGGGCGCTCACCAGACGCACGCTGCGCCGCGCCCAGACGGCCAGCGCCACCACGACGGCGGCGGCGAAGGCCACCAGCAGCCAGCGGCCGAGATCGCCCTTGGCCGCCAGGAGGCCGAAGCTGACGCCCGGGTTCCACACCATGGACAGGCGGAACACCGGCAGCACCTCGACCACCCCGCGTTCGGGCAGGTCGAACGGCCCGAGGATCCAGGCCTTGGACGCCTGGTCCAGCACGACCACCGCCGCGGCGACGGCGTAAGCCATCCAGCCGAAGCGGGTGACGAGCGACGGCTTGGCGGGCGGGGACGCAGCCACCTCAGCGGGCCTCGCCGCCATGCGCCGCGTCCCACGCCGCCACGGCGTCGGCGTCGCGCAGGGACAGGTCCGGATAGCGCGGGTCCTGGCCCACCTCGGGCAGGATGCGCCAGGAGCGGGCGCATTTGCGGCCCACGGCCCTTTCCGGCTCCACCGCGACCCCGCGGACCTCGTCCAGCCGGAAGGCCCCGGTCGGGCCCTCGCCGGCGACCAGCCTGGCCTGGCTGGTGCGGAACACCTCCGCTGCGTCCAGGCCATCGAAGGCGGCCAGGGCCTCGGGATCGGCGATGTGCACGACCGGCGCGGCCTCCAGGGCCCCGCCGATGCGTTTCTCGCGCCGTTCGACCTCGAGCGCGCCGGTGACCACGCGGGTCACGGTCTCGACCCGGGCCCAGCGGGCGGCCTCGACATCGTTGCGCCAGGCGTCCGGCGTCTTGGGGATCACCCGCAGGGCGTTCGGGCCGGCGTCCGGAAAGCGGGTGGTCCAGGCCTCCTCGGTGGTGAAGGCGGCGAGCGGCGAGAGCCAGGCCGTCAGCCGCTCGAAGGTCAGGTCCATCACCGTGCGGCACGCGCGCCGGCGCAGGCTGTCCGGCCGGTCGCAGTAGAGGACGTCGCGGCGGATGTCGAAATAGAGGGCCGAAAGGTCGTTGGTGCAGAACTCGGCGATCGGCCGCCAGACGTCCTGGAACCGGTAGGTCTCGTAGGCGCGGCGCACCTGACCGTCGAGTTCCCAGAGACGGTGCAGGATGAACCGCTCGAGCGGCGGCATGTCGTCCAGTTCGACCCGCTCCGCCTCGTCGAACCCGGCCAGGCCGCCCAGCAGGTAGCGGATGGTGTTGCGCAGCTTGCGATAGCCGTCGATCGTGGTCTGCAGGATGGTCTTGCCGATCCTCTGGTCCTCGGCGTAGTCGACCATCGCCGTCCACAGGCGCAGGATCTCGGCCCCGCTCTCGCGGGTGACGTCCTGCGGCTCGACGCTGTTGCCGACCGACTTGGACATCTTCTCGCCCTTCTCGTCGAGCGTGAAGCCGTGGGTCATCACCGCGTCGTAGGGCGCGCGGCCGCGGGTGGCGGCGCTTTCCAGCAGCGAGGACTGGAACCAGCCGCGGTGCTGGTCCGAGCCTTCGAGATAGAGGTCGGCCGGCCAGCGGGTCTCGGCCCGGTTTTCCAGCGTGAAGGCGTGGGTCGAGCCGGAATCGAACCAGACGTCGAGGATGTCCTCGACCTTTTCGTAGCGATCCGGGTCATGATTGCCCAGGAAGTCGCCGGAAGGCCGGGTGAACCAGGCGTCGGCGCCCTCCTCGGCGATCAGGCTGACGATGCGGCCATTGACCTCGGCGTCGTGCAGCGGCTGGCCGGTCGTCTTGTCGACGAACATGGCCAGCGGCGAGCCCCAGGCGCGCTGGCGGCTGATCAGCCAGTCGGGCCGGCTCTCGACCATCGAGCGGATGCGGTTGCGCCCGGCCTCCGGATAAAAGGCGGTGGCGTCGATGGCCGCCAGGGCGGTCTCGCGCAGGGTCCTGCCCTGGTGGACGTCGTCCTCCAGCGGCGTGTCCATGCGGATGAACCACTGGGGCGTGTTGCGGAAGATCACCGGCGCCTTGGAGCGCCAGGAGTGCGGGTAGGAATGCTCCAGCCGCCCGCGCGCCAGCAGGGTCCCCGCCTCGATCAGCTTTTCCATCACCGCGCCGTTGGCGGCGCCGAACTTGCCGGCCTTCTTGCCCTCGGTCTCCAGCACCTTCAGGCCGCCGAACAGGGGCACGTGGTCGTAGTAGGCGCCGTTCTCGTCCACCGTCTCGGGGATCTCCCGATGTCCGTGGGCCAGCCAGACCGCGTAGTCGTCCGCCCCGTGGCCGGGGGCGGTGTGCACGAAGCCGGTCCCGGCGTCGTCGGTCACGTGGTCCCCGGCCAGCAGCGGCACGGCGAAGCCGTAGCCCTCGTCGAGGCCGGCCAGCGGGTGCTCGCAGACCATGCCCGCCGGGTCGACCGCCTCGACGCGCGCCCAACTGGCGATCCTGGCCGCCGCGCGGACCGCCTCGGCCAGCCGGTCGGCGACGATCAGCCGCTCGCCGGGCCGCGCCCAGGGCTCGAAGCCCAGGTCCTGTTCCATCGCCTCGACCTGGTAGACCGAATAGGCGATGTCCGGATTGTAGGCGATCGCCCGGTTGGCCGGGATGGTCCAGGGGGTGGTGGTCCAGATCACCACGCTGCCGGGCTCGGCCGCGGAGGAGCCCTCGGTCACCTTGAACTTGACCCAGATCGTCGGGCTCGTGTGGTCGTGGTACTCGATCTCGGCGTCAGCCAGGGCCGTGCGCTCGACCGGGCTCCACATCACCGGCTTGGAGCCGCGATAGAGCTGGCCCGAGGCGATGAACTTGTGGAACTCGGCCACGATCGCAGCCTCGCTGGCGTAGTCCATGGTCGCATAGCGGCGGGTCCAGTCGCCGAGCACGCCCAGGCGGCGGAACTCCCCGCCCTGCTTGTCGATCCACTGGGCGGCGTATTCGCGGCAGCGGGCGCGGAACTCGGCCTTGGAAACCTCGTCCTTGCGCCGACCACGGCTGCGGAACTCCTCCTCGATCTTCCACTCGATCGGCAGGCCGTGGCAGTCCCAGCCCGGGACGTAGTCGACGTCGAAGCCCAGCAGGAAGCGCGAGCGGACGACGAAGTCCTTGAGGATCTTGTTCAGCGCGTGGCCGATGTGGATCGCGCCGTTGGCGTAGGGCGGGCCGTCGTGCAGCACGTAGAGCGGCGCGCCCGCGTCCCGGCGCGCCTTGCGCACGGCGGCGTAGAGGTCGATGTCCGCCCAGGCGGCCAGGATCTCCGGCTCCTTCTTGGGCAGGCCCGCCCGCATGGGAAACGGGGTGTCGGGCAGGAACACCGTCTCGCGGTAATCGCGGGCGGCGGGTTCGGCGGCGGCCTCGCCAGGAGCGGCGTCGGCGGGGGAATCGGGGGCCATGATCGGGTCCGGCATCGGTTCGGATGAGCGAGGGGTGGGGGTGAAGTACCCGGCGCGCGCTGGAATTACGTCCGGCGGCGTCACGCCGGGCGGTTAATTCGAGTCCCTGTCCGAACCTTCGTCATCCGGGCGATGTAACAGAGGCGCGCGCGCGGGGCGAGCCTTGATTGGTCAGGTCCCCAGGATGGCGCGGGCCTGGCGGGCGTCCTCGTGCACCTGGTCGACCATGGCCGGCACATCGAAATTGCCCGCCGCGTCCTTGAAGGTGACCTCCGGCCGCAGGAAGGCGATCAGGTCGGTCTCGATGGTCTCGCCATAGATGTCCTCGTCGAAGTCGAACAACCAGACCTCGAGCCGGGCGTCGACCAGGCCGGTGGTCGGATTGACCCCGATGTTGGCCACCCCGTCCCGCTGGCGCCCGTCCTTCAGCCGCGTGCGGGTGGCGTAGACCCCGAACTTGGGCGTGACATAGTCGCCCAGCGGCACGTTGGCGGTGGGAAAGCCCAGCTTGCGGCCGAGCTGGCGGCCCTTCTGCACCACGCCCTCGATGGCGAACGGCCGGCCGAGGATCTCGGCGGCCTCGTCGGGACGGCCCTCGCGCAGGGCCTCGCGCGCGGCGGTGGAGGAGAACTTGGCCCCCTCGTCGCCGGCCGCGTCGGCCACCGAGACCGAGAAGCCGAACTCCTCGCCGTAGCGGCGCATCAGCTCCGGATCGCCCGTGCGGCCCTTGCCGAAGGTCACGTCGAAGCCGACGGCGACGTGGCGCACGCCCAGGCCCGCCACCAGCACCTCGCGCACGAAGTCGCGGTCGGTGAACTCGGCCATCTCCAGGCCGAACGGCAGGAGGTAGAGCCGGTCGACGCCCATCTGGTCGAGGGTGCGCGCCAGCTGGTGCGGGTTCATCAGCCGGAACGGCGGGGCGTCGGGCCGAAAGTGCATCCGCGGGTGCGGCTCGAAGCTGATCATCCCCAGCGGTGCGCCGAGCCGCCGGGCGGCCTCGGCCGCGTCGCAGATGACCTTCTGGTGGCCGCGATGCACGCCGTCGAAACTGCCCAGCGCCAGGGCCGCGCCCTTGTCCGCCTCGGCCAGGCCCCGCCAGTGGTGATAGACCGTCAAGCTCATCAGGCGCTCCGCCGCGAAACCATCACCACCGCCTCGCCGTCGACCACCGGCTTGCCGGCGACCGAGCAGACCGTCTGCAGGGTCACCCGCGCCTTTTCGGTGTCGATCGCCGAGACCGTCACCTGCGTGTCGACCACGTCGCCGATCCGGACCGGGCGGCGAAACCGCAGGCTCTGCGAGAGGTAGATAGCGCCCGGCCCCGGCAGGTCAACGCCGAGCACGGCGGAAATGTAGCCGGCCGAGAGCATGCCGTGGGCGATGCGGCCCTTGAACGGGGTGGTCTGGGCGTAGGCCTCGTCCAGGTGCAGCGGGTTGTGGTCGCCGGTGACCTCGGCGAAGGCCTGGATGTCGGCCTCGCTCACGGTGCGGCTGCGGTGCGCGCTCTGGCCCACGCTCAGGTCTTCCAGACAAAAGCCCGACATCCGCCCTCCAACAAAAAAGGTTCCGTCTTTTAGCCCAGAACGGCCGCCTGTCACGGGCGCCGCTGCGGAAGGCCGCCTACCAGGCCAGGGCGCCCAAGCCATAGCGCGCGGCGCCGCCTTCGCGGGCGAGCAGGGCCGCGGCGCGCACGGGATCGATCCGGCCCGAGGCGTCCACCGCCTCCTCGCCATGGATGCCGCCGGCGATGAACAGGCAGTCCAGCCCCTGGTCCATGGCCCCGCGCACGTCGGTCGGCACGCCGTCGCCGATGCAGAGGATGCGCCTGCGGTCGACCGGGCGGCCGAGCATGGTCTCGGCCTCCGCCACCGCCAGGTCGTAGATCGGGCGGTAGGGCTTGCCGGCCATCAGCACCGGCCCGCCCAGCGTCGCATAGAGGTCGGCCAGGGCCCCGGCGCAATAGACCAGCCGGTCGCCGCGCTGGACCACCTTGTCGGGATTGGCGCAGATCATCTCCAGCCCGCGCCTGGCGCACAGCGCCAGCCGGTCGCGATAGTCCTCCGGCGTCTCGCGCTCGTCGTCGACCGGCCCGGTGCAGCTGATGAAGGCCGCGTCCTCGGGGCCCGCGAAGGCCAGGTCCAGGCCCTCGTAGAGGGGCCAGTCGCGATCGGGCCCGATCTTCCAGGCCGGCCCCGGCGCCCGCTCGGCCAGCAGGGCGCGGGTGGCGTCGCCCGACGAGACGAAGGCCGACCAGGCGGCCTTGGGCACGCCCAGCGTGGCGAGCTGCTCGTGCACGTGGCGCGAGGGCTTGGGCGCGTTGGAGATCAGGATCACGGGGCCGCGGGTGGCGCCGAAACGCAGCAGCGCCTCGCAGGCGGCGGGGAAGGCCTCCCGGCCGTTGTGGATCACGCCCCACACGTCGCACAGGAGGATGTCGTAGCCGTCGGCGATTTCCGAGAGGCCGGTGATGGATCTGGGCGCGGTCATGCGCGGCGGGTAGCGGGCGCGCCGCCCCGGGTCAACCGCCGGAAGGCGCCGGGCTCAGCGCGCGGCGCGGCGACGCAGGCTGGCGCGGATGAACTCAGCCGGCGGATCGGCCTCGGCCAGGACCGCGTCGCGGATGGCGCGCGGCTCGCCGAACAGGTTGCCCTGGCCGTAGGCGACGTTGAGCTCGAGGATGTCGACCACCTGGCGCTCGGTCTCGACCTTCTCGGCCACCACCTCGACCCCGTAGCGGCGGGTCAGGTTGGCGAAGTCGGCGGCGTCGATGTCCTTCAGCGACTTCAGCGCCAGGCGGCCGTCGACCTCCAGCAGCTGGTTCAGCATCACCTCGGCGCTGATCTTCAGGAACTTCACGTCCGCCCGCGCCAGGTCCTGGAAGTCGAGGTCGAGGTTGGTGACCTTGTCCAGCGAGAAGCGGAAGCCGAGGTCGGCCAGCTTGGCCATGTTGCGCGCCTCGATCGAGCCGCGCTGGGCGAAGGCCGGCTGGCCCAGCTCGAAGATCAGGGCGCCGGCGAGGTCCCGGTTCTCGGCCAGGAACTCCAGGAACTGCGGGAAGAACACCTCGTCGCCCAGCGAGGCCAGGGAGATGTTGCAGAAGATGCCCACCTTGCGGTCGCTCTTGGCGAGGCGCCGGACGATCTGGACGCAGCGGAACAGCAGCAGGTTGTCGATCGCCGAGATCAGCCCCTCGGGCTCGGCCACGGTCAGGTACTCGGCCGGCATCATGATCCGCCCGGTCGCGTCGCGCAGGCGCGAGAAGCTCTCGTAGAAGACGGTCCGCCGCTGGGGCAGGCTGACCACCGGCTGCAGGTAGAGGTCGACGCGGTTGTCGGCTAGGGCTTCGCGCACGGTCTCCAGCAGGGCGGCGTGCTGCGCGTGCGAAGGCGCGGCGTAGGGCCGTGCGGTGGCCAGGCGGGCGTCCAGGCCGTCGCTCATCCGCTGGACCAGGGCCTCCAGCATGCGGACCTCGTCGCTCAGCGCCTCGGAGCGGCGCAGGGCGTCGCGCTCGACGCTCTCGGCCATGTCGCCGAAGTGGTCGCTGATCGCCTCGATCTGGTCGGCCAGGATCTGGTGGGCTTCGCGCAGGGCGTCCAGTTCGCGGCGCAGGCCGCCGGACTCGACCGCCCGCGCGATACTCGCCTGCAGGGAGAAGCACAGGGCCAGGACGCCGATCAGGGCCGCGACGCCCGCGCCCCATCCGCCGCCGCCTCGCCACAGGAGAAGCGCCGTCGTCAGGGCCAGGCAGAGGTAGGCGCCGGCCAAGAGCGCCCCGGTGACCTTGCGCATCGTACCGCCAATCCGAATCACTCGATTATCGGCCGGATGCGGCGGTCAAGTCGAACGGAATGACGCCGGCGTCCCCAGGACGAATTTCGGGGACGCGTTTCGGGGACTGGCCGGCGCGGACGTCAGCGGGTCGGGACCGGCTTTTCCCCGCGGTAGTCATAGAAGCCGCGGCCGACCTTGCGGCCCAGCCAGCCGGCCTCGACGTACTTCACCAGCAGCGGGCACGGCCGGTACTTGGAATCGGCCAGGCCGTCGTGGAGCACGTTCATGATCGACAGCACCGTGTCCAGGCCGATGAAGTCGCCCAGCTCCAGCGGGCCCATCGGATGGTTGGCGCCCAGGTGCATGGCGGTGTCGATCGCCTCGACCGTGCCGACGCCCTCGTACAGGGTGTAGATCGCCTCGTTGATCATCGGCACCAGGATGCGGTTGACGATGAAGGCGGGGAAGTCCTCGGCGTTGGCGGTGGTCTTGCCCAGCGACTTGGCGAAATTGACCGCCGTCTCGTAGGTCGCGACGTCGGTGGCGATGCCGCGGATGATCTCCACCAGCTTCATCAGCGGCGCCGGGTTCATGAAGTGCAGGCCGATGAACCGCTCGGGCCGGTCGGTGTTGGACGCCAGCCGGGTGATCGAGATCGAGGAGGTGTTGGACGCCAGGAGGGTGCGGTCCGTCAGGTGCGGCTCCAGCGACTTGAAGATCGCCTTCTTCAGCGTCTCGTCCTCGGTCGCCGCCTCGATGGCCAGGTCCGTCGAGCCGATGTCGGCCAGGGATTCCGCCGGCTTGATGTGGCCCAGAGCCGCCTTCATCGCCGCATCGTCGATGATGCCGCGCGCCACCTGGCGCGACATGTTCTTCTCGATGACCGCGACGCCCGCGTCGATCCGCTCGCGCGACAGGTCGTTCAGCCGTACGTCGTAACCGGCCAGGGCGCAGACATGCGCAATACCAGTGCCCATCTGCCCGGCGCCGATGACGCCGACCGTCCTAATGTCCACCATTCAGTCAGCCTTCGCTTGCGCGGCGCTGCGGAGAGAGCCCGGGCCGCGCTTCTTGCGGAGGATTTCTAACACGCGTTCGGGCCTCGCCAAGCACTTTGCTGCATCGCAGCGAAAAGGCCGCGCGTGAACCGCGCGGCCTTCCCGTTCGGCGACAATGACGCGCGGCCTATCTGCCGGCGGCGGTCAGGGCGTCCATCAGTTCGGGCACGGCGGTCTTGTAGTCCGCCACCAGGCCATAGTCGGCGACCTGGAAGATCGGCGCGTCGGCGTCCTTGTTGATCGCCACGATCACCTTGGAGTCCTTCATGCCGGCCAGGTGCTGGATCGCGCCGGAGATGCCGATCGCCACATAGAGCTGCGGGGCGACAACCTTGCCGGTCTGGCCGACCTGGTAGTCGTTGGGGGCGTAGCCCGCATCGACCGCCGCGCGGCTGGCGCCGACCGCGGCGCCCAGCTTGTCGGCCAGGGGCTCGATCACCCGCTGGAACTCCTCGGCCGAGCCCATGGCGCGGCCGCCGGAGACGACGATCTTGGCGGCGGCCAGTTCGGGCCGATCGGACTTGACGATCTCGTCGGAGACGAAGCGGGTCTTGGGCGCGCCCGCGCCGGCGTCGACCTTTTCGATCGCCGCAGAGCCGCCTTCGCCAGCCGCCTTGAAGGCGGTGGCGCGCACGGTGATCACCTTCTTGGCGTCGGACGACTGCACCGTCTCCAGGGCGTTGCCGGCGTAGATCGGGCGCACGAAGGTGTCGGGCGAGACGACCTCGATGATCTCGGAGATCGGCGCCACGTCCAGCTTGGCGGCGATGCGCGGGGCGTAGTTCTTGCCCGAGGCGGTGGCCGGGATGAGGATCGCGTCATAGTTCGCGGCCAGCGGCAGGACCGCGGCGGTGACGGCCTCGGCGATCTGCTTGCCCAGGGCGTCGCTCTCGGCGACCAGCACCTTGCGGACGCCTTCGATCTTGGCGGCTTCGGCGGCGACGGCGTCCACGCCCTGGCCGGCGACCAGCACGTCCACGTCGCCCGACAGCGCCTTGGCGGCGGTGACGGTCTTCTGCGTGCTGTCCTTCAGCGAGGCGTTGTCGTGATCGGCGATGACGAGAACGGCCATTAGAGCACCCCCGCTTCAGTCTTGAGTTTGGCCACCAGCTCGGCGGCGTTTTCGACCTTCACCCCGGCGGTGCGCTTGGGCGGTTCGGTCACTTTCAGCACCTTCAGATGGCCGGCGACGTCGACGCCGTAGTCGGCCGGGGCCTTGACGTCGATCGGCTTCTTCTTGGCCTTCATGATGTTGGGCAGGGAGGCGTAGCGCGGCTCGTTCAGGCGCAGGTCGGCGGTCACCACCGCCGGCAGGTCCAGCTCCAGCGTCTGCAGGCCGCCGTCGACCTCGCGCGTGACCTTCACCGTCTGGCCGGAGACCTCGACCTTGGAGGCGAAGGTCGCCTGCGGCCAGTCCAGCAGGGCCGCCAGCATCTGGCCGACGGCGTTGTTGTCGCCGTCGATCGCCTGCTTGCCCATCAGGACCAGGCCCGGGGCCTCCTGCTCGATCACCGCCTTCAGGAGCTTGGCGACTTCCAACGGCTCGACGTCGGTGTCGGTCTGGATCAGGACGCCGCGGTCGGCGCCCATGGCCAGGGCCGTGCGGATCGTCTCCTGGGCCTGGACCGGGCCGATGGACACGGCGACGATCTCGTCGGCGACGCCCTTCTCCTTCATCCGGACCGCCTCTTCGACGGCGATCTCGCAGAACGGATTCATAGACATCTTGACGTTGGCGAGATCCACGCCCGTCTGGTCGGGCTTGACCCGCGCCTTGACGTTGGAATCGATCACCCGTTTGACCGGGACCAGAACCTTCATTGAATTGTCGCCCTCAGCGATGGAAATGTGTCGAATGGCGCCCGATCATCGGCGCCGCTTGCGAAAAGCGCGGCAAACTGACAATGCAGCCCCGGCCTGTCAACGCGACCGGTTGAATTGATCGTAGGGCCGCCTGGCGACGCACGCATGAACGCTACCATCGATCGGATCAAGCTGACCTTTCTCGGCCTGTTCGTCGCCGCCTGCGCGGCGATCTTCGGCTACCACTACTTCTACGTCTGGCCCAAACAGCGGTGCGAGGCGCACGGCGACTGGTGGGACGACGAGGACCGGGTCTGCGCCGTGCCGATGCCGATCTGGAGCTTCACCCACCGCATGCCGGGCGAGGCCAAGGCGCCCGCTCCCGCCGCCGCGAAACCGAAGGCGCCGCAAGCCTTGAAGGCTCAGCCCAAACCCTGAAGGCTCAGCGCGTCGCGCCCGGCGCCCACAGCACGTCCGACCGGCCCTTGTCGTTGGCCCAACGCGCGGCGACGAACAGAAGATCCGACAGCCGGTTGAGGTATTTCAGCGCCGGCGCGCTCACCGCCTCGCCGTCGAGCGCGGCCAGCCGCACCGCCTCGCGCTCGGCCCGGCGGCAGACCGTGCGCGCCAGGTGCAGGGCGGCGGCCGTGGGCGAGCCGCCCGGCAGGACGAAGGAGGACAGCGGGTCCAGTTCGGCGTTGAGCTGGTCGATCTCCCGCTCCAGCCGCTCCACCTGGCCGTCGATGATGCGCAGGGCGTCGGCCGACCGGCCGGGCGTGGCCAGGTCCGCCCCGAGGTCGAACAGGTCGTGCTGGATCCGCCCAAGCATGGGGTCGAGCACGGCGTCCTGCGCGGTATGCAGCCGCACCAGGCCAAGGCAGGCGTTGGTCTCGTCGACCGCGCCATAGGCCTCGACGCGGGGGTCGGCCTTGGACACCGGCGCGCCGCTGGCCAGCCGGGTCGAGCCGGCGTCGCCCGTGCGGGTGTAGATGCGGTTCAGCGTGACCACGCTCAGATCTTCCGCCGCCAGAAATAGGCCAGCACCAGGATGATGATGGCGACAAATTGCAGCACCACCCGAAGCCGCATCAGCTTGTTGGAATAAGAGCGCCCGAAATCGCCGCCGCGGAACAGGGCGTAGATTCCAAAGCCCAGGGCGGTGACCACCGCCAGCAGGGCGATCGGGATCAGGATGTCGAAGATGTCGCGCATGGACCAAGCTTAGCCCCGCCCCGACCGCCGCGCCACTGGGCCTCCGCCGCCCGCCGGACGGCCCTTCGGACCATCCGTCTTGCGAAATCGACGCCCATTCCTAAATTTGAACACGTTCACCCAAAAAGGTGGCGCCGAGATTGGCGGCGATCTTCGCCTGAATCGTGCTCAGACAGACATTCCTCGTCGTGTGACGCCCTGTCGCAATGGTCTCTTGACGGATTTGTCCTATCACGAGCAACGGCCATGCATCGCCCAGCCATTCCGCTGAACTTGTTCATTGTCGCCGCCGGCGTTCACCCGTGCGCGGTCCGCTGAGGTCCTGATCTGAGACTATGAAACACCAGCCGATCCAACCCGTGCCCGACCAGGCGGCCGGCATGACCCGCAGGGCCCTGGCCAAGATGCGTACGCGTCAGCGCCTCCTGGGCGCGGCGCGTCGACTGTTCACCACGCGCGGCTACGAGGCCGCCACCATTCGCGACATCGCCGCGGAGGCCGACCTTTCGACCGGCGCGGTGTTCGCGAGTTTCTCGGACAAGGCGGACCTGTTCAACGAGGTGATCATCGCCGACTGCGAGGCGCTGTTCCAGGAGATGGCGGAGGTCGGGAACGAGGGCGCCCCGACCGACATCCTGCTGCGCCTGCTGAGCCACGGCTACGCCATGCACCTCGAGCACCTGCCGCTGACCAAGGCGGCCCTCGGCTTTTCCTGGATCCGCAACCTCGACCAGGAAACGCGCTACCGGCGGTCCTGGCGGGTGATCCTGAACCGGCTCTCCGCCGTCCTGGCCCAAGGGGTCGAGCGCGGTGAGCTTTCGTCCGACCTCGACATACCGCTGACCAGCGAAATGATCCTGGACGCCTATCTCGCCAATTTCCGGCGCGCGATCTTTGACGGGTGGGACGTCGTCAGGTTGCAGGAACGACTGCGAAGCCAGATCACCGTCCTTTTGGCGGGTTACCAAGCGGCGGCCTGAGGATTAACAGGCGCGAGCGATTTGCTCGCGGGCGCTTTTGAGGGGAGCGCCTTTAATCGGGTCGGAGGGCTGGGGTATTGGGCGCACGTCAGGCGCGTAAGGCGGCGACACGCGAACGCGTGCTCGCGGCGGCGCGCGATTTGTTCGAAGAAATGGGTTACGAGGCGACCACGATCCGCATGGTCGCCCAACGCGCCGCCGTGTCCGTCGGCAGCGTCTTCACCTCGTTCAGCGGCAAGGCCGAGCTGCTCAGCCAGGTGATGCAGGACCGGCTCGAAGCCCTCTATGCCGAACTCGAGCAGCTCGCTCCACACCTGCGCGGCCCGACGGTGGACCGGCTGCGCTCGATCATGGCCGTACATTATGGGTTCGAGACCCGTCGGGTGCGCCTGTTCGTGGTCTACATCGGCGCCTCGTTCCTGTGGGAAGAGGGCCAGAGCGTCATCCCCCTGGGCCGCAACCACCGCCTGAAGACCATGCTCGCCGAGGTTCTGCGCAACGGGGTCGAGCGCGGCGAGGTGCGGGCGGACGCCGACCTCGGCGTCTTCATCGACACCCTGCTGGCCGCCTACATGTGGAACTATCGCCTCGCGCCCCAGGACGGCGCCAACGCCCAGGCGATGATCACCGTGATGGACCGGCAGATCGGCCTTCTGTTCGACGGCGTCGCGGCGCGCGCTTAGGCCTTGGGCTTGCCTCCGGATTTCGGCGCGTCCGTGCGCCGGGCCTGGGTCTTGGCCGCCGAGCGCGAGGGCTTGGCCTTGGCCGGCGCCGGCCGCGCCTTGGACTTGGGCTTAGCCCAGCCGGGCTTGTATTCGGTCTTCGGCTTCTTGGCCTCGGGCGGCTTGGCGCGCGGCGTGTTCGCGCGACGTCCCGAGCGCGCCTCCTCGGCCGGCTTAACGGGGGCGGTCACGCGGTCGCCCTTGGGCAGAGCGCCGGCCTCGATGTAGCGGCCGAGCTGCTCGCGGATGACCCTCGGCCCCACCTCCTCGGCCTCGCCCACCGCCAGGGTCCCCAGCTGGAACGGACCGTAGGACAGGCGGATCAGCCGGTTGACCGTCAGGCCGATCGCCTCCAGCACCTTGCGCACCTCACGGTTCTTGCCCTCGTTCAGGGTGACGGTGATCCACAGGTTGGCGCCCGCGGGCCCCTCCTTGGCCTTGTCTAGGATCGCTTCGATCGGCCCGTAGCGGACGCCCTCGACGGTCAGGCCGTCCTTCAGCGTGTCGAGACGGGCCTGGGTGGTCTGGCCGCGGGCGCGGGCGCGGTAGCGGCGCACGACGCCGTTGGCCGGCAGCTCCAGAGCCCGGGCCAGGGCGCCGTCGTTGGTCAGCAGCAAAAGGCCCTCTGAATTCAGGTCCAGCCGCCCGACCGAGATCACCCGGGGCAGGCCCGGCGGCAGGCGCTCGAACACCGTCGGCCGGCCCTTGGGATCCTTGTGGGTGGTCACCAGGCCCGCGGGCTTGTGGTAGCGCCAGACCCGCGCCGGTTCGGCGTCGCCGACCACCGCCCCGTCGACGGTCAATATGTCGCCGGGCGCGACCTTCACCGCCGGGGTGTCGAGCACCCGCCCGTTCAGCCGGACGCGGCCGGCGGCGATCAGCCGCTCGACCTCGCGGCGCGAAGCCACCCCCGCGCGCGCCAGGGCCTTGGCGACGCGCTCGCCGTCGCCTTGCTGAGCGGCTTGACCGGAAGGGGCCGCCGCGTTTGGGTCAAAAGCATGATCGACCATGATCTTCGCACCATGCGCATCGCGCTCGAAGAGGCGCAAGCCGCAGCCGACGCGGGCGAGGCGCCGATCGGCGCCGTCCTGGTCGATCCCGCCACCGGCGAGGTGCTCGCCCGGGCGCACAACGCCCCGATCGCCCGCTGCGACCCGACCGCCCACGCCGAGATCCTGGCCCTGCGCGCGGGCGCCGAGCGGCTGGGCAACTACCGACTGACCGGCCTGACCCTGGTCGTCACCCTGGAGCCCTGCGCCATGTGCGCCGGGGCGATCAGCCACGCCCGCATCGGCCGACTGGTCTACGGGGCCGGGGACGCCAAGGGCGGCGCGGTGGTCCACGGCCCGCGCTTCTTCGCCCAGCCGACCTGCCACTGGCGGCCCGAGGTCGAGGGCGGCGTCCTGGCCGAGGAGAGCTCGGCCCTGCTCAAGGGCTTCTTCCGCGCCCGGCGGGCTAAGCCCTGAGCCGCTTGTAGAACAGGCTGGTCCCGCACAGCCGGCCGTCCGGAAAGAGGGCGTAGTCGGGGATGTCGCCCGCGTGGGTCCAGCCCATGCGCCGGTACAGGCGCTCTCCCGCTTCGCCCGTGACCGTGTCCAGCGTCAGCAGCCAGCGGCCCATGCGGCGCGCCTCGACCTCGACCGCAGCCATCAGAGCCGCCCCGACCCCGGCCCGCCGGGCGCCGCGGCGGACCAGCATCTTGGCCACCTCCGCCCGGTGCGGCTGGTTGTCGATCGCGACGGGGACCAGCTGGACCACGCCGACGATCTCGCCGGCCAGCTCGGCGATGATGATCGCCCGCCCGTCGCTGCGCGCGGCGATCGCCGCGTCGCGCCAGAAGCCCTCGGCCCGCTCGCACGTCAGGTCGGCCATGAAGCTGACCGAGGCGCCGCCGGCCACGCAGTCGAACAACACCGCCCCCAGCGCCCCCGCCGCCGCCAGGGCCTCGTCGGGCGAGAGGGTCCGGATGATCGGCGCAGAGTCCATCAACCCAGGTTAGCGTCGCCGGCCGCCAGCCATCAACCGGCGGCGACAGCGGCTTGCCGTCGTTTCCGCCCCGTGCGAAAACGCCCTCAAACAACCGTTTGAAAAAAGGAAGGGCCCTTCGATGGATTTCGACATTTCGCCGACCCAGACGCGCTGGCTGAACCGCGTCGTCGAGTTCATGAACGAGCACATCTATCCGGCCATCCCCGCCTATGAGGCGGAGATGAACGTGCTCGGCGCCGAGCGCTGGAAGGTCGTCCAGGTGGTCGAGGAGCTGAAGGTCAAGGCCAAGGCCGCCGGCCTGTGGAACTTCTTCATGCCGCCGCATTCCGGCCAGACCCACGTCGACGACACCTTCGAGTTCGAAGGCCACCAGATGACCAACCTGGAATACAGCCTGATCGCCGAACAGATGGGCAAGGTCGGCTTCGCCTCGGAGGTGTTCAACTGCTCGGCGCCCGACACCGGCAACATGGAAGTCCTGATGCGCTACGGCACGCTGGCGCAGAAGGAGAAGTGGCTGCGCCCGCTGATGAACGGCGAGATCCGGTCGGCCTTCCTGATGACCGAGCCGGCGGTGGCCTCGTCCGACGCCACCAACATCGAGACCCGGATCGAGCGCGACGGCGACGACTACGTGATCAACGGCCGCAAGTGGTGGTCCTCGGGCGTGGGCGACCCGCGCTGCAAGGTGGCCATCGTCATGGGCAAGACCAACCCGGACAAGGAGCGCCACGCCCAGCAGTCGCAGGTGCTGGTGCCGCTGGACGCCCCCGGCGTCGAGGTGGTGCGCATGCTGCCGGTGTTCGGCTATGACGACGCCCCGCACGGCCACGCCGAGGTCCTGCTCAAGGACGTGCGGGTGCCGATCGAGGACGCCCTGCTGCTCGGCGAAGGCCGCGGCTTCGAGATCGCCCAGGGCCGCCTGGGCCCGGGCCGCATCCACCACTGCATGCGCACCATCGGCGCGGCCGAGGTGGCGCTGGAGAAGATGTGCCGGCGCCTGCTCAGCCGGAAGGCCTTCGGCAAGTACATCTCCGACCACTCGGTCTGGGAACAGCGGGTGGCCGAGGCGCGGATCAACATCGAGATGTGCCGCCTGCTCTGCCTGAAGGCGGCGGACATGATGGACAAGGCCGGCAACAAGGCCGCGCGGCTCGAAATCGCCATGATCAAGGTCGCCGCCCCAACCATCGCCCTGAAGATCATCGACGACGCCATCCAGGCCCACGGCGGCGCCGGGGTCACCACCGACTTCGGCCTGGCCAAGGCCTACGCGAGCCAGCGCACCCTGCGCCTGGCCGACGGTCCCGACGAGGTCCACGCCCGCACCATCGCGCGCATGGAGTTCGGCAAGTACGGCGACCTGGTCTACCAGCAGAAGGTCGAGCGCGAAGCCGCCCTGCACGTGCCGGGTATCCGCTAGGCGCCCGAGCCAAGCTCACGGCCGAGATAGGGGGAGCGCCCGGCGCTCCCCCATTTTCATGCGCCGACGCAGCCGTCCGCCCCCGCCCTTTGCGCCTCCCGCTGGTCAGCCGGCCGCCCCAGTTCAGGCGGGCGCGTGGCAGACGGCCTCGATGTTGTGGCCGTCCGGGTCGAGCACGAAGGCGCCGTAGTAGTTGGGATGGTAGTGGGGCCTGAGCCCCGGGCCGCCGTTGTCCCGGCCGCCGGCCGCGATGGCGGCGGCGTAGAAGGCGTCCACGCCGGCCCGGTCGGCGGCGGTGAAGGCGACGTGGACAGGGCCGCTGGCCGGGCTCGCCTCGGCCAGCCAGAAGTAGGGCCGGCCGTCCGAGCCGTAGCCGACGAAGGCCGCGCCGCCGCTCTCCTCGGCCGAGACCGACATCTCGACCCCGATGCCGAGGGGGGCGAACGCCGCGTCGTAGAAGGCCCTGGAACGGGCCAGGTCGGCGATGGCGAGGCTGATGTGGTCAAGCATGAGCGGACCTCCTTGACAGCGGCTTTGCGGCGGTCGAGTGAGCCTGCGCCACGCCCGCCTGGCAAGGGGCGCGAGGCGACCAGGCGCGAGGCTCAAGAGGACGCATGCGGATCACCGGCTTGGCCAGGCGATGGGCGGCGCTTGCGGCGCTGGTCGGCGCGCTCGGCGTCGTCCTGCCCGCCGGACCGGCGCTGGCCAACTGGCCGCACGCCAATCCAGGTCAGCCGCTGCTGCAGGCGCCGCGGGTGTGCATGCCGAACATCGTGCCGATCAACCACCGCTGCCGGGTGGTGGACTTCACGCCGCTGGCCGTGCTCGACGGGCGGCCCTGGTACTACGCCTTCTACGCCACCCACTGGGCCGACCGGCACGGGCGCAAGGACCGCGGCTTTCCGGTGCTGCTCTACCTCGAACAGCCGGCGACCCTGCGGCTCGGCCTGTGGGTCAACGACGCGCCGGGCCTCGACGGCCGCTGGGCGGCCACCCCGCCGCCGCGGCCGGTCCTGATCCGGCGCGAGGACGAGGTCTACATGGGCCTGACCCTGCATAACGTCGGGGAGACGCCGGACCAGCGGCTGTTCCGCCTGACCGGCGAGCGCTGGGCCCAGATCAAGATCCTGCGCCGCTCGGCCGGAGACCAGGCGATGATCGACGCGGCCACGCCGCGGGGCTGTTCGGTCGGCGGCGACGGCCTGTTCGACTGGCCCGCCTTCCAGGTCGCCCTGCCGCTGAGGACCGACCTGACCGGCTCGCCCTGCGGCGTGCTGGTGGCGAGCCTGGCCGTCCGCGGCGACCATACGGTGCTGACCGAGGTCAAGGCCGAGCGCTGAAGCGCCCGTTGTTCGCGGCCGGCCCCTTGACTCCGAGGGGTGGCCGCCATACTTCGGCTTCGCGTTAGCACTCAGTGGCTGCGGCTGCTAACGGCCGCGCAGTCCGGGTCTCGCGATCTATTTTTGAACCCGCAATCCCTTAGGGAGAGACAATATGGCCTTTCGTCCTCTTGGCGATCGCGTCCTGATCAAGCGCGTCGAGGAAGAAGCAAAGACCAAGGGCGGCATCATCATCCCCGACACCGCCAAGGAAAAGCCGCAAGAAGGCGAAGTCGTCGCCGTCGGCCCCGGCGCGCGTGACGACTCCGGCAAGATCCAACCCCTCGACGTCAAGAAGGGCGACCGGATCCTGTTCGGCAAGTGGTCGGGAACTGAAGTGAAGCTCGATGGCGAAGATCTCCTGATCATGAAGGAGAGCGACATCCTGGGCGTCCTCGAAAAGTAAGCCCGGCCTAGCCCCTACAACCTCATTTTCGAAAGAGCAGGAACATGGCTGCCAAAGACGTCTATTTCGCCTCCGACGCGCGCGACCGCATGCTGCGGGGCGTCAACATCCTGGCCAACGCGGTCAAGGTCACCCTTGGCCCCAAGGGCCGCAACGTGGTCATCGAAAAGTCCTTCGGCGCGCCGCGCTCGACCAAGGACGGCGTGACCGTCGCCAAGGAAATCGAACTCACCGACAAGTTCGAGAACCTCGGCGCCCAGCTGATACGTGAAGTCGCCTCCAAGACCAACGACAAGGCCGGCGACGGCACCACGACCGCGGTCGTCCTCACGCAGGCGATCATCCATGAAGGTCTCAAGCGCACGGCACTCGGTGCCAATGCGAT
>JARLIQ010000023.1 GCA_031291645.1 Caulobacteraceae bacterium | reverse complement strand
GTCCAGGCTCCACGGGCCCGCCCCGGCGAAGGCCAGGTAGAAGAACACCCAGCAGAACAGGACCGCCGCGTCGCCCTGATTGACCGCGGGCCAGGGGCTGTTCGGGAAATGGACGAGGAAATAGCCCACCGCCATTTCGCCGGACAGCAGGAAGGCCACCGGGCGCGTGAGCAGGCCGAGCAGCACCAACGCGCCTCCGCCCAGTTCCAGTGCGGCGGCGGCCAGAAAAAGCGGCGGCAGGTGCGCAGGAACGCCAGGTTGAGCCGCAGGGAAATGGAACATCTTCATCGCGCCGTGTTCGATGAACAATAGCGCGGTCACGATGCGCAACAGGCTGAGTATGCGCGGCGCCCAGGCGCTCATCTTTTCCATCTCTTACCTCCCCGATTTCATCTACGCATAATGCGCTCCAGTTCTGCGGGCGCAAGCGCGGGGAAATCGGCGGCCGACAGCAGAATTGGGAGGCGGCGCACGGGCGTGAAGCCCTCGCGGAGGTCAGGGTTGATCTTGGGCGCGCCCGGCTCGTCCGAGGACGATCAGCTCGTCGCGGACAGCGCCGTGCGCACGTCGTCGGGGCGGATCGGGATGTGGCGCAGGCGCACGTTCGCCGCCGCGAAGATGGCGTTGCCGATCGCCGGCGCGACGACCGTCGTCGCCGGTTCGCCCAGGCCGACCGGCGGCTCGGCGCTGTCGACGAATTCGATGTCGATCTCCGGCGTGTCGGCGATCCGCAGCGGCGTGTAGGTGTCGAGGTTGGTGTCGCGGACCTGGCCGTTGGCGAACTCGGTCCCTTCGTGGAGCGCCAGGCTCAGCCCCCACATCGCCGCGCCCTCGACCTGGGCGCGCGCGCCGTCCGGGTCGACGATCGTGCCGGCGTCGACCACCAGGGTCAGTTTCTCGACCGCGACCTCGCCGCTGGACCGGTCGACGCGCACCTGGGCGACGCAGGCGACCCAGGTCGGCATGTCCCGTTCCTGGCCGAAGCTGGTGGCGACGCCGCGGCCGACGCCACGCGGCAGGGGCTGGCCCCACCCCGCGCGCGCCGCGGCGCGCTTGACCACCGCCGCCTGGCGAAGCGCCCCGCCGACCGCGCTCGGCGGGCCGCCGGCGTCGCGGCCCTTGCCGGTCAGGTGAGCGACGCGGAAGGCCACCGGGTCGGCGCCGGTCGCATGGGCCGCCTCGTCGATGAAGCTCTCGACCGCCCAGTTGGTCCAGCCGGGCCCCACCGAGCGCAGCCAGCCCGGGCGGAAGCTGCTGTTGGCCAGATCGTTGGAGATCGCGCGCACCCGCTGGGCGCCGACCTCGTACCAATGGTCTGCGCCGGCGATCGCAAAGGGGTCGTAGGGCCGGCCGTTCGCGCCCTTGGGCATGAAGGCCGGGGCCATCACCTGGGTCGGCCAGCCGGCGGCGGCCGCATGGTCCATCGCCAGCACCCTGCCATTGTCGCCGAGCGCCATGCGCAGCTTCTGCACGGACGGCGAGCGGAAGGAATCGAAGCGCGCATCGTCGGCGCGGGTCAGGATCATCTTCACCGGACGGCCCAGCGCCTTGGCCGCGAGCGCCGCCGGGACGGCGTAGTCCCCGTTCAGCCGGCGGCCGAACCCTCCGCCGATCAGATAGGTCCGCATCACGATGCTGGTCACCGGCCGGTCCAGGGCCGTGGCCAGGGTCGGCAGGATCAGGCTCTGCCACTGGTTGCCGGTGTGGATCTCGAACACGCCGTCCTTCTCGAAGGCCAGGGCGTTGACCGGCTCGAGCTGGAAGTGAAGCGCGCTGGCGGTGGTGTAGGTCGCCTCGATGGTCGATCTGGCCGAGCGGAAGGCGGCGTCGACGTCGCCGCCGCCGCCAGTGTCGAGAAGGCTGCCGGCGCCGGCGTCCGCGATCAGGCTGGCGGCGTGGTCCTGGATATCCTTTTCCGAGACCTTGGCCCCGTCGCCGCCGCTCCACTCGACCTTGACCAAGTCGGCGGCCCGCACCGCGGCGGGATAGGTTTCGGCGATCACCATCACCCAGCCGGGGACGGTCTGCGACGGATCGTCGAGGGCGATGCTGCGGAGATAGCCCTTCACGCCCTTGGCCGCGCCGTCGTCGATCGAGGCGACCTTCGCGCCATAGCGCGTGGGCGGCAGCTTGGGCCGGGCGTAGACCATGCCCGCGACCTTGGCGTCGATCCCGTAGACCGCCGAGCCGTTGGTCTTGGCGGGAATGTCGATCGCGGGCGTCGGGCGGCCGATCAGCCTGCGTTCGTTGACCGGCTTGATCGGCAGCTTGTCCATCTCGTCCGGCGTATAGCGGCGGCTGAGGTCGCCCCTCCGGACGATCTCGGCGAAGCTGATCGAACGTCCGCCCGAGATGACCTTGCCGTCGCGCGCGATGCAGGCCGATGGCGTGACGCCCATCAGCTTCGCGCCGGCCTCGATCAGGGCCAGGCGGCCGGCGGCGCCGGCGCGGCTGAAGATCGGGAAGGTCTGCCAGACCGACCAGCTGCCGCCGGTCACCATCAGGCCCCACTTGGCGTCGGTGTCGACGTGGACGATCCGGACCTGGCTCCAATCGGCCTCCAGTTCGTCGGCCAGGATGCGGGCGAGGGCGGTGCCCACGTGCTGGCCCATCTCGGCGCGGATGATGTTGACCGTGACGAGGCCCACCGCGTCGATCTCGAACCAGATGGTGGGCTCGAACAGCGGTCCGGCGGCCGGCGTGGCGGGCGCGCCCGGCTTGGCCGGGTCGATCGCCGCCAGGCCCAGGGCGGCGAAGCCGAAGGCCGCCCCGCCGCTGGCCGCCACCACCAGGAAGTTGCGCCGCGAAAGCGGGTGGGCGCCGGTCTCGATCGCGCGCTGCAACCTACTCACGACCGGCGGCTCCCTTGAGCTCGGCGGCGGCCTGTTTGATCGCCGCGCGTATCCGGACATAGGTCATGCAGCGGCACAGGTTGCCCGTCATCACCGCGTCGATGTCCTGATCGCTGGGGTCCGGGAAGTCCTTGAGCAGGGCCGCCGCCTGCATGATCTGGCCGGACTGGCAGTAGCCGCACTGGGGGACCTGCAGGCTGATCCAGGCCTTCTGCACCGGATGCTGGCCGGCCGGGTCCAGGCCCTCGATAGTGGTGACGTCGGCGCCGGCCACGGCGCCCAGGGGCGTGATGCACGAGCGGGTGGCGCGCCCGCCGACATGGACGGTGCAGGCGCCGCACATGCCGATGCCGCAGCCGAACTTGGTTCCGGTCAGGCCGATCTCGTCCCGCACGACCCACAGCAGCGGGGTGTCCTCGTCGGCGTCCACGGCGACACTGCGTCCATTGATCCGAAGGCTGATCATCGGCAGGTCACTCCCCTCGGCCCTGGGCCCGTATCGCGGCGACCTTCTGCTCCAGATTGCTCCAGGGCGGCAGGCTGGTGCGGGTCCGGCGCAGGTAGGCGGCGATGCGGGCGACGTCGGCGTCGCTAAAACCGGCGCCGAAGCCCGGCATGACGATCCCCGGCGCGCCCTCGTTCGCCCCGACCCCATAGAGGGTGACACGGATCAGGTTGGTGGGGTCGGGCAGGCTGACCGCGCTGTTGAGCGCCAGGTCCGGCCGGGCGGCGTTCGGCGCGGCGCCGGCGTTGTAGTGGCAGGAGGCGCAGGCAGCCGTATAGAGCCGCGCGTCGGCGTCGTAGGTCGCGCCCAGCCCCAGCCGGTCGGCCGCGAGCGCGCGGGAGACCGCCGGCGCCGTGGCCGCCGCGCGGGCGTCGCCGCCGCCCACGGTCTCGATATAGGCGACGACCGCTCGAAGGTCGGCCTCGGGCAGCTTGGCCAGGCCGGCATGGACCACCGGCGCCATCGGCCCGGCCGCCACGCCGTGCAGCGGGCTGACCCCCGAGCCCAGGTAGGCGAGCAGTTCCGGCGTGGTCCAGGGCGCTGGCGAAGGGTTGGCCGCGGTCAGCGGCGGGGCGGTCCAGTTGTCGATCGGCGCCCCGGCATAGGCCTGGTTGCGCTTCTCCGCCCCCAGGGCGTTGCGCGGCGTGTGGCAGGCGCCGCAATGGCCCAGCGCCTCGGCCAGGTAGGCGCCGCGGTTCCACTGTTGGTCGTGTGCTGGCGAGGGCTGGAACCGGCCCGGCCGGAAGAACAGCAGCTTCCATCCCGCCTGCAGGGCCCGCAGGTTGAGCGGGAAGGGCAGTTTGGAGGCCTTGGCGGGCGCATGCACCGGCGGGCGGGTCATCAGGTAGGCGTAGAGGGCGTGGACGTCGGTGTCCGACAGCTTGGTGAAATGGTCATAGGGGAAGGCGGGGAAGAGGTGGCCGCCGTCGCGCGCGACGCCCTCGTGCAGGGCGCGGCGGAAGGCGTCCTCGGACCAGGCGCCTATGCCCGTCTCGGGGTCGGGGGTGATGTTCGTCGAATAGATGGTTCCAAAGCTGGTCTGCATCGCCAGGCCGCCCGCGAACGGCGCGCCGTCCCGCCGGGTGTGGCAGGTGGCGCAATTGCCTGCGGCGGCGAGGGTCTCGCCCTGGGCGACCAGCGCCGGCGCGAAGCTGCTCGCGGCGGGGGGCGTGATGGGGGCGATGGGCGCGCGCCATGCCAGCGCCCCGAAGGCGACGACCCCCAACGCGGCGAGCGCCGCCAGTGCGATCAACGTCCGTTTCAGCACCAGCGCGCATCCTGGACAGCCGGCGAAGGCCGGGGACATGGCGACGCTAACGCCGAACGCGGACGTTTTCTAGCGTGGCCGTGGAGTCGGAGGGGCGCCGGTCGGGTCAGCGGGGCGGCACGGGGCGTCCGTCGACGCCGAGGGGGCGGTCGCCCCTGACCCAGAGCCGGTGCATTTCGCGGATGTATCTGGTGTCGTCGAACAGGGTGCCCGTGTGCAGGGTGCAGCGGTTGTCCCACATCAGCACGTCGCCCACGCGCCACTTGTGCCGGTAGACGAACCGCTCCTGGGTCGCGAAATCCACCAGCTCCGCGACGAGATCGGTTCCGTCCGGCTCGGGCATGCCGACGATGCCCTTGACGGTGCCGGTCGAGACCCACAGGGCCTTGCGGTTGTCGGCCGGGTGAAGACGG
>JARLIQ010000138.1 GCA_031291645.1 Caulobacteraceae bacterium | reverse complement strand
CTGGCCTACAACATCAAGCGGATGATCAAGATCTTCGGCGTCGGCCCGCTTATGGAGGCCATCAGGGCCTGATCGCGCCGATCGGCCGCGCAGCGTCTGCGCGACACGCTCACCGCCTGACTCGCGATCGGCCCGCCCCGTGCGACGACAACACCCCGACTGGCGCGTTTTTCCACGGCCTCGGTCGAGAGTTGACGTTTCATCACTGGGGTAATCTCGGTGATCTCAATCGTGAGTTTGGTCCCCGGGTAGCTCGAACGGCAGCCTCTGCGTCTCGGCTTAGCCACCTCGGGGCCTTGATCTGTCTCCGCCGTCAATTCCCGCAAAAGTAGAGTAATTTGACCTTTTCTCTGTCCGGCTAGGCGATATCGTGTCTGCGTCGTTCGGGCCTGACCCGACGCTTCGAGAGCCCCGTCATGACGCTTCCGCTGCGCGCCCCCTCTACCTGCGGGTCTCGACCGCCAGGCAGGCTGAGCACGACGTCTCCATCGGGCCTCCAGGCGCTCAAGGATCGCTCCTAGGCCGAAGCCGACCGGGCGGAGGCCGCGCTTACGTGTCCGGCCGACCAGACCCTTGCTCCGGCCATGGTCGGCCGCTTCGCCGAGGTCGCCGAGGGCGAGGTGCGAATCACGGGATCGAAGGGGCGCCTACTGCACACCCCCGTCGCCGTCGGGGGCGGAAAGCCCAGCGTAGGCGAAGTGCCCACTTCTGCACCGAAGTGGCGGCCCGGGAGGGACTCGAACCCCCGACCTTCGCTTTAGGAAAGCGACGATCGATCTGCGGAAACCCTTATCCTGCTTGGCGTTCCGGGGTGTCGGGTTTCGGCGGTTCGGGACTATTCCGGGACTTCTCGACCGCCTCCAACGCCGTGCGGACGTCGTCGTCCATGGCGTGGACGTAGCGCTGGGTTGATTTCGGGTCGAGGTGGCCGAGCAGGCGTTGGGTGGTCTTCATGTTGCCGCTGGCGCGCTGGATCGTCGTGCCGGCGTGATGCCGGGCGCCGTGGATCACGCGGCCGCCGTTGATGCCGGCCCGCGTCGCGGCTGCCCTCAGGCGTCCCTGGAGGGCGTAATAGCTGAGCGCTTCCAACTCCACCTGGTCCTCGCCGGCGCCGTCTCGCCGCACGACCTCGACGTACCAGATGTGGTCCAGCTGGGCCTTGCGCGCGCGCCCTACGCGGGCGGCGACCTGGCCGGCGTCCGCCGCCAGCAGCGGGATGGTGTGGGGGACGTCCAGCTTGCGGCCCTTCATCCAGGCCAGCCGTGGACCCTCGGCCTGGAAGGCGTCGAGCGGGAAGAACAGCTCTCCGAACCGAAGGCCGTAGGTCAGGATCAGGCGCAGGGCCAGGGCGGCTGTGGGTCCGCAGGCCTCGCGCCAAGCGTCCTGTTCGGCGGTGGAATAGACGCGCACGGTCTCGCGCGGGACCGGCAGCGCCAGTTCGCCCCAGGCGATCTCCGGCAACCCGCGCGCGCCCCAATGCACCCGCGCGCGGTGCAGCACCGGCCGCAGGGTCTGGATCACGTCCCGGTTCACGGTGGCGTTGCTCGGCAGGTAGGGCTTGGGCGCGCGCAGCGCGCCCTTCACCACGCGCGGCTTGGCCTTGACGAAGGCCTGGGCTCGGCGCCTCTGGATCGCCGCCGACACCGTCTCGGTGCGGATATCGGCCAGGCGCGTCGTCTTGGGGATCAGGGTCAGCAGCCGCTCGAGGCGCCGTTCGGTGTCGGCCGCGTCGCCGCGGTGCTGGGCGTGCTCCAGCCAATAGCGATCGACAGCCTCGTCGAGGGTGAGCTGCGCGGCCTCGCCTAGCCGCCCTTCCGCGGCGTCGAGGCGCATCCGGCGTTCGACCGCCTCTGCTGCGCGTCGCGTTTCCTGGCCAGTCGAGCCGTGAAACCGACGACCCTTGTAGATGAAGTCATATTGGAAGAGGCGGCTCTTGGCCGGCTTGTAGACGGACATTCCGCGTCGGGCCCTTCGATCAGATACCGGCGGATGTCGGCTTCGGCATACCGCCTCACCTTGCCCACGACCAGGGCGCGCAAGGCGAGGCCGTCAGTGAGGGCGCGTAGCGTCTTGACGTCAATCCCCAGGATGCTGGCCGCCTCCTTGGCCGTGATCAGGGCGCGTGTGGCGAAGGCCAGGGCGATCCGCGCCTCGGTCGAGGGGCCGACGGCGGCGATCGCGAGATCGGCTATGGGGCGTATCGCGGGCCGCTCAGCCATCACAATCCCACCCTCCCGTCGCCGCCGCAGTACTCGCAGTCCCAACCGTCGGGCTCGACGCCCTGGCCGCAGCAGCGTGGGCAGGCGCGGCCCTGGGCACCCTGCTCGTCGTCCTCGATATCGTCCAGGAGCGGCGGCATGGCCGGGAGGTACAGCTGGTTGACCATGCCCATCACGCCCACCCGATCAGGCGGCATGCGGCGGCGTGGTCGACGGGGCGGCCGAGGCGTTCCTCGATATCCGCCGGCGGGGCCCAGTTGAACAGGCCCTGGCGACCGAGGAGGGCGATCGAGCGCGCGCACGCGCTCGATCGCCCAGGCGAAGCGACCCGGGGCGAAGTTGCCCGCGGCGCGGTCGGCCTCGGTGACGCCGCAGAGGACGGCCCTGGCGTCCCTGCAGCGCGTCAGCACGCCGACGGCCACGACAGCCCCCAGCGGGACTGTGTGACGCCAGTCGCGGCCGAGGGCGGCTATGCAGAGGTCCTCGGGCGCACCCGCGACGTCCAGGCGCTTGGCGGCGTGGATCGCGATGGGGCCGCGATAGGTTGTCGGCCAGTGCCTGGTCTCATGGCGCTTAACGTGGGCGGCGACGAGCGACGCCCACGGTTGCCATAGCGAGATGGCCTTGATTTCGGCGCATCCGAACAGGTCGATCAGGGTAGAGGGCTGTTGGGTCTGGATCATGGAAATGGACCGCTCGGCGATGCGAGACCGAAGGCTACGAGCGAGCCGAGCGGTCCAGCTCGGCGTCGATCGTTAGCAACAGCACATCGAAGGATTCGGCGTAGCTCGCTCGGCGAGCCGCCGCCGCCACCGCCGCCGCCGCCACCGCCACCGCCTCCGCCGCCGCCGCCTCCGCCTCCGCCG
>JARLIQ010000137.1 GCA_031291645.1 Caulobacteraceae bacterium | reverse complement strand
CCTTGAGGAGCAGGAGCGCCTAGATGGCCAGCCTCAAGGAGATGCGCAACCAGATCGCCAGCGTGAAAGCCACGCAGAAGATCACCAAGGCGATGCAGATGGTTGCGGCGGCTAAGCTTCGCCGTTCGCAGGAAGCGGCCCAGAACGCGCGGCCCTACGCCACGCGGATGGCCTCGGTGATCGCCAACCTGGCGGCCGGGGTCAACGGTCCGGGCGCGCCCAGGCTCCTGGTCGGGACCGGCCAGGACCGCCGGCACCTGATCGTGGTGGCGACCTCGGACCGCGGCCTCGCCGGCGGTTTCAACTCGTCGATCGTGCGCGCCGCGCGCGAGCGCATCGCCTCGCTGATCGCGCAGGGCAAGGACGTCAAGCTGATCACCGTCGGCAAGAAGGCGCGCGACCAGCTGCGCCGCGGGTTCGACGACAAGATCGTGCTGTCGTTCGAGGCGGGCGCCAACCCGTCCCTGGCCACGGCCCAGGAGATCGGCGGCAAGGTGCTCGAACTGTTCGAGGCCGGCGAGATCGACGTGGTCACCCTGTTCTACAGCCGCTTCAAGTCGGTGGTTCAGCAGATCCCGACCGCCAAGCAGCTGATCCCGGCCGAAGTGGCCCAGGGCGCGGCGCCGATCGACCTGCGCGGGGCGATCTACGACTACGAGCCGGATGAGGAGACCATCCTGGAGACCCTCCTGCCGCGGAACATCACCGTGCAGGTGCTCTCCGCCCTCCTGGAGAACCAGGCCGGCTTCTTCGCCGCCCAGATGGCCGCCATGGACAACGCCACGCGCAACGCGGGCGATATGATCACGGCCTACACCATTAAGATGAACCGAACCCGCCAGGCGCAGATCACCAAGGAGCTGATCGAGATCATCTCCGGCGCCGAAGCCCTCTGACGAAAGAGCCTTTCCGATGGCAACCACCAGCACCGCAAAGAAGAAGCCCGCCGCCGCTCCGGTCGCCACCGGCCGCGTCGCCCAGGTCATCGGCGCCGTCGTCGACGTCGAGTTCGAGGGCCACCTGCCGGCCATCCTGAGCGCGCTCGAGACCACCAACACCGACCAGCGGACGGGCGAGCCCTTCCGTCTGGTGCTGGAAGTCGCCCAGCACCTCGGCGAGAACGTGGTGCGCACCATCGCCATGGACACCACCGAAGGCCTGACCCGCGGCCAGGCGGTGGTCGACACGGGCGGCCCGATCACCGTGCCGGTCGGCCCGGCGACCCTCGGCCGGATCATGAACGTGATCGGCGAGCCGGTGGACGAAGCCGGCCCGATCAACAGCCCCTACAGCTCGGGCATCCACCGCGAGGCCCCGTCCTTCGCCGAGCAGTCGACCCAGGCCGAGATCCTGGTCACCGGCATCAAGGTCGTGGACCTGCTCTGCCCCTACACCAAGGGCGGCAAGATCGGCCTGTTCGGCGGCGCCGGCGTGGGCAAGACCGTGACCATGCAGGAGCTGATCAACAACATCGCCAAGGCCTACGGTGGCTATTCGGTGCTGGCGGGCGTCGGCGAGCGGACCCGTGAGGGCAACGACCTCTATCACGAGATGATCGAGTCGAAGGTCAACGTCGACCCGCACGCCAACAACGGCTCGACCGAAGGCTCGCGCTGCACCCTGGTCTACGGCCAGATGAACGAGCCGCCGGGCGCGCGCGCCCGCGTCGCCCTGACCGGCCTCGCCCAGGCCGAGTATTTCCGCGACCAGGAAGGCAAGGACGTCCTCCTGTTCATCGACAACATCTTCCGCTTCACCCAGGCCGGCTCGGAAGTGTCCGCGCTCCTGGGCCGGATTCCCTCGGCGGTGGGCTATCAGCCGACGCTGGCCACCGAGATGGGCAACCTGCAGGAGCGGATCACCTCGACCAACAAGGGTTCGATCACCTCGGTCCAGGCCATCTACGTTCCCGCCGACGACCTGACCGACCCGGCGCCGGCCACCTCGTTCGCCCACTTGGACGCGACCACGGTGCTCAGCCGCGACATCGCCGCCCAGGGCATCTTCCCGGCCATCGACCCGCTGGACTCCACCTCGCGGATTCTCGACCCGCTGGTCATCGGCGACGAGCACTACCAGGTCGCCCGCCGCGTGCAGGAGATCCTGCAGCAGTACAAGGCGCTGAAGGACATCATCGCCATCCTCGGGATGGACGAGCTGTCGGAAGAGGACAAGCTGGTCGTCGCCCGCGCGCGCAAGCTCCAGCGCTTCCTGTCCCAGCCGTTCCACGTCGCCGAGGCCTTCACCAACACCCCCGGCGTGTTCGTCAGCCTGGAAGACACCATCCGCTCGTTCAAGGCGGTGTGCGACGGCGAGTACGACCACCTGCCCGAGCAGGCCTTCTTCAACGTCGGCACCATCGAGGACGCGGTGGCCAAGGCCGAGAAGCTCGCGGCGGAGGCCTGATCCCTTGGCCGAGAAGCTCCACTTCTCCCTGGTCTCGCCCGAGCGCGAGGTCTTCGCGGGCGATGTCGACCAGGTCGACGCGCCGGGCTCCGAAGGCGACTTCGGGGTCCTGGCGGGCCACGCGCCGTTCATGACCGCGCTGCGCGAGGGCTTCGTCACCGTGCACGACGGCGACCGCCTGCATCGCTTCGAGCTGCAGGGCGGCTTCGCCGACGTCAGCCCGCTCGGCCTGACCATCCTGGCCGAACAGGTCCGCGACGTCGAAATCTGACGCGGCCTTGATCCGAGCCTGGTTTAGGCGGCGCTGACCCGTTCCGCGCCCGCCAGCCAGTCCAGGCAGCCGCGCGCCACCGTCTCCCAACCGGGCTCCGACAGCAGCCAGTGGCTCATGCCCGGCAGCACGCGCGTCTCGCCGCCCAGGCGGTCGGCGGTCTGGCGCACCGTCGCTGGCGGGTGGATCAGGTCGCGGTCGCCGACCAGGGCCAGCACCGGCGCGCGGACGCGGCCGGGCGCCACCTGGGTGGTCAGGAACGGGTCCAGCCACCAGTTCAGCGTCTCCCACAACGCCCGGCCGCTCTCCGGCGTCATGCGGTCGAACACCGCCTTGCGCGCGGCCTTGTCCATCCGGTCCAGGCTGTAGTGGCGGGCCGAAGCGTAGTCGGGGTCGATCGCCTGCATCCAGAACGGCCCGAGCGCATAGAGGCTGACGGCCGAGATCGCCTCCTCCAGGCTGCCGCCGGCGACGCCCCAGGGCGCGGAGGGCGCCAGCAGGACCAGGGCCCGCACCGGCGCGCGCGCGGCCGCCATCTGGGCCACCAGCCCGCCAAGGGAATGGCCGATCAGCACCGGCGGCGCCTCCTGGGCGCGGATCAGCCGGGCGACGTCCTCGGCGTAGTCGGCCATGGACAGGCCGGCCACCGGCTGGCCCGGCGCGTGGCCCTTGAGGCTGGGGGCCAGGACCGCATGGCCGGCCGCCTCGAACGGCGCGCGGAAGGCGTCGAACGCCCAGCCGCCGCAGAAGGCGCCGTGGACCATGATCGTCGTCGGACGCGCCATCAGGCTTGCCGGATCATTCAAACGCCTCGCTGTAGACCTTGAACGCCCGCACCACCTGGGCGTAGGCCTCGCGCTTGAACGGTACGATCAGGTCGGTGGCCTCGTCGAGCCCGCCCCAGCGCCAGGCGTCGAATTCGGCGTGGTGGTGGTGGTTGAGGTCGATCTCGCTCTGCGCCCCCTCGAAGCGCAGGGCGAACCAGACCTGCTTCTGGCCCTTCCAGCCCTTGCGCCCGCGCTCGGCCCCCGGGGGGAAGTCGTAGGCGATCCAGCCCTGGGTGCGGCCGAGCAGGCTGGTCGAGACCACGCCGGTCTCCTCGGCCAGCTCGCGCCGCGCGGCGGCGTACAGGTCCTCGCCCTCGTCGACGCCGCCTTGCGGGAACTGCCAGTTGTGCGGGCCGGCGGCGCCGGCCCTGCGGCCGTACCAGACCCTGCCGTCGGCGTTGAACAGGACGATGCCGACGTTGGGCCGGTGTTCGGGGTAATCCAAGCGGGCCTCTCGCGGAAGGCCTAGCGCCTCGTGGTGAGCGCCGAGGCCGGGGCCAGTTGATAACCGCGTTGCGCCAGCCCCGCCGCCCAGGTCCTGACCTGGGTCAGGGTGATCGGATAGGCGAAGCCCGCGCCCAGCGCCTGACCGTTCTGGAGCGCCGAGGCCTCCAGCGCAAGCAGTTGCTTGTCGATCGAGTCCCCGGCCAGTTGGTCGTCGACCACCCGGTCGGCCGAGGCGCGGGGCAGGCCGCCGCCGCGGCGGCTGGCCGAACCGTCGTCGACGAAGGCCAGGCCCCGCTGGCGCAGGTCGGCGGCGAAGGCGTTCATGCCGACGTCCGAATTGACGAACTTGGAGCCCAGATAGTTGGTCACCCCGAAATAGCCCACCGCCCGCGACAGCAGCCAGTCCAGCCGCTGGGTGGTCTCGGCCGGCCGGCCGGCGGCCATCAGGGTGTAGGGGCCGGGGTCGTTGTCGGGATAGTCGTTCGGCTCCATCGGCGCTTCCAGCAGCACCTCGTGGCCGCTGGCGCGGGCCAGGTCGATCCAGCCCTGCAGCCCCTCGGCATAGGGCACGAAGGACAGGGTGACCTCGGGCGGCAGCTGCTCGATCGCCTCGCGCGTGCCCTTGGCGTTGAGGCCGAGGCCGCCGATGACCAGGGCGATCTTGGGCTTGCCGTTCGACTGGAACGGACGGGCGTAGGCCTGGGCCGGGGTGCGGCCGTCGGGGGCGATGACCGGCAGAGAGCCGCCGCCCGGCCCCGGGGCGCTCAGGCCGGCGATCGGGGCGGGGGGCAGGGCCTCGGCGGCGTGGTCGCCGCCGCCGACGTCAGCGCCGCCGCCGCCGCCTGGGAAGCTGATGATCGCCTGGCCCTGCACGGCGGCGTCGTCGCCGTTCGGCAGCAGCTGCAGGCTGTCGGTGGTCACCGGCGGCGCGCCGGCCTGGTCCGGGGCCAGGGCCTCGCGCCAGCCCGGCGGGGGCGGCGCGCCCGGCTGGTCCAGCCGGATGCGCACCGAAGGCGCCCCGGCCGTGGGATCGCCCGCGACCACGATGGTCGCCATGGCCGCCAGCAGGAAGAACAGGCCCGCGCCGCCGGCGCTCAGCGCGGGGTTGGCGAAGACCTGGGTGGCGAGCGCGCGTGCGCCGGCGGCCGGCGCGGGGGCGCTGGCGACGGGAAGCGTGCGCTGACTTCTCTTGGCGAACATCGACGTCGGGTTTCCGGCGCGTCGGGCCCGTCAAACGGCCCCCCGGCGCTGGCGCCCAAGGTCGGCGGTCGTGGTTAACAAACCGCGAATGGCGACGCTTGAAGGCGCGCGTCCGTCAGGGATGGGCGGGTTCGGCCTTGGGCTTGGCGCCGCTGTCGGACGCGGTGTCCGGCTTGGCGCCGGCCGGGCCCTTGGGGGCCAGCATGGCCGCCAGCTTGGGCTTGGGCGTCGGCAGCCTGGGCGTGGCCGCGACCGAGCCGTACTTCAGCACGTCCTCGGCCCGCACCAGCTGGAAGTCCTTCTTGGGATCGAACCCCGGCGGCGGCGCCTCGGCCGGCTCGTGCGGCGGGCGGCGGACCTTGCCGTCCTGGGAATCCAGCGCGTTGGAGAAGCTGGCTTCCGAGAACTGGAACACCTGGTTGGCCACATCCTCGGCCTGTTCCGTGGTCGCCGCGACCTCCAGGTCGGGCTCGATGCCGGTCTTCTGGATCGACCGGCCGGACGGGGTGTAGTAGCGCGCCGTGGTCAGCTTCAGCGCCCCGTCCTCGCCGCCATGCAGCGGGATCACCGTCTGGACCGACCCCTTGCCGAAGCTGGTCAGGCCGACGATGGCCGCGCGGTGGCGGTCCTGCAGGGCGCCGGAGACGATCTCGGCCGCCGAGGCGGTGCCGGAGTTGATCAGCACCACCATGGGCAGGCCGTGCAGCATGTCGCCGCCCGCCCGGGCGTTGTAGCGCTCGATGTCCTTGGCGCCGCGGCCGCGCTGGGAGACCACCTCGCCGCCGTCGAGGAACAGGCTGGAGATGCCGACCGCCTGGTCCAGCAGGCCGCCCGGATTGTTCCGCAGGTCCAGGATCAGGCCCTTCATGTGCGGGTCCTTGGCCTGCAGGTCCTTGATCACGGCCGCGGCCTGGTCGGTGGTGGTCTCGTCGAAGGCCGAGACGCGCAGGTAGCCGTAGTCGCCTTCCACGTGGCCCTTGGCGGACTTCACGTTGATCGACTCGCGCACCAGCTTGACGTCGAACGGGTCCTTGCCCGCGCGCACGATGGTCAGGGTGATCGGCTTGCCGACCGCGCCGCGCATCTTCTTGACCGCGTCCGACAGCGGCAGGCCGATCAGGCTCTGGCTGTCGATGGCGGTGATGTAGTCGCCGGACTGCAGGCCGGCGCGGGCGGCCGGGGTGTCGTCCATCGGCGAGATGATCTTGACCGCCCCGTCCTCGCTGGTGACCTCCAGCCCCAGGCCGCCGTACTCGCCGCGCGTCTGGTCGCGCATGTCGCCGTAGTCGTCGGGGTTCAGGTAGCCGGAATGCGGGTCCAGCGAGGTCAGCATGCCGTCGATCGCCGCTTCGATCAGCTTCTTGTCGTCGACCGGGGTGACGTACTGGTTCTCCACCGTCGTCAGGACGTCGCCGAACAGCTCCAGCATCTTGAAGGTGTCGGCCCGCGGCGCCTCGGCCGAGGCCATCGCCGGCCGGTTGAGATAAGCCATGGCGCCAGCCCCGAGCACGAACGAGGAGGCGGCGATCAGCAGGTACTTTCGCATCATCGAGGCCCCTAGGGCTCCTTTGCGTCTTTTCCAAGACGCCGATCTTGGTTCAAGACGAGTGTTGTCGCCGACCCGCTGACAAACCCTCAACGTGCGCCGGATGGTTGTGGCGCCGCCTTGAGCCAGCGCGCCGGGTCGACCGGCGCGCCGTTCCTGCGGATCTCGAAGTAGAGGTCTGACCCGGACTGGCCCTTGTCCGCCATCCGTCCCACCGGCTGCCCAGCCGCCACCATACGTCCGGGCGCGGTCGCCACACTCTCCAGTCCCGCAAGGACCAGATGGTATCCGCCGCCGAGCCGTAAGATCAAGACAAGCCCCCAGTCTTTCAGCGGTCCGGCGTATTCGACCACCCCCTGGGCGGGGGCCAGCACCGGCGCGCCGGCGCCGGCGCGCCAGGTCCAGCCCTCCGCGTGCGCGCGGCCGCCGGGCTCCAGGTCGCCGAACCGCCGCGCCGGCGCGCCGGGAACCGGCTGGACGAACGGCTTGGGGTGGCCGAACAGGCCGGCGTGCTCGGGATCGGGCGGCTCGGTCGCGCTCGGCGCCGGGGCGGCGGCCACGCCCTGGGTCAGCTCGCGCAGCGCGCGGGCGCGGGCGGCCAGCGCCGCGACGTCTTGCCGCGCGGCCTCGGCCTCGGCGTCGGCCCTGTGCTGCAGCACGGTCTTCTGGGCGATCAGGGTCTCGATCCGCGCCCGCCGCTCGGCCAGGTCGCTCTGGCGGACCAGAAGGTCGGCCGAGGTGGTGTCGACCTGGCGGCGCACCGCCTGCAACGCCTTGAGCTGGGCCTTCAGGGCGGCCGCGCGGGCTTCGAGCTCGGGGGTGATCGCCCGGATCAGGATCGCCGCGCGCACCGCGTCGCGGATGTCGGTCGGCTTGACGAACAGCGCCGGCGGCGGGTCGCGGCGGAACAGCTCCAGCGCGCCCAGCAGCCGGGCGAGCCGCGCCTGGTCGCCGCCCAGGCGGGCCTCCAGGTCGCGCTCCTGGGCGTTCAGGCCGGCCAGGCGCAGCTGCCTGTCGCTGACCCCGCGCTCGCCGCTCGCCTGGGCGGCGTTCATCTCGGCGAGCTGGGCTTCCAGCTGGGTGATCTCGGCCCGCGCGGCGTCGGCGCTGGCCATGGCGTCTTCCAGGTCGCGCTCGCGGCCGGCCTGGTCGGCCTCCACCGCCCGCAGGGCCGGGTTGTTGCGGGTGTTCTGGCGCGCGGGCGGCGCGCTCGCGGCGACGCTGGCGGCCAGGCCTGCGCAGGCGAGCAGGACGAGTGCGGGGATTCGCCGAACCATGGGGGCAAGCTAGAGCGTGACAGCCGAAAGTGTAGGCGGTTTCGCCGCTCAGACGTGCCCTAATCCCTGTGGTAGGGCGAACCGGCGAGGATGGTGACCGCGCGGTAGACCTGCTCGGCCAGCATCACCCGCACCAGGGCGTGGGGCCAGGTCTGGGGCCCGAAGGCCAGCCGCTCGCGCGCCGTGCGCAGCAGGCCCGGGTCCAGCCCGTCGGCGCCGCCGACGACGAAGGCCAGCCGCCGCGTCCCCTGGTCGCGCAGGGCCGCGAGCCGGCCGGCGAAGTCGCGCGAGGCCAGGGCCGCGCCGTGTTCGTCGCAGGCGACCAGGTGGGCGTCGCCGATCTGGGCGATCAGGGCCTCGGCCTCGGACGCCTTGCCGGGCTTCCTGGCCTCGACCTCGACGACGTCGACGGGGCCCAGGCCGAGCGAGCGGCCGGCGGCGGTGGCGCGCTCGGCGTAGGCCAGGGCGAGGCCTGCTTCGGCGATGCGGCCCAGGCGGCCGACCGCGATGATCGAAATCTTCAACGCCCTTATCCTGGCGACAGGGCCATGGCGATCAGTGGGTCGCCGCGATCAGTGCGCGGCGGCGCGGCCGGGCGGTTCGACTGACCAGATCTTCTCGAGATTGTAGAAGGCGCGGACTTCGGGGCGGAACAGGTGGACGATCACGTCCCCTGCGTCGATCAGCACCCAGTCGCAGTGCGGCATGCCCTCGACCTTGGCCTTGCCCACACCGGCGTCCTTCAGGGCGCGCAGGATGTGATCGGCCAGGGCGCCGACATGACGATGCGACCGGCCGGACGCCACGATCATGGCGTCGGCGACCGAGCTCTTGTTCTTCAGGTCGATCAGGACGATGTCCTGCGCCTTGTCGTCGTCAAGGCGATTCAGGATCAGGTCTTGCAGGCTTCCCCCGGGAAGGGGGCTGCTCTGGTCCTCGATGGAAGGCTCGGCAGGGGCCGGGCCTTCGGGCGCGCTGGGCGCGGCTTGGGGGGTCAGCTTGGTGGTCCTTCGTGGATCTCTGGACCCCCACCCTAGCATGCGAGCCGCGTTCGGTCAGGAGGGTTTTTCCGCCGCCCCCGCCCGGGCCTGGCGGCGCAGGGCGGTCGAGGAGATGAACTTCAGCGGCGCGGTCAGATAGACCCAGGCGGGCGGCCGCGCGCCGGCCAGCCGTCCGGCCTGGCTCGCCGGCCGGCGGGCGTGGGAAAACCGGCGCGCCGCCGCCGACAGGCCGCCGGCCAGGACGTAGCCCGGCCGCGCCACCACGGCCACCGGGACCAGGCGCATGATCTGAGTCCAGCCGCGCCAGCGGTGGAAGCCCGCCAGGTTGTCCGCCCCCATCACCCAGACGAAACGCACCCCGGGAAAGCGGGCCTGCAGCACCCGGATGACGTCGACCGTGTAGGCCGAGCCGATCCGCGTCTCGAGGTCGGAGACGATCATCGAGGGCCCGCGCGCGATCTTGCGCACCGAAGCCATCCGTTCCTCCAGGTCCGCGGGCAGGCGCCGCTTCAGCGGGTTCTGCGGCGAGACCAGCCAGATCACCCGGTCCAGGCCCAGCCGCGCGAGCGCGGTCTCGGCCACGTGGGCGTGGCCCTCGTGCGCCGGGTTGAACGACCCGCCGTAGAGGCCGACGCGCATGCCGGGGGCGAGGTCGAAGCCCAGCCTCAGCGCGCTCGGCCGCCCGGCCTCAGGGACGCGGCGGGCGGGACCGGGAAACCACATGGCGGGCGATCGGCTGATGTCGGACGCGTCCGGACGGACGCGAGGCGTGGGTCATCCCCCAGGCTTTCCAGGCAAAGCTCTGCGAATGCAAGCCTTCACAACCTCGCGAGCGCCAGGTCGTCGGCGTGGATGAGGGTCGAGCCCTCGGTGAAGCCCAGCGCCGCCTCGATCGCCGAGGAGCGCAGGCCCTTGATCCTGTCGGCGTCGCCGGCGTCGTAGCGGCTGAGGCCGCGGCCGATCTCCTGGCCGGCCTCGTCGCGCACGATCACCGCGTCGCCCTTCTCGAACCGCCCCTCGACCGCCTTCACCCCGGCGGGCAGCAGCGACTTGCCCGAGCGCAGCGCTGCCGCCGCGCCGGCGTCGACCACCAGGGCGCCCTGCGGGGCGAGGGAGCCGCCTATCCAGGCCTTGTAGGCCGCCGCCGGCGTCAGGGCGGGCGCGAACAGGGTGGCGCGGGCGCCGGCTTCCGCCGCGCCCAGGGGCGCGGGCCGCGAGCCCAGGGTGACCAGGGTCGCGCAGCCAGCCGCCGCGGCGATCTTCGCGGCCATCACCTTGGTCGCCATGCCGCCGGTGCCCACCCCGGCCTCGGCGTTGGCGCCGCCGGCCATGGCCTCGATCGCGGCGCTGAATTCCGAGACCAGCGGGATGTGCCGGGCGTCCGGGTCGCGCCGCGGATCGCCGGTGTAGAGGCCGTCGATGTCCGACAGCAGCACCAGGAGGTCCGCGCCGATCATCTGGGCCACCCGCGCGGCCAGCCGGTCGTTGTCGCCGTAGCGGATCTCCTCGGTGACCACCGTGTCGTTCTCGTTGACCACCGGCACGACGCCCAGGGTCAGCAGGGTCTCGATGGTGGCGCGGGCGTTCAGCCAGCGCCGCCGCCGCTCGGTGTCGTCGCGGGTCAGCAGCACCTGGGCGGTGGTGATCCCGTGCGGGGCCAGGGCCTCTTCCCAGGCGTGCATCAGCAGCGACTGGCCGGCCGCGGCCGCGGCCTGCTTTTCCGGCAGCTCCAGCCGGCGCCGGCCCAGGCCCAGCCGCCGCCGGCCCAGCGCCACCGCGCCGGACGAGACCACCAGCAGCTGCTGGCCGCGCGCGCGCATCCGCGCGGCGTCCGCGGCGAAAGCGGTCAGCCAGGCATGGTCGGCCGATCCCGTCCGCTCGTCGACCAGCAGCGACGAGCCGACCTTGACCACGACCCGGCGGGCCTCGGCCAGGCTCGTCATGGAGCCCAGCCCTCGGGTTCTTCCGGAGGCTCGTCTGCGGCCGGGCCGGCTTCTTCCGCGCGCGCGGCGCGCACCTTGGCCAGGGCCGCGCGCAGGACCGCGCTCACCCCCTCGCCCGAGACGCCGGAGACCAGCATCGGCGCCCGGCCGGCCACGGCGGCCAGCGCCGCCGCCCTCGCTTGGCGGGTCTCGGCGTCCAGGGCGTCGATCTTGTTCAGCGCCAGGATCTCCGGCTTCTCCGCCAGGCCCTCGCCATAGGCCTTCAGCTCCTCGCGCACGGTGCGCCAGGCGCCGGCGACGTCCTCCTGGGTCCCGTCGACCAGGTGGATCAGCACGGCGGTGCGCTCCACGTGGCCGAGGAAGCGGACGCCCAGGCCCGCGCCCTCCGAGGCGCCCTCGATCAGGCCGGGGATGTCGGCCATCACGAACCGCTCGTTGGCCGACAGGTCGACCACGCCCAGGCCGGGAGTGAGGGTGGTGAAGGGATAGTCGGCGATCTTGGGCCGCGCGGCCGAGGTCGCCGCCAGGAAGGTCGATTTGCCGGCGTTGGGCAGGCCGACGAGGCCGACGTCGGCGATCAGCTTCAGCCGCAGCCAGATCGCCTTCTCCTCGCCCGGCAGGCCCGGGTTGGCGTGGCGCGGGGCCTGGTTGACCGGCCCCTTGAAGTAGGCATTGCCGAACCCGCCGTTGCCGCCCTTCAGCAGGCGCACGCGCTTGCCCGCCTGGTCCATGTCGGCGACCAGGGTCTCGCGGTCCTCCTCCAGCACCTCGGTGCCGACCGGCACCTTCAGCACCACGTCCGCGCCGTTGTGGCCGGCGCGGTCGCGGCCCATGCCGTGCACCCCGGTGCCGGCCCGGAAGTGCTGCTGGTAGCGGTAGTCGATCAGGGTGTTCAGCCCGTCGACCGCCTCGACCCAGACGTCGCCGCCGCGCCCGCCGTCGCCGCCGTCAGGCCCGCCGTACTCGATGAACTTCTCGCGCCGGAACGAGACCGCGCCGCCCCCGCCGTCGCCGGAGCGGATGTAGATCTTGCATTGGTCGAGAAATTTCATGGTCCTGGCGTTGCTAGAGTATGGGCGTCGATCACGCCAGCCAGACCATCATCCGCGTCGGCGCCGGGCCGCCGCGGGCGCGGGAATGGCGGTGCTGGACCTCGCCGGTGTGCAGGAAGCCGGCGCGTTCGAGCACCCGCCCGGAAGCGGGGTTGTCGGTGAAATAGCCCGCGAACACCGCCCGCCGGCTCCAGGCTCCGCCCGCCCAGTCGAGCGCGGCGCCGGCCGCCTCGCTGGCCAGGCCGCGGCCCCAGTAGGGACGGCCGATCCAATAGCCGATCTCCGGCGCGAACGAGCCGCAGGGGTGCAGGCCGATCGCGCCGATCGCGCCCTCGTCCTCGAGCTCGATGACGAACACCGCCTCGCGCGCGGGGTCGATCGCCTGGGCGCGGGCCACGAAGGCCTCGGCGTCGGCCAGGCCATAGGGGTGGGGCATGCAGGCGGTCATGCGCGCGATCTCGAAGTCGTCGGCGAGGCTGGCGATGCGTCCGATATCGGCGGCCTGCGGCGCGCGCAGCACCAGCCGCCGCGTCTCGATGCGGGGGACCTGCTCGATCAGGCTCATCATCGCCTCCCGGCCCATCTCCTGCGGGCCCTCAGAAAAAACAAAGGCGGGGACTCCGCGCTCCGGACTCCCCGCCTCACGTCTTCTGGGTCCGGATCGCTGCTTTTGTAGGGCGCGATCCGAACGAGGTGTTTCAGATCGGCCTTATTCGGCCGGGGCCTGGGCTGCCGGCACGACGTTCACATAGGTGCGCTCGTTGCGCTTGGTGATGTACTTCACCGCGCCCGAGGCGGTGGCGAAGAGGGTGTGGTCCTTGCCGAGGCCGACGTTGTCGCCCGGCCAGAACTTGGTGCCGCGCTGGCGCACGATGATGTTGCCCGCGAGCACCCGCTCGCCGCCGAACTTCTTCACGCCGAGGCGCTGGCCGGCGGAATCGCGCCCGTTGCGCGAGGAGCCGCCTGATTTCTTGTGTGCCATGAGGAGTGTCCTGAACTTCCGATACGGGCCTTAGGCGTCTTCGCCCTCGGCCGGCTTGGCCTTCTTCGCAGCGGTCTTCTTGGCCGGAGCGGCTTCGCCCTCGGCGGCTTCGCCTTCGGCGGCCTTGGCCTTCGGCGCGGCGCGCTTCTTGGCGGGGGCCTCGGCGGCGGCTTCCGGCGCGGCTTCGACGGCCGGAGCTTCGGCGATCGGGGCCTCGACGACTGCTTCCGGGGCTTCAGCCTCGGCCTCGACCTTCTTGGCGGCCTTGGCCTTGGCCGGCTTGGCTTCCGGTTCGGCGACCACGGTCGGGGCGACCTCGGCGGCGACCGAAACGTCCAGGCCGCGGGCGCGCAGGTTCAGCACCGAGCGCGGGGTCAGGTCGACCTCGCCGTCCCAGGTCTCGCTCTTGCCGTCGCCAGCGATGGCGGTCACCCGCAGCACGCTTTCGATCTGGCGGTGGCCGCCGGTGCGGCGATAGCCCTGACGGCGGATCTTCTTGAAGACCTTGATCTTCTCGCCCTTGCGGGTCTCGACCAAGGTCGCGTTGACCACCGCGCCCTCGATCGTCGGGGCGCCGACGGTGACGCCCGCGCCGTCGCCGAGCAGCAGCACCTCGTCGAAGGCCATCTTGGCCCCGGGTTCGCCAGCCAGCTTCTCGACCACCAGCACGTCCCCGGCCTGGACCCGGTACTGTTTGCCGCCGGTCTTGATCACCGCGTACATCGCTCGATCGCCCTAAACTTGAGTTTGAATTCGTCGAATTCGCAAAAATAGACGCGCCCGCGAGGGGTCCCGCGGGCGAAGGCGGGACTTATACAAGCGCGTGCTCACGAGTCAATGTCGACGCTCGCCTGTTACAATATAACAGTCTATAGCCGCGGGCGTGAGCCGTCCCCGCACCAGCCTGTTGCAGATGAGCGCCGCCGCCCGCCTGGGGCTGGCGCTGTGCGCCTGCGCGGTGGTCTGGGCGGCGGTGGCCCTCGCGCTGGCCTGAGGCGGCCATGGCCCGGATCCGGCTCGTGGACCTCAGCCTGGGCTATGCCGGCGAGCCGGTGGTCCGTCGCCTGGACGGCGTCTTCGCCGCGGGCCAGGCGACCGCGGTGGTCGGGCCCAACGGCTCGGGCAAGTCGACCCTGATCAAGGCCCTGGCCGGGCTGATCGCGCCGATGGCCGGCCGGGTCGTCATCGAGGGGGCGAGCCGGCGCGAGGTGGCCTACCTGGCCCAGGGCGGCGGCGTCGACCGCGACTTTCCGATCAGTGTCGAGGACCTCGTCGCCCTGGGGTTCGAGCGGCGGCTGGGCCTGTTCGGTGGCGTCGGGCCGGCCGAGCGCGCGCGGCTGGCGGCGGCCATCGCCGCGGTGGGCCTGACCGGCCTGGAGCGGCGGCCCATCGGGGCCCTCTCCGGCGGCCAGCTGCAGCGGGCGCTGTTCGCCCGGGTGATGGTCCAGGACGCGCCCGTGATCCTGCTGGACGAGCCCTTCTCCGGCCTGGACGTGCGCACGACCGCCGCGCTGGGCGAGGTGGTCCGCGGCTGGGCGGCCGAGGGGCGCACGGTGCTGGTGACGCTGCACGACCTCGCCCTCGCCCGCCGGCTCTGCGGCCAGGCCCTGGTCTTCGCCCGCCAGGTCGTCGCCTGGGGTCCCTGCGGCGAAGCCCTGACGCCCGCCCATATCGAGACGGCGCGCAAACTGGCCGACGCCTGGCCTGGCCTGGAGGCCGCCTGATGGCGCCGCTGGGGCTCGACCTGCCGGGGGCCGGCGCGGCTTTTGGCGGCGGCGCGGCCCTGCGCTGGGCCATGGCCGGCGCCCTGGCGCTCTCGTTCGGCGGCGCGCCGCTGGGCAGCCTCCTGATCGCGCGGCGGATGAGCCTGATGGGCGACGCGCTCTCCCACGGCATCCTGCTGGGCGCGGCCGCGGCCTTCCTTCTGGCCGGGCGCGACCCGGTGGCGCTGACCCTGGGCGCCCTGGCCGCGGCCTTCGGGGTCACCGCGCTCGCCAGCCTCCTGGCCCGCACCCGCAAGCTGCCGGAGGATGCGGCCTTCGCCATGGTCTACCTGCCGGCCCTGGCCGGGGCGGCGGCGCTGATGAGCCGGCGCGAGGGGCCCGAGGCCCTCGAAGCCCTGCTGTTCGGCGCGGCCGGCGCGCTCGACCGGGGCGGGCTGATCCTGGCGGCCGCGGTCGCCAGCGCCAGCCTGATCGGCCTGGCCCTGTTCATCCGGGGCTTCGTGGCCGAAAGCGTCGACCCGGGCTTCACCGGCTCGGAAGGCGCCGGCGGACGGCTGCACCTGCTGCTGATGATGCTGGTGGCCCTGAACCTGGTCGCCGGCTTCCGCGCCTTCGGGGCGTTGATGACCGTCGCCCTGATGATGATCCCGGCGGGCGCCGCCCGGTTCTGGGCCCGGGGCTACGCCGGTCAGGCGGGGGCGGCCATCGTGATCTCGGCCCTGGCCAGCGAGGCCGGCCTTCTGCTCGCGGCGCGCAGCGGGATCGAACCCGGGGCGGTGATGACCCTGTGCGCGGCGGCCCTGTTCGCCGCGTCCGGACTTGCCGGGCTCAACGGCGGGCTGATCGTGACGCTCGCCGGGCGCCGCCGACTGGCGGGACGCGCCCTGGTCCCCTAATTAGTCGGCATGACCGACACAGCCTCCGCCCCCGTGGCCGCCGCCCAGACCGGCAAGATCCCCGTGACCGTCCTGACCGGCTATCTCGGCGCCGGCAAGACCACGCTTTTGAACCGCATCCTCACCGAGGACCACGGCCACCGCTACGCCGTCATCGTCAACGAGTTCGGCGAGATCGGCATCGACAACGACCTGGTGGTGGGCGCCGACGAGGAAGTGTTCGAGATGAACAACGGCTGCGTCTGCTGCACCGTGCGCGGCGACCTGATCCGGGTGGTCCAGGGCCTGGTCAAGCGCCAGACCCGCGCGGGCAAGGGCTTCGACGCCATCATCATCGAGACCACGGGCCTGGCCGATCCCGGCCCGGTGGCCCAGACCTTCTTCGTCGACGACGACGTCAAGGCCAAGAGCCGCCTGGACTCGGTGACCACGGTAGTGGACGCCAAGCACATCCTGCTGCGCCTGTCGGATTCCAAGGTGGTGCGCGAGCAGATCGCCTTCGCCGACCAGATCGTGCTCAACAAGACCGACCTCGTGTCCGAGGACGATCTGCGCATGATCGAGGGCCGCATCCGCCGCATGAACCCTCTGGCCCCGATCCACCGCGCCCAGCGCTCCAACGTGCCGCTCGACGCCATCCTCGGGAAGCATTCCTTCGACCTGGACCGCATCGTCGAGCTGGAGCCTGAGTTCCTCAATCCCCCCCACGGCGAGGCCGGCCATGTGCACGACGAGCACTGTGGCCACGAACATCACGACCATGATCATCACGGTCATGACCACCATCACCACGACCATCATCACGCCGACGAACACGGCAACACCGCCCAGCGCCACGACGACGACATCCAGGGCGTCAGCCTGCGCCTCGACAAGCCGGTGGACGGCACGCTGGTGACCAAGTGGCTCAACGACCTGCTGCAGGAGCAGGGCCCCGACATCCTGCGCGCCAAGGGCATCATCGACGTGAAGGGCGAGGACAAGCGCCTGGTGTTCCAGGCCGTGCACATGATCCTGGAGGGCGACCTGCAGCGCGAGTGGAAGCCGGACGAAGAGCGCTACAGCCGCATGGTGTTCATCGGCCGCAACCTCGACGAAGCTAAGCTGCGCGCCGGGTTCGAAGCCACTGCGGCTTAGCAAATAACGGATCGTCATCCCGGGCTTTCGCGAAGCGAATGACCCGGGACCCAGCAGCTCTCGCACGCGAAGCTGCGAATTTGAACGGCGGCAGCGTCCAGGTCTTCGCTGCTGGGTCCCGGATCGCCGCGCTCTTCGAGCGCTGCGTCCGGGATGACGAAGATTGGGGATGGGAATGGATTTCAACTTCGACGCCTACGTCACCGCGGCGCTGTTCGACAAACATCACCGCGCCATCTTCGCGCTTGGCGACGGCACGGTGCGCTTCGAGG
>JARLIQ010000136.1 GCA_031291645.1 Caulobacteraceae bacterium | reverse complement strand
GAGGCTGTGAAGAAATCTCCAGGGATTGATTGCACGCAAAACTGGGGCTCAACAAAAGAACCGTTTTGGGCGCTGTGGCGTACGGCGGGTGATCCGGAGCCCGAATGCTTCGCTAGTTCGAACTGCCATTGCGATTTCTTCACAAACTCGAAGGCCGGGGCCCAGATCGTAGAGCTCGGCGACGGAGACCGCCCCCGAGGGAGCCCGGTTCTGGGGCGCTGCGCCCTGAGATCTGGATACCGGCCTTCGCCGGTATGAGCGGAGTGTGGGGGTTGTGGAGTGTGGGGTATGGCCCCCGGCCAGCCCGTTCAGTTCTGCGTCAGACCGCCGTCGACCACGAAGTTGGCCCCGGTGCAGCCGCCGCTTTCGTCCGAGCCGAGGAACAGGGCCATCCGCGCGACGTGCTCGGCGGTCAGGCGGAACTTCAGCGACTGCAGGGCGATGAACTCGGCGTCCAGTTCGGGGGTCAGCCACAGGGCCTTCTGGCGCTCGGTCAGGATGGCGCCCGGCACGATGCAGTTGACCCTGACGCCGGCCGGACCCAGCTCGCGCGCCAGGGTGCGGGTCAGGCCGTTGATCGCGGCCTTGGCGGTGGTGTAGCCGGCCATGCCCGGCCGGCCGCGCATCCAGGACACCGAACCCAGCATGATGATCGAGCCGCCGCCGCGGCTGGCCATGCCGGCGCTGACCGCCTGGCTGGCGAAGAACTGGTGGTCGAGGTTGAAGGCCAGCATGCGCCGCCAGTCGTCGGGCTCGATCGTCGCGAAGGCCTGGCGGTCGTCCTTGCCGGCGTTGTTGACCAGGACGCCGATCCCGTCCTGCTCGGCCTCGACCCTGGCCACCGCGGCGCGCAGGGCCGCGATGTCGGTGAGGTCGCATTCGACGAAGCGCGCGCCCGTCCGCGCGGCCAGGGCCTCGCCCGACGCCACATCGATGTCCAGCAGGGCGACCTTCGCGCCCTGGGCGGCGAAGGCCTCGACCAGGGCCGCGCCGATGCCCGAGGCGCCGCCGGTGACCAGCACCGAGCGGCCGTCGAGCGAGCGGTAGCGGACGGCGTCGTAGGCCGCGGCCTGCGTTGGGGTCGTCATCGATGGATGGTCCTTCAGGCCTCGGGATCGAAGGCGGGGATCGGCGCGCCCGCCACGCCGGCGTCCAGCGCGTAGAGGCCGCCGCCCTCGCCCCCTTCGTCGGCGGCGGTGGTGACGTAGAGGGTCTTCAGGTCCGGCCCGCCGAAGGCCGGCATGGTCGGCTTGCGCGCGCCCAGGGGATAGGCGGCCATCAGCCTGCCGTCCGGGTCGTAGCGATGGATGCGGCCGCCCTCGTAGAGCGCGGTCCAGTAGCAGCCCTCGGCGTCGACGGCCGCCCCGTCCGGCCGGCCGCGATCCTGGGCCGTCGGCTCGATCCGCACGAAGGCGTGGCGGTTGGCCGCCTCGCCGCTCGCCGGATCGTAGTCCCAGCGCCAGACCACGAACCGGGGCGTGTCCGCGTGGTACATCACCCGCCCGTCCGGCGAGAATCCCAGGCCGTTGGAGGTCATCAGCCCGTCGGTGATCCGCTTGAGGCCGCGCCGGTCGCAGCGGTAGAGGCCGGCCCGGCCGCCCGCCTTGGGCTCGTCGATGGTGCCGGCGAAGTAGCGCCCGCGCGGATCGACCTTGCCGTCGTTGAACCGGTTGGTGGCGGCGTCCTCGGGGTTGCCGGCCAGCATCCGCTGCTTGGCGCCGGCCGTGTCCAGCAGCCAGATCCCGGACCGCAGGCCCGCCACGAAGCCGCCGCCGCGCGCGGGGGCGACGCAGCCGATGTCCTCCTCGACCGGATGGTCGCGGTGCTCGCCGCTGGCCGGATGGAACCAGTGCAGCCGGCGGCCGGTGATGTCGACGAACACCAGGCAGCCCTCCTCGGCCAGCCAGGCCGGCGACTCGCCCAGCGCGCAGCCGGCCTCCAGCACCTGTTCGAACCCGCCCGTCATGACCCGCTCTCCACCCCGAATTGGACCTCGCCGCGCAGGGTCTCGCCGGGGGCCAGCACGGTCATGGCGCCGTCCGCGTCGCCCGGATGGTTGATCGCGTCCGCCCGGTGGGTGACCGGCTCGACGGCGAGGAAGTCACGGCCGGCCGGCGTATAGACCCTGAGGACCCCGAACGCGCCGCTCGCCCGCACCTGCGCGCGCGGCCCCTGCGGCGCCGACAGCGTCGCCAGACCGTCCCAGCCGAAGAAGTCGTTGTCCAGCTCGGCCGCGTCCACCGCCGGATCGCCCGCGTGGTCCCAGGCCCCGCCCGCCACGCGCCCGGCCGGCAGCATGTCCGGTCCGTTGCGCCAGGCGCCGCGCGAGGCGAAGCGCAGCCTCTGGCCCGGCCGGCGGGGGAAGAAGGGATGCAGGCCGAGGCCAGCCGGAGCGGCCATGTCGTCCGCGTTGGTCACCGACAGGCTCACGGTCAGCCCCTCCGGGCCCAGCGCCAGATGCTGGCGCGCATCGAAGGCGAACGGCCAGTCCTGTGGTTCGTTCCCGCCCGCTCGCCCCCTGATGACGCGGTGCTCCAGGGCCAGGGTGCAGGACACCGCGTCCGCGGCCTCGACCCGCCAGGGCCGCAGCCAGCCGACGCCGTGCAGGGTGTGGGCGCTGCCCGGGAAGTTGGCCGCCAGCCGATGCTCGGCGCCGGTGAAGCTGAACCGGCCGTCCGCGATGCGGTTGGCGTAGGGGACCAGCGGATAGCAGGCGCTGGCCCGCACCTCCCCGGCCTCGATCGCCGCCTGCGGCGTCGGGCGCAGGATCGCCTCGCCAGCCCGCGCCAGCGACAGGATCGAGCCGCCCATGGCCGGGCCGACCTCGGCGGTCCAGCCGTCGCGGGCCAGGGCGATGCGCGCGCTCACCGCCGCGCTCAGTAGGCGGTGGCGGGGGCCGCGGCCGCCGCCTGGCCGCGCAGGGCGCCGACCCACTCGACCGCACGGCCGGTCATCATCGCCATGTCCGAGGCGACCGCCACCCAGTCGTAGCCATAGCCCAGGAAGCGGCCGACCATCTCGGGGTTGGGCCCGACGATGCCGATCGGCTTGCCGGCGGCGTGGGCCAGTTCGGCGGCGCGGGCGATCATCGCCTGGACCTCGGGATGGCCGATCTCGCCGATCCGGCCCGTGGCGGCGGACAGGTCGCCCGGTCCCAGGAACAGGGAGTCGACCCCGTCCACCGCCGCGATCTCGCCCGTGCGCTCGACCGCCTCGGGCGTCTCGAGCTGGAGGATCACCGCGACCTGCTCGTTCGCGGTCTTGAAGTAGTCGGCGACCCGGCCGAAGCGCGAGCCGCGGTGCACGCCGGCCATGCCGCGCACGCCGTGCGGCGGATAGCGGGTATAGGAGACCGCCGCCCGCGCCTCCTCGGCGGTCTGGACGAACGGGAACATGACGCTGCGCGCGCCGGCGTCCAGCACCCGCTTGACCAGCACCTGGTCGTTCCAGCTCAGCCGCACCACCGCCTCGGCCGGCGTGCCGGCCACCGCGCGCAGGATCGAGATCGCCTCGGGCACGTCGATCGGCACGTGCTCCATGTCGACCACCAGGAAGTCGAAGCCGCAGAAGCCCATGGCCTCCGCCGTCGAGGGCGCGCCGGTCATCAGCCAGGTTCCCAGCGGCGGGGCGGCCGGCCGCTCGCGCAGCCAGGTCTTGAATCGGTTGGGCTCCATCGCTCGCGGCTCCGGTAAGAGGGTAAGAAAATCCGTATTCAGAAGATCGGCGGCTCGGGCGTCGGCGCGCGGCCGGCCAGGAAGTCGAAGTCGCAGCCGTCCGGCGCCTGGCCGACGTGGGCCTGGTAGAGGGCGGCGTAGGAGCGCTGGTACGGGCTTTGCGGCGCCCGCCACTCCGCCCGCCGCCGCGCCAGTTCCGCCTCGTCCACCAGCATGTCCAGCGTCCCGGCGGCGACGTCCAGGGCGACGAGGTCGCCGGTGCGCAGCAGGGCCAGCGGCCCGCCGACCGCCGCCTCGGGCGCGGCGTGGACGATGCAGGCGCCATAGTGGGTGCCGCTCATCCGGGCGTCGGAAATCCGCACCATGTCGCGCACCCCCTTGGCCAGCAGCGCCTTGGGGATCGGCAGGTTGCCCCACTCCGGCATGCCGGGCGCGCCGACCGGGCCGGCGTTGCGCAGCACCAGCACCGTGTCCTCGGTGACGCCGAGGTCGGGATCGTCGATCCGGGCGCTGAGTTCGGCGTGGCTGTCGAACACCAGGGCCGGGCCGGTGTGCCTGAGCAGGCGCGGGTCGGCCGCGCTCGACTTCATCACCGCCCCGTCCGGGCAGAGGTTGCCGCGCAGCAGCGCCAGGGTCGAGCCGCGCGAGAGCGGCACGACGGGATTGTCCGATCCGCGGATGACGTCGTCGTTGAAGCATTGGGCCTGGGCCAGGGCCTCGCCCAGGGTGCGGCCCTCGACGGTCGGGGCGTCCAGCGCCAGCTGGTCCGACAGCTTGGCCAGCAGGGCCGGCAGGCCGCCGGCGAAGAAGAAGTCCTCCATCAGGTATTCGCCCGAGGGGAACAGGTTGGCGCAGACCGGGACGCGCGCCGCCGTCGCCGCCAGGTCGTCCAGCGTCAGCGCCACCCCCGCCCGCCCGGCCATGGCGATCAGGTGGATGGCCGCGTTGGTCGAGCCGCCGAGCGCCATGTAGGCGACGATCCCGTTGGCGAAGGCGGCGGGCGAGAGGATCTTCGAGGGTCTGAGGTCCTCGGCCACCATGGCCACGATCCGCTCGCCGCAGGCCGAGGCCATCCGGACGTGTCCGGAATCCGCCGCCGGGATCGACGAGGCGCCGGTCAGCGTCATCCCCATGGCGTCGGCGATCGAGGTCATGGTCGAGGCGGTGCCCATGGTGTTGCAGGTGCCGATCGAGCGGGTCATCCGCGATTCCAGGTCGATCCAGTCGTCGGCGGTGATGTTGCCGGCCCTGAGCTCGTCCCAGTACTTCTTGGTGTGGGTGCCGGCGCCGGTCTTCACCCCGCGCCACTGGCCGCTCGACATCGGCCCGGCCGGGCAGAAGATCGCCGGCAGGTCCATGCTGATCGCGCCCATCAGGAGGCCCGGCGTGGACTTGTCGCAGCCGCCCAGCAGCACCGCCCCGTCGATCGGGTGGGAGCGCAGCAGCTCCTCGGTCTCCATGGCCAGGAAGTTGCGGTAGAGCATGGTCGTCGGCTTGACCATCACCTCGCCGACCGACAGCGCCGGCAGCTCGACCGGATAGCCGCCGGCCAGCAGCACGCCCCGCTTCACCGCCTCCGCCCGCTGGCGCAGGTGGATGTGGCAGGGGCTCATCTCGCTCCAGGTGTTGACGATGGCGATCACCGGCCGGCCGAGGAACTCCTCGCGCCGCAAGCCCATCTGCTGGGTGCGCTGGCGGTGGGCGAAGCCGCGCATGTCCTGGCTGTCGTACCAGCGCGCGCTGCGCCGCGGACGCGCGTTCGAACCGTCTTGCGACACCCTGCCCTCGCCATCTTGACGGTCGGCCTTGCCTGGGCCAAACCGATCTGCAATGTTGTGTCTTATATAAGACCTATAACCTCATCAAGGGCGACCGGATGACCGCACCCCAACTGCTCGTGCACGACCACAAGGACAACGTCGGCGTGGTGGTCGTGGAGGACCTCGCCGCCGGCGCCGACATGCTGTGCGTGGTGACCGAGGATAACAGCGATTTCCACATGACGGCCAACCAGGCGGTCCCGATCGGCCACAAGGTGGCCCTGGCGGACCTCGCGGTCGGCGACACCGTCATCAAGTACGGCCAGGACATCGGCCGGGTCGTGGCCCCGATCCGCAAGGGCGACCACGTCCACACCCACAACCTCAAGACCAAGCGCTGGTAGGACCATGGACCTGAAGAACAAGACCATCTGGGGCTACCGCCGCGAGAACGGCCGCGTGGGCGTGCGCAACCACGTCGTCATCCTGCCGCTGGACGACATCTCCAACGCCGCCTGCGAGGCGGTGGCCGCGCACATCCAGGGGACCGTCGCCCTGCCGCACGCCTATGGCCGGCTGCAGTTCGGCGAGGACCTGGAGCTGCACTTCCGCACCATGATCGGCACCGGCGCCAACCCCAACGTCGCCGCCTGCATCGTCATCGGCATCGAGCCCGACTGGACGAAAAAGGTGGTCGAGGGCATCGCCGCGACCGGCAAGCCGGTGGCCGGCTTCTGGATCGAGGGCAACGGCGACATCGCCACCGTCGCGGCCGCCTCGCGCAAGGCCAAGGAATTCGTCCACTGGGCGTCGGAGAAGGTGCGCGTCGAGTGCCCGCTGACCGACGTCTGGGTCGCGGCCAAGTGCGGCGAGAGCGACACCACCACGGGCCTAGCGTCCTGCCCCACGGTGGGCAACATGTACGACAAGCTGGTGCCGCTGGGCCTCTACGGCTGTTTCGGCGAGACCTCGGAGCTGACCGGGGCCGAACACCTGGCCGCCGCCCGCGCGGCCTCGCCGGAGATCGCCGAGAAGTTCATGAAGACCTGGACGGCCTACCAGAACGACGTGATCGAGGCGCACAAGACCTCGGACCTGTCGGATAGCCAGCCGACCAAGGGCAACATCGCCGGCGGCCTGACCACCATCGAGGAAAAGGCGCTGGGCAACCTCGAGAAGATCGGCAAGGCCGTGAAATACGTCGACGTGCTGGAGCCGGCCCAGGCGCCGACCCGCGGCGCGGGGCTCTATTTCATGGACACCTCGTCCGCGGCGGCCGAATGCTGCACCCTGCAGGCGGCGGCCGGCTATGCGGTGCACATCTTCCCGACCGGCCAGGGCAATGTGATCGGCAACCCGATCATGCCGGTGATCAAGGTGACCGGTAACCCGCGCACGGTGCGGCTGATGAGCGAGCACATCGACGTCGACGTCTCGGGCGTGGTGCGGCGCGAGCTGACCATCGACCAGGCCGGCGACGCCCTGATCGACATGATCGTGCGCACCGCCAACGGCCGCTCGACCTCGGCCGAGGCGCTGGGCCACCGCGAGTTCGTGATGACCAAGCTGTACCGCAGCGCCTGAACCGACGGCGGGGCCATGACCTCAGTAACCCTCAGCCTCAGCCAAGCCGAAGACCTGGCCTCGCGCGCGCTCGCCGCGTGCGGGGCGGGCCCGGCCAGCGCGGCCTCGACCGCCAGGGCCCTGGTCGCCGCCGAGGCCGACGGCCAGACCGGCCACGGCCTCTCGCGCGTCCCCAGCTATGCGGCCCAGCTCAAGGCCGGCAAGGTCGACGGCCGCGCGGTTCCGCAGCTGGTCCGCACCCGCCCCGGCGCCGTGCGCGTCGACGCCAGGGGCGGCCTCGCCTATCCGGCGCTGGACCTCGCCGTCGAGACCCTGGGCCCGCTGGCCAGGGAGGCGGGCGTGGCGGCGGCGGGGGTCTTCGCCTCGCACCACATCGGCCAGGCCGGACGGACGGTCGAGCGCCTGGCCGACGCCGGGCTCGTCGCCCTGATCGTCTCCAACACCCCCCAGGCCATGGCCTTCCACGGCGGGGCCAGGCCGATGATGGGCACCAATCCGCTGGCCTTCGCCGCGCCCCTGCCCGGCCGCGCGCCCCTGGTCATCGACCTCGCCCTCTCGCTCGTGGCCCGCAGCAAGATCGTCGCCGCCCAGAAGACCGGCCAGCCGATCCCCGCCGACTGGGCCAACGACGCGCAAGGAAATCCCACCACCGATGCCGCCGCCGCCCTCGCCGGCGCCCTGGCCCCCGCCGGCGGCGCCAAGGGCGCGGCCCTGGCGCTGATGGTCGAGATCCTGTGCGGCGCCCTCGCCGGCGGCCAGTACGGCTGGGAGGCCTCGTCCTTCCTCGACGCCAAGGGCCCCTCGCCCGCCGTCGGCCAGGTGCTGCTGGCCCTGGATCCCATGGCCTTCGCCGGGCCAGGCTTCCTGGAACGGATGGGCGTGCTGGCCGAGACCATGACGGCGGAGGACGGCGTGCGCCTGCCCGGCGACCGGCGGCTGGCCGCCCGCGCCCGCGCCGCCGCCGAGGGGCTGTCCATCGCCCCCGCCCTCTACGCCGAGATCGCCGCCCTGGCTGGAGCCCCCGCATGAGCGACATCGTCATCAGCGAGTTCATGGACGAGGCGGCGATCGCCGAGGTCTTCGCCGGCCGCGACGTGCTCTACGACCCGGCCCTGGTCGACAGGCCCGAGGCCCTGGCCGCCGCCCTGGCCGACTGCCGGGCCCTGCTGGTGCGCAACCGCACCCAGGTGCGCGGCGCGCTGCTGGACGCCGCCCCGAAGCTCAGGGTGGTCGGCCGGCTGGGCGTCGGGCTGGACAACATCGACGTCGAGGCCTGCGCCGCGCGCGGGATCATCGTGCGGCCGGCCACCGGCGCCAACGACCTTTCGGTGGCCGAATACGTGATCACCGCGGCCTTGATGCTGCTGCGCCGGGCCTGGTTCGCCTCCGAGCCCGTTGCCGCCGGCGCCTGGCCGCGCATGGCCCTGATCGGGCGCGAACTGGCCGGCAAGCGGCTGGGCCTGGTGGGCTTCGGCGCCATCGCCCGGCTGACGGCGGATAAGGCCCGCGCCCTGGGCATGGATGTCGCCGCCTTCGACCCCTTCCTGGCCGAGGAGCATCCGGCCTGGGCCGGCGTCGAGCGGCTGGAGCTGGCCGGCCTGCTGGCGAGCAGCGACGTGGTCAGCCTGCACACGCCCCTGACGCCGCAGACCCGGCGGATGATCGACGCGGCGGCCATCGCCGGCATGAAGCCCGACGCCATCCTGATCAACGCCGCGCGCGGCGGGGTGGTCGACGAGGCGGCGCTGGCGCAGGCGCTGAAGGCCGGGCGGCTGGGCGGCGCGGCGCTCGACGTGTTCGAGACCGAGCCGGTCACCGCGGCCTCGGGCGCGGTGTTCCAGGGCGTTCCCAACCTGATCCTCACCCCCCATATCGCCGGGGTGACCGAGGAATCCAACGTGCGCGTCAGCACGGTGACGGCCCGGGCCGTGATCGCAGTTCTGGACGCCTGATTCCAGGTGGCGCCGCCGGGGAAGGTCCACTAACAGAAGGGCCTTCCCGCCCCTCAGTCCGAACGGAGTGATCATGAGCCAGCATGACGTCGAGGCCGAGCGCAGCCGACTGGCCCTGCAGCGCCCGGACCTGCTGCGCGAGGCGGCCTACGTCGACGGGGCGTGGGTCCAGGGCGCGACGACGATCGCCGTCCTGAACCCGGCCACCGGCCGGACGCTGGGCGCCGTGCCCAACCTGGGCGGGGCGGAAGCCGACCGGGCGACGGCGGCGGCGGCGGCGGCCCTGCCGGCCTGGCGCGCGCGCTCGGCCAAGGAGCGGGGCGCGATCCTGCGCCGCTGGTCCGACCTGATGCTGGCCCACAAGCGCGACCTCGCCCGGCTGATGACGGCCGAGCAGGGCAAGCCCCTGGCCGAGGCCGAGGGCGAGGTGGCCTATGCCGCCAGCTTCTTCGAATGGTTCGGCGAGGAGGGCAAGCGCGCCTACGGCAGCGTCATCCCCGGCCACCAGGCCGACAAGCGCCTGGTCGTGCTGCGCCAGGCGGTGGGCGTCGTGGGCGCCATCACCCCGTGGAACTTCCCCTCGGCCATGATCACCCGCAAGGTCGGCCCGGCCCTGGCCGCCGGCTGCACCGTGGTGCTCAAGCCCTCGGAGCTGACGCCCTTCTCGGCCCTGGCCCTGGCGGTCCTCGGCGAGGAGGCGGGCGTGCCGGCCGGGGTGTTCAACATCGTCACCGGCGCCCCGGCGCCGATCGGCGAGGTGCTGACGGGCGACCCGCGGATCGCCAAGTTCACCTTCACCGGCTCGACCGCGGTGGGCAAGCGGCTGGCGGCGGCCTGCATGGGCACGGTCAAGCGGGTCTCGCTGGAGCTGGGCGGCAACGCGCCCTTCCTGGTGTTCGACGACGCCGACCTGGACGCCGCGGTCGAGGGGGCGATGGTCTCCAAGTTCCGCAACACCGGCCAGACCTGCGTCTGCGCCAACCGGTTCCTGGTCCAGGCCAGGGTCTATGACGAATTCGCCGAGCGGCTGGCGGCCAAGGCCAAGGCGCTGGTGGTCGGCGACGGCCTGGAGGGCCCGACCGGCCAGGGCCCGCTGATCAACGCCGCCGCCGTCGAGAAGATGGCGCGCCACGTCGCCGACGCCCGCGCCGCCGGCGCCAAGGTGCTGACCGGCGCCGAAGCCCTGGGCGGCCAGGGCCAGACCTTCTACGCGCCGACGGTGCTGGCCGGGGTGACCGCCGAGGCCCTGCTGAACCGCGAGGAGACCTTCGGGCCGCTGGCCGGGCTGATCCGCTTCGAGACCGAGGCCGAGGCGGTGGCCATCGCCAACGACACCCGCGCGGGCCTGGCGGCCTATCTCTTCACCCGCGACCTCGACCGCTCCTGGCGGGTCTCGGAAGGGCTGGAGTACGGCATGGTGGGCCTCAACTCGGGCCTGGTCTCGACCGAGGTGGCGCCGTTCGGCGGGGTCAAGGAATCGGGCTTCGGCCGCGAAGGCGCCGCCGAGGGGCTGGACGAATACCTCTCGACCAAGCTGGTCCACGCCGCCATCCGGGGGTGAGGCGCCCCGCGGGGAGCAACCTTCGAACAGCCTGCGCGTTAGGGGTCCACGGGGACACGGCGGGCCGCGCCGATCGGGCGCTCGCACGCATGCGCGAAACGCGAGGATGAACCGATGAAGAAACTGCTGATCCTGGGCTGCGCCATGGGCGCGGCCATGCTGCTCTCCGCCTGCGCGGACGACGGTTACTACCGCGGCGGCATGGCGATGGGCTACGACGGCTACTACGACGACTACTACGGCCCCTTCTACGACGGCTACTGGGGCAACGACGGCTTCTACTACTATTCGGGCGGACCCGGCCACGGCTACCGCCGCGACGACGCCCACCACTTCCGGCATGACAATCCGGGCGGCGGCTACCATCCGGTCCACGGCCAAGGCCACGGCCCAGGCGGCCATGGCGGCGGCCATGGTGGCGACGGCGGCCACGGCGGTGACGGTGGCGATCACCACTAGCCGGCGCCTAGCGCACTTCCCGGTTCGCCTGAACCGGGAAATGCTCATAAGGTCTTATAATTAGACCGTTTTCTATGCCGAACTGGTATCCAGTTCGGCGGAAAATGGTCTAGCGCCGTCTTGAGTCCGGACCGCCAAGGGGCGAAGCTGCGGCGATGATCCCTTCGCGACCATCCGGGCGCGGGCCGCCGCGCGCAAGGGCGGCGAGGCGGTGCTGAAGACCTTGCTGCCGCGCGCGCCCGATCCGGCGGCCCTGGCCGCGCTCGGCGACGACCGGGTGCTGGCCGGGATGGCCCGGCGCATCTTCTCGGCCGGCTTCGCCTGGAGCGTCATCGAGAACAAGTGGCCCGGCTTCGAGGCCGCCTTCCTAAGCTTCGACCCGGGCCGGCTGCTGTTCGAGCCGGACGAGTTCTGGGAGCGGCTGTGCGGCGACACGCGCATCGTCCGCAATCCGCAGAAGATCATGTCGGTGCGCGCCAACGCCCGGTTCGTCTCGGACATCTCGCGCGAGCACGGCGGCTTCGGCCGCTTCCTGGCGGCGTGGCCGGCGGGCGATCAGGTGGGACTGATGAAGCTGCTGGCCGACCGCGGCTCGCGGCTGGGCGGGGCGACGGGGCAGTATTTCCTGCGCTTCGTCGGCTTCGACAGCTTCATGACCTCGCCCGACGTCGTGGCCTGCCTGCGCGACGCGGGCCTGGACGTCGCCGAGACGCCGACCTCGCGCAGGGACCTGACCCGGATCCAGGACCAGTTCAACGCCTGGCGCGCCGAGACCGGCCTGTCGGTCACCCAGATGTCGCGCATCTGCGCCATGTCGATCGGCCCGAGCTACGACCTCGACACCCTGCGCCAGCGCGCGGGGGTGGAGGGTTAGATTCACCCCATCCGTCCGGGCCTTCGCCGGGGCGAGCGGTGGGAAGACGCCGGATCGTCAGGGCGCGCCGGGGCCCATGGCCCGCTTCTGGGCCAGGGCGCAGACGCTGGCCGCGCCGACCGGGCCGTTCACGTCGTAGAGCCAGCATTCGCCGATCGCCACGCCGTCCGCGGACTGGTGGTTGACCACCTCGAAGCCGATCCATTCATCCTGTGGCGGACGATGCATGTAGAGGGTCACGTCGGTGTTGATGTAAGCGAGCCCGGCGTCGCCGGCGTTGGCGAACGGGCTGGCGAAGTCGGAGGCCAGGGCGGCGCGGACCCAGGGCGTCAGGGGCGATCCCTCGACCAGTTCGCGCACCTCGGCCATCCACATCCGCCGCGGTCCCAGCGTCCCCATGGCGCCGACGATCGGCCGCACCGCCCACATGCCGCCGAGCGCGACGCGCGCATCGGACGGCGGCGCGATGTCCCAGGGCTTCGGCGCGTCCCAGTCCGGCGGGCTCCAGACGCGGCCGGGTGGTTGCTCCGTGCGCCGCAGAAGCTGGCTGGTCGCGCGCCCGACGCTGACCCCGGCGCTGAACAGCTCGGCGTCGACCACCTTGATGCGGTGGCCGTCGCGCACCAGGCGCGTCTCGACGCTCAGCGGCGAGAAGTCCGGCAGCCGGTACATGTCGACGGTCAGGCGCGCCGGCGTATAAGCCGGATCGCCGCACCGCTCCTCGATGGCGAAGGCCAGGAGGCCGATCACCACCCGCCCATGCAGCGATTGCGGGTTCCAGGGCCCGCGGCTGACCGGATTGGCCAAAAAGCCCGCGCCGTCGCGGGTGAAGAAGGCTTGGTTGTCCATCCGCACAGGATGCCGGATTCTTGGGCGCGACAGAACGCCCGAGGGCGCGCATCTTGTCTCGACGCGCGCGATTTGCTCTGACAGGCGCGCGCGGATCGATTTCGAGTCGATCCGTATGCGAATTATCGTCCAGACGCCCCGTCGTTGCGGTCGCGCCATCCACCAAGCCTTCGAGGCGGCGAATGCTGAAATGGTTCCAGGCCCTGACGCCGCGGAAAGACAGGTTCTTCCCCCCGTTCAACCAGCACGCCGCGACCGTGGTCCTGGGCGCCGAAGCCGTGCGCGCCCCGCCGATGGCGGGCCTGGCGGCGACCTTGTTCCATGGCCTGGCCAGGATGGTCTGACCCCGTGAACGAAACCGAGGAAGACACCCCGCTCAAGCACGCAACACGGCCCGGCCTGCAGTACGCGGCCCTGCCTTATCGCCTGGGCGAGGCGGGGGTGGAGATCCTGCTGGTGACCTCGCGCGAGACCCAGCGCTGGGTGATCCCCAAGGGCTGGCCGATGAAGGACCGCGAGCCCCACGCCGCCGCCGCGCGCGAGGCGCTGGAGGAGGCCGGCGTGGCCGGCAAGGTCGCCAAGGAGCCCATCGGCGCCTACCGCTATGTCAAACGGCTGAAGAACGGCGCGCCCCTGGTCTGCAGCGTCGACGTCTTCCCGCTGCTGGTCTCGCGCCAGCGCAAGAACTGGCGCGAGCAGGGCCAGCGCACGGCCCACTGGTTCACCGTCGAGGAGGCGGCCGAAGCGGTGCAGGAGCCGGAACTGCAGGACCTGATCGCGCGGTTCGGCCGCACCGTCCGGGTCGTCGCCCCTCAGCTGGTCGACAAGATCAGGTTGCGCAGCAAGGGATAGATCTGGCTGGACCACTTGCGGCCGCTGAACACGCCATAGTGGCCGACGCCGGCCTGCAGGTGATGACGCTTGCGGTTGGCCCGCACGCCCGTGCAGAGCTGGTGGGCGGCCACCGTCTGGCCCACCGAGCAGATGTCGTCGCGCTCGCCCTCGACGGTGAACAGGGCCGTGCGGCGGATGGCGGCGGGATCGACCTTTCGCCCGCGCCATTCCAGCTCGCCCTTGGGCAGGAGATGGCGCTGGAACACCCGGTTGACCGTCTCCAGGTAGAACTCGGCCGCCAGGTCCAGCACGGCGAAATATTCGTCGTAGAAGGTCTTGGCCGTCTGCGCCTCGTCGAAGCGGCCGACCGCCAGGTGGGTGAACATGTCGATGTGGGCGTCGACGTGCCGCCCGGGGTTCATGGCCATGAAGGCCGTCAGCTGCACGAAGCCCGGATAGACCCGCCGCCCGGCGCCGGGATAACGGTCGGGCACCACGGCGATCAGGTTGCGGTCGAACCAGGTGATCGGATTGGCGGTCGCCAGGTCGTTGACCTTGGTCGGGTTGATCCGGGTGTCCACGGGCCCGGCCATCAGGGTCATGCTGAGCGGGGTCGCGGGGTTGTCGTCCTCGGCCATCAGGGCGACGGCCGCCAGGGCGTGGGCGCAGGGCTGGCAGACCCCGACCAGGTGCGCGCCCGGCCCGATCGCCTCCATGAAGGCGATGACGTGCTCGACGTATTCGTCGAAGCCGAACGTCCCGGCCGCCAGCGGCGCCTCGCGCGCGTTGCGCCAGTCGGTGATGTAGACGTCGTTCTCGGGCAGCAGGGTCGCCACCGTCCCGCGCAGCAAGGTGGCGAAGTGGCCGGACAGGGGCGCGACCAGCAGCACCCGCGGCTGTTCCGGCGCGCCCTCCTTGCGGAAATTGACCAGGTCGCCGAACGGGGTCGAGACCACCGCGACCTCGCTGACCGCGGTCTCGCGGCCCTCCACCATCACCGTGTCGAAGCCGTAGGGCGGCCGCGCGTGGGTCAGGCCGGCGCGCCCGATCATCTCCCAGCCCGCCGCCAGGTGCGAAAGTCCCGGCGCGGTGCGCAGCCACGGCGGCCCCATCGCCAGCGCCCCGCCCGCCAGGTCGGCCATCAGCCGGACCGGCGCCATCAGGTCGGCCTGGGCCTGGAAGGCTTTGTAGTGCATCGGGGCTCGCGGTTGCGGCGGCGGGAAAGCTTCGCCGCCGCGGCCATGATCCAGGACCGGCCGGGGCTTTGCCCTCGCCGCGCGCCGCCCGGCAGGGGCTTGGCCCTCCGCGCCGCCCTGGCAGGCGCCACAGGCGCCGCGGCGCCCAAAAAAGCGACGTTCGCCGCCGCCGCCCCGATCGCCGCCGTCCGCGATGGACCCCGCGCGCGCATCGATCGTACCCTGAGCGGGTTGAGGAAAAGTGCGAAGCGGTTTTCCGCCCGCAACCCGCTCTCACTTTTCAGAATCGATCACGTTTATGATTTTGGATTGGTTCAATCCAAAATCATCGTGATCTAGGAGCGCCACGACGCGCCGCGTCGCCGGAAAGGGCGCCAAACCACCGATGGCCACGCCGACCCTCACCATCAGCAGCCGCAACTACTCCTCCTGGTCGCTGCGGGGCTGGCTGCTCTGCAAGCTGGCCGGGCTGACGTTCGAGACCGAGGTCCTGCCCAGCGACGACGTGGCGGCCAAAGCCGAGCTCCTGCTGCTCTCGCCGTCCTTCCTGGTGCCCTGCCTGACCTATGAGGGGATCAAGGTCTGGGACACCCTGGCGATCGCCGAATTCCTGAACGAGACCCTGCCGGACGCCCGCCTGCTGCCCGCCGAGCGCGCCACGCGCTCCTGGTGCCGCTCGATCAGCGGCGAGATGCACTCCGGCTTCGCCAACCTGCGCTCGGCCCTGCCGATGAACCTCAAGGCCAGCCATCCGGGCTTCAAGATCTGGGCGGGCGCCCAGTCGGACATCGACCGGATCTGCGCCATCTGGCGCGAGGCCCTTCAGGCCTCGGGCGGACCCTACCTGTTCGGCGAGATCTCGATGGCCGACGCCATGTACGCGCCGGTCTGCACCCGCTTCGCCACCTACGACGTGGCGCTGGACGCGGCCTGCGCGGCCTACCGCGACCGAATCCTCGCCCTGCCGTTCATGGCCGAGTGGACCAAGGCCGCCGCCCTCGAGCCCGACGAGGTCGAGGAGCTGGAGATGGAGTTCTAACCCAGCAGCCTCTGCTTCAGCGCCGCGCGCTCGATCTTGCCCATGTGGTTGCGCGGGAAGGCCGCGACCTGGTGCGCCTGCACCTGCTCGGCGAGCCCCGCCAAGGCCTCGACCAGCGCCGCCTTGAGCTCGGCCGGCTTGATCGGCCGGCCCGGCTGGATCGCCACGTGCACCGCCTCGCCGTCCTGGCCGGGGACCGAGAAGACGCAGACCGCCTCCGCGCCCAGCCGGTCCTGGATCAGGGTCTCGATCGGGGTGGTGGCGATCTTGTCGCCGCCGACGTTGATCACGTCGGTCACCCGCCCCTGCAGCGACAGCCGCCCGTCCTCGCGCAGCACGCCCAGGTCGCCGGGATAGAAGAAGCCGCCCCGAAAGAAGGCCGCGCTGGTCTGCGGATCGCCCAGGTATCCCTCGACGCCGGTCGTCCGCATCCGGACCACGCCGGTCTGGCCGGCCGGCAGGGGCTGGTCGTTGTCGTCGACGATCTGGACCTCGATCCCCTCGCAGACCCGGTGCCAGGGCAGGTCCTCTGGGCTCTCGATGCGGGTCAGGGTCAGGTTGCCGATCTCGGTCGCGCCGATGGTGGTGCACACCGCGTCGGTGAAGCGCTCGCGGGCGGCGCGCCAGTGGGCCACGGACAGAACCCCGCCGCCGAAGGCCAGCATCATGGCGTCGTTGCGCTGCGCCCCCTCGGTCGGCGTGGCCAGGAGCTCGGCCAGCAGCTGGGGCTGGACGAAGGCGTGGGTCAGCTCCTGCGGGCGGAAGGACCGGCGCCCGTCCACGCTCTGATCGATGACCACGGCCCCGCCGACGGTCCAGACGGCGACCGGGTACCGGTAGCCGATGCCGGTCCAGCCGCCGAAGTCGAACACATTGACCACCGAGGCGGCGTTCAGGCCGAAGGGCTCGGCGCGCGAGGCGACGTTGCGCGCCTCCTGCGCGGCGCTCGCCAGGATCTTCTTGTAGACGCCGGTGGTGCCGGAGGTCAGCAGGATGTGGCCGCCGCCGGCGTCGTCCGGCGGCTCGGGCAGGCTCGACGCCAGGGCCTGCACGCCACCCAGGCAGTCCGCCTGGGACACCGCCAGGGACGAGCAGCCGGCGCGCTCGGCCTCGGCGGCCAGGCCCGGCCAGGGCCCGGCCTCGCCCCAGACGACGCTGACGGGCCCGAGGTTCAGCCGTCCGATGTCCTCGACCGAGCGGGCGTTCACCGTGGTGACGCCCAGGCTGCGCAGGGCGATGCCGATGATCCAGGCGTCGAAGGGCGCATCGACGCACAGCACCGCCACCCGGTCGGTGGGCGGCGACTGCCGCGCCAGGACGGCCCGCGCGCCGGCGATCAGGCCGGCGAAGGCCCGGTAGCTGTAGGTTTGGCCGTTATTGACCACCGCCGTGCGGCCCGGCGCGGTCCGCGCGTGCGAGACTATGCTGCCGATCAGCGCCAAGGGTCCCTCCAGCCGTCCGCGCCGCGGCGCGGCGCAGGCGGCGGAACATCACCTTGCCCGCCGCGGAAGGCAACTCTAGGGTCCGGCCCGACCGGCGCTTCGCCGGTCCAAGCACAAATCGAAGACGAGACAGAGGACGCGCAGATGATCGGATACGCCACGGTGGGCAGCAACGACCTGGAGAAGGCCAAGACCTTCTACGACGTGGTCCTGGCTGAACTGGGCGGCAAGCGGACCATGACCATGGACCGGATGCAGGGCTACGGCTCGGGCGGCGGCGCCATGCTGGCGGTCTGCCGGCCCTATGACGAACAGACGGCGACCTGCGGCAACGGGACCATGGTGGCCCTGGCCGCGCCCTCGCGCGAGCTGGTCGACAAGACCTACGCCACGGCCCTGGCCAACGGCGCCACCGACGAGGGCGCGCCGGGCCTGCGCGGCGGCGCCTTCTATGGCGCCTATTTCCGCGACCTGGACGGCAACAAGCTCTGCGTCTTCAACATGGGCTAGGAGGCTCGCCGCCTTCGCTGCGCAGAGGCAAGAGGGCTCGGCTAGCTCCAGCCGGCGATCAGCCTTTCCAGTTCGGCGTGGGCGGCGCGGGCCTGGGCCCACAGGGCCGCATCGGCGAGGTCGGCCGGGGCGATCGCTTCGGGCCAGGCCCGCTCGACCAGGCGGGCGAGGGCGTCGATCCGCGCCTCGCCGAGCAGGAACCTGGCGTCGACCCGCGCCAGGGCGGCCGGCGACAGCGGGACCCGCAGGCGAAGGCAGGCCGGCCCGCCGCCGTTGCGCATGCTCTCGCGCAGGTCGACGACCAGGGCCTGGTCGATCGGGTTGTCGGCGGCGAGCAGCCGTTCGACCTCGGCCCAGACGCGCGCGTCCGCCCTGGCCTCGGCGGGCGCGACCAGGGTCATGCCGCCGTCCGGGCGGGTGATGATCTGGGAATTGAACAGGTAGGACGAGACGGCGGCCGCCAGGTCGAAGCCGCCGACCTCAAGGTACTGAAAGCCGGTCACCCGCGCCGTCAGGGCGTCCACCAGGGCGTCCGGGTCGTCGAAGGCGCCTTCATGCGCCACCAGCACCCGTTCGTTGGCCACCGCTACAACGTCGTTGTGGAAGGCGCCCGCTTCGACCGCCTGGGCGGCCTGCAGGGCGAACACCGGCCGATCGACGCCGGCCAGCCGGGCGACCGCCTGGCTGGCCCTCAGCGACTGGCGCTCGGGGAAGCGGCCGTCGCGCCGCGCGCCATGGACGAAGACGTTGACGCCGGGCGCGCCGTGGCTCTGGGCCAGCCGCATGTGGTTGGCCGCGCCCTCGTCGCCGAAATGGACCCCGTGCGGCAGGGGCGCGTGGACGGCGAACAGGGCCTCGTCGGCGAACACCCGGCGCAGGGTGGCGAAGGTATCGGCCGCCTCCAGCGCCCGGTGCAGCATGCTGGCGAGGTTGGCGCAGACCAGGTGCGTGCGCCCGTCCGCCGCGTCCGGCGCGGCGATCACCGTGGCGGCGTTGGCGGTCCACATCGACGAGGCCGAGCAGGCGGCGCGCAACAGCGCCGGGTCCTCCCCAGCGGCGGCGGCCAGCACCACATCGTCGCTCCCGTCGAAGCCGTAGGCGCGCAAGGCGCCCGCCGCCGGGCGCAAGGGGGGCGGCAGGAAACCCTGCGGCGCACCCAGCCCCATCACCGCGCGCATCTTCTCCAGGCCCTGCAGGGCGGCGGCGCGCGGACAGGAGACGGCGTCGGCGTTGGTCGCCGAGGCCAGGTTGCCCGGCGACAGGCCGCAATAGTTGTGCGTCGGCCCCACCAGGCCGTCGAAATTGACCTCGCGCAGGCTCACGCCAGGGCCTCGGCCTTCAGCCCCTCGGCGATGCGGAACCGGGTGTGCTCGGCCTCCAGGCTCGCCACCGGATAGGCGCAGTAGTCGGCCGCGTAATAGGCGCTGGGCCGGTGGTTGCCCGACAGGCCCACCCCGCCGAACGGGGCGCTGGACGCCGCGCCCGTGGTCGGCCGGTTCCAGTTGACCACCCCGGCGCGCACGCGCGCGCTAAAGCGCCGCCAGAGGCCCGCGTCCTCGCTGATCAGGGCGGCGGCCAGGCCGAAGCGCGTGCGGTTGGCGGCGCGGATGGCGGCCTCGAAATCGGCCACCCGCTCGACCTGCAGCAGCGGGCCGAAATGCTCTTCGTCCGGCGTCTCGACGCCGGTCGTCTCGATCACCCCAGGCGACAGGAAGGGGCCGTCGGGGCGGGTGCGGGCGAGCCGGCGCAGGACGCGGCCGCCGCGCCGGGCCAGGTCGTCCTGGGCCGCCAGCAGCACCTCGGCCGCGGCCTCGTCGATCACCGGGCCCATGAAGGGCTGAGGCGTCTCGAACGGCGCGCCGACCAGGATGCGGTCGGTCAGGCCCAGGAGCCGCTCCAGCAGCCGGTCGCCGAACCCGCCCTCGGGCAGGATCAGCCGCCGCGCGCACGAGCAGCGCTGGCCGGCGCTGACGAAGGCGGACTGGACGACCAGATGGGCGGCGGCGTCGATGTCCTCGGCGTCCCAGGCGACCAGCGGATTATTGCCGCCGAGCTCCAGCGCCAGCAGTTTGTCGGGCCGTCCGGCCAGGGCGCGGTGGATGGCGACGCCGGTGCGCGCGCCGCCGGTGAACAGCACCCCGTCGACGTCCTCATCGAGCACCAGGGCCTGGCCCACGTCCGGCCCGCCGGCGACCAGCGCCAGCACGGCCTCTGGAACCCCCGCCTCATGCCAGAGGCGGACCAGGCGCGCGCCGCAGGCCGGGGTCTTCTCGCTCGGCTTGAACACCACCGCATCGCCCGCCAGCAGCGCCGGGGCGATGTGGCCGTTGGGCAGGTGCATGGGGAAGTTGAACGGGCCCAGCACGGCCACGACGCCGTGCGGGCGATGGCTGAGGCGGCTGACCGCGCCGGCAACCTCGCCGAGGCGCTCGCCCGCCCGCTCCTTCAGGGCGGCGATCGAGATCTCGACCTTGGCGGCGACGCTGTCGGCCTCGGTCAGCGCCTCCCAGCGCGGCTTGCCGGTCTCGCGCGAGATCAGCTCGGCGATCACGCCCCGCTCGGCCCGCACCCGCTCGGCGAAGGCGCGGGCGATGGCGAAGCGGGCCTCCTGCGGCCGCGCCGACCAGTCCTCGAAACCGCGCCGGGCCGCCTGGACCGCGCGGGCCGCGTCCGCCGCCTGCGCCGCGGGCGCGCGCCAGACCACCGCCCCGGTGCAGGGGTCGGTCGAGACCAGTTCAGAAGGCGACATGACGGACCAGGTCTCCGATGGATGCGTTCAGCGCCTCGGCCAGGGGCCGGGCGAGCACCACGCCGCCGTCACCGGGGCGCAGGGCCCCGCGCGCGGCGCGGAAGGCCTCGGTGCGGCCGGCCGAGACGAGGCGGTCGGCCGAAGCGAGGTGGTTTGAGGCCTCGGCCAGGTCCGCGACCCCGACCACGACGTCGGTGCGGCCGTCGCGCACGGCCTTGAGCTGGTCGATCGGGGCCGAGACCGTCGGGCCGGCGTCGAACACGTCGACATGGCCCTGGTCCTCGAAGCCTTCCTCGATCAGCAGCTTCAGCGCCGCGCGGCCCTCGTCGTGGGGACGGCCGATGGCGGCCTGGGCCTCGGGCGGCAGCAGGTCGAGATAGACCGGATGGCGCGGCGCCATGGCGCCGATGAAGTCGTGGTCGTGGGTGCTGAGCCGGTCGGCCTCGGGGAACGGCAGGGCGTAGAAGCGCCGGCCCAGCGCCTCCCACACCGGCGAGGCGCCGGTCTCGTCCTGCCAGCCACGCAGTTCGGCCACCACCCGGTCGGGGAAGGCGGCGCGGTGCTCGGCGATGAACAGGTAGCGGGCGCGGGCGGCCAGGCGGCCGGCGGCCAGACCCCTCAGGGCCGTGTCGATCAGAAGGCCGCCGACCTCGGTCTGGCCGGTGAATTCGGTGGTGAGGGTCAGGGTGCGGGTGCTGACCGCCAGGTCGTAGGGCTCGCAGGCCGCGGCCTGCTCGTCGATGCGGTAGCTGTAGAACGGCCGGCCCTCGCCGATGCGGGGCCAGACGGCGGCCACGCCGCCCACCTCGCCGCCGGTCTCCAGCACGAACAGCACGGTCGAGGGCAGGCCGCAGGGACCGGGCGGCGCGGTGGAGGCGGCGATCCGCTCGGCCAGCCGGTCGCGGTCGGGCGGCAGGTTGGTCAGGCCGTGGCCGGCGCCGAGCGCGAGCCGGTAGAGGCCGTCCAGGTCGTCCGGACGGGCGCGCCGCAGCAGCAGGCTTTGACCGACGTTGCGCAAGCGCCCTCCCCGCCGCAAGATGATCGGCTTTTCCAGCCCTTATGATGCAATGGGATAGGCCGAATGAGCAGCGGAACACGCCGCGGACCTCCGCAGAACCTGCGGCGAGCGTCGCAACCCATCGCAGAGGCTGCGCTGGACGCCATCGACCGCAAGATCCTGGTCGAGCTGCAGGCCTGCGGCCGGATCACCAACCAGGCCCTGGCCGAGCGCGTCGCCCTGTCGCCCAGCGCCTGCCTGGCGCGCGTGCGCCGCCTGGAGGCGGACGGTTTCATAGAAGGCTACCACGCCCACCTGTCGCTCGAACGGCTGGGCCCGTCGGTGGTGATCTTCGCGCCCGTCTCGCTCAAGAGCCAGCACCCGCGCGACATGGCCCGGTTCGAAGCGGCGGTGGCCGCCATCCCCGAGGTGATCGAGGCGGCCCAGGTCTCGGGCGCCTTCGACTTCCTGCTCAAGGTGGTGACCCGCGACGTCCACGCCTGGCGCGACCTGGCCGACAGCCTGATCGAGGCCGACCTGGGGGTGGACAAGATCACCTCCCACGTCCTGATGAAGCAGAGCAAGGCGTTCGCGGGATATCCGCTCTAAACCGCGATCTGCTCCATCACCCGCGCCTGGAACCAGGCCACGGCGTTCTCGTGGCGGGGCGAGAGGGCGCCCTTCTGGTAGACCCCGGCGTCCAGGTTCTGCTGCACCCGCTCGCAGATCCAGCGGTCCTCGGCGGTCAGCCGCTCGGTGGTGGCGAGCGCGGCCTGCATCCCCGGATCGCCGTCCTGGTGCAGGTAGATGTAGTCGAGCCGGGTCCCGGCGTGGCCGACCGGGCGCATGTGCTCGACCATCACCACCCCGCGATAGAGGTTGAACGCCAGGTTCGGCCACATCCAGGCCCACAGGCCCTCGGCCGCGCCCGCGGTGGCCGGCACCTCGTGGATGGCGATGGCCCCGTCCATCCGCACCGCGTAGTCGCCGGCCTCGACCTCGGCGGCGAGCGCGGGGTGGACGGCGTCGATGTGATAGCCCTCGAGATAGTTCTCGACGTAGACCTTCCAGTTGCAGGCGATCGGGTGCTGGCGGCGCAGCACCGCCGTCGGGACCGACCGGTTACCGAACAGCACGTCCAGCGGCCGCAGGGTGTCGATCAGGGGCGCGGCGTCCAGGTCCAGGTTGACGAAGACGAAGCCGCGCCACGCCTCGACGCGGATCGGATAGAGGCCGAAGTCGCGCGGATCGAACCCCTCGGCCGCGCCGAACCCGACCGCGCTGCGCAGCCGCCCGTCCAGCGCATAGCGCCAGCCGTGGTAGCGGCAGACCAGCTCCTGGCCGCAGTTGCCGGCGGCGTCGCCGACCAGCGGCCCGGCGCGGTGACGGCAGACGTTGTGGTAGCCGCGCAGCTCGCCGCCCTCGCCGCGGAGCACGACCACCGGATAACCGGCGACGGCCTCGGCCAGGTAGTCGCCCGGCCGGGCCAGGTCGGCCTCCAGCCCCAGGAACTGCCAGCTGCCGCGGAACACCGTCCGGCGCTCCCGCTCGAAGACGGCGGGGTCGCGATAGAGCGCCGTCGGCGCGGTCAGCGTCAGCGTGGCCATGGTCCCTCCCGCCGCGCGATGATCCGCCCGCCGGCGCGCGCGGGTCAACCGGCGAAGGCGGATCGGCGGGTCAGAACTTCTGGCCGAACTTCAGCGCGATCATGCGCGGACGGGTCGGCACGATATAGGACTCGGCGCCGCAGATCTGGATCGTGCATTCGGCGTAGCGGTAGATCTGGCCACGGGTGTCGAACGCGTTTTCGATCATCAGGTCCAGGTGCCAGTTATCCCTGCTGATCCCGGCGCTAAAGTCGGCGGTCGTATAGGCGGCCTGTTTGCCCAAAGCACTTCTGATCGGCACATAGTCTGCTGGGTTCGAGTAAGGAATCGGAGCCTGGGTCAACAGGTCCGACCAACTGCTACCCTCGTAGACAACCGATCCCTGGATAAAGGCGTTCAACCCGGCCAGGTCGAACTCGTAGCGCGCGGTCGCATTGGCCTTGTATTTGGGCGTCACGGGCAGTTGCGTACCCTTGGGGGCCTGAACCAGATTGGTCGAGGAACAGGCGGCGCCGCCGCAGAAATCCTGATCGAGGGTCGAGTCGGTATAGGCGCCAGACGCCGATATGGTCAGACCGTGGGTGACCCGCCAACTGACATCGGATTCGATGCCGAATATGCTTGCGTCGCCGGCGTTCGCCACGATCGTAAGGGAGTTTTGTCCCAGGTAGGAGAACTGGAAGTTCTTCCATTTCTCGAAATAGAAATCGCCATTGAAGCGCAGGGCCCGGTCGAGCCAACTGGTCTTCCAGCCGACTTCATAGTTGGTCAGATAGTCCGGCTGGTAGGGCGGCAGGTTGCCGTTGCGGTTGGCCCCGCCGGGCCGGAAGCCGGTGGAATAGGTCGCGTAGACCAGCTTGTCGTCAGTCAGGTGATAGGTGAGGTTGAGCTTGTGCGTCTCACCCGTGTCCGAGATGCGCTTATCGAGATTGGTGCAGGGATCGCCCGCCACCGCCGCCTTAGACGAAAAGCAGCTGTGTTCGCCAGTGCTCGAATAGCCGTTCAAGCCGAAGCCGTAGAAGCCTTCCAACGTGCTGGTGGCCTTATACCCGCGGATGCCTGCCGTGAAGGTCAGTGCCGGGGTGATGTCGAACGAGGCCTCGCCGAAGACGGCGTAGTCCTTGTCGGTGCGCAGCTGGTCGGTCAGCCAGAAAGTCCCCGGCCAGCCGTCGACCGATAGGTTCTGGACCCCGGGCTCGGCGTTGCTGTCCGCCAGGCCTTTGATCGTGTAGTCTTGGATGATGTAATGCTGCTGGTCCTGGTAGAACAGGCCGCCGATAAACCGGAACCGAAGGCTCTGAGGCGACGAGATTCGCAGCTCGTGACTATCCTTGGTGAAGTGATCCCTCCCGATGATATACTGGGTCGGGTCGATATTATGCCCGGCGTTGTCGTGAAAATAGGCGGCGTAGCCGTAGGCCTTGTCGTAAAAATACGAATAGTCGGTGTAGTCGGACTCGCTGTTGATCTTCCGGTCCATATAGCCGCCCGAATAGATGACGTCGAAGTCGGCGATCTTACCCTGGATGGTCAGCGAAGCCTGATACCAGCGATCGTGCACGCCCTCGGGCCGGAAGTGGCTGACCTTGAGATCTCCGACGGACGGGTCGTAGGCGAAGATGCCGTCGTTCCGTTCGTCCTGGGCGATGATCATCGGCGTGATCGTCCAGTTGTTGTTCAGGTCGATCCTTAGGGCGGCGCGGCCGCCGATAGTGTCGGCGGCGTTGTAGTTCTTCTTCACATAGGCCGCATTGTTGACCGTGATCCCGGTCGAAAAGGTGCGCGTGCCGTAGACGTTGTCGATGTAGCCGGCGTCGTGCTCGTCCCAGCCGACCAGGCGGACGGCCATCTTGTCGTTCACCGGGATGTTGACGAAGCCCTCGACCGTGCCGCCCACGCCGCCGTGGGATACGGTGTTGCCCTCGATGTCGTAGCCGGCCGAGAACTTGCCGATCTCGGGCTTGTTGGTGATGATCCGGATGGTGCCGGCCTCGGAGCTGGCGCCGTAGAGGGTGCCCTGCGGTCCTGCCAACGCCTCGACCCGGGCGATGTCATAGAGGTGGATGTCCAGCGCGCCGCCGACGGTGGTGATCGGCTGTTCGTCCAGATAGGTGCCGACGCTGGGCTGGGAGCCGGAGTGGTTGGACTGGTTGTCCGCCGCCACGCCGCGCATGTAGACGTTCGAGAAACCTGGGCCCACCGACTGATAGGTCACACTAGGCAGGAACTTGATGTAGTCGTTGAAGTCCTGGATGTGCAGCTGTTCGATCTTCTGCGTACCGAACGCCTGCACGTTGGCCGGCACCGACTGGATGTTCTCCGAGCGCTTCTGGGCGGTGACGATCACTTCCTGCAGGGCGGTCGAGTCGCCCGCCGGAGCCGCCGCGGCGGCGGCCGTCGCAGCGGCGGCGTGAGCCCCGCTCGCCCCCGCCAGCATGGTCGTGGCCAGCAGGATCGCCGGCGTGACCCGCCGGCGGTTGTCGGATCGCCCAGCCCAACGTCCGCTCATTGTACACCCCCTCAAGTGTATTTCAGAGCTGTGACTGTGCTCCCGCGCCCTGCATTTCTGTCAAGCTGCGATCACACCGTTGTCATGTTTTCGCCACGGAGCGCGGCGGCGGCGCCACGCTTGCGACGCGGGCGCCCAGGCCGGCGGCAGCGCTCCTAAACGGGCGGCGCGTCGGGATAGGCGTCCAGCACCGGGCCCAGGGCGTCCTTCAGCGGGCCCAGCCACGGCTCGTAGTTCCGCCAGTGGTCGACCCCGTCGGCGAAGATCGGCCGGCGCACCTGTTCGGAGCTGGCCGTCCGCACCGCCCGGTCGTTCTCGTAGAACCTGAGGCAGGCCGGCTCGAACGGCAGGCCGCAGTAGTCCAGCAGCCGCCGCACCTCGGCCTCCGGCTCGGCCACCATCCGCTCGTAGATCACCCGGTGGACGCGCCCGGGCAGGACGGCGTCGAAATGGGCCATCAGCTCGACGTAGTCGGCGTAGTAGCGGCCGATGTCGGTCAGGTCGTAGCTGAACGCCTGGCCGCGCGCGAAATGCTGCTTGAAGCCCGAGAAGCAGCAGCCCAGCGGATGGCGGCGCGCGTCGATGATCCTCGCGTTCGGCAGGATCAGGTGGATCATGCCGACGTGGGCGAAGTTGTTCGGCATCTTGTCGATGAAGAACGGCCGGCCGAGCTTGCGCTGGACGCGGGTGCGATCCAGGAACTCCTGGCCCAGCGCGGCCAGTTCGCCCGCGTCGAGCTCGGCCAGGACGCCCGGATAGGCGCTGTCGGCGTCCCGGGGTCCCCGCCCGCCCAGCCGCTTGGCCATGGCGATGATGTCGGGCAGCTCCATGGTGCCCTCGACCTGGGAGTGGCTGGCCAGGATCTGCTCGATCAGGGTCGAGCCCGAACGCGGCAGGCCGACGATGAAGATCGGGTCCGGCGCGGGGCAGCCCAGGCCCGCGCGCGCGGCGAGGAAGTCCGGGGTGAACAGGGCCTTGAACCGGCGCATCTGGCCGCTGGTCTCGTCGGCGTCGTAGTCCAGGCCTTCGCGCCGCAGGGCCGCGCCCAGCCGGTAGTGCTCGAACGAGGCGGCGTAGTCGCCCGCGTCCTCCAGCGCCTTGCCCAGGGCGTAGCGCATGTGGAACCGGTCCTCGGGGCCGAGGTCCTCGCGCTCCAGCTGGGCCGACATCGCCGCCAGGTCCTCATCCGAGAACCGGAAGGTCTTGAGGTTGGCCAGGCTCCAGTAGGCCTCGCCCAGTCGGGGTTCGAGCGCGATGGCCCGGCGGTAGGCGGCGATGGAGTCGGCCCGGCGTCCCACGGTCTTGAGCGCATGGCCGAAGCTCATCCAGGCCTTGGGCTGCTCGGGGAAGCTGGCCAGCACCTCCTCGTAGTGGCCGATGGCCTCGGCGTACTCGCCGATCTGGCCCAGGGCGGCGGCCTTGAGCATGCGGTAGTTCGGATGGCGCGGCTCGCGGGCCAGAAGGACGTCGAGCTGGGCGATCGTCTCGATCGGCCGGTTCTGGCGGTGCAGGATGGTGGCGTAGTTGTGCCGCGCGGCGGCGAAGGCGGGCGCCAGCTCCACGCAGCGCGCCAGCAGCGCCTCGGCGTCCTCGTAGCGCCCGAGCCGGGCCCCGACCTCGGCCAGCATGCGCAGGGCGGCGACGTCGGTCGGATGCTCGCGCAGGAAGGGCCGCAAGGTGTGCTCGGCCACCGCCAGCCGGCCATCGCCCATGGCCGTCGCCGCCTCGATCAGCTTCGGCTCGCTGACCGAGGAGCGGACCTGGCGGTCGTAGGCCGCCTCGGCCCCGGCGGCGTCGCCCATCAGGGCCAGCTGGTCGCCCAGTTCGCGCCAGGCGTCGGTCAGCCGGGGGTTGAGCTCCAGCGCCCGCCGGAACGCCGTCGCCGCCTCGCGGCTGCGGCCAAGCCCCGCCAGCACGCGGCCGAGCTCGAACTGCGCGGCCGCCGCCCGCGGCTGGGACCGCGCCAGCGGCGCCAGAACCTCCAGCGCCGCGGCCAGGTCGCCCTTGCCGTTCAGCGCCACGCCCAGCAGCAGCTGCGCATGGGGATGGCCGGGCACGGCCTTGAGGATCTCGCGCGACTGCGCCTCGGCCTTGGCCGGATCGGATTCCAGCAGCCGCGCGGCGTGGTTCAGCGCCACCTCCAGCGTGCCTGTGGGTTCCGGGCTCGACAATGGCGCCTCCTTGCCTGCGACCGCCCGATCAAGCGTCGGCGGCGGCGGGGTTGTCAATCGGGGGGCACTCATCCCCCTCCCCCTTGCGGGGAGGGGCTCGATGGGCCCCCTAGAACGTCGTGCGGCCCGCCCGTGGGCGTTCGCCGGGCTTGGCGAAGAAGGCGCTGACGGCGCCGGCGCGGCGGGCGACGACCACCAGGCTGTCGCCGGCCTCGATCTTCAGGTCCAGCGGCGGGCGCATCACCGTCTCGCCGCCGCGTCGGTTGACCTGCAGCACGAAGAAGGCGCCGCGCGCGCCGCGCTCCAGGTCCTCGACGTTGGCCCCCGCCGCCGCGCTGCGCTCGCCGACCACCACCATCTCGATGTCCAGCCCCACGTCGCGCAGCAGCTTCTCCACCCCCTGCATCCGCTCCGACCCCATGACGAAGCGGTCGGTCTCGGGGAACAGCACCATCTCGGCGATCCGCTCGGCGCCGATGTGGGTGGGCAGCACCACCTTGTCCGCGCCCGCCTGGATCAGCTTGCGCTCGGTCGAGGGCGCCTCGCCGCGGGCGATGATCTGCAGGCCCGCGTTGAGGCTGCGGGCGCTGAGGGTGATGAAGACGTTGGCCGCGTCGTCCGGCAGGACGGTGGCCACCACCCGCGCCCGCTCGACGCCCGCGGCGATCAGCGCCGCCTCGTCGGTGGCGTCGGCGTGGATGGCCAGGTGGCCGAGCGCGCGGGCCTCGGCGAACCGGTCCTCGGTGCGCTCGATGACCACCAGCGGGGCCCCGCCGGCGGCCAGTTCCTTGGCCAGCATCACCCCGATGCGGCCGAAGCCGCAGATGACGACGTGACCCTTCAGGCGATCGATGTCGGCTTTCATTCGGTTGGCCCCCAACAGGCGCTGGATCTGGGAGAAGGTGAGCACCTGGACCAGGGCCCCGGTGACCAGGATCATGCCCGTACAGCCCAGGATGATCAGGCCCATGGTCAGGGCGTGGAGGAACGGCGTGTCGATCGGCCGGACCTCTTCGTAGCCGACCGTGTAGACGGTCATGACCACCATGTAGATGGCGTCGGCGAAGCTCCAGCCGGCGGCCATGTAGCCCAGGGTGGCCGCCGCCATCACCACCAGCATGAAGGCGATGACCGTGGCCAGGTTGCGCAGCGGCGAGCCGAATATCCGGTCCATCTTCGCGCGCTCGAATCCCCTCTGGCCGCGACCCTACGCTAACGGGCGACGCGGCGCTTGACTGCGATCAGTCTGGCCCGCCAATCAGCGCAGCGGAAGTCGCCGAAAAAGGCGGCGCCGGCGCCCGCCAGAGCGCGGCCGGCCGGTCAGCGCGCGCAAAGGAGCGAGCCATGCCCCAGCTGCGGCCCTATCGGCCCGAGGACCTGGAGGCGCTTTACCACATAGCCCTCCTGACCGGCGACAACGGCCAGGACGCCAGCGCCGCCTACGCCGACCCCAAGATGGTCGGCCACATCTACGCCGCACCCTACGCCGTGCTGGAGCCGGACCTGGCCTTCGTGGTCGAGGACGAGGCGGGGGTCGGCGGCTACATCGTCGGCGCGCTCGACACCTACGCCTTCGAACAGAGGCTGGAGCGCGATTGGTGGCCCGGCCTGCGCGCGCGATATCCCGAGCCCGAGGGCGCGCCGGACAAGGCCTGGAGCGCCGACGCCCTGCGCGCCTACCAGTTCCACCACCCGTCCCGCACCCCGCGCCGCGTCGCCGAGCCCTGGCCGTCGCACCTGCACATCAACCTTCTGCCCCGCCTGCAGGGCCAGGGCTGGGGCAAGGCCCTGATCGACCGCTGGCTGGCCGCCGTCGCCGACAAGGGCTCGACCGGCGCGCACCTGGGCGTCGGCGGGCCGAACGCGCGGGGCGTCCGCTTCTACCAGGCCTACGGCTTCCGCGAATTCGAACGGCTGCCGCCGCCGTGGGAGGTGATCTGGTTCGTCATCGACCCGCGGGACGCGGCGGGACGCTGAGCGCGGCGGCGCGCGCCCGGTCGCGAACTTGACTTTTCGCTCGACTTATGTTCTCGTTTTGTTCATGGTTGAGACACCCCCGTCAGCCGAGACGACGGCGCCCGGTCCGGTGGCGGACCAGGCGGAGGGGCGCGCGTGCGGCCAGGCCGGGGCCCAGTCGGGGGCCGAGGCCGGGACGATGAGCCCGCGGGCCGAGCGGCGCCTGCAGACGCTGGAGGACCTGGCCGAGGTCGGCATGGCGCTGGCGCGCTCGCTGCTGCGGCGCGCGGAGCTTGCCGAGGCCGGCGAGGCGTCGGCGGACGAGCCGGTGGGCGCGGCGGAGGCGGCGCTGGCCTTCTCGCGCCTCAGCCGCGCGGTGCGCCAGACCCTGGCGCTGGAGGCCAGGCTGGAAGACGAGCTGCGGGCGGACCAGGCGCAGGCCGCGGCCCGGGCGGCCGAGCGGCGGGCGGCCGAGGACGAGCGGCGCGCGAGGCGCAAGCTGTGCCTGCTGATCCGCAAGAGCACGGTCCAGGACATCGTCGAAGAGGTGATCGAAGCCAACGCGCGTGAGGCTGGGGGGCGCGAGGCCGATGGGCCCGAGGTCGAGCGGCTGTTCGACGGCCTCTACGAACGGCTCGAGGACGACGCGGAAGACGACGATTTCGAGAACCTGCCGATCGGCGAGCTGGTGCAGCGCATCTGCCTCGATCTGGGCGTGGCGTTCGACCCGGCCCTGTGGGCGGACGAGGATTGGGCGCTGGACGAGTGGTCCGGAAACGGCGAACCCAGCTCCCCCTTCACCGGCCTGGCCCGCCCTCCCGGCTGGCCGGCGGCGAGGGCGAGAACGGCGGCGAGCGGCGGGATGATGACCGGCCGCCCGCCCTGAACAGCGGGCCTGCAGGACATTCATCAATTCCGCTCATCCCCGCGAAGGCGGGGACCCTGGTTTTTTCCGTGTTCGGACTTTCCGGTGCGCGCTGCGCCGTGGAACCCCAGCAAACAAAAACGCCTGGGTCCCCGCCTTCGCGGGGACGAGCGGGGGTGTGGGGTCGCCCCTAAGCCTCCTCCTCCATGCTGGTCACCGTCCAGGCGCCGTCGAGGAAGGCGGTGATCTCGCGCGCGCCGGGGTGATCGAAGGCGGCGTAGCGGGCGCGCAGGCGCGCGGTCGCCTCGCCCAGCCGGTCGAGGCCGGTGTCCTGCAGCAGGGTCAGGTGGCGCTGGACCAGGGCGCCCAGCTCGGGCCCCAGCGTCTCGGCCGCCGCCCGCTCGAAGGCGCGGCCGTATTCATAGGCCTCGCCCAGCCGGTAGCTGTCGGCCAGGGTGATGGCGGGGATGCGCGACAGGACGGGCTGCAGCGCTGGATTGACCCCATGGGCGGCGATGTGCGGGCCGATCGCCGCCGGCCGGCCGGTGAAGGCGCGCAGGTGCAGGTGCGGCGACATGCGCGGGCCGTCGTTGACCGGGTAGTTGTCCCACAGGAAGGGCTTGCGGCTGAGCTGGCCGGCGACCCGCGCCAGGTGGCCGGGGCTGAACTCGCGCGAGCAGACCTCCTCGCCGGTCCAGAACACCTCGATCGCGGGGTCGAGGCCGGCGCCAAAGGCCTCCAGATAGCCGTCCGGCCGCTGGCCGAAGACGCGGTCGAGGACCGGATCGTCGGTGTAGTAGGTCGGGCAGGCGATGACGCGGCCGGCGCGGGTGCGCTCGGCGATCCAGTGGATGATCGAAACCTGGGTCTCGGCCAGGTCCGGCAGGTCGCCGCGCATGTCGTCGAACAGCACGCCCAGGTCCTGCACGCCGATCTCGTCGAGGAAGGCCAGCTTGCGGGCGAGCGCGGCCTGGGCCGGGCCGCTGAAGTCGCGGTAGAGCTCGAACGGGCTGAGGCCGACGCCGAACCGGACGCCCTGGGCGCGGCAGGCGGCGGCCAGATCGCCCAGCGCCCGGGCCGTCTCGGGCGGGTGGTCCTCCTGCCAGCGGCGGCGCAGGAAGGGATCGGCCTTGGGCGCATAGAGGTAGAAGCCGTAGCCGTGGGGCGCCAGGGCCCTCACCTGCTCGGCCCGCATCGCCCAGTCCCAGGGCTTGCCGTAATAGCCCTCGATCAGGCCAAGCTCGACATCCATCCCGCAGTCCTCCCCGCCCCCGGCTTAGGCAAGCGCGGCGGCGCGGGCAAGGCCGGGTTGGGCTCAGGCCCAGGCTTAGGCGCAGAGCGTGGCGGCGTCCGCCTTCATCCGGACGGCCAGGCGGCGCAGGCGCCGTTCGGCCTCGAGGCGGGTCTCCGTGCGCAGCGCCACGCCACGGATACGGGCGGCCAGGCCGGCCAGCCGGCCCAGGCCGACCGCCAGCGGGTCGGGACTGAAGCGCGCCTCCTGCTCGAACCCGCGGTCGGCCAAGAGGGCCAGCAGCCGCCGACCGAGGGCCTCGACCGACGCGCGGCCGACCGCCGCCTCGACCAGGTCGAGCAGCACGTCCGCCTCCTCCAGCGCGCCCCGGCACAGCCCCAGCCGCGCCTCGACGAAACCAGGGCCGGTCAGGCGCCGCCAGCGGGCGGCCAGGGCGGCGGCGACCTCGTCCTGGCCCACCAGCCGGCTCGGCAGGGTCAAGAGCCGGGCCAGGGCCTTCACCCCCTCGACCTCGCGGACGGGATCGTCCGGCCACAGCCGCGCCTCGCCCGCCAGGATCGAAAGCACCCGCCGCCCGACCGCCCGGCGCGCGCGCGCGAAGGCTGCGCGGCCATGCAGGGTCAGGGCCAGCCGCGCGGCGATCCCGCGCAGCCGCGGGACCGCGCGGCCCAGGGCGGCCTCGTCCGCCGCCACCGCCGCGATCGCCGGCGCCGAGGCGATCTGGGCCAGGATCAGCAGCTGGTCGCCGAGCGCCAGGCCCGGGCCCAGGATCTCGTCCAGCTCGCCGTGGACCAGCAGGATGTCGGTCAGGGGCTGCTGCAGCACCCGCCGGGCGACCGCGGCCGGCTGGCCCTCCTCGGGCGCGGCGTCGATCAGGTCGAGCAGGACCTCCAGCTTGTCCTTCCAATTGGGATGCCGGCCGAGGCGCGCGGCGACGGCGACACCCAGGCGAAAGCCCACCTCCGGGTCGTCCGCGACGATCCGCTCGATGGTCCGCCGGGCCAGGGTGTCGAGCGCGCGGCGGGTCGGCTCCAGCGGCGCGCCGCGGGCGGCCGCCTGGTCCAGGGCGGCGTTGTAGAGCGCCGCCGACAGCTCGGCCTCACACGCCTCCAGCCGCTCGGCGAGGTCGGCCCGGTGCAGCAGCTCGAACGGGGTGACGCGATTGCGCGCGAACCAGCCGGACAGGAACCCGCCGATCGCCTCGCGCGCGGGGCCGGCGTAGAGGTCCTGGGGCCGCGCGCAGGCCGGCGACGCGGCGAGACCGGGGCGGGGCGACCCGGGCTGACGGCCGCGCCAGCGCCGCGGCTCGGGCCGCACGCCGCGTTCCAGCAGCGTCAGCGGGCGGAAGTCGCCTGTCCGGGCGTCGCGGGTCTCCTTGCACAGCCGCACGGCCGCGCCGGCCTCGCGCGCCAGCACGTCATCGGCCGCCTCGAACGCGGCCTGGCGATCCTCGGTCGCCAGGGCCAGAACCCAGGGCGCGCGCCGATGGCGCCGCACGAACAGTTCGAAATGCACTTGAGCGCGATCCATGCCGCGAGCCCCACAGGTGAAGTGATCCGATGGTCAGCAGCGGAATTCTTTCCGCGGGCGCGCTTCGGCGGCTTGCTGACCCCAGTATCGCGCCGGGGCCTGAAGGATCGATTGCCGATCGTGGTAAGAAATTCCTTGCACGGATCGAGATCGCGCGAGACGGGGCGCCGGGGGCCGGTGAGGCTAGCGGGGGGAAGGATCGGCGCTGACGCAGCGCGGGTCGACGTCCTGCAGGGCGGAGCCGCGGATGCGGGTGGCCCAGAGCGGCTCGACGTAACGGTCGCCGACCCGGATCGCCGAGGCGCAGTCGGCGGGGGCGCCGCCGGCGGACGCGCCGCCGAGGGCGAGGCTGACGTCAAGGCTGCGCGCGTGGACGCGGAACGGCTTGTTGAACTGGGTGTCCTCGACCGCCACGCCCAGCTCGCCGGTCTTGCCGATGGGCATGGTCACCACCCCGTAGGCGTCGCGATAGCCGCCGGAGCCGACGCTGAAGCCTACCTCGCCGTGGACGCCGCGCTTCGGCGTCTGGGTGATCGCCCCGCTCTGGTAGTCGTCGCCCAGGCTGACCGACGGCGCCTGCTGCAGCCAGCGGGTCAGCTGCGGGTCGGCCGGCTGGTTGGGGGAACCGGGCGCGCCGGCCTGGGTGGCGACGACCTCGGAAGAGGACGGGTCGGACGGGGACGCGGCCTGGGCGACGGCCGGGGAAGCGGCCTGAGACGCAGGCTGCGACGCGGGTTGAGACGCATCGGGGGACGCGGCCGTATCGGCCGCCCAGCCGAGGCTGGGCAGCACGGCGATGCAGACCGTCAGGGCGAAAGCTTTCGCGCGCACGCTCGTCTCCGGGGCGACCCAGCCTTGGTGACTAGGCCGCGCCTATGGCTGCAGTATGGCGCGGCCGGAACAGAGCCGGAAGCTCTATATCGCGATCGAAATGTGTTGCGCGCGGCCGCCAGGTTCGGCAACGCCAGCCCTCGGCGCGACGCGGCGCGCCCGACGGACGGCGAGGCGATGGCCAAGGTGAAGCGCGTTCTGGTGATGAAGTTCGGCGCGCTGGGCGACGTGGTCCAGGCCCTCGGCGCCTTCGCGCAGATCCGCGCCGCCCATCCGGGCGCCGAGATCACCTTCCTGACCACCCCGCCCTACGCCGAGTTCGCGCGCGCCAGCGGCCTGTTCGACCATGTCGAGACAGACGGACGGCCGAAGGGGCTGAAGGCCCACCTGGCGCTGTTCGGCCGGCTGCGCCGCGCCCGCTACGACCGGGTCTACGACCTGCAGACCTCCGGCCGGTCGAAGAACTACATCTACGCGTTCTGGCCCCGCCCGCCCGAGTGGTCGGGCATCTCGCCCGGCGCCTCGCACCGCCAGACCCGGCCGGACCGCAACGCCCTGCACAACCTCGACCGGATGGCCGACCAGCTTTACGTCGCCGGCATCGCCCCGCCGCTCGGGCCCGGCGAGGCCAGGGCGCCGGACCTGGGCTGGGCCGGGCGGATCGCGCGCGGCGAGCGGGCGAGCACCGCCGAGCGGTTCGGCCTGAGGCCGCCCTTCGCCCTGCTGGTCCCCGGCGCCTCCCCGGTCAAGCCGGAGAAGTTCTGGCCGGCGCCGGCCTATGGGCGGCTGGCGGAGCTGCTGATCGAGCGTGGCCTGCAGGTCGCCGTGGTCGGCGCGCCGGCCGAGGCGCCGCTGGCCGCCGCCATCCGCGCGGCGGCGCCGGGCGCGGTCGACCTGACGGGCGCGACCAGCCTGTTCGACCTGGCCGGCCTGGGCGAGGAGGCGGCCCTCTGCGTCGGCAACGACACCGGCCCGACCCACCTGATCGCCAACGCCGGCGCGCCGGGCCTGATGCTGATGTCCAGGGTGACCGACCCCAACCACTGCGCGCCGCGCAAAGCGATGCAGGTGCTGAAGCTGGACGACCTCGGCGTGCTGTCGGCCGAGGCCGTGCTAGACGCCCTTCAGGCCCAGCTCGGCGATGGCCTGGGCGGTCAGCCGGGCTAGGTCGCCGCCTTCGAACAGATAGCTCGCCACCCCCGCCCGCGCGCCGGCGATCATGTCGCTGAGCTGGTCGCCGATCATGAACGAGCGGGCCGGGTCGATGGACAGCTCGGCGATCGCGCGCCTCAGCATGCCGGGATTGGGCTTGCGGTCGGGGTGGTCGGCGAAGCGATAGGCCTCGACCACCGCCTCCTCGTGGAACGGGCAGTGATAGAACCGCTCGACCCGCGCCCCCTCGGCAGCCAGTTGCTCGCTCATCCACTGGTGCAGGGCCTCGACCTCGGCCTCGCCGTAGAAGCCGCGCGCCACCCCGGACTGATTGGTCACCACGACGACGATCAGCCCCGCGGCGTTGGCGGCGCGGACGGCCTCGATCGCCCCGGGCATCCACTCGACGTCCTGGGACCGGTGGACATAACCCCTGTCGACGTTGAGCACCCCGTCCCTGTCGAAGAAGGCCGCGCCACGCGGCGTCTCCCCGCCGCCGGGACCAGGTCCGGAGGAATCCGACATGCTGCTACGCCCACTATCCCCTCCTCCCGCCGGGAGAGGCCACCACTATACGCCTGCGTGGATCGAATCGCGATTGGTCACGAACCTTGCGACGACGTGTCGTGCATTTCAGAACCGCGGTCAGGCGGCCGACAACAAGCCCTCGGCGCGGGCGTGGGCCAGGGCGTGGTCGAGCCCCTTGGCGATCGCGTCGAACAGGATGTCGATCTCGGCCGGCTCGATGATCAGCGGCGGGCAGACGGCGACGGCGTCGCGGATCACCCGCACGATCACGCCCTGCTCGAAGGCGCCGTTCTGCACCGCCAGCGGCATGCCCGCGGCCGGCGCGAACGGGGTGCGGGCCGCCTTGTCGGCGACGATCTCGATCGCCCCGATCAGGCCCATGCCCCGCGTCTCGCCGACCAGCGGATGGTCCGCCAGGGCCTTCAGCCGGGCCTGGAAGTGCGGCGCCACGGCGTTCACATGGCCGAGGATGTCGCGCTCCTCGTAGATCTTCAGGGCCTCCAGCGCGACGGCCGCCGAGACCGGGTGGCCGGCGTAGGTGTGGCCGTGGGCGAAGACGCCGATCTTGCGGCTCTCGGCCAGCAGGACGTCGTGGATCTTGTCGTTGATCACGGTCGCCGAGATCGGCAGGAATGAGGCCGACAGCGCCTTGGCCACGGTAAGAATGTCCGGCTGCAGGTCGAAGGTCTCGCTGGCGAACATCTTGCCGGTGCGCCCGAAGCCGGTGATCACCTCGTCGACCACGAACAGGATGTCGTGCTTGCGCAGGATCTCCTGCACCCGCGCGAAATAGCCGTCCGGCGGGACGATCACCCCGCCGGCGCCCATGATCGGCTCGGCGAAGAAGGCGGCGATGGTGTCCGCCCCCTCGCGCTCGATCATCGCCTCGAGGTCGCCGATGATCCGGTCGAGGAAACTGGCCTCGCTCTCGCCCGGCTCGCCATAGAGGTAGTGGCTGGGGCAGCTGGTGTGCAGGAAGCCCGGCAGCGGCAGGTTGAAGTCCTGGTGGTTGGCCGGAAGGCCGGTCAGGCTGGCCGAGGCCACGGTCACCCCGTGGTAGGCCCGCACCCGCGAGATGATCTTGCGCTTCTCCGGCCGCCCCAGCGCCTGATTGTAGTACCAGACCAGCTTGACCGCCGCGTCGTTCGCCTCCGAGCCGGAATTGGCGAACAGCACCCGCGCCAGCCCCTTGGGCGCGATCGACAGCAGCTTCTCGGCTAGGTCGATCGCCGGCTCGTGCGAGCGGTGGTTGAAGGTGTGGTAGAACGGCAGGGTCTGGAGCTGGCGGGTGGCCGCCGCCGTCAGCCGCGGCTCGCTGAAGCCGAGCGAGGCGCTCCACAGGCCCGCCATGCCCTCCAGATAGCGCTTGCCGTTGTCGTCCTCGATGTAGACCCCGCCGCCGGTGCTGGCGACGAACGGTCCGACCGTCTGGTGCTTGTCCAGGTTGGTGTAGGGATGGACCATCGAGGCGATGTCTCGGGCGGCGGCGGAATTGGGCAGGAAGCTCATGGGCGGAGCGCTCCAGACGGCGGCGGACGGAAGCGCCACCTTGTCGCCGAGCCCACCCCCGATGCAACCCCGACCCCGCGCCATTTCGCCGCCTCACCACCACGACGGCCGGGTCCTGCTCCCGGCGGCGCGCACGAGAGCCTTCCAGACCGCAGCGGATTCGCTCTAGGTTCGATTCAAAATCCCGGGTGGGCGAAGGGGAGCGCGCATGCCAACGGACTTTCTCGGCAACCCCGTTTCGGCGGGGGACGCCGCGGCGCTGGCCGCGATCGACGATTTCGTCCAGGGCTTCCTCGCCTACGAGGAGCGGGCGGCCGACATCCTCGGCGCGGCCGAGCGCAATCCCGGCCACTGCCTGATCAACGCCTACGGCGGATTGCTCTGGATGCTGCTGGAGGCGCCCGACGCCCCGGCGCGGGCAGCCAAATACCTCGACCGGGCCAAGGCCGCCGCGCCCGGCGCCAACCGGCGCGAGCAGCAGACTGTCGATCTGCTGGGCGCCTGGGCGCGGGACGACGTGCCCCTGGCGCTGCAGCTCTGCGGCGACATCGCCGCGGCCTTTCCGCACGACCTCGTCATCGTCAAGCTGAACCAGTACCTGAACTTCAACCTCGGCCGCCTGCCGCAGATGCTGCGCGCGGGCGAGGCGGTGTTCGAGGCCAACCGCGACGTCGCCTACATGCACGGCATGATGGCCTTCGCCTTCGAGCAGTGCCACCTGCTCGAAGAGGCGGAGGCGGCGGCCCGCGAGGCGCTGCGGCTGAAGCGCAAGGAGCCCTGGGCCCAGCACGCCCTGGCCCATGTGATGATCACCCAGGGACGGATCGACGAGGGCGCGGCCTTCCTGGAAGGCGTGCGCGACACCTGGACCGGGCTGAACTCCTTCATGGTGACGCACCTGTGGTGGCACCTGGCCCTGTTCTACCTCAGCCAGGGGCGGTCCGAGGACGTGCTGGCGATCTACGACGACCACGTCTGGGGCGTGGCCAAGGACTATTCGCAGGACCAGATCGGCGCGGTCTCGCTGCTGGCGCGGCTGGAGCTGGCCGGGATCGACGTCGGCGAGCGCTGGCGCGACCTGGGCGAGCACCTGGCCGCGCGCGGGCCCGACACCAGCCAGCCCTTCCTGGCCGTGCAGTACCTCTATGGCCTCGCCCGCGCCGGGCGGCCGCAGGCCGACACCCTCATGGCCGCGATCCGCGAGCGGGCGCGCACGGCGCCGGAATACGCCGGCCGGGCCTGGCGCGACGCCGCCCTGCCGCTGGCCGAGGGGCTCCTGGCGCACGCGCGCGGCGACTGGCGCACGGCCGAGGTCAAGCTGACGCCGGCGCTGTCCGAACTGCTGCTGATCGGTGGCAGCCACGCCCAGAGGGACCTGTTCGAGCAGGTGCGGCTTGACGCCCTGCTGCGCGGCGGCGGATGGTCTCTCGCTCAACAGCTGCTGGAGCAGCGGCGGGCGAGCGACCGCGACGGCGTGCCGGTGAACCAGGCGCTGGCGCGGGTCTACCAGGCCCTGGAGCTGGCCAAGGAAGCGGCCGTGGCCGAGGCGCGGGCCCAGCGCACACTGGCGGCTCACCGGACCAGGGAGAGGGCGAACGCATGAGCCTGACCGCCGACGTCGAGGCGCCGCTGGAGTCCCTGTTGGGTCGGATCGAGGCGCGCGAGGACGAGCTGGTCGCCCTGACGCGGGACCTGATCCGCTTTCCGACCGTCAATCCGCCGGGCGACGAATACGGCCCGTGCGCGGAATACCTCGGCGAGCGGCTGAAGCGGCGCGGCTTCGAGGTGACCTACGTCCGCGCCGAGGGCGCGCCCGGCGACAGCGACCGCCACCCGCGCATCAACGTCATCGCCCGGCGCGCGGGCTCGCGGCCCGGCCCGTGCGTGCACTTCAACGGCCACATCGACGTGGTCGAGCCCGGCCTGGGCTGGAGCCTCGATCCGTTCGAGGGAGTGGTGAAGGACGGCAAGGTCTGGGGCCGCGGCGCCTGCGACATGAAAGGCGGCCTGGCGGCGGCGGTGATCGCGGCCGAGGCCCTGATCGATTCCGGCCTGGACCTGCCCGGCGCGATCGAGATCTCCGGCACCGCGGACGAGGAGTCGGGCGGCTATGGCGGGGTCGCCTACCTGGCCGAGCGCGGCTGGTTCTCCAGGCCGCGCGTGGACCACGTGATCATCCCCGAGCCGCTGAACGTCGATCGGGTCTGCATCGGCCATCGCGGGGTCTGGTGGGCCGAGATCGAGACCCGCGGCCGCATCGCCCACGGCTCGATGCCCTTCCTGGGCGACAGCGCCATCCGCCATATGCACGCGGTGACCGACAGGATCGAGCGCGAGCTCTATCCCGTGCTCGCGCAGCGCCGGTCCGACATGCCGGTCGTGCCCGAGGGCGCGCGCCAGTCGACGCTGAACATCAACTCGATCCACGGCGGCCAGGCCGAGCGCCCCGGCAACGGCCTGCCCTCGCCGCTGGTGGCCGATTCCTGCCGCATGGTCATCGACCGCCGGTTCCTCATCGAAGAGCCGCTCGACGAGGTCCGCGCCGAGGTGCGCGGCATCCTGGAGAGCCTGTCGCGCGAGCGGGCGGGCTTCGACTACGTGCTGCGCGAGCTGTTCGCCGTCGCCCCGGTCATGGCCGACCGCGACGGGCCGGTGGCCAGCGCCACGGCCTGCGCCGTGCGCAAGGTGCTGGGCCGCGAGCCGCAGTTCATCTGCTCGCCCGGCACCTACGACCAGAAGCACGTCGACCGCATCGGCAAGCTGCGCGACTGCATCGCCTATGGCCCCGGCGTGCTGGACCTCGCCCACCAGCCGGACGAGTGGGTCGGGATCGACGACATGGTCGCCGCCGCCAAGGTGATGGCCCTGGCCACGCTCGCCCTGCTGACCGCGCCCTAGGTCTTGGCGGGCCCGCCCGACACGGGGCTTGCGCGCGCTGGGCAAAACCCGCCCCATGGGCGGACGAGGGGGAAGGACGGACGATGAGCGTTGGCGAGACCGACCTTGGCGAGCTGCACGCCATCACCGGGCCGGAGGCGGTGGCCGCCGAGTTCATCACGCATCCGGGCGAGATCGGCGTCGACCAGCCGCCGATGGCCATCGTCGCGGCCATGGTGCTGGGCACGGTCGCCTTCATGATCCTGGGCATCCAGCCGATCCTGCTGGGCGCCCTGGTCGAGGCCGGCCGGCTGACCAACCATGCGCTGGGCAAGGTCGCCACGCTGGAGACCCTGGCGCTCGCCATCGGCGCGGCGGTCGGCCCGCCGTTCCTGCGGCGCGGCGGCATCCGGGCCAAGATCGCCCTCGCCGCCCTGGCGCTGGCGGCGCTGAACATCGCCTCCTACTGGGCCGCCTCGCCCGGGCCCATCTACGTGATCCGCACCGCCTCGGGCGCGCTCGAGGGCCTGCTGCTGGCCGGCGCCATCCTGGTGGTCACCTACACCCGCAATCCGGAGCGGATGAACGGCCTCTTCCTGGCCATCACCACCGCGCCGCAGATCGCCGCCACCTATCTGCTGTCGACCGTCGCGATCCCGGCCCTGGGCGCCAATTCCGGCTTCGGCCTGATGGCCATGCTGTCGGCGCTGGGCGCCTTCTCCGCCCTGGCCCTGTCGGACAAGACCACCGCGACCGCCCATGCCCTGGGAACCGCCAAGGGGGTGTGGACGCCCTGGGTGCTGCTGGCGCTGGCCGCCATCCTGTTGCAGAACGCGGCCATCGGGGCTGCCTGGAACTACGTCGAGCAGATCGCCCACCAGGCGGACATCTCCAACCAGATCGTGGGCCTGGCGGTCTCCGGCGGCCTCACCTTCCAGCTCGTGGGCGCGCTCGGGGTGGCCTGGATCGGCTGGCGCTTCAACCACAAGCTCATGCTGGCGGCGGGCTGCAGCCTGCAGGCGCTGGACGTGGTCGTGCTGGGCTCGCTGCATGCGCCGATGATCTATCTGGGCGCCTCCTGCGTGTTCGGGCTGCTGTGGCTGGCGCTGCTGCCGTTCGAGATGAAGCTGCTGATCGAGCTGGACCGCACGCGCCAGGTGGCGATGATCCTGTCGCCGGCGTCGCTGATCGGCCTCAGCGTCGGCCCCTTCTTCGGTTCGCTCCTGGTGCGCGAGACCGACGTCTCGCCCGCCTTCTGGTTCGCCGCGGCGGCCACCGCCATCAGCGGAGCGATCTACCTGTTCACCGCCCTGGTCGCCCGGCGACCGGTCCCAGCCTGATCCGGACAAGAGGAGACGGCGCCATGCCGAGCCTTAAGCACCTGCCCGCCGACGCCTCGCCCGAGGCGGTGATCGCCGCCATCGAAGAAGACGGCGCGGTGATCATCGACGACCTGATCAGCCCGACCGACGTCGATGCGGTGATGGCCGAACTCAGCCCCTACATCGAGGCGACGGCGCCCGGCCGCGACGACTTCACCGGTGTGAAGACCACCCGCACCGGAGCCCTGGTCGCCCGCTCACCGGCCGCGCGCGCCCTGGTCGCCCATCCGCTGATCCTGGCCGCCTGCGACCGGTTCCTGCTGCGCGCCTGCGACCGCTACCAACTGCACCTGACCCAGGTGATCCGCATCCGGCCGGGCCAGGCCAGGCAGCCCCTGCACCGAGACCGGCTGGCCTGGGGCGGCTACCTGCAGGGGATCGAGCCGCAGCTGAACACCATCTGGGCGATGAGCGACTTCACCGAGGCCAACGGCGCGACCCAGGTGATTCCCGGCAGCCCGCATTGGCCGGAAGGCCGCGAGGCCCTGCCCGAGGAGGTCGGCTACGCCGAGATGCGGCGCGGCTCGGTGCTGGTCTATTCCGGCTCGGTGATCCACGCCGGCGGCGAGAACCGTTCGAACGGCGACCGGGTGGGGATCAACATCACCTACGCCCTGGGCTGGCTGCGGCAGGAGGAGAACCAGTACCTGTCCTGCCCGCCCGAGATCGCCCGCACCCTCGATCCGGCGCTGCAGGCGCTGATCGGCTATAGCATGGGCAGCTACGCCCTGGGCTACTACACCCCGCCCGGCCCGCCGGGCTCGACCCCCGAGGCGGTCGCGCCCGAATACGCGCTGGGCGGACCCGAGCAGGGCTGGGGCCAGGACCTCTACCAGGCCGTCGTCGAGCGCCAGCAGGAGAAGGCCCGGGCCGCATCGGACGCCTGATCAGGACCAGAAGCCGAAGGTGTCGTGGTCCAGCGCCTGGGCGCAGCCGCCCCGGGCCATGGTCATGAACATCTCGTCGCCGCGCGCCGTGCGCTCGACCGCGATGGCCGAGAAGACCGCCATGAAGACGCCGTGCACCGCAAAGCGGCGATAGTCGCGCCAGCACGCGTCCCAGTCGTAGTCCCGGACGCCGAAGCGCAGCAGTTCGGTGTGGTAGCGCCGCACCAGCTCGCCCTCGTGCTGGCGCCGATCGGCATGGCCGAGGCCCGCGCTGAGGAAATAGGCCACGTCCACCAGGCCCGGTCCCAGGCCCACGGTCTGCCAGTCCAGCGTCGCCATGCGCCGGCGGCCGCCCTGGACGTCGAACAGGATGTTGTCGAGCCGGAAGTCGCCGTGCTGGATGGTCAGCGGGACGGACCGGTCGGCCTGGAGGTTGGTCATGACCTCCGGCAGCCGGGCGCAGACCGCCATGAACTCGGGCTCGAGCACGTCCTGGTAACGATCGCGGAAGCCGGCCAGCACGGCCGGCAGCATCTGCAGGATCGCATTGTTGGTCTCAGTCCGCGCGCCCAGCCAGTCCAGGGACGCCAGCGCCGGATCGCCCCAGCGCGGCCCGTGCAGGGCGGCGGCCTCCAGCATCGCGGTCTCGGCGTCCTCGACCGAACAGCCGGTCAGCTGGTCACCCTGGCGGGCCGGCGTCAGGTCCTCGAACAGCAGGGTGAAGTCCTGGGTGGCCGGATCGATCTCGGCGACGAAGGCGCGGGGCGTGGAGATCGCCACGGTCGAGGCCAGTTCGCGATAGAAGCCCACCTCGCGCGCATAGAGGTTGAGCGACACCCCGGCGGCCTTGCTGGTCGGGTCCGCCGCGGCGAACTTGCCCACCACGCTCGCAGGCGCGTCCGGCTCGGGCCGATCGTAGGCCAGGGCGAAGCGGAAGCTGTCGCCCACCAGGCCGTTGCCGACCGGCCTGGCCTCCACCCCGGTCACCCGGCCCTCGCCCAGCACCCCGGCCCGGCGCAGGGCCAAGGTCAGCCACGCCGCGTCCACATCCTGCGGACGCGCCGCGATCTTCAAGCCTTCCATGCGTCACTCATCCCTAGCGCCGATGTCCCCGCCTCATGCCGGAGCGGGGTTCCACCGGACTTGAACCAAGACCCTTAGTGCATGCGGTAGCGGATGGGCACCGTCTTCGGGCCGCAGACGAAGTTGGCCTCGCTGAGCTTGGGCGTTCCGTCCAGTTCCAGGGTCTCCAGCCGCGGCAGGAGTTCCTCCCACAGCACGCGCATCTCCATCCGCCCCAGGTGCTGGCCCAGGCACACGTGCGCGCCATAGCCGAAGGCCACGTGCTTGTTGGGCGAACGGGTGATGTCGAACTTGAACGGGTCGGCGAACACCGCCTCGTCGCGGTTGCCGGAGGGATAGGACAGCATCAGCCAGTCGCCCTTGGCGATCTTCTGGCCGGCCACCTCGGCGTCGGCGGTGGCCGAGCGCATGAAGTGCTTCACCGGCGTCACCCAGCGGATCGACTCCTCGAGGAAGCCGGGGATCAGGGACGGGTCGGCCTTCAGCCTGGCGAACTGGTCGGGGTTCTCGGCCAGGGCCCACAGGCCGCCGGCGGTGGTGTTCGAGGTGGTGTCGTGGCCGGCGGTGGCGGCGATGATGTAGTAGCCGATGGCCTCCAGGAAGCCGAGCGGGGCGCCCTCGATCTCGCCGTTGGCGATCACGCTGCACAGGTCGTCGCGCGGGTGGGCGCGGCGGTCGGCGGTGATGCCGTTGAAATAGGCCACGAAGTCGGCCACCACCTCCTGGATCGCGGCGATGGCGCTGTTGGTGTCAGACACCTGGGCGCGGCTGCGGTTGAGGTCCGGGTCGGCGCTGCCGAACAGCTCCTGGGTCAGCTTGAGCATGCGCGGCTCGTCCGCCTCGGGCACGCCCATGACCTCCATGATCACGTGCAGCGGATAGAGGAAGGCCACGTCCCGGGCGAAGTCGCAGCGCTCGCCCATGTCCGCCATGCGATCGATGAAGCCGCGCGCGATCAGGCGGATGCGGTCCTCCAGCTTGCGCAGGTTCTGGGGCAGGAACCAGCCCTGGGTCAGGCGGCGGTAGGCGAAGTGGTCGGGGTTATCCATCTGGACCAGGGAGCGGATCAGGTGGGGCGAGCCGCCCATCAGCGCCCGCACCGTCTGCTCGCCCTCGATGTTGGTCAGGGTCGTGGGCCGGTCGCCGTTATGGAACAGATCGTTCTGGCGCTCGACCTCCAGGATGTCGGCGTGCCGAGTGACGACCCAGAACGGATAGAAGCCCTCCGGCTGGGCGACATCGAGCGGAGCTTCGCGGCGCAGCCAGGCGAAGGCCTCGTCGACCCTTTCGCCGTCGGCGTAGGCCTTGGGGTCGACAATGGTCTGAGCCACCTCTTGAGGTATGGCCATCGCGCGCGTCTCCTTCTCCCTGGATCGTCGGCGATTCCGAGGATCGCCGATCGACGGTCATTGTGATCTGGATTTGTTATACGGCCAACAAATAAGTTAAGCTGACGCGATGTCGCAAGAGAGCCTAGCCGCCGCCCCCACACGGCGCACCCAGTCCGAACGCCGCGACCAGTCCGAGAAGGGGCTGCTGACGGCCGCCGCCGAACTGATCGCCGAACGCGGGCTCGGCGCGGCGACGTTCGACAACATCGGCCAGCGCGCCGGCTACAGCCGGGGGCTGGCGACCCAGAAGTTCGGCTCCAAGCAGGGGCTGATCGAGGCGCTGATCGCCCACCTGCACGCGCGCGCCGACGCTATCTTCGCCGAGCGCCGGGTCGACGAGATGCCGGGCCTAGAGGCGATCGTGGCCTATGTGGACAACTATCTGCGCAACCTGGAGACCGACGGCGAGGTGCGCGCCTACTTCATCATGATGGCCGGGGCGGTCGCCGACCTGTCCCAGGTGCGCGCGGCCTTCGCCGCCTCGCACCAGCTGGTCGAGCGGCGGCTGGAGGCCATGGTGCTGCGCGGGCAGGCCGAGGGCGCGATCCGGCCGCAGATCGACGCCGACGCGGCCGCCCTGATGATCGGCAGCCTTCTTTTGGGCCTGTCCATGCAGTGGCTGGTCGACCCGCAGATGGCGCTGGCCCCGATCCGCGAGACCTCGATCGCCATCCTGCGACTCAGCTTCGGCCAGCCGGCGGGCTGAGCCGGCTCAGGGCGCGAAGCTGGAGCGGGCCTTGATCCCCCAGTGGCCGTTCTCGCAGGTCACCACATAGATGGAATCGAAGCCGCCGATGACGCTGCCGTCGGCGCGGTAGCGGGTGAAGCGGGTGTCGATGTGCACCTTGTCGGCGCCGGCGTGGATCACCTCGCGGCGGTCCCAGGCCGAATGGTCCCAGTCGCTGAGCGGGCCGGATTCGAACATTCCGGGCCTGTGATAGCCGGGCTCGATGATGGTCAGCGTGTTGGAGGCCAGCCGGACGCTGGGCATGTTGAAGGTCGCCTCGAAGGCCTTCACGTCCCGGGCGTTGAAGGCCGCCATGAAGTCGTCGAGGCACTCCATGGTGGCGGTGATCGCGGCGGTCTCGGACACGGCGTTACGCTCCCTCAAGCTGCGCGGCGCCGTCCGGAACGCGTCTTGGGCGCGGCGGCGGCCATCGCCGCGTACAATTGGGCGACTTCGATCGGTTTGGCCAGGATGCCGTCCATGCCCGCCGCCAGATAAGCTTCGACCTGATGGCTCATGGCGTTGGCGGTGAGCGCGACGATCCGGGTCGGCGCGGCGCCGGACGCGGCTTCCCGGACGCGGATCGCCCGGGCGGCGGCGGGACCGTCCATCACCGGCATCTGCACGTCCATCAGGATCAGGTCCCAGGCGCCCGGCTCGAAGGCCCTGACCGCCTCGGCGCCGTTGCCGACCAGCGCTGGCTCGACGCCGACCTGGGCCAACAGGGTCTTGAGCACCAGCTGGTTGACCGGATTGTCCTCGGCCGCCAGCACCCGCAGCGCGTCGAGACGCGGGGCGGCGCGGCGGCCAGTGGCGACCAGCCTGACCGGCTGCGCGGCCGTCGCCGCCGGCGCCAGCGGCAGTTCGGCGATGAAGGTGCTGCCGACGCCCAGCCGGCTTTCGACCCGGATCGAGCCGCCCATCGCCTTGCAGAGCTCGCGGCAGATCGCCAGGCCCAGGCCGGTGCCGCCGAAGCGGCGGGTGGTGGACGAGTCGGCCTGGACGAACTTCTCGAACAGCCGCGGAATGCGGTCGGCCTCGATGCCGATGCCGGTGTCGCGCACCGCGATCCGCACCACGGTCTCGTCCGCCGAAACGCGCAGCCTGACCGAGCCCGCCTCCGTGAACTTCACGGCGTTGGCCACCAAGTTGTTGACGACCTGGCGCACGCGCGCCGCATCGCCGCGGAAGCATCGACGCGCGCGCCGCTCCACCGTGACGTCCAGGCTCAGCCCCTTGGCCACCGCCACGGCGCCGAAGGCCGCCTGCACGCCGCGCGCCACCGCCTCCAGGTCGAAGTCGGCGACCTCCAGGTCGAGCTTGCCGGCCTCGATCTTCGACAGGTCCAGAAGGTCGTTGAGCAGCTCCAGCAGCGCCTCGCCGGACTGGCGGATGACGCCCAGGCGTTCCGTCTGGACCGGCGACAGGGGCTCGAGGGCCATCGCCTGGGCCATGCCCAGGACGCCGTTCAGCGGGGTTCGGATCTCGTGGCTCATCACCGCCAGGAATTCGCTCTTGGCGCGGTTGGCGGACTCGGCGGCCTCGACCGCGGCCTGCTGGGCCGCCGCGGCGCGGCGCGCGCCGGTCATGTCGACATAGCTGATCATGCAGCCGTTCCAGGGCGGCTCCTGGCCCGGCGGCATACGGGCGTGGACGCGCAGCTCGACCAGTTCGCCGCTCGGCCGGACGATCTTGGTCTCGAACGGCGCCAGGACCCCGTCCTCGTCCATGCCGTTCAGTCCCTCGCAGAAGCCGTCGACGAAACTCGGGTGGAACTGGGCCGGATCGATCAGTCCGTCGCTGCGATCGACCGCGAGCAGGATCTCGGCCGCCTCGTTGGCCTCACCCAGGACGATGAACGGCAGCGTCTCGCTCGAGCAGGCGAACAACACCCGCGCCACGTCGCCGAGGCAGGTCTCGCCCGCTTCGATGTGCGGGCGCAGCATCATGTGCAGACGCGAGGCGTCGAAACAGCTCTGCGGCAGCGGGCTCTGGTCGAACACCATGCGCCAGCGCGCGCGGCTGTTGACCGCCTCCTCCATGGCGAATTCGGCCCGGCGGCGTTCGCGGCCCTGGTCCTCCAGCGCCCGGCGAACCGCCTGGCTTTCGCCCTGCAGCGCCGAGGCCATCCGGCCGATGAACGCCAGGTAGATGACCGCGCCGGCTTCCATCGTCAGCGCGTCGACGAGGCTCACCGGATGGCCGAACAGGCCGCAGAGGAAGGGCGTGGCGACCAGGATCGAGGCCGAAGGACCCAACAGCAGCAGCGCGGCCAGGCGCGAGGCGCGGGTGATCATCGCGTTGTGCAGGTTGATCGCACACAGCACCAGAGCCGCCTCGGCGAGGCCCGGCGCCGACGCGCGCGACAACAGTATGACCCCCACGGACGCGAAGGCCGTCGCCGAAGCCAGCAGGCAGACGCACACGGCGGCCGAGGCGTTCAGGTCCCCTGGCCTGCGCAGGTAGCGGCGCGCGATCCGGACGTCGACCAGCGCCGAGCCGGCCATGACCGCCATCCAGGCCAGGGCGGCGCGCCCGCCGATCGACTGCCAGCACAGGATCGCGATCAGGGCGGCCTGGGCCATGCGGAGCTTCAGTCGCTCCGTCCTTCGCCGCACAACGTCGGCGAATGATCCATCGGCGTCGAACATGAACTCTCCCCTCGCAGGGAAATCTATTCGACAGGCGTTGCCGTATTGCTAAGCGTTCGTCAGATCAGGGACGACGGTGAAACCCCCAGTTCCTTGAGCAGGGGCTCGGCGTAGTCGATCCGGCCGGTGCGGCTCTTGGGATCGCCGCTGGCCAATTGGTAGACCGCTTCGGCGATATACTCGATCGGCTGGACGCGGTCCCTGGTTCGCTCGTTGATCAGGCCGTGCGCCGCGACGCCGGGGGTGTCCACCAGGCCGGGCGAGACCACATTCACGGCGATCCCGTCCTCGTAGACCTCGGACGCCAGGCCGGTCGTGAACCGCTCCAGCGCCGCCTTGCACATGCCATAGACCACGCCGCCGCGGCCCGCGGCCTGGTAGGGCGGCTTGGGATGCAGGCCCGCGGGCGAGGAGATGTTGACGATCCAGCCCGCCCGGCGCTCGCGCATCGCCGGCAGCACCAGCTGGGCCAGGTGGAACGGGGCGTAGACCTGGACCTCGAACATCAGCTTGAACCGCTTCTCGGTGAAGTCGGCGACCGGCATGAAGTAGGTGATGGCGGCGTTGTTGATCAGGATGTCGACCGGGCCGAGGGTGTCCTCGACGACCTGGACCAGCCGCTCGCGATCGGCCGCCTGGGCCAGGTCCGCCTTGATCAGCATCGCCTCGCCGCCGGCGGCGCGGAGGCGCTCGACGGTGTCCTGCAACGTGCCGGGCAGGCGGCTCTCGCCCTGCTCGGCCGTGCGGGCCGAGACCGCGATGCGGGCGCCCTCCATCGCCAGACGCGCGGCGATCGCCTCGCCGATGCCGCGGCTCGCGCCGGTGACCAGCGCGACCTTGCCCTTCAGGGCGCCGTTCGGATTGATGCGAGCCTCGGCCATGACGTTCTCCCGGATTTTGCGTTTCTTGGTATGGGAGAAAGCCTTTCGTGTTTCCGCCTGAGGTTCAAGTCTTCGAAGACGCGGTCAAGGCACACAGTCAGGGCGCGCGGGCCTGGACGATCCAGGTCGCGGAGTCGAGCCGCACGCCCTCGGGCGTCAGATGCTGGGCCAGGGCGTCGCGGACCGCGTCCACCACCATCGGCGCCTTGTCCGGCTGTTCGCGCAAGAGGGCGCCGAGCGGGCCGACCTTCAGGGCGATAGCCGCCGCCTGGTCGAGGTCGCGCGCGCCGATCTTCTGGTCGTGCGGAGTGATCTCGATCTGCGCATAGCCAGCGCGCTCGAGGATGGACCGCACCCGGTCGGGATCGGCGAAGGCGAACGGCCCGGGCGCCAGGGGGTCTGGCGGCGGCGGAGCCGGGACGGCCAGGCGCTCGAGCGCGGTGGCGACCGGGACCAGCATCCAAGGATTCTGCGGCAGGGCCCGCCAGCAGATGAAGGCGAGCCGCCCGCCAGGCTTCAGGCCGCCGCGGATGTTGGCGAAGGCCGCCGCGGGATCGGAGAAGAACATCACCCCGAAGCGCGAAAAGGCCGCGTCGAACCCGCCGGGCGCAAAGCCGTGGGTCTGGGCGTCGGCCTCGACGAGCCGCGCCTGGGAAAGGCCGGCCGCCCCGACACGGCGCCGGGCGACCTCCAGCATCGGATAGGAGATGTCCACGCCCGTCACGGCGCCGTCTGGCCCAACCGCCTCGGCCAGCGCCAGGGTGGTCGCGCCACAACCACAGCCGATGTCGAGCACCGCCTCGCCCGGCGTCGGCGCCAGCGCCTGCAGGAGCCGCTCGCCGAGCGGCTGCAGCTGGGCGTCCAGCCGGTCCTGCAGCTCGGCCCAGGTCTGGCCGGCGGCGGCGTTCCAATAGGCAACCTGGTCGCTGTTGGCGCCAGCTTCGTCCTGATGGTCCATGCGACGTTCCTCTGCCTTGGCGTTGCGATTGCGCTAGTCTTGTTCTCGGAGGAGCGCCATGACCCAAGATCTGAAGCAAGACTAGCCCGCCATCGTGGGCGAACTCGACCGGCTGCTCAAGCTGAGGTCCATCCCATTCGCGATGAAGCTGTTCGAGCGGCGCGAGGCGATGGAGGGGATGAAGGCCCTGTCCCGGAACGGCTTCCGCTATCCGTTCCCACAATATGGCGTGCAGCAGGACGTGCGGGCCGGGATGGCGGTCAGCTACCCCGGCCGGTGATCCGCCTCAGGCGCCCTCGACGTCCACCGGCAGGGGGGCCGCCGGACTGAGCCAGCGGTAGACAAGCCCGCCAAGGCCGCCGCCGAGCAGGGGCGCGAGCCAGAACAGCCAGAGTTGCCGCAGCGCCCAGCCTCCGACGAAGATCGCCGGGCCGGTGCTGCGAGCCGGGTTCACCGAGGTGTTGGTGACGGGAATGCTGACCAGGTGGATCAGGGTCAGGCACAGCCCGATGGCCAGCGGCGCAAAGCCTTTCGGCGCATTGCCGTGGGTGGCGCCCATGATCACGAACAGGAATACGAAGGTC
>JARLIQ010000022.1 GCA_031291645.1 Caulobacteraceae bacterium | reverse complement strand
TGGTAGCTGGGGGCGGGATCGAACCGCCGACCTGTGGGTTATGAATCCACCGCTCTAACCATCTGAGCTACCCAGCCATGACCGCATCCGCGTTCGCGGCGAGGGCGCGGTTATAGGGGCTCGGCCTTTCGGCTTCAAGGCGGGGAAACGATACCGTCGAAAACCCCCGTCGAGGCCAGCGCCTGGCCCAGGCGTCGCTCCAGCGCCTCGGGGCCGTAGTCGCGTTCGACGGCGGCCCGGGCGGCCGCGGCCAGGCGGGCGGCGCGGGCCGGGTCGGCCAGCAGGGCGGCGAGCGCGTCGGCCAGGGCGCGGGGGTCGGCGTCCGGGACCAGCAGGCCGCTCACCCCGTCGTCCAGCATCTCGTTCGGCCCGTCGATGGCGGAGGAGACGATCGGCAGGCCCGCCGCCATGGCCTGGAGCAGCCCCAGCGGGAAGCCCTCCTGGTGCGAGGGAAAGGCGAAGACGTCGCCCTCGGCCAGGAAGGCCGGCAGGTCGTCGCGCCAGCCGGCCAGCGTCACCCGCCCGCCAAGGCCGAGTTCGGCGACCAGCCCCTCCAGCCGCGCCCGCTCGGGCCCCTCGCCGGCGATGCGGCAGGCGGCCTGAACGCCCGCCTCGCGCAGCAGGGCCATGGCCCGGATCAGGACGTCGAAGCCCTTCTTCGCGTGCAGCCGGCCGCCGGCGACGATCACGGGCGTCCCGCCGGGCTGGCGGCCGTGGGCGCGCGGGCCGTCCAGCCGCACGGCGTTGGGCACGAAGCGCACGCGCTCGGCCGGGACGCCGCGGGCGCGGACCGCCTGCGCCAGGTGCTCGCCGACGCAGACATAGCTGGTGCGGACCAGGTCGACGTCGAAGCTGGGCTTGTGGATCACCGCGACGATGGGCGTCGCGCGTGGCAGGGTCCGGGCCAGCAGGCGATAGGCGCGCTGGCCATGGACGACGGCGAGGCTCGGGCGGTGGCGGCGGACGACGGCGCGGACGCTGGCGAGGCTGATCGGGTCCCAGTCGCTGTAGGCGGCGGCCAGTTCCAGCCGCCCGCCCTGGGTCGCTGGGCCCGGGGCCGCGGCGCCCTGGGCTGCGGCGCGTCGGGCCGCCTCCCCACCCCGCCGCGCCAGCGCCACGGCGTAGCCGCCCTGGGCGGCCGCGAGCCGCTCCAGGATCGGCTGGTCGTCCAGGAACACCTGCTCCAGCCCGCCGAAGCCGGCGCCCAGCATCGCATGCAGGATGACCGGGCCGGCGCGGGCCATGGTCAGCCGCCCGCCGGCGCGGGCAGGCCCAGCCGCCAGGCCACCGTCTCGCCGACCGCGAGCGAACTGGTCAGGCCAGGGCTCTCGATGCCGAACAGGGCGACCAGCCCCTCGATGCCGTGCGCCTCGGGCCCGTCGATGCGGAAGTCGGGCTGGGGCTCGCCCGGCCCGTGCAGCTTGGGCCGGATGCCGGCGTAGTCCGGGCTGAGCGCCCCGTCCGGCAGGCCCGGCCAGAACCGGCGGATGTAGCTGACGAACCCGGCCTCGCGCGCCGGATCGACGGTGTAGTCCTCATGGTCGACGAACTGCAGGTCGGGGCCGAAGCGCGCCTGGCCGCCCAGGTCGCGGCGATAGTGAACGCCGAGCGCGCCGGGGATCGGCGGCGGATAGATCAGCCGGGCGAACGGCGGCTTGCCGCGCAGCACGAAATAGACCCCCTTGCCGTAGTGCAGCGCCGGGATCTCGGCCTCGGGAAAGCCTTCGATCCGCGCCGCCGCGGCCGGGGCGCCCAGGCCGGGCGCGGTGACCAGGATGCGGGCGGTCAGCTGCGCCGGCTCTTCGCCCCCGGCGCGGATGCGAAAGCCGCCGCCGGCCAGGGGTTCGGCCCCCTCGAACGGGGTGGCGACCACCACCGCCCCGCCGCGGTCCTCGATCTCGCCCTGCAGCGCCAGCATGTAGCCGTGGCTGTCGAACACCCCGCTCTCGGGCGAGGTCAGGGCCATCGCCGCCTTCAGCTCGGGCTCCAGCGCATGGGCCTGGGCCGCGCTCAGGGGCGCGATTCCCTCGACGCCGTTGATTTCGGCCTGGCGCTCGATCGCCTCCAGCCGCGGAATTTCCGCGTCCTCGGTCGCGACCACCAGCTTGCCGCAGCGGTCGTAGGCGACGCCGTGGCTGTCCAGGAAGGCGTAGAGCCGCCGCCGGCCATCGACGCACAGCCGCGCCTTGAGCGAGCCGGTCGGATAGTAGAGGCCGGCGTGGATCACCTCCGAATTGCGCGAGGACACGCCCTGGCCGATCGCCCGCTCCTTCTCGAGCACCGCGACCACCAGTCCGCGCCGGGCGAGGGCGTAGCCGGTCGCCAGGCCCACCGCGCCCGCGCCCACCACGACGGCGTCGAAATCGAAGGCTTCGGACGTGGCGCTCACCCTGGCATCCCGCTGCGGCGCCGCTCGCCGCGACGGTCCGCCGCTGATGTCAAAGGACGGCGGCGAGATCAAGCGGAAGGGGTGCCGGCCGCCTGCAACGATCGCCGATCAAATCGCAACGATTGACCGAAGACGCGCGGCATGTCCTCTCTGCGTGGCATGAATGCGCGCAAACGCCCTGCCTGAGGATAGAAATTTGCCCGAAACGCTCGATGCGGTGGACGCCCGGATTCTCGAACTCATCCAGCACGACGCCGGCCTCTCGGTGGCCGAGGTCGCCGACCGGGTCGGCCTGTCCTCCAGCCCGTGCTGGCGGCGGATCAAGCGGCTGGAAGACGCCGGGGTGATCCAGCGCCGGGTGACCATCCTCGACCGCGAAAAGCTCGGCCTGGGCTTCGAGGTCTATTGCACCGCCAAGCTGTCGCTGCCGACCAAGCAGAACCTGGAGGCCTTCGAGACGGCCATCGCCGGCTGGCCCGAGGTGGTGCAATGCGCCACCGTCACCGGCTCGTCGGACTATGAGCTGCGCATCGTCACGCGCGACATGCACGCCTTCGACGACTTCCTGCGCGACAAGCTTCTGTCGCTGGGCCTGGTGTCCAATGTCGAAAGCCGGATCGTGATTCGCGGCGTGAAGAATTCGACCGCGGTTCCGCTCGGCCTGGTCAGCCCCCATCTCGGGGATGGCGGCTAGGGCGCGGCGCGCCGTCGCGGTGTGCAAGGGAGGACCTCATGATCGACCTCGTGATCGACCAGCGGCGGCGGGACCTGGGTGGGTTCGAGGTCGGCCGGGTGCTGCCGTTCGCCAAGCGGCGGATGGTCGGGCCTTTCGTCTTCTTCGACCACATGGGCCCGCTGGAGATGGCCGCGGGCACGCCGCGCAGCGCGGACGTGCGGCCCCATCCGCACATCGGGCTGTCGACCGTCACCTACCTGTTCTCCGGCGAGATGCGCCACCAGGACAGCCTGGGCTTCGACCAGCAGATCCGCCCCGGCGAGGTCAACTGGATGACCGCCGGCCGGGGGATCACCCATTCGGAGCGGTTCGACGGGCTGATCCGCGAGCATGGCGGCCTGATGCACGGCATCCAGGCCTGGGTCGCCCTGCCGGACGGGCTGGAGGACACCGACCCGGGCTTCGCCCACTACGCCGCCTCGGACCTGCCCGCCTATGAATCGGCCGGCTTCCACGCGCGGCTGATCGCCGGCTCGGCCTTCGGCGCCAAGTCGGAGGTCAGGACCTATTCGCCGATGTTCTACGCCCATTGGCAGCTCGAGCCCGGCGCCCTGGCGGGCCTGCCGGCCGAATACCCCGAGCGGGCGGCCTATGTCGCGGCCGGTCAGGTCGAGGTCGAGGGCCGCTCCTGGCATGCCGGCCAGATGCTGGTGTTCGCGCCCGGCGAGACGATCATGTTCAAGGCCGAGCAGCCCTCGATCGTCATGGTGCTGGGCGGCGAGCCGATCGGGCCGCGGCACATCTGGTGGAACTTCGTGTCCTCGTCGCAGGCGCGGATCGAACAGGCCAAGGCCGACTGGACCGCCGGGCGCTTCCAGCTGCCGCCGCACGACCACGACGAATTCATCCCGCTGCCGCACGACGAGACGACGCCGGCCGCGTCGGCCCAGCCGCTCTAGGGCCGGGGCGGCCTCAGCGCCCGCCAGGCCGCGCGGGCGTAGTCCAGGCCGGTCCAGAGGGTGACGCCGGCGGCCAGGGCGAACAGGAGCTCGGCGCCCTGCAGCGCCTTGATCAGCGTGGCCACGTCCGCGTTGATCCCCCAGACCGGCCAGAAGGTGAGGAACATCAGGGTGCCCAGGGCGACCAGCTGCAGGGTGGTCTTGGTCTTGGCCAGGAAGGTCACCGGCAGCTTGATCCCGCGCGGGGCCAGCACCTCGCGCAGGGCCGAGACGGCGAATTCGCGGAACAGGATCAGGCCGCCGGAGACCAGAACGCCCGGGGTGTGGACCGCCAGCAGGCCGAGGATCGCGCCGCAGACCAGGATCTTGTCCGCGATCGGGTCGAGGATGGCGCCGGTCAGGCTGGTGACCCCCCAGCGCCGCGCCAGCCAACCGTCGAAGAAGTCGGTGATCGCGGCGACGACGAAGGCGAAGAAGGCGAAGCGCGCAAGCCAGACGCCGAGCGCCGGCGCGATCGTGCCGCCGTTGAACCCCTCGCCGACCATCACCAGGGCCGCGAACATGGCCAGGGACAGGATCAGCCGCAGCACCGTCAGGGCATTGGGCAGGTGTTTCATCGCGCCGCCCTCAGCTCTTGCGGAAATAGTCGAAGATGCGCTGGGCCAGGGCGTCGGAAACCCCCTCGACCTTGGCCAGGTCGGCCGCCGCGGCGCGGCTGACCCCGCGGGCCGAGCCGAAGGCGTGCAGCAGGGCGCGCTTGCGGCCCGGGCCGACGCCCTCGATCTCGTCCAGCGGGTTCTTGGTCATCTCGGCCTTGCGACGCACCCGGTGGCTGCCGATGGCGAAGCGGTGGGCCTCGTCGCGCAGACGCTGCAGGTAGTAGAGCACCGGGTCCTTGGGTTCGAGCATGAACGGCGGCTTGCCGGGCATGAAGAAGCGCTCCAGCCCCGCGTCGCGATCCGGGCCCTTGGCGACGCCGACGATGGTCACGTCCTCGACGCCGAGGTCGGCGGCCATCTCCAGCGCCGCGTCGAGCTGGCCGGCGCCGCCGTCGATCAGCATCAGGTCGGGGCGCGGCGGCGTCTCGCCAGCCTCCTCCTCCTTGACCAGGCGGGCGAAGCGGCGGCGCAGCACCTCGCGCATCATGCCGTAGTCGTCGCCGGGGGTGATCTCCACATCCCGGATGTTGAACTTCCGGTACTGGCTCTTCTGGAAACCGTCCGGACCCGCCACGATCATGCCGCCGACGGCGTTGGTGCCCATGATGTGGGAGTTGTCGTAGACCTCGATCCGCTCGGGCGGGGCCTCCAGGCCGAACACCTCGGCCACCCCCGCGAGCAGCTTTCCTTGCGCGGAGCTTTCCGCCATCCGCCGGCCCAGCGCCTCGCGGGCGTTGGTCAGGGCGTGGCCCACCAGGTCGGCCTTCTCGCCGCGCTGCGGGCGGGCGATCTCGACCTTGCGGCCGGACTTCAGGCTGAAGGCCTCGGCCAGCAGCTCGCGGTTGGGCACGTCGTGCGAGATCAGGATCAGGCGCGGGATGGCCTGGCCCTCGTAGAACTGGCCGAGGAAGGCGTCGAGGATTCCGCTTGCCTCGTCGTCGCCTTCGATGGTGTTGGCCACCTTGGGGAAATAGGCGCGGTTGCCCCAGTTCTGGCCGGCGCGGAAGAAGAACACCTGCACGCAGGCCTGGCCGCCGGCGCAGTGGGCGGCGAAGACGTCGGCCTCCTCCAGGCTCTGGGGATTGATCGACTGTTCCTGGCTGACCGACGACAGGCCGCGGATGCGGTCGCGCAGCCGCGCGGCGCGCTCGAACTCCAGGTCCTCGGCCGCGGCGGTCATCTGCTCGGACAGGGCGGTCATCACCGCCCGGCTCTTGC
>JARLIQ010000021.1 GCA_031291645.1 Caulobacteraceae bacterium | reverse complement strand
CTTGACCAGCTCGATGTAGCGGGTGCGGATGGTCTGGGCGTCGGCGCCGCCGTCGAGATCGAGGTCGGCCAGGGCGTTGCGCTCCAGCTTGCCGATGCGCCGTTCGGCCTGCTCGGCCTGGGCGGCGCGGCGGCGGGCGGCGGCGAACAGGCCGAAGGGATCGCCGAAGGCGCGCTCGGCGCCGACGCGGGCCGCCGCGGCCTCACGGGAGTGGCGCGAGGCCTCGAACGACCAGGTCGGCCGGTCGCCGTTGGCCGAGGCGGCCTGGGCGGCGCGGATCTGGGATTCGTTCATGCCGGCGAAGAAGTCCCAGTTGCGATTGTACTCGCCGGCGTGGCTCGTGCAGAACCAGTAGTGCTCGTTCATCAGCTCGCGCGACTTGGGCGCGCGGGTGGTCGCCGCCACCCGGCAGCCCGGATGGTCGCACGCCCGCTCGCCCGGCTTCAGCGCCGTGGCGTCTTCCTCGCGCGCGCCGGCCTCCGCCTCGGCCTTGGGCGGCCGTACGCGGATGTCGACGAACTTGGGCCGGTATTGAAAGGCGCCGCTCATGCCCCGAAGTATGCGGTTGAAGGTTTCGCTTTCAAGAATTGACAAGCACGAATTGGGGTCACCGTCATGGGCGCCGTCGCTCAATCCATACGCGCCAAGCTCTCCGCCGCGTTTTCGCCCACCAGGCTCGAGGTCGAGGACGACAGCGCCCGCCACCACGGCCATGCCGGCTCGAGGCCGGGCGGGGAAAGCCACTTCAATCTGGTGATCGAGTCGCCGCATTTCGAGGGGCTGAACCGCGTTCAGCGCCAGCGCGCGGTGCTCGCCGCCCTGGCCGAGGAACTCGCCGGCCCGGTCCACGCCCTCTCGATCAGCGCCCGCGCCCCGGGCGAGGCGGCCTGACTGGCGTGCCCTGACCGCGACGAATGGTCCGGCCGGCGAGAAGACTTGAGGCGGATTAAGGACATCGGCCGCGATCCGGCTATCGAGCCCCATCCGCCGCTCTTCGGCGGGGGCTGACCAAGGGCGACTTCGATGTCTTCTCAATCGCAACCGACCACCCGGCGCACCGTCCTGATGGGCGCCGCCCTCCTGACCGGCCTCGCCGGGCTGGCCCGTTCCGGACCGGCCGCGGCCCAGGGGACCACGCCCCAGGCCAGCGCCAAGTACCAGCCAACCCCGAAGGGTGCGAACAAGTGCAGCAAGTGCAACTTCTTCGTTCCCGGCCCCAACGCGACCGCGCTCGGCCAGTGCAAGGTGGTGGCCGGCAAGGTCTCGCCCAACGGCTGGTGCCTGCTGTTCGCCCCCAAGGCCTGATCGGGGCGTACCGCTAGAGCCCTTTAGGGTCAGATGGACTCATCTGACCCGTTTAAAAGGGCTCTAAATCAAACGTTTAGAGCACGTTCGAGCGGCGAAACCGCACACACTTTCGCCTAACGTGATCTAGCCTTCTTCGGCGATCGGCTGGCTGACCCGCAGCTGGGTGATCTGGTTGCGCTGGCGGCGCAGGACCTGGAAGCGGTGGCCGTGGAAGATGAAGGTCTGGCCGGGGTCCGGGATGGTCTGGGCCTCGTGGATGACCAGGCCGGCCACGGTCACCGCGTCCTCGTCCGGCAGGGTCCAGTCCATCGCCCGGTTGAGGTCGCGGATGGCGATCGAGCCGTCGACCAGCACCGATCCGTCCGGCTGGCGGCGCAGGCCGCCGGCGACGCGGTCGTACTCGTCGTCGATCTCGCCGACGATCTCCTCCAGGATGTCCTCCAGCGTCACCAGCCCCTGCAGGGCGCCGTATTCGTCCACCACCAGGGCGAAGTGGTTGCGGCGCTTGAGGAAGGCGTTGAGCTGGTCCTTCAGGTTGGTGGTGTCGGGGATGAACCACGGCTCGCGCGCGATGGCGGGGATGTCGAGCGCGTCGATCCCGCCCTCGCTCTTGGCCAGGGCGGCCAGCAGGTCCTTGGCGTGCAGCACGCCGATGATGTTGTCGGCGTCGCCCTTGTACAGCGGCAGGCGGGTGTAGGGCGCCTCCAGCGCCTGGGTCACCAGCTCGCGCGGGGGCAGGTCGGCGTCGAGCACCGAGATCGCCTTGCGGTGGGCCATCACGTCCGAGACGTTCATCTCGTCCAGGTCCAGCACCCCGCCCAGCATCCGCCGGTCGGCGCTACCCACGAGGCCGCCGTGGTGGTGGTATTCGACCGCGCCGCGGATCTCCTGGTGGGCGACGTCCGATCCGCCCGACGGCTCCAGCCGCACGCCCAGCACCTTCAGCGTGCCGCGCACCAGCGCCTGGACCGCCGCGACCGGCGGGCCGAACAGCCAGCAGGCCCATTCGGTCGGGGCGGAGAGGGCCCGCGCGACGTCGTCCGGGCGGGCGATGGCCAGCGTCTTGGGCAGCACCTCGACGAACACCAGCACCAGCAGGGTCATCAGCACGGTGGCGATGGCGACCCCCAGGCCGCCCGGGAAGATCTTGGTCAGCACCTCGGTCACTAGGGCCGAGGACAGGATGTTGATCACGCTGTTGCCCAGCAGCACCGAGCCGATCATCCGCTCGCGCTGGCCGATCAGCCGGTTGACCCGCTCGGCGGCCCGGTCGCCGTCCCGTTCCAACTGGTGCATCCGCCCCCGGCTGGCTCCGGTCATCGCGGTCTCGGCGGCGGAGAAGACGCCGGAGATGGCCAGGAGGCCGAGAATCGCCGACGCGATCGCAAGCAGGGCCATGGTCATGGCAGTGCGCCTTCTTCGATCAGGAAGTCCCGCAAGGGGGCGGTGTCCACGGTCTTGGCCACGAAGGCCTGGCCGAGGCTGCGGGCGAGGATCAGGGTGATGCGGCCGTCCTCGGCCTTCTTGTCCTGGATCATGTGTCCGATCAGCACGCCGGCGGCGAACGGCGCGGTCCGCGCCTGGCTCATCCGCACCGGCAGGCCGGCGGCGGCGATCGCCCGCTCGGCCCGCTCGGCGTCCTGGCCCGGGCAGATCGCCTGGCGGGCGGAGAAGCGGAAGGCCATGGCCATGCCCAGCCCCACCGCCTCGCCGTGCAGCAGCCCGTCGCCGAATCCCATCTCCGCCTCCAGCGCGTGGCCGAAGGTGTGGCCCAGGTTCAGGAGCGCGCGCCGGCCGGCCTCGCGCTCGTCCTCGGCGACGATCTCGGCCTTCATCTCCACCGACCGCGCGACGGCGTGGCTCAGCGGCCCCGGCTCGCGCGCCAGCACCGCCGGCCCGTTGGCCTCCAGCCATTCGAAGAAGGCGAAGTCGCCCAGAAGGCCGTACTTGATGACCTCCGCGTAGCCGCAGCGCATCTCGCGGTCGGGCAGGCTGTCCAGCACGTCGAGGTCGGCCAGCACCAGCCGCGGCTGGTGGAAGGCGCCGATCAGGTTCTTGCCGCGTGGGGTGTCGATCGCCGTCTTGCCGCCGACCGAGGAGTCGACCTGGGCCAGCAGGGTGGTCGGGATCTGGACGAAGTCGATCCCGCGCTTGTAGACGGCCGCGGCGAAGCCGGTCAGGTCGCCCACCACCCCGCCGCCGAAGGCGACGACCAGGTCGCCCCGGTCCAGCTCCAGCGCCAGCAGCCGGTCGCTAAGGTCGGCCAGGCCCTCGAAGCTCTTGGAGCCCTCGCCGGGTGGCACGACCACGAACCGCGCCTCGACGCCCGAGGCCGCCAGCGCCGCGCGCAGCCGCTCGCCGTGCAGGCCGGCGACGGTCTCGTCGGCCACGACCGCGACGCGCGCGCGCTTGAGGAAGGGGGCGATGCGCGCCCCCGCCTGGTCGATCAGGCCAGGGCCGATCAGCACTTCGTAGGCGCGATCGCCGAGGCCGACGGGAACGGTGCGGATCATGATGCGGACGCCTTGGCGGACAGGTGGTCGCGCAGGGCTTCGAGGATCGCCTGCACGGTGGAGGCGTGCGGCCCCTCGATCGAATCGACGGTGAGGTCGGCCTGGGCGTAGATCGGGTGGCGCTCGCGGGCCAGGTCGGCCAGCGCCTCGCGCGGGTCGCGGTCCTGCAGCAGCGGGCGGTCGGTCTTGCGGCCCACGCGGCGGGCCAGCACGTCGACGTCGGCCTTCAGCCACACCGACACGGCCTTGGCTTTGATCAGCGCGCGGGTCTCGGGGTTCATGAACGCCCCGCCGCCGGTGGCCAGCACGTGCGGCGGGCCCTCCAGCAGCCGGGCGATCACCCGCCGCTCGCCATCACGGAAGGCCTTTTCACCCAGGTCGGCGAAGATGTCCGGGATCGAGCGGCCGGCGGCGCGCACCACCTCCTCGTCGGCGTCGTAGAAGGGCATGCCCAGGCTGTGCGCCAGGCGGCGGCCGATGCTGGACTTTCCGGCGCCCATCAGGCCCACCAGGACGATGGTGTGTTCGCGCAGGTCGGATTCGGTGATCATGGAGCAGGGCGCGCTCGCGGCGGCGCGGCGGAACGGCGGTCGGGCCTGGGGTCGAAGCGTTGCATGGCCAGACTCGGCTTACCATGCATCGCCTCGCAAGCGCCACGTTTTGGCCCTTTCCAGCGCGGCGGGTCTTTTGCTTAACATCCCGTCGGAGGCTTTGGCCGCATGACCCGTCGATCCGCAATCCTCGCCTGTCTCGCCGGCGCCGTGCTGGCCGGCCCGCCCGCGGCGGGCCAGGACGCGCCGGCCGCCCAGGGGCCAGCTCCAGCTCCGGCCCAGCCTCCCGCCCAGCCGCCGGCGGCGGGCACGATGTCGCAGCCG
>JARLIQ010000020.1 GCA_031291645.1 Caulobacteraceae bacterium | reverse complement strand
CGCACGCCTCGGCGGCTGGACCGGATACTACGGAAAACCCGGCCCCCTCGTCATGCTCAACGGATGGATCGACTTCCAAGCCGCCAAGCGCGGCGCAGCCCTCATCAAAGGCCAGCCAGATGTGTGAATCCGGTAGCCCCCTTGCGGGGAGGGGTTGGGGTGGGGGTGTCGGCTCGGCCCCCGCCATTGAAGTCCGTCGGCGCGGCGCGGGAGACGGCCGGCCGGCCTCGGCGCTGGCGCCCCCACCCCCTGCCCCCTCCCCACGAGGGGGAGGGGGAGCGAGGTAGCCCCCATGCAGCGGACGATGGAGAAGTTCCTTCGCGCCCTGCGCGCGGTGGACGTGCGGGTCTCGCCGGCGGAGGCGATCGACGCGCACCGGGCGGCCGACCTGACCGGCTACGCCGACCGCGAGCTGTTCCGCGACGCCCTCTGCGCCACCCTGGCCAAGACCGCCGACGAGGTGCGGCGGTTCGAGCGCTGCTTCGACACCTTCTTCGACCGCCAGGAGTTCAAGGGCCTGGCCGACGCGGCGGACGCGGGCGAGGCGCCGCCGCAGCTCGCCGAGGACTCGCCCCTGGCCCGGATGCTGCTGGAGAACGACCTGGCGGGCCTGGCCCAGGCCATGGAGGACGCGGCCGAGCGCGCCGGCGCGGCCAACATCCGCCTCTCCAGCCAAAGGCGCCTCCTGACCCGCCGCCTGCTGGACGAGATGGGGCTGAAGAGCCTGGAAGGGCTGATCGCCCGGGCCCGCGAGGACGGCGAGACGGCCCTGGCCGAGCGCCTGGCCAGCAAGCGCGCGGCCCTGTTCGAGGAGGCCGCCCGCTACGTCGAGCGCCAGCACGACCTCTATGCCGGCGAGAGCGGCCGCAAGCTGCGCGAGGAGTTGCTGGCCGAGGAGAAGCTGACCTCGGTCGACCCGCGCGAGATGGCCGGCATGCAGACCCTGGTCCGCCGCATGGCCAAGCGGCTGGCCAGCCGCTACAGCCGCCGCCAGCGCCGGGCCAAGCAGGGCCAGCTCGACATCCGCCGCACCCTGCGCAAGGCCATGCCGCACGAAGGCCTGCCCTTCGACATCGTCTGGAAGACCCGCAAGGTCGACCGGCCCAAGATCGTGGCCCTGTGCGACGTCTCCGGCTCGGTGGCCAACGTCTCGCAGTTCCTGATGCTGTTCCTCTACAGCCTCAACGAGGTGGTCGAGCGGCTGGACGCCTTCGCCTTCTCCAACCGGCTGATCCCGGTGGGCGACATCCTGGACGAGGAGACCGCCGAGGTCGCCATCGCCGCGGTGATCAAGAAGATCGGCCTGCGCTCGACCGACTACGGCCTCTCGTTCGAGGACTTCGCCGGCCTGCACCTGCAGAAGCTGGACCGGCACACCACGGTGATCATCCTGGGCGACGGGCGGACCAACTACGTCGACCCCCGGATCGACATCCTGCGCCAGATCAACGAGCGCTCGCGCGCGGTCATCTGGCTGAACCCCGAGCCGGAAAGCTTCTGGAGCCGCGGGGACTCCGAGATGGAGCGCTACCGCCGCTTCTGCCACGTGGTGAAGACCTGCAACACCCTGCGCCAGCTGGAGCGGATCATCGACGACGTGCTGCGGACCTACCTGCCGAAATAGGGCCATCCGCCCGAAAAAAGCCTGCGCCAACGCATGGAGTTGCGACCGCCCCGGGCGCTTCGAGCGCGCAATCGGATCGGCGACATGTTCAGGTTGATCTCGCGGCGACCGGCGCTACGCTGGGCCCCGTTGTCAGGGGTGACATCGCGGGACGTCCTCCATGGGTGCGTCAGCCGGCCGGATCAGCGGCGCCTTCGACCTCGGCCGCCGCCGCGGGCTGAAGCCGATCGAGATCGTGGCGACGTTCGGCGCCCTGGCGGTGATCGCGGCCACCGTGCCGCTCGCCCTCGGCGCCCAGCGGATCGCGGCGGTGGCCAAGGCGCGGGCCTGGGCGGTGGACGGGCCGCCCTGCCCGGCGATGTCGCGCGCCGCCTTCCAGGCCTCGGGCCTGCGCATCGCCCATGTGGTCGACTATGACGACGTCCGCTTCGGCCGCGGCTACGGCTATGTCACCTGCGTCGCGGTGGCCCGGAACGGCGGCCGCGGCCTGGACACGGTTCCGGTCTGCCAGTTCAACAGCCCGACCGTGCTGGAGGTGACCACGCCGCGCGCCGACGTCTATTTCGCCACCCACATCGGGCCGGCCACCGTCACCATCGTGAACGACAGGCCGCGCTGCGTACTGAACGCCTCGATCGGCCTGATCGCGCTGAGGTGAGCGCCGCTCAGTAGTGGAACCGGCACTGGGCGATTTCGAGCTGCTGGGCCTCGCCCTTGCCCGTCACCCGATAGACCAGCCGGTCTTCGAGCGTGATCCGGCGCGACCACCAGCCCTGGAGGTCGCCGCGAAGCGGCTCGGGCTTGCCCATGCCCGCGAACGGCGCGCGCATGCACTCCCTGATCAGGTTGTTCAGGCGCTCCAGGGTGTTGCGGTCAGCGGCCTGCCAATGAAGGTAGTCCTCCCAGGCCCTGTCCGCGAACACCAGCCTCACGGCTCGATGAGCTCGCGCTCCACGCCGCCGTTCGCGTCGAGCTGCCGGATCGCCTCGCCGAGGCGCTGGGCGTTGGCCGGGTTCGACATCAGGTGCGCCGTCTCTTCCATGGCGTTCCAGTCCGCCAGGGAGACCATCACCACCGCCTCGCCCCGCTTGCGCGTGACGATGACCGGCGCCCGGTCGTCGACGACACGGTCCATCACCTCTTTGAGCTTGGCGCGCGTGTCCGAGTAGCTGAGTACGTCCATGCGATCCTCCGACCGCCTATATGTACAATGAATTGTACAATTTCAAGGACGGGCGGGATGGGGCGCCCTACCCCGCCCGCGCCGCATCGTAGGCCGCCCACATCGGCGCGCAGTCGACCACCCGGCCCTCGGTCATGGCCTTGTCGATGGCCATCACGGTCAGGCCGGCCTCCATCGACTCGTAGGGGGTGACCGGGAAGGCCTTGCCCTCGGTCAGGGTGGCCAGCAGGTCGCGGGCCATGGCCTGGTCGGCGCCGTTGTGGTTGTCGTCGGTGCGTTCGTGGAAATCCATCCGCTCCGGCTTCTTCAGGTCGAGCGCGCCGCGGACCATCAGCTTGTTGCGCACCAGGTCGGCCAGCAGCGTCCCGCGCGTGCCGGCCACGTACCAGCGGCGCTCCTGCAGGGCGACGTGGCTGTTGGCGTGGAAGGACAGGCGCGCGCCGCTCTCGTACTCGACCATGGCGATCTGGTGGTCTGTGACGTCCATGTCCGAGTGGAAGGCGTCGTTGGCCGAGGACCAGCCGGCGTCGCGCAGGGCGTAGGCCGGCGCCCCGTCGCTGTAGACCTTGGGCCGGGCGTCCTGTTCGGGGGTGAAGATGCTGCGCCCGCCGAAGCTGGCCACCTTGGCCGGGCGCGCGCCGGCCAGCCGGCCGAAGATATCGAAGTCGTGGCAGACCTTGTCCAAGAGGTACGAGCCGCCCCATTCCTGGCGGCGGCGCCAGTTGCGGGCCAGGTAGCCGCCGTGCTCGGGGCCCAGGTGTTCGGTGGCGTCGACCGAGACCAGCTCGCCCAGCTCGCCCGAGTCCACCCGGGCGATCACCTCGCGCACGATCGGCATCGAGCGCATGACGAGGCCGATGTAGAGCGGCGGGGTCGTCGTCTGGCGCAGGTCGCGGGCGAGGGCCAGGGTCTCCGCCTCGGTCCGCACGATCGGCTTTTCGGCGAAGATCGGATAGCCGGCCGCGAACGCCGCCTTCAGGTGCTGGTAGTGCAGGTGGTTGGGCGAGCCGATCATGACCAGGTCGAACGGCCCGTCGCCCAGCAGGGCGGCCGGGTCGGGATAGGGCCGGCCGGGCTCGATCCCGGCGTCGGCCAGGATCGGCAGGCCCACGGGCGCGGGGTCGACGTAGCCGGCGAGGTCCAGCGGCCAGCCGACCTCCTCCATGGCGGCCAGCACGTGGGCGATGCGCTGGCCAAGGCCGATCACGCCGATGCGGAAGCTGTTCACGCCGCCATTCTCCCTGGTCCGTCAGTCTATGGTCTTGAGCACCTCTGACAGGATGCCGAACAGCTTTTCAAGCTCGGCCTCGCTCACGATCAGCGGCGGCGAGAAGGCCAGGATGTCGCCGGTGGCGCGCACCAGCAGCCCCTTCTGCAGCGCCTTGACCAGCACCTCGTAGCCGCGCGCGCCGGCCGCGCCCGGGCGGGGCTGCAGCTCGACCGCGCCCATCAGGCCGATGTTGCGGACGTCGATCACGTTCGGCGCCTCGCGCAGGCCGTGCAGCAGGGCCTCGAACTTGGGCGCCAGGCTGGCCGCGCGGGTCAGCAGCCCCTCGCGCTCGTAGATCTCGAGCGTCGCCAGGCCAGCGGCGCAGGCGACCGGGTGGCCGGAATAGGTATAGCCGTGGAACAGCTCGATCAGCGGCTCGGGCCCGCTCATGAAGGTGTCGTGGATGGCCCGCTTGGCGAACACCGCGCCCATCGGCACCGAGCCGTTGGTGATCCCCTTGGCCGTGGTCATCAGGTCCGGGGTGATGCCGAAGAACTGGCTGGCGAAGGGCGCGCCCAGCCGTCCGAAGCCGGTGATCACCTCGTCGAAGATCAGGAGGATGCCGTAGGCGTCGCAGGTCGCGCGCAGCTTCTCCAGATAGCCCTTGGGCGGCGGCAGGACCCCGGCCGAGCCGGACACCGGCTCGACGATCACCGCGGCCACCGTCTCGGGCCCGTGCAGGTTCAGGATGCGGTCCAGCTCGTCGGCCAGCTCCGCCCCGTGGTCGGGCTGGCCCTTGGCGAAGGCGTTGCGGGCAAGGTCGTGGGTGTGGCGCATGTGGTCGGCGCCCGGCAGCAGCGGGAAGACCCGGCGGTTGTTGACCAGGCCGCCGACGGTGATGCCGCCGAAGCCGACCCCGTGATAGCCCTTCTCGCGGCCGATCACCCGGGTCCGCTGGCCCTCGCCGCGGGCGCGGTGATAGGCGAAGGCGATCTTCAGCGCCGTGTCGACCGACTCCGACCCGGAGTTGGTGAAGAAGATCCGGTCCATGCCGGCGGGCGCGATCTTGGCCAGCTTGGCGGCGAAGTCGAACACCAGCGGGTGGCCCATCTGGAAGGTGGGCGCGAAGTCGAGGGTCTCGAGCTGGCGGCCGACCGCCTGGGCGATCTCCTCGCGGCCGTGGCCGGCGTTGACGCACCAGAGGCCCGCGCAGCCGTCCAGCACCTCGGTCCCGTCCGCCGAGCGGTAGTACATGCCCTTGGCCGAGACCAAGAGGCGCGGGTTGGCCTTGAACTGTCGGTTGGCCGTGAACGGCATCCAGAAGGCGGAAAGGTCGGGAGCGTTTTCGCCATGTGGCGTCTGGGTGTTCACGTCGATATCCTCGTTCGGGGGCGGACCCGATAGCCGCTATCAGAGATCACAGTTTTGGCATAGCCGCCACGTGCCCGAGCCGGGCCCAGCTTCGGCCCAGCCCGCCCGCGGGCAGGCCGCGCGAGGCGAGCGCGGCGCGCCAGCGGGTCTCGGCCGCCTCGGCCTCGCGCCAGCAGGCGGCGACGGCGCGGCGGCGCGCTTGCGGGTCGCCGGAGGCCAGGGCGTGGTCGACCCGGACCCGAAAGCCGGCCTCCAGCGCGTCCCGCTCCGGCGCGATCGCCGCCAGGGCGCCGGCGAAGTCGGCGAGGGCCGCGCGGTGCAGCCGCTCGTGCCGCCACCACAGGCTCTCGCCGTCGTAGGCGTCGGTCGGCCGTGGCCCCTGGTCCGGCAGGCCGGTCTCGAACAGCACGGGCTTGAACAGCGAAAGGCAGGGCGCCGAGGTCCCGGTCACCCAGTGGACGGCGCCAGCCGGCTTCAGTTCCGAGACCATGGAGGCGACGCTCTGGCTGCGGCGCGGGCCTTGGGCGGCGTGCATGCAGATGGTGCGGCGGGCGGTGTCGGCCGGGGTCCAGTCGGGATCGCCCTCCCCTTCCGGCCCGTGGTCGCGCAGGATGGCCATCATGTCGGCCGGCGTCAGCGCCCCGCGCCGGCGGTTCAGAAGCTCGGTCCCCCGCGCGCAGCGGCCACGGCCGAAGCTTGCGGCGTCGCGCGCCTCGTCGATCATCCGGCCGGCGAAGTCGAACCGGCCCGCCGCGTCGCACCAGCCCTCGGCCCGGGCGTGGGCCAGGAGGCCGGCGCTGGCGCGCGCATAGCCCTCGCCGATGCTGAAGGCGTTGGACAGGGCGCGCACGTCCGCCACGCGCTCGACGATCCACCAGCGGCCGACCGTCTCCAGCACATAGGCCTCGCGCGCGTCGGCGACGATGAAGCCGTTGTGGTAGTAGAACCGGCCGAGGTGGCCGCAGTCGCCGCCCTGGCCGTGGGCCTCGAGCAGGCCGGTGATCACCTCGACCGCCTCGGCCGCGCTGGAGCCGCGTTCCAGGCCCAGCCGCACCAGGTCCATGCCGATCAGAGCGCGCCGGCGCTGGGCCGGGAGCCTGGCGTGCATCGCCTCGTTGCCGATGACCACCCCGTGCTCGTTGGCGCCCATCTCCGCGCCCCACATCCAGAACGGACGCGAGAGCAGGCAGGCGTGGGTCTCGGCGACCTGGGGGATGGTGACGTAGGTGGCCTTGAGCGCCGAGCCGGGCGCGTGGCGGCCGCGCGGCGCCAGCTCCAGGAACTGGGCCTCGTTGCGCTCGCGGTCGCTGTTCTTGGCGAAGAGGACGGCGCCGCGCAGGGTCTCGCCGGCCAGGGCGGCCAGGGTGTCACACATGCGCCGCCTCCAGCCTTGCGGCCCAGGCCGCGCCGACCTCGGCCAGCCGCGCGGGCGGCGCCAGCAGCAGGGGCTCGGCGACGGCGCGCACCGCCGCCTTCTGGGCCTCCTCGGTCAGGTATTCGACCGGCGACTTGCCGTCGACGCGGGCCAGCATCAGGCCCGGCAGCAGGCTCGCCGCGCGCGCCTCGACCTCGGCTGGCGGCTCCCAGTCGACCTGCGCCAGATAGGCGTCCGCCAGGGCCGCGAAGCTGGCCAGCAGCGCCACCTTGGCCGCCGGCGCGACCAGGCATTTGAGCAGCAGGTGGTTCAGGCAGAAGGCCAGGTCGAAGGCCGGATCGCCGTACCAGGCGGTCTCGGCGTCCAGGAACACCGGTCCGCGCGGCCCCATCAGGATGTTCTTGGGGCTGACGTCGCCATGGACCAGCGCCAGGTGGACGCCCGCCGTGCGCGCGACCAGGGCCTCAAGTCGCGCGGCCACCGTCGGCCGGCGCCGCGCGGTGGCCAGCAGGTAGGGATCGAGTCGCAGGGCGAAGAACAGGGCGTCGGTCGGAAAGGCCGCCGCGAGCGCCGCATCGCGCGCCGTGGCCGCGTGGATCCGGCCCAGCGTCTCGCCCACCCTGGCGGCGAAGCCGACGTCGACGCGGCCGGCCAGGAGCTCGGCCTTCCACAGGGGATGGTCCCGGGCCTCCAGGAAGGCCATGGCGAAGACCCCGCGCTCGGGGTCGAGGGCGACCAGCCGGGGGGCGGCGTCGGGAAAATGGGCGCCGACCGTCTCGAACCAGCGCCATTCGTAGAGGTTGCGGCTGACCGGCGCGCGCCAGTCGTCGGCCACCTTGAGCTTGGCCAGCGCCCGCTTGACGCAGACCGTGCGGTCGCCCGCGTCCAGCCGCCAGATGTCGGACGAGACCCCGCCGGACAGGGGCGTCCAGACCGCCTGCTCGCCGGGACGCACCAGCCCCTGCTCGGCGGCGAAGGCGGCGAGGTCGGGATCGGTAGCGGCCGGTTCGGACGGGCTCGTCATTCTGGACTCACGCTAAGGCTGTGAAGAGGCCGAAGCTCTTGATAGCGTCACCTTGCGGCGCAGCGCCATGGGCGCCGCCGCGCGTGTTCAATCCGGGGGCGTCATGTTCGTCAAGTTTCGTCTTATCGCGTGCGCGGCCGCCGCCGCGCTGATGGCGCCCGCCGTGGCGCTGGCCGCGCCCATGCTGGGCTTCTCGCCAGGCGACGCGGACGCCGAACGGGCGCTGGAGGCGAAGTTCGACGCCGGCCTGTCGCCCGACGACCTGCAGGCCAGGCTGAAGACCATGGCCTCGGCCCCCAACCAGGTCGGCTCGCCCCACGACAAGGCCAACGCCGAGTTCGTGCTGGCCCAGTTCAAGGCCTGGGGCTGGGACGCCCGCATGGAGGTCTTCCAGGTGCTCTATCCGACGCCCCGGCGCGAGGCGCTGGAGCTGCTGGGCCCGACGCCGTTCAAGGCCAGCCTGACCGAGCCGCCGCTGCCGGGCGACGCGACCTCGGCCGTGCGCGACGGGGCCCTGCCGCCCTATGTGGCCTATGGCGGCGACGGCGACGTCACCGGCGAGCTGGTCTACGTCAACTATGGCATGCCCGCCGACTACGAGGCCCTGGCGCGGATGGGCGCGGACGTGAAGGGCAAGATCGTCATCGTCCGCTACGGCGGCGGCTGGCGCGGGCTGAAGCCCAAGCTGGCGCAGGAGCACGGCGCGATCGGCTGCATCATCTATTCCGACCCGGCCGACGACGGCTATGCGACCGGCGACGCCTATCCCGAGGGCGGGACCCGGCCGGACGAAGGCGTCCAGCGCGGCTCGGTGATGGACATGCCGGTCGAGGCGGGCGATCCGCTGACCCCGGGCGTCGGCGCGAGCGCGGACGCCAGGCGCATCCCGATCGCCGACGCCAAGACCATCCTCAAGATCCCGGTGCTGCCGGTCTCCTGGAGCGACGCCCAACCGTTCCTGACCGCCCTGGCCGGCCAGGCCGCGCCCAAGGGCTGGCGCGGCGCGCTGCCGATCACCTACCACACCGGCCCCGGCCCGGCGCAGGTCCATCTGGTGGTCCAGTCCGACTGGAGCCAGAAGCCGCTCTACGACGTGATCGCCGTGATGCGCGGGGCCGAGCGGCCCGACGAATGGGTGATCCGGGCCAACCACCGCGACGGCTGGGTGTTCGGCGCCTGGGACCCCCTGTCCGGCCAGGTCGAGATGCTGGAGGAGGCCAAGTCGATCGGCGCCCTGGCCAAGGCCGGCTGGCGGCCCAGGCGGACCATCGTCTACGCCAGCTGGGACGGCGAGGAGGCGGGCCTGATCGGCTCGACCGAATGGGTCGAACAGCACGCGGACGAACTGACGGCCAAGGCCGCCCTCTACGTCAACACCGACGCCACCGGGCGCGGCTTCCTGGCCAGCAGCGGCAGCTACTCGACCCAGCGGCTGATCGACCAGGTCGCCGCCGACGTGAAGGACCCCGAGACCGGCGTCGCCGTGCGCGAGCGGACCTTGGACGCCATGGCCGTGCGCGGCCTGGCCCCCGACGCCAGCGAGGGCGACAGGCGCCTGGCCCGCGCCGCCTCGACCGGGCCCGACCTGCCGATCTTCCCGCTCGGCTCGGGCTCGGACTACACCCCGTTCGTCCAGCACCTGGGGATCACCTCGATCAACCTGGAATTCAGCGGCGAGGAGGAACAGGGCGGCGTCTACCACTCGCAGTACGACACCTTCGAGCACTACGTCCGCTTCGGCGACCCGGGCTTCCGCTACGGCGTGGCCCTGGCCCAGACGGCCGGGCGGCTGGTGCTGAGGGCGGCGGACGCGCAGGTGCTGCCGCTGCAGTTCGGCGAGCTCGCGGCCAATATCGACGCCAACGTGCGCGAGCTGCACGAACTGCTCGACGCCCGGCGGGCGCACGCGACGGCGGTGAACCAGCTCTTGGACCGCCACGCCTTCGCCCTGGCGGCCAATCCGGACCACGCCAGCGCGCCGCCGCCGCGCGAGGACCCGGTCCCGGCCATCGACCTTCGCCCGCTGGAGGACGCGCTCGGCCGGCTGAAGGCGAGCGCGGCGGCCTACGACCAGGCGCTGGCGGCCGCCGGGCCGCTGGCGCCGGCGACGCAGGCCCGGCTCGACGCCGCCGTCATGGGGGTCGAGCACGACCTGACCGACCCGCGCGGCCTGCCCGGCCGGCCCTGGTATCGGCACCTGATCTACGCGCCGGGCCTTCTGACCGGCTATGGCGCCAAGACCATCCCCGGCGTGCGCGAGGCGATCGAGGACGGCCGCTGGGACGAGGCCCGCGACTACGTCGCCCGCACCGCCCAGGCCCTGGACGCCGCCGCCCGCACGATCGACCAGGCGACGGCGACGCTGAAGGCGTAGCCTTGGGAGGATGAGGGCTCGCGTCGCCCGCAATATCCGCTCGTCCCCGCGGAGGCCGGGAACCAGATCGTAGATCGCAGCGCCGGCGGCCGGCGTCAGCGAGGGCCCTTCGGCCAGGCCCGCGCCTCGTCATCTGGGTCCCGGCCTTCGCCGGGACGAGCGGAGCCTGTGGGATTGGGGGATGGCCAGCGCCGGAGTCCCACGACCAGCACCAGCCCCACGGCCAGGACCCCGGCGCCGAACAGGGCGCCGGGGCCCAGGTCGACCAGCGACGCGCCGAGCATGTAGACGGCGATGGCCATGAACAGCAGCGGGAACAGCGGATAGAGCGGCGTGCGCACCGGCCGCTCCGCGTGCGGATAGCGGCGGCGCAGGATGATCAGCGCGCCCATGCTGAGGGTGATGAACAGCCAGTAGACCGGCGTCATGTAGTCGACCATGGCGTTGAAGCCGCTGGCCGCGAATCCGCCGACCGCGACCAGGGCCATGGCGAAGCCGCCCTCGGCCAGCACCGCCCGCGCCGGCACCCCGCGCGCGCCCTCCCACCGGCCGAGCGCCGCCAGGGCGGGGACGTCCCGGGCCGCCGCATAGGTCGTCCGGGCGCCGACGATCAGGGTGGAATTGATGCTGGCGACGGCCGAGACCCCGACGACGGCCACGATCAGCCCCTTGCCCGCCGGCCCGAACGCCCGGCCCAGCAGGTCCGCGGCGGGCGCGGTGCTGTGCGCCAGGCCGGCCGGGCCGAGGCCGGCCATCATCGCCCCGTTCAGCGCCAGGTAGATGACCATCAGCACCGCGATGCTGCCCATGATGGCGACCAGCATGCCGCGGCGGTCGCTGCGCACCTCGGCCGACAGGGTCGCCGCGTCGCTCCAGCCGCCATAGGCCAGGAATATGTAGATCAGCGCCACCGAGAGGTGGCTCAGCGGCGGCGCGGCGGCGGGCGGGGCGAGCGCCGCCGCGGGCAGGCCGCCGGCCGCCGCCAGCTTGAGCGCCGCGGCGACCACGGCGGCGAAGCCCAGGGTCACCAGGCCGACCAGCCCGGCCTGGGTGACGAACCCCAGCCGCACGTGCATCAGGTTCAGCCCCATCAGCGCGCCGACCGTCCCCATGGCGAACAGGGTGCGGCCCAGGTGGTCCAGCGGCAGCAGGGCGGCGGCGTAGTCGGCGAACATGAAGGCCATCAGCGCCATCCAGCCGGTGTGCATGATCGAGAACCGCGACCAGGCGAACAGCAGGCCGACCTCGGGCCCGTAGGCCTTGCGCAGGAAGCTGTAGTCGCCGCCCGGGTCGGGAAAGGCGCTGGCCATCTCGACGTAGCACAGGGCGCCGACCATCGAGATCAGCCCGCCCAGCACCCACAGGCCGTAGAAATGCCAGGTCCCGACGTTGAGCGCGACGGTGGGCGCCGTCTTCAGCGTGTCGGTGGTCATGATCATGCCCAGCGCCAGGATCGTCGCGTGGCCGACGCCGAGATGCCGGCGCGGCCCGTCCGGCCCGGCGGGCTGATGATCGATTTCCACGCTGTGGTTCCAGCCCCGATGGTGACGCCGGGGCCGAGGCTACATTGCGCGGCGCGCCGCCACCAACCCCAACCTGGCCCGCAGGGCCGAGGCCAGGCCCACCGCGACGGCGGTCGTGGCCAGGGCGATCGCCAGCAGGTCCGGCGCCGGGGTCTGGACTCGGAAGATGGCGGTCAGCACCGGGACGACGAAGACCAGGACCAGGATGGCGCCGATGGTCAAAGCCACCAGCCAGAAGGCGGTCCGCCGCGCCGCGAAGAGCCCCCGCCGCCCCGAGACCACCTCCGAGAGCGCCAGCGACACGTTGGAGAGCACCAGGGCGATCAGACCCGCGCCGCGCGCCTGGGCCTCGGGATAGTGCTGCAGCGCCCAGACGTAGAGGCCGAGCACGCCGGCCAGCACGACGACGCCCTGCAGCAGGGCCAGGCGCAGTTGGGGGCCGGCGAAGATGGCGTCGCTCGGCGGGCGCGGCGGGCGGGCCATGGCCTGGGCGTCGCTCGGCTCGCCCTCGAACACCAGGGCGCAGATCGGGTCGGTGGCCAGCTCCAGCAGCATGACGTGCATGGGATAGAGCAGCGGCGGGAGGCCGAAGGCGATGGGCGCCAGGGCCAGGCCCGCGATCGGAACGTGGACGGCGGTGATGTAGATCAGGGCGCTGCGCAGGTTGGCGAAGGTCCGCCGGCCCAGCCTGACCCCGGCGACGATCGAGGCGAAGCTGTCGTCCAGCAGCACCATGTCCGAGGCTTCGCGCGCGACGTCGGTCCCGCGCCGGCCCATGGCGACGCCGATGTGGGCGGCCTTCAGCGCCGGCGCGTCGTTCACCCCGTCGCCGGTCATCGCCACGATCTCGCCTTCGGCCTTGAGCGTCTCGACGATGAGCAGCTTCTGTTCGGGCGTGATCCGGGCGCAGACCCGCACGCGGAGCAGGCGCTCGGCGAGCTCGGACCGGGTCAGGACCGAGAGCTCCGGGCCCGTCAGCGCCCCGTCCGAGCCGTCCAGCCCGGCCGCGCGGGCGATCGCCAGGGCCGTGGTCGGGTGGTCGCCGGTGATCATGATCACCTTGATGCCCGCGGCGTGGGCCTCGCGCACGGCGGCGGGGACCTCGGGGCGGACCGGGTCGAGGAAGCCGATCAGGCCGCGGAACTGGAACACCACGTCCTGGGGCTCGTCCGGGAACGGCCCCGGCGGGCGGGCCTCGGCGACGGCCAAGAGGCGCAGGCCGCGCTCGGCGAGTTGTTCGACCGTGGCCTGCAGCGCCGCGACGGCCGCCTCGCCCAGCCGGCAGAGCCGCCAGACCGCCTCGGGCGCGCCCTTGGCGACCGCGACCTGGCCCTCGCCGCCCGCGTCCCAGAGCTGGACGACGGCCATCATCTGCGGCCGCAACGGCCAGATGCGGTCGGGCTCACCGGCCCGGGCGGGGCTCCAGTCCGGCCGGCTGCGCGCCATCAGCCGATGGACGGCGCGGTCCATCGGGTCGACCGGCCGCACGGCCGACGCCAGGACGCCGCAGCGCAGGAGTTCGAGCGCCGGTCCGTCCCCCACCGGCCGGTCCGGGGCGACCTCGACCACCGCCTCGGGGGTCCAGAGGCAGGCGACCTGCATGCGGTTCTCGGTCAGGGTGCCGGTCTTGTCGACGCACAGCACGGTGGCCCCGCCCAGCGCCTCGATCGCCGCGCTGCGCCGGACCAGCACATGCTGTTTGGCCATCCGCCAGGCGCCGAGCGCCAGGAAGACCGCCAGGGTCATCGGGAATTCCTCCGGGATCAGCCCGATCGCCAGGGTCAGGCCGAACAGTCCGCCGCCGACCCAGTCGCTCCGCAGCAGGCCGTAGGCGACCGCCACGACGATGCAGAAGCCGATGGCGAAGACGCCGGCGATGGCCGCCAGCCGCCCGGCGGTCTTCTGCAGCGGCGTCTGCTCCTGGGTGATCGCGCGCAGCGACCCGCCGATCCGCCCGAGGGCCGAGCTGGCGCCGGTCCGCGCGACCTCGGCGACACCTTGTCCGCGCACCACCATCGAGCCGGAGAAGACGAAGGGCGAGACCTCCTCGCCCGCGGCGGTGTCCTCGCCGAAGGCCTCGCCGGACGTGGCCGGCCGCTTGGCGACCGGGGAGGACTCGCCGGTCATCGCCGACTCGTCGACCCGCAGCACGTCGCCGCCGATCAGCAGGGCGTCGGCGGGCGCGCGCTCGCCCTCGCCGACCAGGATCACGTCGCCCGGGACCAGGTCGCGCGCGGGGATCAGCCGCTCGGCCCCGTCGCGGATCGCCCGCGCCATCGGCTGGGCCAGGCGGTTCAGCGCCGCCAGGGTCCGCTCGCTGCGGTTTTCCTGCAGGATGACCAGGCCCACGGTGACCACGGCCCCGCCGACCAGGAACAGGCCCTCCAGCAGGTCCCCCAGCACCAGGTAGAGGAAGGCGGCCGCCAGCAGCAGGAAGAACATCGGCTCGCGCAGCGTCTCGGCGATGATGCGGAAGAGGCCGCGCCGCTCCATCCTGGGCAGGGCGTTGGGGCCGACGGCCTGAAGGCGGCGGGCCGCTTCCGCCTCCGTCAGGCCGGCGCCGTCGTGGGCCGGGGTCATGGCGATCTCCGAAACGCCTCGCGAAGCGCCGCAGTGAACCGGACGATACGCCGCCCCGCCTTGAGGGAGGTCATGATTTCGCCCTCCGCGCCGTTGACCCACCGCAAGGCCCCGCCTCGGCCGCCGGGGCATCAATCGGCCGACGCGGAACGGAGCCCTCGCCTTGGACGCACCCCCGACCTCGATCCCGGCCTCGCCCGGGGCGCTGCGGCGCGCGCTGATCGACGCGGTGCTGACGGCCGCCGCCCTGGCGCTCGCCGCCTTCCTGGTGGCCCGCCTTTCCGACGTGTTCATGATGGCGTTCGGGGCGGTGTTGGTGGCCGTGGTGCTGCACGCCTTCGCCGGGCCCCTGTCGCGCCGCACGCGGCTGGGGCGCAAGACCGCCCTGACCGTGGTGGTGGTCCTCGTGCTGGCCGCGCTCGGCGGCTCGGTGTGGGTCTTCGGGCGGGCGGCCCAGGACCAGCTGGCCAACCTGACCGACCTGCTGCCGCGGGTCTGGCGCACGCTGAACGAGCGGTTCGGCGACAGCCAGCCCGGCTCGGGCGTCCTGCACCAGTTCGCCAGCCAGTGGGCGGGCGGCGGCTGGATCATGGGCTTCGGCCAGCGCATGGCCGGCCAAGTGACGGCCGCGGTGGCGGCGACGGTGATCGTGGCCTTCGCCGGCCTCTACCTGGCCTACAACCCCGGCTCCTACCTCAGCGGGGCCCTGCTGCTGCTGCCGCCCCGCGCCCGGCCGCGGGCGAAGGCCGTGGCGGACAGGGTCTACGAGTCCCTGCGCCAGTGGCTGCTGGCCCAGTTCGCCTCGATGCTGCTGGTCGGGCTGACGACCGGCCTCGGCCTCTTTCTCGTCGGCGTGCCCTCGGCCTTCGCGCTCGGCCTGATCGCGGGCCTTGGCCAGTTCGTGCCGGTCGTGGGGCCGCTGGCGGCCACCGTGCCGGGCCTGCTCGCGGCGGCGGGCCTGGGGGTCGACACCTTCATCTGGGCCGCGGTCGTCTACCTGGCGGGCTCGCAGTTCGAGGCCAACCTGGTGACCCCCTTCATGCTGCGCCAGATGGCCCAGCTGCCCATGGCGCTGACCCTGTTCGCCGTGCTGGCGATGGGCGTGCTGTTCGGGGCGCTTGGAGTGCTGTTCGCCACCCCGCTGGCGGTGGTGGCCTATGTGGCGGTGCAGATGCTCTACGTCGAGCCGATGAACGGCGGCGCGCCCGAGGCGCCCGAGGCCTGAGCCCTTTAGGGCCGGCGGCGGCGCGCCTTGATCACGGCCTCGTCCAGCGCCTGGAGGAAGCGCGAGCGGTCGGCGGCGGCGAAGGGTCTGGGCCCGCCGGTGATCTCGCCCATCGACCTCAGGTGCTCGCCGATGCCGCGCGAGGCCAGGGCCCCGCCGATGTTGTCCGCGGTGAACGGCCGGCCGGCGGGGTGCAGCGCCTGGGCCCCGGCCTTCAGCGCCCGCGACGCCAGAGGGATGTCGGCGGTGATCACCACGTCGCCCGGCCCGGCCCGCTCGGCGATCCAGTCGTCGGCCACGTCCGGGCCGTCGTCGACCTGGACCAGGGTGATACGGGGCTCGCGCGGGGTGCGTATCCAGCTGTTGGACACCACGAAGACCGGCAGCCGGTAGCGATCGGCCACGCGGTAGACCTCGTCCTTGACGGGGCAGGCGTCGGCGTCGACGTAGAGGGTGGTCATGCCGCCGCATAGCACCTGAGGCGCCAGGGCGGCAGACCGTGATCCTACTTCTTGCCCTTGCTGGGTGCGAGGAACGACGGCGGCGCGGCGACCACCTTGGGCTTTTCCGCCTTGGGTTTGCGGATCTCGCGGTTGCTCTTCTTCTGACCCTTGGCCATGCTGTTCTCCAATCCTGAAATCGCTGTGTCGTGCGGCCCGGTGCGACCAGGCGGCTATCGGGCCGTGCGGCCCTGCGGCTGGGCGCGGGTCAGGTCGCTGACCACCGCGCGCAGCAGCCTCGAGCGGCGAGGCTCGAGGTTGGGCGCCCTCAGTTCGGCCAGGGCGCCGTCGAGCGCCTCGCCCTGGTGGCGCGAGCCGAGGAAGAAGATCTCCGAGCGGATATCGTCCGGGCTCACCCCGGAGTCGAGCAGCCCGGCGAGGAAGCTGAAGGGATTCATACGGTGGCCACGGCGGCCTTTCTGGCCGCTCGGGAACCTAGCGGATCGCAGGTCCTGCCGTCGGCCGGCGCGATATCTCCGCGCGAGAGACACCTTAGCACGGATCGACGCCAGCCCTGGCGCAATATCTTCATCCCCCGGGCGCAGGGTGGGCGGACCAGATTGCGGCGGCGGTCTGCGCATGCGCCGGCCCCGGCGCCGGAGAGGCGAGATGAAGCTGCTCGAACTGACCAACCCCAAGGGCGGAGCGGTCTGGGTGAACCCGGCCCGGCTGCTCTACGTGTGCCTGGCCGACGGCGGCGGCGCCAGCATGTACGGCGAGAACAACGTGCGGGTGCTCACCAAGCTGCACTTCGACCAGGGAACCACCCTGGAGGTGAAGGAGGGCCCCGCCGACGTCGCGGCCCGCGCAGCCGGCGCGGAGGTCGCGGCCGGCTAGCGCTGGCGGCGAGCCCGGAAACCGCGGTCCCGCACCAGAATTTAGCCACCGCCGGCGCCCGATGTGGTAGTCTCTGGAAATGGGACCTGGCGGGGTCACGCTGGGCAGGCCCGAACCGCCGCGCGTCCGCGCGGCTTCGCCGCCGCTCCTTGAAAGGCAGACCATGGGCGCGATCTCCAAGGGGGCGCCTAACGCCAAGCGGCGCGCCGAGCCGTCCTCGGTCGAAATGGCGCCGATCCGCTGGAACACCCAGGGATTCCAACGCGGCCGGGCGCGCGAGCCGCTGCGGCTGCTGGCGGCGTTCCGCGGCGCGGGCATGCTGTCCTGGTCGGGCGGCGTCGCCGGCGTCGCCTATGAACTCGACATCTTCGGCTCCGGCGACGGACGATCGGCCAGCGGCGTCATCGAGGGCGAGATCTCGGCCCTGCCGGCCTCCTCAGGCGCGGGCGACGGCCAGGACGCCCCCCTCCTCCCGGCCCGGCTGCGGCTCGAGGACGGACACGAGATCGCCATCGAGATCACCGGCTTCGAGTCGCCCCTGGCCTATTTCGAGGCCCGGCTGGTCGCGGCCGACGCCAAGCTGCTGCCCGAGTGATCCGATGAACGAGTGGATCATCCGCCGCAACATCGCCGCGATCGAGAGGATGCTGCAGGACCAGGCGTTCGCCGGGCGCAAGACGGAGCTGCGACGCCAGCTGGCCGAACAGACGGGCATGCTGGCGGCGCTGAGGAAGCCCGCGTCGGAGCGCTGATCAGTAGTCCGGACCACCGCTCGGCGGGCGCGAGCCGTCCGCGGCCAGCAGCGCGGCTTCGCCCTGGGCGGTGATCTGCCATCCGGCCTGGTTGCGCTGGGCGAAGCCGAGGTCGGTCAGGGCCCGCGCGTCCGAGATGGTGATCCAGTCGACGTCCCGGCCCGCCTTCTTGTCGGACAGGTTCCTCAGAGCGCTGAGCTGGCCGGCCGAAAGACTGCCTTGGACCGGCCCGCGCGTCATGACGAGGCGACGGACCCTGCGCCGACGCGGGCGTAGAGCTCCAGCGAATCGCGGCGATCCTGGCGGCGCGCGTCGGCGTCGGCCTTCTGGCTCTGCTTGCGGTTCTTGCGTTCCAGGCGGCGGGCTTCCAGGGCGGCGAACTCGGCCGCGACCACGGCGGCCGCAGCGGCCGCAGCGGCTTCGGCGCGCGCCTTCTGGTCGGCCTGACGCTGCTCGGCCCGGGCCTGACGGACCGCCGCCAGCTCGGCCGCGCGCCGTTCCTGCCGGCCCACGAAGGCGGCGTCCGGCGCGGTGGGCCGTGGGGTGAATTTCTCCAGCTGAGCTTGCTTAGCCGCAGCCGCCGTCTTCAGACGGTCGGCAAAGCCGGTGTTCTTGAGAATGGGATGCTTCTTTTCACGCTATCGACGCCAGAGTGCGTCCGCGATCCAGCCGCAGGAAGGCGGCGGATGCAAAGGAAGTATCGCACGTTTCGGGCGCCGAAGCCAGACGAGCCAAGGGGCCAGGGAGCACGGAAAATGCGGCCCATGTCCTAGGGGCGCCCCCGGACCGGCCATGGCGGGGCCCGCGAAGACATGCCAAGGAGACGCCGAGCGAACGAGGCGACGGCCCTGCCATGAAACTATCCGGACTGAAGGTGCTGGACCTTTCGGCCTTCCTGCCCGGCCCGATGCTGACCATGATGATGGCCGACCACGGGGCCGAGGTGATCAAGGTCGAGCCGATGGGCGCGGGCGAGCCCACCCGCGCGATCGGCGAGGTCAAGAACGGCCAGAGCGTCTATTTCCGCAACACCCAGCGCGGCAAGCGCTCGATCCAGCTGGACCTGAAGGACCCGGAGGGCCTGGCCCTCTGCCTGAGGCTGGCGGCCGAGGCGGACGTGCTGGTCGAGGCCTGGCGGCCCAGCGTGGCCGAGCGGCTGGGCCTGGGCTATGCGGCGGTCAGCGCGCTGAACCCGCGCATCGTCTACTGCTCGCTGAGCGCCTTCGGCCAGGCGGGCCGCTACCGCGACCGGCCGGCCCACGACCTGGTGGTCCAGGCGCTGGCGGGAACCATCCAGCCGGGCGAAGGCCCGCCGCCGGCGGTTCCGATCATGCTCTCGGCCGACGCGCTGAGCGCGATGACCGGCCTTTCGGCGGTGCTGATGGCCCTGCTCGGCCGCGAGCGCAGCGGCAAGGGCGACTACCTGGACATCTCGATGTACGACAGCCTGACCGCCTGGACCGCCAACGCGGTCGGCGAGGTGTTCGCCAAGGGCGAAGCGCCCAGGGCGGCCAACTCGCGCTTCTGGGGCGGGGCGGCGCTGTACGACCTCTATGAGACCGCGGACGGGCGCTGGCTGGCGCTGGGCGGCTCGGAGGCCAAGTTCGCCGAGAACCTGCTGAACGGCCTCGGCCGCCCCGACCTGATCGCCGCCGCCAGGACCCCGCCGGGCGAGGGCCAGGCGCCGGTGCGCGCCTTCCTGCGCGAGGCCTTCAAGGCCAGGCGCCTGGCCGACTGGGAGGCCTGGTTCGACGGGCGCGACGTCTGCTGGGCGCCGGTGCGCTCGCTGAAGGAGGCGTTCGACGACCCCTTCCTGGTCGAGCGCGGCATGCTGGGCCGCGACGCCGAGGGGGCGGAGGTCATCGGATCGCCGATCCGCTTCCTTGCCGAGCCGGCGCGGATCGATCCAAAAGCCCCCGAACGGAACCAGGACGGCGAGGCGATCGCTCGCCACGGATGGGAGAGACCAAGGCCATGAGCACCGAAGAGGACCTGTCCGCGATCCGCGACGCCGTCGCCGCCCTCTGCTCGCGTTTCCCCGGCGAATACTGGCGCGCGCTGGACCGCGAGCGGGCCTATCCGTCGGCCTTCGTGCAGGCGATGACCGACGAGGGCTTCCTGGGCGCCCTGATCCCCGAGGAATACGGCGGCAGCGGCCTTGGCCTGCGCTCGGCGACGGCCATCCTGGAGGCGGTGCACGCGAACGGCTGCAACGCCGGCGCCTGCCACGCCCAGATGTACACCATGGGCACCATCCTCAAGCACGGCACGGCCGAGCAGAAGCAGCGCTGGCTGCCGGGCATCGCCTCCGGCCAGATCCGGCTGCAGGCCTTCGGCGTCACCGAGCCGACCTCGGGCTCGGAGACCCTGGCGCTCTCGACCACCGCCGTGCGCGACGGCGAGCGCTATGTGGTCAACGGCCAGAAGATCTGGACCAGCCGGGCGGAATATTCCGACTTCATGATCCTGCTGGCCCGCACCACGCCGAAGGAGCAGGTGGCCAAGAAGGGCGACGGGCTCTCGGTCTTCATGCTCGACATGAACGCCGCCCGCGCGGCCGGGACCCTGACCATCCGGCCGATCCGCACCATGATGAACCACTCGACCACCGAGGTCTTCTTCGACGGCGTCGAGGTGGCGGCCGCCAACCTGATCGGCGAGGAGGGCAAGGGCTTCCGCTACATCCTGGACGGGATGAACGCCGAGCGGACGCTGATCGCCTCGGAATGCCTGGGCGACGCGCGCTGGTTCATCGAAAAGGCCAGCAAGTACGTCACCGACCGCAAGGTGTTCGGCCAGCCGATCGGCGCCAACCAGGGCGTCCAGTTCCCCATCGCCCGGGCCTACGCCCAGACCCGGGCCGCCGCCCTGATGGTCGAGCGCGCGGCCGAGCGGTTCGACGCCGGCCTGCCCGCGGGCGAGGAGGCCAACATCGCCAAGCTGCTGGCGTCCGAGGCCTCGTGGGCGGCGGCCGAGGCCTGCGTCCAGGCCCACGGCGGCTTCGCCTTCGCCGAGGAGTTCGACATCGAGCGCAAGTTCCGCGAGACGCGCCTCTACCAGGTCGCCCCGATCTCGACCAACCTGATCCTGGCCTTCCTGGGACAGAACGCGCTGGGCATGCCGCGCTCCTACTAAAGCCCCAGCGCCCGCTCGAACGCGAACTGTTCGGTGTGCAGAGCTTTTCCGGCGCCGTCGTCCGGGTACGGCCGAGCTTGAAATCACGATCCCTTGTAAAGGCGCCGGCCGCCTTAATCATGTCACATCGCCCCCGCCTGCTCGCGCCTGACGAGCGTGCAGAGCCGAGCGGACCTTAAGAAGCGTCCCGGGCCGCGCGCCGCCGACGGACGCCACAAATCGGTCAGTGGGCAGGGGATTTTCGGGTGCGCAGCTTCACATCGACTCATCGTCCGCATGGGGTCCGGTCCGGGCGGACGCCGGATCGTCCGTCCACGTTCACGTCCACATTCGCGTCCCGGGCCTAGGCGCCGCCCGTGGCGATCGAAACCCTTTCCCCGCCGGCGATCCCGGTCCGCGGCCGCAGCTTCATGGCGCTGATCATCGCGCCGCAGCCGCCGCTCGGCCCCTGGCTGGGCGCGCTGGACGCGCAGATGCGGCGGGCCGCCGACTTCTTCGCCGACCGGCCGATCGTCGCCGACCTGGCGGCGCTGGACGCCGGCGAGGGCCAGCCGGCCGCCGTGGAGGCGCTGGACGCCCTGGCCGCGCGCGACCTTCGGCTGATCGGCGTCGAGGGGATCGACCCGGCGCTGCTCGCCGGCACCCGCTGGGCGCGGCTGCCGACCATCCTGCAGGGGCGCGAGGTGAAGCGCGAGATCGGGGCCGGCGCCGCCTCGCCGGCCGCCCCCGCCGCCCCGCCGCCGGCGCCTTCGCTGCTGATCGACCGGCCCGTGCGCTCGGGCCAGTCGATCGTGTTCGAGCACGGCGACGTCACCGTGGTCGGCCCCGTCGCCTCGGGCGCGGAGGTGATCGCCGGCGGCTCGATCCACGTCTACGGGGCGCTGCGCGGCCGGGCGATCGCGGGGCTGAAGACCGGCGAGGCGGCGCGCATCTTCTGCCGCCGGCTGGAGGCCGAACTGGTGGCGGTCGACGGGCTATACCGCACGGCCGAGCACTGGGGCGCGGAACTGCAGGGCTGCGCCGTCCAGGTGTGGCGCGACCGGGGAACGCTCAGGCTCTCGGCGCTCGATTGAAGCAGACCCGCGGGCTGGGCGGGGGAAGGAAGCATTGTCGCATGTCGAAGGTCATGGTTGTCACGTCGGGCAAGGGGGGCGTGGGCAAGACCACCTCCTCCGCATCCCTCGGCGCCGCGCTCGCCCAGGCCGGCCAGACCGTCGTGGTGGTCGACTTCGACGTCGGGCTGCGCAACCTGGACCTAGTGATGGGGGCCGAGCGGCGGGTGGTGTTCGACCTGGTCAACGTGGTCCAGGGCGACGCCAAGCTGCCGCAGGCGCTGATCCGCGACAAACGGATCGAGACCCTGTCCCTGCTGCCCGCCTCCCAGACCCGCGACAAGGACGCCCTGACCGAGGAGGGGGTCGGGCGGGTGATCGACGAGCTGCGCGAGAAGTTCGACTGGATCATCTGCGACAGCCCCGCCGGCATCGAGAAGGGCGCGACCCTGGCCATGCGCTTCGCCGACCTGGCGGTCGTGGTGGCCAACCCCGAGGTCTCCTCGGTGCGCGATTCCGACCGGATCATCGGCATGCTGGACTCCAAGACCCGCCGCGCCGAGCTTGGCGAGAAGCTGGAGAAGCACCTGCTGCTCACCCGCTACGATCCGGCCCGGGCCGCCCGCGGCGAGATGATGAAGGTCGAGGACGTGCTGGAGATCCTGGCCATCCCGCTGCTCGGCATCGTGGTCGAGAGCCCGGACGTGTTGACCGCCTCCAACCTCGGCTGCCCGATCCCGCTGCAGAACCCCGGCTCGGCCCCGGCCCGCGCCTACGCCGAGGCGGCCCGGCGGCTGATGGGCGAGACCATCGCGGTGACCACGCCCGCCGAGCGGCGCGGCTTCATCAGCCGGCTGTTCGGGCGCAAGGCGGCCGTGGCATGAGCTTCCTCAACTTCTTCATGCGCAACCGCTCCGCCCCGGTCGCGCGCGAGCGGCTGCAGGTGCTGCTGGCCCACGAGCGCGCCCTCTCCGGCCGCCAGGACCTGGCCGCGGTGCTGCAGCAGGAGATCCTGGCGGTGATCGCCCGGCACATCGCGATCGACCGCGACAAGGTGGTGGTCAAGCTCGACCGCGGCGAGCAGGTCTCGACCCTCGAGATCGACATCGAGATGCCGGAACAGGCCCTGGCGCGGGACTGAGGGCGAAGGCGGCCTTTCCGCCGCGCGCCTTGCGGTCGCCCCGGCCGGCCGTCGTCATTGGAGGCGGGTCCCGGATCATCGGTTCGCCCCCCTGGCCGCAATGAACCCTCGCCGCGGCGATGCATTTCTGTAGTGTAGTAAAGTTTCCTGTGCGTCACATGGGCCAGCCGCCCCGCGCGCGCGTCGTGCGAGGCGGCTTCGCCAGGCCCGGCCCCGAGAAGCCAGAATCGTCATCAGGCCAAAATCGTCACCAGGGATGCGAGACCCCATGAAAACCCGGACCCTCATGCTCAGCCTGGCCGGCGGTTGCGCCGTGGCCGCCCTGGCCAGCGCCGCCAGCGCCGACCCGCCCGGACTGGTCGGCCGCGTCAGCCACGTCGAGGGCCAGGTCTCGTTCCTGCCGCCGGGCGAGGATTTCTGGACCGACGCCACCCGCAACTTCCCCGTCACGCCGGGCGAATCGTTCTGGACCAACGACGCGGGCCGCGTCGAACTGCAGATCGGCCCGATCGAGGCGCGGCTCGACAGCGAGAGCGAGCTCGACGTGCTGGCGCTGGACTACGGCCAGACCCGCTTCGCCCTGCCCCAGGGCTCGCTGGACCTGAGGCTGTGGCGGGTTCCGCGCGGCGGGGTCTCGATCGCCACGCCGGCGGGCGACGTGCGCATCGACCAGGCCGGGGCCTACCGCATCGACGTCGGCGCGCCCGAGGCGGACGGCGACTATCCGCCGGTCGAGGTCACCGTGTTCCAGGGCGAGGCCGAGGTTCCGACCGCCTACGGCTTCAGCCCGGTCGACGAGGGCGAGGCGGCGCTGATCTACGCCGGCTATGATCCCAGCTACGACGACGCCCAGGACGCGGCGATCGACGACTGGGCGCGCTCGCGCGAGGCGCGCGAGCACTGGGGGCGCCAGGCGGCCTATTCGGACGCCCTGACCGGGTACGACGACCTGGCGACCTACGGCGACTTCGCCGATACGCCGGACTACGGGACCGTCTGGTTCCCGCGCAGCGTGCCCGCCGACTGGGCGCCCTATCGCTACGGCCACTGGGCCTATGTCCAGCCCTGGGGCTGGACCTGGATCGACGACCAGTCCTGGGGCTTCGCGCCGTTCCACTACGGCCGCTGGGCCCGGATCGGCGCGCGCTGGGGCTGGGTTCCGGGCCGCGCCGCGGCCGAGCCGGTCTACGCCCCGGCGCTGGTCGCCTTTGTCGGGGGCCGCGGCTGGAACATCAGTTTCGGGGTGAGCGGGTCGGCCGAGGCGGTGGGCTGGGTGCCGCTGGCGCCCGACGAGGTCTACCGGCCCAACTACCAGGTCAGCCAGGCCTACGTCCGGCAGGTCAACATCAACAACGTGCGGCAGACCACGATCAACAACATCCAGGTCAACACCGTCGTCAACGTCACCCAGTACCGCAACGCCCCGGCGGCCACCGTCGTCCGGTCCGACGCCTTCGCCCATGGCGCGCCCGTGCGCCAGACCGCCGTGTCGGCGCCGCTGGCCGTGCTGGCGCGCGCCCCGGCCGTGACCGTCGCCACCGCCCCGCCGCCGACCCGCGAGGCCCGGGGGGGCGCGCCGGCCCGGCCGCTCGGCGGCCCGGCAGGGGGCCAGGGCGCAGGCCTCG
>JARLIQ010000135.1 GCA_031291645.1 Caulobacteraceae bacterium | reverse complement strand
TTCCCGCCTCCGCAACCGCGCCGCCGCCACCCCCGAACAGGTGCGGGACCGCTCGTTCGCCCTGCTGTTCTGCGTGTCCGTGGTCACCGCCCTGGGCAACACCGGCATGCAGTCGGTGCTGCCGGCGATCGGCCGCCAGATCGGCATCCCCGACCCGATGGTGGCGGCGATCTTTTCGCTGTCGGCCCTCTTGTGGGCCTTCGCCTCGCCGATCTGGGCCCGGGCGTCGGACCGGCGCGGACGCAAGCCCCTGATCATGCTGGGGCTGGTCGGCTTCCTGCTGTCGATGATCGGCTGCGGGGTGGTGGTCAGCGCCGGCGTGCGTCACCTGGCCACGCCGATGGTGATCTTCGTCTTCTTCCTGTTCGCCCGCGCCCTGTTCGGCCTGTTCGGCTCGGCCTCCAACCCCGCCACCCAGGCCTTCGTCGCCGAACGCACCGGCCGCGAGCGGCGCACCCAGGCGATGTCGACCCTGGCCGGGGCCTTCGGCCTGGGCACCATCGTCGGTCCGCTGGTGGCGACCCTGTTCGTCCTGCCGGTGGTGGGGCTGGCGGGGCCGATGTTCGCCTTCGCCATCATCGCCGCCCTGATGCTGGCCGCCGTGTGGCTGTGGCTGGTGGAGGACAAGGCGCCCGCGCCGATGGACGACGCGGGCCAGCGCTTCGTGCCCGCCGAGGCCGAAGCCCATTCGCGGCCCAAGCCGCTCTGGCGCGATGCGCGGCTGACGCCCTTCCTGGTCTACGGCTTCCTGGTCGCCTGCTGCCAGACCGGCCTCGGCCAGACCCTGGGCTTCCTGATCATCGACAAGGTCAAGGTCAGCCCGATGGCGGCCCTGGACTACATCAAGATGGCGATGATGACCGGCGCCATCGCCAGCCTGCTGGCCCAATGGGGCCTGATCCGCATGTTCCGCATGTCGCCGCGCCACCTGCTGCGCTGGGGCGTGGGGCTGGCTGCGGCCGGCAGCCTGATGGTGGCCTTCGCGCCGGACTACTGGACCGTGGTCATCGCCTACGCCCTGTCCAGCCTGGGCTTCAGCTTCGCACGGCCGGGCTTCACCGCCGGCGCCTCGCTTTCGGTCTCCTCTGACGAGCAGGCCCGCGCGGCGGGCGCCATCGCGGCGGTCAACGGGGTCAACGTCGTGCTCGCGCCGCTGTTCGTGAAATTCTACGAGATGTCCCACGCCGCGCCGTTCCTGCTGAACATGGCGATCCTCCTGGGCCTTCTCGCCTTCGCCTACCTGAACCGCATCCTGCGCACCGCCGGACTGTCGGCCACGACCGAGGACGACGCGACGGTCTCGATCCTGGAGAAGAGCGAAGAGGGCGCCGTCTAGCTGGAGCCCTAGCTGGCGCCCTGGGGCGGCGGCGCGTCGGCCGCGGTCGGGACCTCGGCCTGCAGCCGGCGGACGACGTCCAGCGACAGATAGCCGTCGGCCGGCAGCCCCTTCGCCTTCTGCCATTGGCGCAAGGCCGCGCGGGTGTTGGCCCCGATCACCCCGTCCAGCGCCCCGGGCGGATAACCCAGCCGGGCCAGCGCCGACTGGGCCGCGGTGCGGTCGGCCAGCGACAGGGGGTCCTCGTGCGGCCAGGGCGTCGCCAAGGGCGGCGCGCCGCCGATCCGGTCGGCCAGCAGGCCCACGGCCAGGGCGTAGGCGGTGGAGTTGTTGTACTTGCGGATCACGAAGTGGTTGTCGAACGCCAGGAAGGCCGGGCCGGCCGCGCCGGTCGGTAGCAGCAGCTGGGCCTGGCTGGCCGCATCGGCCGTGGCCCAGCCGCCCCCGGCGGCCGGCATGACGCCCAGCGCCGCCCAGGCCGCCGCGTCCTGGCGCGGCCCTTCGGTCAGCGAATAGTCGAACCCGGGCGGCAGGACCACCTCGCGGTCCCAGCGCTGGCCCCTCAGCCAGCCGGCCCTGGTCAGGAGGTTGCCGGCCGAGGCCAGGGCGTCGGCGCTGGAGCCCCAGACGTCGCGCCGTCCGTCGCCGTCGCCGTCCACCGCCATGGTCAGATAGGTGTAGGGCTCGAACTGGGTCTGGCCCATCGCCCCGGCCCAGGAGCCCCGGAGCTGGCCGCGCGTGGCCTCGCCATCGGCGACGATGCGGATGGCGGCGATCAGTTGCTCCTCGGCCCAGTCGCGCCGCCGGCCCGAGGCCGCCAGGGTGGCCAGCGAGCGGATGACGTCGAAGTCGCCCTGGAGGCTGCCGAACGCGGTCTCCACCGCCCAGATCGAGACCAGCACCTCGCGGGGCACGCCGTAGTCGGCCTCGATGCGCGGCAGGGCTGCGATGGCGTCGGCCTTGCGCCGGCCGAGCGCGATCCGCTCATCGGTGACCACGCCCTTGATGTAGTCGCTGATCGGCTTGGCGAATTCCGGCTGGCGGCTGTCCAGCGCGACCACCCGCGAGTCGGGCGCCAGGCCCGTCATCTCGCGCGTCACCACCTCCGCCGGCAGGCCCGAGAGGATCGCCCGGCCGACGAATTCCCGGCTCCAGGCCTCGAACGCGGGGTCGGCCGACAGGGCCGCTGGCTCGGGCGCGGCCGCCATGCCTTGGGGCGCGGACGGCGCGCTCGGCCCGGACCCTGAATCGGCGGCCCCGGCCAGGGCCATGATCAAAAAGGCGCGGCGATCCATGAATCGGATGGTATGTCCCCGGCGGTGGCGGCTTCAAGGCGATCAAACTCGACCGTCGCCGCTGAATCGATTGACTTTGCTGGGCTTGCAGCCTATACGCCGCCGCTTCCAGATCACTCGGATCGCTGGCCCGCGTCCTTCGACGCGCCCCGGTCCGCCCGAACGAGACGCGCCATGAAGGTCAGAAGTTCCCTGAAGTCGCTGAAGACCCGCCACCGCGACTGCAAGCTGGTGCGCCGCAAGGGCCGCGTCTACATCATCAACAAGACCGACCCGCGCTACAAGGCCAAGCAAGGCTGAGCCGCGTGCCGGCCGCCCGCGCGCCCGTCGGGGTGTTGTGGGACGTTGGCAACGTGATCGTGCGCTGGGATCCGCGCACGCTCTATTCCAAGATCTTTCCCGACCCGGCCGAGCGCGAGCGCTTCCTGGCCGAGGTCTGTACGCCGGCCTGGCATCGTCAGCATGATCTGGGCCGGCCGATGGCCGAGGGGGTCGCGGCTCTAACCGCTCTCCATCCCGATCAGGCCTATGCGATTTCCGCCTGGAGCGACCGCTGGTCCGAGATGTTCTCCGGCGTGATCGAGGAGACCGTCGCGGCCATGACCGCCCTGCACGCCCGCGCCACCCCGATGTTCGGCCTGACCAACATGCCCAGTGAGGTCTGGCCGGTGGTGTCCGCCATGCATCCGGCCTTCGGCCTGCTGAGAAGCACAGTAGTCTCGGGCGACGAGCGGCTCGCCAAGCCGGACCCGGGGATCTTCGCCCTGGCCAGCCGGCGCGCCGGCCTGACGCCGCAGGAACTGCTGTTCGTCGACGACGTGGCGGCCAATATCGAGGCGGCCCGCGCACTCGGCTTCCACGTCCACCTGTTCGACGAGCCGAGCGGCCTGGCGCCGGCGCTGGCCGACTTCGGCCTGCTCTAAGGTCTTGCATCCCCGCCGCAAGGCTTGGCCGGCCGGCTCCGGACCGCTAGGGTCGGCCTTGAGTCCTTCCCTTCTTTTCGAGAGTGAGAGCCTTCATCCCATGGCCGACGACGCCGCCAGCATCGACGTGCTCAACAGCACCGCCCAGACCCAGCTCAAGAGCATCATCGAGCGCATCGAGCGGCTGGAAGAGGACAAGGCGGCGGTGCAGACGGACCTGAAGGAGGTCTACGCCGAGGCAAAGGGCAACGGGTTCGACACCAAGATCCTGCGCAAGGTCGTGCGCCTGCGCAAGCAGGACAAGGCCAAGCGGCAGGAGGAAGACGCCCTGGTCGACCTCTATCTGTCGGCCATCGGAGGCCTGTGAAGCAGAGCCGTCCAGATCCGCGGGCCCAGGCCCGGCGCGCTGCGCTGAACGCGCTGAAGCGGGCGAAACGCGCCGCCACGCGCGCGGGCGTGGCGCTGTCGGACTGGGAAGGCGAATTCCTGGGTTCGGTCGAGGAGCGGATCAAGACCTTCGGCCGGGCCTTCGGCGATCCGGAAAAGGGCGCGCCAGGCCAGGCCCTGTCGATGCTCCAGGCGGTCAAGCTGAAGGAGATTTCAGCCAAGGCCAAGGGCGAGAAGCGGACCATGGGCCGCAAGCGGCCGTTCGGTCCCAAGGGCCGGACCGCCGGAGAGGACTGACCTCGGCCTCGGACGTCCGGCTACTTGGCCGGCGGCTTTGGCGGGCCCGAGACGCCGACCTGGAAGTTGGTGACCGCCAGGACCCCGTTCCAGGGCACGCGGCGGATGGTCAGCACCGGCCCCTTGGGGTCCATCTTGGCGTCGGTGTCAGCGTAGATGGCGACGACGGGCAAGGCCGTGTCGGCCAGCACGGTCACCACGCAGGCCACCTGCAGCGTGCGCTGGCCGCCGGTCCACTCCCCCTTCTTGGTCGAGACCGGCTGATTGCACGTCCAGCCCGGGCCGCCGACGACCAGGGTCTGGGTCGCGTCCGGACCGGTGGCGGTCGAGGTGCCGGCGGCTTCGATCAGGTAGCGGCCAGCCGTCTTGGCCGGGATGAAGCACTCGGTGTGGGCCGGGTCCTTGACCTGGCAGCTGGCCGCCCCGATCTCGGGGTGGCCGTAGTCCGGAAATGCCCCCAGGGGCTGGTCGGGCGGCGACGGGGGGGCCGCGCCGGCTGTGGCGAGGGCGGCGAGCGCAAGTGCGACGAGTTGCATCGTTCAATTCCCTGGGGCGCGATGGCCGATGGTCTCTGTTCAGGTCAGGCGCCCTTGCGCTTGGCCTTCGGAGCCGGCTTGGCGGCCTGCTGGTAGTCCAGCGCCTCGAGCAGGGGCGCCAAGCCGTCGCCGTAGCGCTTCCAGCGCTCCACCGAGGTCTTGTAGACCGGCTGGCGCACCTGGACGACGCTGGCCGTCTTCACCGGCCGGCGGGATTCGTGGAAGTTCACGCAGGCGTCGTCCCACGGCAGGCCGATATGCTCGATCAGCGCCCGCGCGTTGGTCTCCAGGTCGCCGACCACGGACTCATAGTCCACCGTCATCATCACGCCCGGCGGCAGCACCTCGGCCCAGAAGGCCATCAGGTCCTCATAGCGCCGGTAGTACCGACCCAGTTCGCCCAGGTCGTAGCTGTGCGGCATGTCGTCCTTGAACAGCTTGGTGTAGGCCGACAGGCAGGTGTCCACCGGGTTGCGCCGCGTGTGGATGATCTTTGCATTGGGGAAGAGCAGCTGAATCAGGCCGACGAAGAAGTAGTTGGTCAGCAGCTTGTCGGTGACCCGGGCGGCGCCGTCCGACTCGCGCTGCAGTTCCGCCAGGTAGTCGGAGGCGATCTGCTGGAAGTGCTCCGGATCCATGGCGTTGATCATCGCCGGATACTTTGGGATCGACGGCAGGCGGTCGCGAAGGGCGCCGAGCGCACGGTGCAGCACCTTGACCTCGCCGGCGCCGAAGGTCTGCGGATGGCTGGACAGGATCTGTTCCACCAGGGTGCTGCCTGACCGGGGCATGCCCAGGATGAACACCGGCGTCTTGCTGGGATCGCCCCCCCAACGGCGGTTTGCGAAGGTGTCCTTGCTGAAGGTCGCCTTGATCTGGTCGAAGAAGCTGAAGGTCTCGGCCTCGTCGTACTGCAGCTGGTTGCGGCGCAGCTTCGCGCCGATGGCGTAGTGTTCCAGCGCCTGCTTGTACTCGCCCACGTCCTCCAGCGCCTTGGCGTAGGCGAAGTGGATCGGCAGGTAGCGGTCGCTGTTCGGCTTGTCCGCCCGCTCAAGGATGTCCTTCATCTGGATCATCAGGTCGTGGTCGGCCTCGAAGGTCTCGAGGTCGTTGAGGTTGGCGTAGGCGCCATAGAGGTCGGGATTGAACTCCAGCGCCTTCCTGATTTCGGCCCGCGCCTCGTCCAGGCGCCCGACCGACTTCAGCACCACGCCATAGAAGCTGTGGAACTCACCGACTTCCGGATCGAGCGCGATGGCCTTTTCCAGAGCGGCCAGGGCCTCGGGATGCTGGTCCAGTTCGTGATGGATCTGGGCGAGCACCATATAGGCCTCGGCCTTCTTAGGATCGACCTGCAGGGCGAAGCGGACGGCCTGCTCGGCGACGCCATGGGCGGCGCGCTTGAGCTGGACCTTGGCCACGTTGAGCAGGGTCGCGGCGTTGCGCTCGTCCAGCTTCAGCGCGTCGGCCAGCACCCGCAGCGCCTCGTCGGTCCGGTCGCGGTAGAGCAGCAGGATCGAGAGGTTGTTGTGGGCCTCGACGTAGTTCGGCCGCAGCGTGATCGCCTTGCGATAGGCGTGCTCGGCGGATTCGTAGTCTTCCGCGTCGCGCAGCGAGGTGGCCATGTTGTTGTAGGCTTCGGCGTAGTTCGGGCGCTGGGTCACGGCCCTCTGGTAGCAGGCCAGCGCCTCGGTCTTGCGCTCCAGCGCCCGGTAAGCGTTGCCGAGGTTGTTGTGCGCCTCGGGGAAGTTCGGCTGGAGGGCGATGGCCTTTTCGTAGTTGGCCGCGGCCTTGTCGAAGTCCTTGCGGTCGAAGTGGACGATGCCGAGATTGCTGTAGGCCTGGGCGGCCTTCGGATCGAGCTCGATGGCCTTGTTCAGCGCGATCTCGGCTTCGACGAGCTTGCCGCGCTGGCGTTCGATCTCGCCCAGGTTGGCGTAGAAGCTGGGCGCCCGAGGATTGAGCTTGATCGCCCGGCCGATCGTGTTCACCGCCGCCTTCGGGTCACCCTTGGCGTTCAAGATGACGCCAAGCAGATTGTAGGCGTCTGCAAGATTTGGCCGCCGCTCCAGGATCTGGCGACAGACGATCTCGGCCTCGCGGATCCGCCCAGCAAGATAAAGTTCGCCAGCAGTCGCCAGGGCCTTGGCCAGCGGCACCGCGACCTTGCCGACGGGCGCGGCGCCCGCCGCGGCGGCCGGGGTCCCGGTCAAATCGCCGCTTGGTTGTTGGGTCATCTACGCCTCGTTGATTGAGGGAAAACGCCGGCCGTCACCCGACATCCACCATGGTTTCGAGTTAAGCCGCATTCCGCCTGAAATTCAAAGGAAAGCGGCGGTCTCGGCGCCTGGCGCGCCACATGCCGCGGCGCTCGGGCGCGGCCTGGTCCGGCGCCGCCGTCTGTCGGCCACGATCGTCTCGCCGCGTCGGCGCACGGCCAATGAAAAAGGGCGGCCGACGGCCGCCCTTTCAGTGTCCCGATTGCTTTGATGCGGTGGCCGTTGGGCCCGCCGTCGATGACAGCGGGCCCGCGGGTCAGGATCAGAAGTTGATCGAGATGGTGGAGCGACGGTTGAGCGGTTCCTTGACGCCGTCGGGGGTGGGCACGGCCAGGTCGGTCTTGCCCTTCCAGTCGACGTTCAGGGTGCTCTGGGCGACGCCCAGGGCGACCAGCGCATCGGCCGTAGCCTTCGCACGGCGCTCGGAGAGCCGCATGTTGTAGGCCGCGCCGCCGGAGGTGTCGGTG
>JARLIQ010000134.1 GCA_031291645.1 Caulobacteraceae bacterium | reverse complement strand
TAGGCGTCCAGGCCGCCGCGGAAGTCCAGGGTGCGCAGGGCCGCGTTGCTGACGCGGATGTTGAACGCCTGGCCGAGCGATTCCGACGCGATGCGGATGGTCTTCAGCGCGGGCAGGAAGCGGCGCTTGGACTTGATGTTCGAGTGGCTCACGTTGTGGCCGACCATCGGACCGACACCAGTGAGTTCGCAGCGGCGCGACATCGCGGACACCTTAGGGCATGAATGCAAAGTACGCGGAAACGATGAAGCCTCCGCGCGGAAGGGCGCGATATAGGCGAAGCGCGCTCGCCACGTCAAGGCTGGCGATGCGGGCGCGGCGATTTGCAAGGCCACGCCCGCGCCACCATTCTAACGCATCCAACCCGCACGATGAGGACCGCACGCATGAGATTCAGCCTGGGCAGAGTCGGCCTGGCGTTCGCCGCCGCCATCCTGGCCGTCGCCGGCCCGGCCCGGGCCCAGCCGCCCGCCACCCCGGTCAGGCTGTCGCTGGCCTACGACGGGCGACTGATCATCAAGGTGCTGGACATCCATTTCGACGAACAGGCCACGCCCACCGGCTTCGGCGCGGCGGCCAGCCTGCGCAGCTACGGCATCCTGGCCGCGTTCAAGACGTTCGACGTCAAGGCCAGCGCCCGCGGCCGGATCGAGGACGGCGCGCCGCGGCCCGGCCAGTTCCTCTACGACAACCGGGACGGCAAGCGCGAACGCAAGGTCCAGGTGGTCTGGCGGCAGGGCGAGGTGGCGATGACCTCGACCCCGGTCTTCTCCAATCTCGGCCAGCCGCCGGCCAGCCTGGAACAGAAGCTGGCGTCCGCCGACCCCCTGACCCAGCTGATGCGCATCGCCCTGGCCCCGACGCCCGCGGGGGTCTGCACCGGCGCGCCGCGGTTCTTCGACGGCAAGCAGCTCTACGCCCTCGAATTCGAGCACGGCCAGACGATCGCCGTCGGCCCGTCCCAGCGGGCGCTGGGCGTGACCAGCCTGGTGCGCTGCGACGTCCACTATCGCGAGATCGCCGGCTTCAAGCCCAAGCCGCCGGAGAAGCGCAACCAGGGCCTGAAGAGCCAGATCAGCGTCGCGTTCGGCCAGCTCGGGGCGGGCGGCCCCTGGGTGATCGAGCGGATCTCCGCCGACACCGTGCTCGGCCCGGCCGTCATCGAACTGAAGCACGTGCAGATGAGCCGGGACGTCAGCCCGCCGCAGGACTAGGGCGGTTCCGCCTTGTGCGACTCAGCGCAGCGAGTACCATATTTTGTAGGGAACAAAGGCCGAATCGGCGGAGGTCGCTGATTCGGACATGATTCGTTTCGCGCCTGTTCGCAAGGCCGGGACCCCCTCGTTAACCCGCCCGCCGACGCGGGCCGAACGCCTCGCCGCGCCTCGCTGGCGTGCAAGCAAACGTCACCAAATCCAGGTTGGAATGGACGGGCCGCCGGCGCGGCGCGCCGGACCGCCAGGAGGCGAGCGTGATGTCCATTTCCAGAGCCGGGCTGCTGCGCGGGGCGCTCGCCAGCACGGCCCTTCTGCCCGCCGCGGGCCTTGCCGCCACGACCCGCGAGGCGGCCGCCTTCCGACCGGACATGGCGTCCGGCGACATCCATCCCTGGACCGCGGTTCCGCGCCTGGGCGGCGGCCCGCTGCGGTTCGCGGTGATCGGCGACCACACCGGCGTCGGCCGGCCAGGGGTGTTCGACCAGGCCATGGTCCAGCTCAGCTGGCTGCAGCCGGACTTCGTCCTGTCGGTCGGCGACCTGATCGAGGGCTACACCGAGGACCGGGCCGAGATCGCGCGCCAGTGGACCGCGGTGGAGCGGTCGGTGGCCAAGCTGAACTGCCCGTTCGTCTACACTCTCGGCAACCACGACGTGGACAACGCCGAGACCCTGGACGCCTGGCGCGAGCGGCGCGGCGCCGCCTACTACAGCTTCACCTACAAGGGCGCGCTGTTCGTGGTGCTGAACACCGAGGACCCGCCCACCCCGATGACGCCCAAGGTCGCCGCCCAGTTCTATTCGCTGGTCGACCTGATGCGGTCGGACCCCGACAAGGCCGAGAAGACGGTGGACGAGCACATCGCCGCCAACGCCGGCGGCCGCAACGGCGAGTACAGCAGCCTGGAGGTGGTCAGGTTCAGCGACCGGCAGCTCGGCTGGGTCCGCGACACGTTGGCGCGCCATCCGACCCCGCAGTGGACCTTCGTCATCCTGCACAAGCCGGCCTGGAAGATGCAGAGCCCGGACTTCGCCAAGGTCCAGGCCATGCTGGCCGGCCGGCCGCACACCGTGTTCGCCGGCCACACCCACTATTTCACCCACGAGGTGTTCGACGGCCACGACTACATCAACATGGGCGTCACCGGCGGCATCCGGCAGCGGAACGGTCCGGGCACCATGGACCATGCCATGGTCGTCACCCTGACCCAGAACGGCCCGCTCTACGCCAACGCCCGCTTCAACGGGCTGATGGACGTCGCGGGCGAGACCGGCCAGGTCCGCGCCTATTGAGGACGGCTGTTCGGGCGCGAATCCCTAGGCGAGGCTTGCCCGACTCGACCCTCGCCCCCACCTTGCGGCCATGAGCGATCGCCCAGCGGGGGCAGCGCCCTCCCGATTGGTGGCCGTACTCGGCCCGACCAACACCGGCAAGACGCATCTGGCCGTCGAGCGGATGCTCGGCCACGCGTCGGGCATGATCGGCCTGCCGCTGCGCCTCCTGGCCCGCGAGATCTACGACCGCATCGTCAAGCTCAGGGGCGCGCGCGCCGTGGCCCTGATCACGGGCGAAGAGAAGATCATCCCGCCCCGGCCGCAGTACTTCGTCTGCACGGTCGAGGCCATGCCGCTGGGCCGCGAGGTCGAGTTCCTGGCGGTCGACGAGATCCAGCTCTGCGCCGATCCGGAGCGGGGCCACGTCTTCACCCATCGGCTGCTGCACGCCCGCGGCAGGTCCGAGACCATGCTGCTGGGCGCGGCGACCATGGCGCCCCTGATCCGCCGCCTGTGCCCGGACGCCGAGATCGTCTCGCGCGAACGCTTCTCCCAGCTGACCTACGACGGGCCCAAGAAGCTGACCCGCCTGCCGCGCCGCAGCGCCGTCGTGGCCTTCTCGTCCGACGCGGTCTACGCCATCGCCGAGTTGATCCGCCGCCAGCGCGGCGGCGCGGCGGTGGTGATGGGCTCGCTGTCTCCGCGCACCCGCAACGCCCAGGTCGCCCTGTTCCAGTCCGGCGAGGTCGACTTCCTGGTGGCCACCGACGCCATCGGCATGGGGCTGAACATGGACGTCGACCATGTGGCCTTCGCCGGCCTTCGCAAGTTCGACGGCCGGCGCACCCGCTGGCTGCACGCCCAGGAGATCGGCCAGATCGGCGGCCGCGCCGGCCGCTATCGCACCGACGGCTCCTTCGGCGTCACCGGCGACTGTCCGGAGATGGACGCGGACCTGGTGGCCGCGGTCGAGAACCACGCCTTCGACCCCGTGCCCGCGGCCGAATGGCGCAACAGCCGGCTGGACTTCCAGTCGCTGAACGCCCTGATGCGCTCGCTGTCCGCCCCGCCGCCGCTGGCCGGGCTGAAGCTGTCGGAAGAGAGCCTGGACGAGACGGCCCTGCGCCAACTGGCGGCCGACGAAACGGTGGAGCGGCGGGCCAAGGACCGCTCAAACCTGATCCGCCTGTGGGAAGTCTGCCAGACGCCCGATTTCCGCAAGACCACGGTCGAGGAGCATGTCCGCTTCATCCGCACCGTCTTCGAGCACCTGACCGAGCGCAACCGTCGCCTGCCCGACGACTGGATCGCCGGCCAGTTCCGCAGCCTGGACCGGCTGGAGGGCGACATCGACGCCCTGTCCGGCCGCCTGGCCAGCGTGCGCACCCTGGCCTACGTCGCCAACCGCGGCGACTGGCTGGCCGATCCCGCCCACTGGCAGGGCCGCACCCGCGCGCTCGAGGACAAGCTGTCCGACAGCCTGCACGAACGGCTGATGCAGCGGTTCATCGACCGGCGGACCAGCGCCCTGATGCGGGGCCTGAACCTGAAGGGCGAGGGCCTGCTGGCCGGCGTCGCGCCGGACGGGGCGGTGAGCGTCGAGGGCCACCACGTCGGCCAGCTGCGCGGGGTGAGCTTCGAGCCGGTGCGCGGCGCCTCGGCGCTGGAGGACCGGGCGCTGAGGGCCGCGGCCGATCGGGTGATCTCGCCCGAGGTCGCCCGCCGGCTGGGGCGGCTGGCGGCCGACCCCGACGAGGTCTTCGGCCTGCAGCCCGACGGCATGGCCCTGTGGCGCGGCCAGGCGGCCGGGCGGCTGGCCGGCGGGGATCCGTTCCAGCCGCGGGTGCGGCTTCTGGGCGAGCTCGGTCCCGAACACGCGCGCGAGCGGGCCGCACGGCGGCTGGAAGCCTTCATCGCCGCCGAGGCCGGACGCCGGCTCGGGCCGCTGAAGACCCTGCGCGGCGCCATCGAGGGCGGGCGGGTGCGCGGTCTGGCGCGGGGCATCGCCTATCGCCTGGCCGAGGCCGGCGGCCTGATCGACCGGCGGCCGCTGGAGGCCGACGTGAGGGCCCTGAGCCAGGGCGAGCGGCGGGTCCTGAAGGGGCTCGGCGTGCGGTTCGGCGCCTTCAGCCTGTTCATGCCCGGGCTGTTGCGGCCCGAGGCGCGCGCCTTCGCCGCCGCCTTCGCGGGCCTGGCGGCCCCCGACTGGCGGGCGAGCGCCGAACGCCCGTCGCCCCTGCCCGATCCGGCGCCGCCGCCGACCGCGCTCGCTGCGCTGGGCCTGCGGTCCGTGGCCGGCCTCACCGTGCCCGTCGAGGCGCTGGAGGCGCTCGATGCGGCCCTGCGCGCCGCGCCGCACGAGGCCGGCGGCTCCGCCCTGAGCGAATCGGCGATCGGCGCGCTCGGCTGGAGCGCCGGCGAGGCGGCGCGCATCCTCCGCGGCCTCGGCTTCGCGCCGGTCAGGAAGCCCGTTCCCGGCGAGCCCGTCCTGTGGCGGCGGCGGCGCCCGCGGACGGAGGCCGCGCCCGCCCCGGCCAAGGCCTCGCCGTTCGCCGCGCTCGCCGCCCTAACCCCGGCCGCCTTGACCCCCGCCGCCCCGGCCGCCCAGCCGCCGGCGCACGCCCGCAGGCCCCGGCGCGCCCGCCGCCCGCGACGCAAAGCCGCTTCATGACACCCGAGGAGGCCTGCCGGGTGGACGTGTGGCTGTGGCGCGCAAGGTTCTTCAAGACCCGCTCGCTGGCGGCGCGGTTCATCGACGAGGGCCGGGTGCGCCTGTCGCGGCCCGGCGGCGAGGTGCGGCTGGACAAGCCGAGCCGCGCGATCCGGCCCGGCGACGGCCTGGTCTTCGCCCTGGGCGGACGGCTGGTCGCGGTCAGGGTCGAGCAGCTCGGCGAGCGTCGCGGACCGGCCAGCGAGGCCCAGGGCCTGTACTCGCCCTTGCAGCCCTCCTCACCGCCCGACGAGGAATCCCGGCATTGACATTGACGCCACGCCCCTCAAAAAGACGCCCGCGCGTGTCCGCGCTGTTCCTCCCCCGGATCAAGAGTCCTCGATGACCTACATCGTCACAGACCCCTGCATCAAATGTAAGTACATGGACTGCGTGGAGGTCTGCCCCGTCGACTGCTTCTATGAAGGCGAGAATTTCCTCGTCATCAGCCCGGACGAATGCATCGACTGCGGGGTCTGCGAGCCGGAGTGCCCGGTCGACGCGATCAAGCCCGACACCGAGGACGACCCGGACGGCAAGTGGCTGAAGCTCAACTCCGAGTACGCCAAGGTCTGGCCGAACATCACGGTCAAGGGCGAGCCGCCTGCGGACCGCGACGACTTCGAACGCGAGACGGGCAAGTTCGAGAAGTACTTCAGCGAAAAGCCCGGCACGGGTTCCTGATCCAGGGCTGCGACGCGCCGTCTCGGCGCGCAACCCTTTCATCGCGCTCAATTTTGTGATAGTGTCTCCCTCGATGTGGCGGCGCTGCGAGCGCGCTTGCCGAATCATGGTGGAAGAACAGCCGTCCTGACCGACGCGCGCCTAGCCGAAGGCAAGGGTGTCCTAGGGAATATTTCGCAATGCGAGGCTGATCTGACCTGCGGTCCACGCGGGAAGGAAAGCCTTTTCCCTTTGCCGCGCCGAACGGCTTGGCCCGGACGGGCCATAGAGGACTTGAGAGGACTATCTGATGAGCAAAATCGGTCTCGATTTCACGGTTGGTGATCACGTCGTCTATCCCGCGCACGGCGTCGGCGCGGTCGTCGGGATCGAAACCCAGGAGGTCGCTGGCCTGTCGCTTGAAGTCTATGTGATCACCTTTGACCACGAGAAGATGACCCTGCGCGTGCCGACCCGCAAAGCCAAGACCGCGGGCCTGCGCCCGCTGGCGGCTGGCACCGTGGTCAGCCAGGCGCTGACCACCCTGAAGGGCCGTGCGCGCGTCAAGCGGACCATGTGGAGCCGTCGCGCTCAGGAATACGAAGCCAAGATCAACTCCGGCGACCTGATCTCGATCGCCGAGGTGGTACGCGACCTGCACCGGGCCGACAACCAGCCGGAACAGTCCTATTCCGAGCGCCAGCTCTATGAATCGGCGCTGGACCGGATGGCCCGCGAAGTGGCGGCGATCGAGCAGATCGACCGCGAGACCGCGATCGGCATCCTGACCAAGTCGCTGCAGAAGGCGGCCTGAGGCCCAACCTTCCTCGACCTAACGCCGCCCGACCACCTCGACCTGCTCGGGGTGGTCGATCCGCATCAGCCCGTCCCAGCCGACCGTCCCGCGCACCCTCACCAGGCGCGCGGCCAATGTGTCTGGCGAAAGGCCCGCCTCGCGCAGGTCCTGCGCCGCTGCGGCCGGAACCTCGGCCGCGAATCCGCCCGCGCCGTCCATGAAGTCCAGATAGACGCCGCGCCCGGTGTCGGTCACCCGCCGCACCTGGCCCTCGACGATCTGGAAGCCGGCGCCGCCCCGGCCCATCGCCCGCCCCACCTCCTGCGGCAGGCGCACCTGGAAGGCCCCGCCGACCCGCCACAGGCCCCGATGCGCCAGCCGCGCCCGCGCCTCGTCGTCCAGCATCGCGCGGGCCATCGCCCGGTTGTCGGCGAAGGTGCGCACCTCGGCCTCGCCCTGGCGCAGCATGGCGGCCTCGACCCAGCCACCGCCCACCAGCCGCACCTGGGCCAGGGCGCGGCTATAAGCGTCCCGGCGCGCGCCGCCGTAGTAGAGCTGGACCTGGCGGCCCTGGACCAGCCGGCCGAGCGCCGCCGCGGCCTCGTCCGACCCGGCTTCGCCCTCGCGGGGAACCTGCAGGCCCGCCAGCCGCACCACCAGCCCCGAGTCCAGCGCCACCACGTCGCCCGAGCGGACCTCCACCACCCGACCGTGCTCGCCCGCCGCCAGCCGGTCGAGCGCCAGCCCGTCCCCGCAGCCGCCGAGGAGCAGCAGGACGGCCGGCGCCCAACATCGAATTGATCTCAGCAGCGGCCTTCGCACCCGACGGACTTTTGCGCTATGACCGCGCAGTCGCGGCCCGGTAGCTCAGCAGGATAGAGCAGCGCTTTCCTAAAGCGAAGGTCGGGGGTTCGAGTCCCTCCCGGGCCGCCAGTGCATCATATTGATTTTTAAGTCGTTTTGTTGCCAGCAGACGGCCGTTTCGACCCCTTTGCCAGGCCGTGAAAGCGGAACGGAAGGGGAAGGAACGCGGGGCGTGGGAGGCGATTCCCCGGAATAGTCCCGAACCGGGTTCGCGGCTTGTTCGCCCATATCTCGCCGCGACGCTTGACTCCCGCCATGAACATAGGCGGAACATTTCTCCATGCCGCGCGATCCCATCGCTAAGCGCGTCTCTAGCTACCCCGAGAACGCGCGTGTTCCCTTCGCCGACTATCTGGCTGGCGGATGGTCGCTGGGGATCCAGTGCTGGAGCTGCAAACGGGTGACCTACTTCGATGCTCAAACGCTGGTCGACCGCTTCGGGCCTGACGGCTCGGCCGGGCGCATCGACCACCGGCTGCGATGCGGCTGCGGCGCCGGCCTGCCGGCGATGCGGGCGGTGACCAGGGGCTGAAACGCAAAAAGCCCCCCGACCCTTTCGGGCCAGGGGGCAGGATGTCCGCGACCAGGGAGGTGACGCGGGGTTCAGTCGGCGGGCGACCTTCGGCGCTGGTGCGCCGGCGCGGCGGCCGGTTCGAAGCTTCGCTCTTCCAGGCGTCTCAGCGAGTGCTTGAGCTCGTCCATGTCCCGGGTCATCAGCCTGTCGAGGCCGGTGAGCTGGGTTTCGATGACGGCGATCCGCGTCATAGCGGCCGCGACCTGTTTCACGTCAGCCTCCAGTTCATCGATCCGGCCCCCCATCGCCGTAACGCTTTCACTGGAAGCATGTTGCGCCAGGGCCCTCTCGACGGTCGCGATCCGCTGTCGATCGGCCCCCTGCAGGCGCGCGGTGCGGACATAGGTCATCATCACGCTGGTCGCCGAGAGCACCAATGCTCCGCCCCCCAGCCAATCCCCTGGACTCATGCGTCGACCCCCTCGGCGCGGTTACGGATGCGGTTGGCCGGTGCAGCCGCTCAGCTCGGCGGCCTGCTGGGCCTCGTAGGCGTAGTGCTGAAGCCGGCCGGCGACGAGCAGCTGGACCCGGGCGAAGAGGTCCGGTGCGGCCTTGAGCGCCACGTCGCTGTCCGCCCATGCCGGTTCGGCCGGCGACTGGACCGCGCACTGGACAGCCACCGGGACCTCGACCGTCCTGGTGATCACCTGCGGCTCGGACGGTCCCGACGTGGTGGCGCAGCCGGCCAGCGATGTCAGCAGGACCGCAACCACACGCGGCGCCGTCGCCAGCGCCAAGGCCAGACAGGCCGATCGGCGAAGGAACGATATCATTGCACACTCCCCAGGATCAGCGCGTCCGCGCTTTTGCAGGCATCCGCGCCGGCCTTGGCCGCCAGGACGGCCGTGATGCGCCGCTGGCCGGCCAGGGCGGCCTTGTCGGCGGCTGCGAGGCGCGAGGCGGCGTCGGCCGTGCGGCGGTCGCTCTCGGCCTTCAGGGCGGCCGTGGCGGCGTCAGCGTGCCCCAGGGCGGCGTTGGCGCTGGAGAGGCTGATGTGGCAGCTCGCCAGGTCGTCCGCGGCCTTCACGGCTTCGTCGCGCCAGGTCTTCTTGGTCGCCGGGTCGATCAGCGCGGCGCGTGCGCTCGCCAGGTCGCCCTTGGCATGGTTCAGGCGGCCGGTCTGGACGCCGCCGAACGCCAGCACGGCGGCGAAGGCGAGGCCGACCCAGACCTTGGGGTCGAGCAGGGCGGAGAGCAGCCAGGTGGGCATCGCGAGCCTTTCAGGGATTGAGGTGGCGGGCGAGCGCCAGGACCGCGAGCACGGCCAGGATCACCGCGCCGGCCCAGGTCTCGATCGGCCCAGGCCGGCGGGTCGTCGAGCTGGCTGAAACAGGCGACGGGGGCGGCGGAGGCGACTCGCGACGCCGCACACGCGGACGGCAGAGTGAGCGGGCGCCCGCGAGCACGCTGCCGTCCGCGCGGCGACGCCGGCGCATCAGATGTGGCCGACGAAGTAGCCGAGGACGCCGAAGGTCAGCGCCGCCAGGATCACCGCCGTCTTGGGGTGGGCGACGATGAACTTGCTCAGCGCGCCGCTGAACACCTTCAGCTCGCCCTCGGCCGAGGCGACCACGGTCTTGCCGGCCGCGATGGCCGCGCTTTCGTTGATGGGCATGGGATAGCCTTTCGATGGGAGGACGGAGGGAGGCGAACGGTGTGCCCGCTACTGCGGCGCCGACAGGCTGGCGGAGACGTCGGCCGGGGCGCTGACCGTGCCCGACAGGCTGGACGACACGTCGGCCAGGCTGGACGAGACCTGGGTCACGGACGGGGCGACCGAGGCCGCCAGGGTCGACAGCGATGACGACACGCCGGTGATCGCCGTGCCGGCGTCGGCGATGGCCGTGGTGACAGCCGCAGTCGTGTCGGCCTCGGCCTGATCGGCGGCGGCCTTGGACGTGGACAGGGCCGTGCTCAACTCGGCGAGTTGGGGCGCGAGGGCCTGGACGGTCGCGGTGGCGCTGATGAGCGACGACAGAGCGGTGCTGATCTGGGAATTCATGAGGGCGAACCTTTGGTCGAGGGATGGGCCGTCGAGGGAGTCCTGATCCGGCGCGCTCGACGGCGGCGCGGCGGGGAATGAGGGGATTGGCGGCCGGCGGCCGGCGCGGTCCCAGACCTCGGTCCAGATCGGCGCAGACGGCGGCCGGGCGCCGCGGGGATCGGGCGGGGAGCCAAGCCCGCACGGGCGCTCGCCGGAGAGCCGCGGCGCGGCGCGCAGCCACCAGCCGCCGCGACGGCGGCCATGAGACTCGAGCAGCGCGCCGAGCAGGAACAGGCCGGCGAACAGGCCGGCGGCGAGGACGAGGTAAGGCGCGGCCCACATCAGCTGATCCTCGCGTTGCGGTTCTTCAGCCAGACCAGCACGACCGTCGCGACGGCCAGGCCGGCCATGACCATCATCAGCGCGGCCTGGGCCTGCTTGATGTGGTCGTTGGCGTCGGCGTAGGGCGCAATGGCGTCGCTGACGCTCTTCACGCCGGAACTGACCTGGCCGACCACGGGCGCTGTGCAGGCGGCGACGCCGGCGGCGGCGCTGGCGCAGCTGGCCACGAAGCTCTTGGACTGGACCAGCGGCTTGACCGGCGGCAGGGTCTGGGGCGTGTCCGCCTCGCGGGTGACCGACGACGGCGGCGGCGGGACCGGCGCGCTGGTGGCGATCGCGGCCGCGGCCTCGATGTCGGGCGTGGTCCACAGCGCGCATTCGGCCAGGCGCCGGTGCATCAGGCCCGGCACCTCTTCCGAGACGCCGGTCTTGCGGTCGCGGATCTTGTCGAACCGCTTCATCTGGTCGGGGACCAGGTCGAGGCGCCTGGCGTTCAGGACATTCCAGATGTCCCACCGCGGCTTGGCCGGGTCGCCGTCGCCGAGGTTGAAGACGAAGTCCAGCAGCGCGGCGTACTCGTGCTCGGTCAGGGCCAGGATCACCGGCTCGTTGACGACGTTGGCGAGGCGGCGGGCGGCGGTCTCCAGGTCCCGCCGGCGCCAGGCGGCGCTCAGCTCAGGCGTCACCGTCATGCCGATGACGACATCGCTGCCCGTGTGGCCCGTGCCGGCCGTGAGCGTGCCCAGGACGGGATCGCCGGGCTTGAGAATGACGTTCGGACGCTTGTCGTCGTAGACGCGAAGGACCTCGCCCTCGAAACGCAATACGGCCTGCACGGCCAGGTCAGGGACCGGTCGGGTCATGGATGGCTCCGGTTGATCACGGCGAACAGCCCGGTGATCGCATTGCCGGCGATGGCCGTTGCGATGCCGATCTGGACGCCCCAGAAGGTGACGGCGGCCAGCTCGGCCAGGGTTAGGACGCCCACCAGGACGAGGGCGATAACGTTCAACTCCACGGGCGCGCGCCGCCTCTTGGGCGCGGCGACGGGCGCCGAGGCCGGGGCCTTGGTTGGGTCGGCCATGGATGTCTCCAGGGAAGAAGCTCTAGGCGGCGAGCGCGTGGTAGACGGACTGCCAGACCGCGTCGGCCTTACGGGAGGCCAGGTACGCCATGCCCAGATCGTTCGGGTGCTCGTTGTCCTCGACGATGTACTGGCCGGCGTTGGCGTTGTTGGAGAGCGCCGAATTGTTCCAGGATCCGCTGATCCAGGGCAGCGGCGAGGCGCCGTTGAAGGGCACGAAGAAGGTCCGCGGATCGTTCGCCGCAGCCACGCCCGCCGCCACGGCCGCCTCGGTTGCGGCGACGCCAGTCATGTTCACGGACTGGACGCCGAAGACGACGATCGGCGCTAACGAGCCACCTGCGCGAACCGATTGGATGGTTGCGGTGACGGCCGCCGTTACCGCGGCGGGGCTGTAGGTGGCGTCGTTCACCGACCCGGAGAAGACCCAGAGCGACGGGTTCGCCGCGAGGCCCTGCGCCACCCGCTGGCCGAAGGTGTAGCTGTTGGTCACCGCGGGATTGAGATAGCCCGTCCCCGAGGTCGACATATTCCAGACGTCGGCGATGCCGAGCTTGGCGCCCAGACGCTGGGGGATATGGCCGCCGGGAACCGCGCTATAGGTGGTCCCCGAGGCGTAGCTGTCGCCGATGTAGACCATCCGCAGGGCATCGTCGGTCGGCGCCCAGACCTGGTCGTTCGCCGACGTCGTGACCGCGACGAAATTCTGCAGGACGCCGGACCGGGCGTTGAACTCGACGCGGATGCGCCGCGTCTTCCGGGTCGGAAAGGTCAGGGTCACGAAGTTTTCCAGCGTCGTGATCCCAGTGATCCCGCCGGGGCTGAACCGGCGCCCGTCGATGACGATCTGGACCGTGAAGCCCGCGCCGGTGAAATCGATCACGAACGCCGGCGCGTCGGTCTTGAACTCCACAGCCCAGTCGCGCGTCGTGGGCGCTCCCGCGGCGGCGTTGAAGCAGTTGGCATAGGCGTAGCCCTTGGGACTGGTCGTGCCCGTGATCGCGCCGCCCAGGAACTTGAACGCAGACGAAACCACGGCCGCGCCAGTGCTGACGGCGTAGCAGCGCCAGGTGTTCGTCAGGGGATAGGACGGCTGACTGGTCGATATGGACATCGTCGGCGCGTCGGCGTCAGTCGTCGTGGTCTCGGCCGGCCCGTAGTAGGTCCAATGGCAGTTGCCGTCGGTGATCGTCAGGCCCGTCGTGGCGACCGGGCCGGAGCCGCTGGCCGCCGTCGTGCCGGGGCTGTTGCAGACGTACCAATTGCCGCCGTTGATCACGACCTGGCCCTGGATGTAGGCCGTGCTCGCCGCATAGGCCATCGCCGGGGTCAGGGGCGGCGTGGCGAAGGGATCGAGAACCCGGTTCGCCATCGCGGCGGCGGCCAGCAGGCGCGGGTTCGAGGCGACGTTGGCGAGGTTGGCGGGGGGAACGGTCTGCGACATCGCCGCTCACCATTCCTGCGCGCTGATGGGCTGCCCGGTCAGCGGGCAATTCACCCAGACCGGCCCCAGCGGAAGTTGGGTCGATTCGGTCGCGTACTGGCCGCCGTTGGCGAACACGGTCTGGGAGCCCGGCGTGGTCGCGCTCGGCGACGTCGTCTCGTCCGAGACGTAGCAGTTCTGGGCCCCTGTCGTGCTGACCTTCCAGCCATGCGCCGGCGTCGCCCCCCCACACAGCGCCTGGGGCGTCCCGCCGACGGTCTGGGTCGTGGAGCAGGTCGTCGGCGGATACATCGCCGAACACTCCACCAAGGCGCCCGAGGCCGAAATGCACATGACGGCCTCGGGCGGCACGAATTGGCCCGACGGCATCCGATAGTTCGGAAAGGCTCGTGCGCCTTCGGCGGCGAGCAGCCAGAGCGCAGCCGCAAGGGCCGCGGGAAAGCAGCGCATGGATGTCTCCAAAGTCAGGATGCCAACCGAGGTCGCCCGGGCCGAAGCCCCGCCGGTCTGGAGCGGCTCAGTAACCGGGCTGCCAGGTATTGAGCGCGGCCATATAGATCCAGGACCGCGGTTGGTTGATGCCTACGCCAATGTTGTTGGCCCCGCGCACGACGGTCGAACCATCCGTCGACTGAACGGTGATGAAGGCGTCGTTCATATCGACCGTGATCACGGCCTGGTCCCCGTCCGTCGGCCCGGGCGGCAGGTCGACGGTCAAGTAGGTGTTCGCGACGACGTCATAGTGCAGCAGAAGGCTCTTCACCCCCGCCGACATCGAGACGACGCCGTGGTTGGCTGGATTGGAGACGTACTGGTAGCCGGAAGACATGGGGATAACTCCTACTTCTGGGTTGAGGTCAGAACGGCCAGCCGGCCGTGAGGTCGATCGCCAATGCTTCGGCGACCGTCGCGGCCGAACCGATCGCGAGGGCCAGACCGGCGGCGTTGGCGTAGCAAGCCTGGATGTGCGCGATGCCGGCGGCATAGAGGGCCTGGACGTCCGCCAACCCGAAGGTCAGGAACGTCCCGTCGACGATCTCCCATTGGACCGTGGTCTGGGCCGGGGCGGCCGTCAGCTGCTGCACCGCGCTCATGATGTCGATCTGGTCCTGGGCGGTCAGCGTGACGGTGTAGCCCTGATAGGCCATCGCCGAGAGCGCCGAGAGCTTGCGCGCCGTCAGGGCCTGAAGCTGAAGCGCCCGGGCTCCCGCAAGGCCGGTCGGCGCGTCCCCGGGCTCCGGGATCTCGAAATAGCCCAGCGCCGAGACGCCAGCGTCGGTAAGCCACGCCGGGTATCCGCCGTCGACGTGAACGACCTGCGCGGCCCCCATCGTCGAGGCCTGCGCCTGGTCGGCTTCCGTCCAGTCGGCGATCGCCGTTTCGGTGACGTAGACTTTCTGCATCAGAGCGCCGCCTGACAGACCGGCGCCGCGCCAGCGGTCGCGCCGGTGATGGTGGCCGTGGTGACGGGCGCCTGCATCGACGTCGAAGGCTGCAAGCTTGTCACCGTCTGGGCGGTAAGATCGCAAAGCATGACCCAGCCCCCCATCGCAGAACCACCCGCGGAGCCGCCCAAGCCGGTTCCGAAGCCGTTGCCGCCGGGGCCACCCGCGCCGGGACTGACGTCGATCGCGTTGGCGATCGCCGAGCCGGTCCGATACCGCCAGAACACCAAGACCACGCCGCCGGTCGCGCCGCTCGCACCGCCGCCGCCACCGACGTTTCCGACCGTGGGCGTGCCGCCCGCGCCGCCGATGCCGCCCTTGGCCTGAAAGATGGCGGTATTGGTGTTGGACCCTCGATAGATCGTCCGGGCCGCTACGAGAATTGCGCCGCCGGGCGTGCCGCCGGAGCCGGCGCCGGCGCCGGAATGCGTTCCGTCTCCCCCGCCGCTACTGCCCGAAACGCCCGACACGCCGAGGGTGCTTCCGGAGCCCGACGGAGGCGCCTGGCCGAAGAGGTACGCCGCAATGCTGCGGAACGGCCCCATCGTCCATGTGCCGGCCGCCGGCGTAATGCCAGCGCCACCGGCATTCGTCCCGGCCCCTCCAGGCCCGGTCGAGCCTGTCGTGGACGCGCCGATATTGATGCTTGATCCGGGCGTCCCGTAGACGGGGGAACCGCCAGCACCGGTCGCCCCCGCCTTCCCCGCCTGGCCGTTGGTCGCCTGCCCGGGCAGAGTTTGGGCGGCGACCGCGGACCCGCTTGTGGACGCCCCCGCCGTGGCTCCCGAGGCGGCGTTTCCAGCGACGCCGTTGTTGACGAACGCACCCGTCGGCGCGGCCGAGATGTCGAGAACGCCCAAGACGAAGATGCGGAAACTGGCGGTGTTGATGACCGCGCCCGACGAGACCGTCAGGTTGGCGTAGTACATGTCCCGGGTGAGCGTGACCGCCCCCGAGACGGTGACGTTTCCGTCGCTGCCGTCGCCGAAGGTCAGCGCGTCGTCGTGCGCGAGCGCGGCCATGCCGTTGCGCACGAAGGCGGACCAGGTCGCTGCCGTCGCATCCCAGACGTAGGCGTGGCCTTGGCCGCTGATGTTCAGGATCTTGTCGGCCGCCGCGCCGTCGATGGCGTTGCCGTTGTGCGCGACCGTCAGAGGGTGGAGACCGAAGCTATAGGCGCTGTCGTCGATCCATATCTGATCGCCGTCCGACGGCGCCGAAGGCAGTGTGAGCGTCCAGGCGCCCCCAGCGGTATCGGCCTTGATCGCGTCGCCGGCCGAGGCGGTGTAGTTCGCCGCCTTGCGGACCCAGGCGACGCCGCCAGCGGCACCCGTCGCGCCTGCGGCCCCGGTGGGCCCCGTCGCGCCAGTCGCGCCCGTCGGACCAGCGACGGTGGAGTTCGCGCCCGCGGCTCCGGTCGGGCCGGTCGGTCCCGTCGTCCCCGCTGCGCCAGTCGGACC
>JARLIQ010000019.1 GCA_031291645.1 Caulobacteraceae bacterium | reverse complement strand
GGTCGAGGCTTAGAGAGCCCGTTCGGGCTTGTTGAGGATACTCGCCGTTCGGCTCGTTCTTTTGGTGCGCCGTTCGGCGCGATCTAGCGCCGCCGTTCGGCGTCGCGAAGCCTGGTGCGGGCGGAGGGACTCGAACCCCCATGCCGTAAAGCGTTCGGACCTAAACCGAGTGCGTCTACCAATTCCGCCACGCCCGCAATGAGGCACGTGTATATCGGGCTGACCGCCGACAACAAGGTCAGTGGTGCGCCTGCGGCGCGCTCTCGTCTTTGGGCGCCGCGCTCTTGCGCGCCGCTTTCCGCGCCGCCTTCGGCCGCATGACATTGATCGCCGAGGCGTCGAGCCGGTCCTTGATGTGGGCGGCGTAGAACTGCTCGATCATCTGAACGCTGGTGCGGCAGTTGTTGGCGATCTGGTGGATATTGGCGCCCTCCATCAGGCGCATGGAGATGTAGGTGTGCCGCAGGCTGTAGGCCGTGCGGCGCTGGCCATCGCGGTCAAATTTCAGATTTTCTTCCGCGAGGATTTTGTTGAACAGGTCGCGGCTGTAGTCCGGGAACACCTTTGACAGCGGCAACAGGCGTTCGATCTGCTCGGCCGACTTGCCTTCGTCCTTGAGCTGCTGCTCGCGGCGCTCGCGCAGGGTTCGGAAGGGATGGACGGCGTTTGGCATACTCTTACAGTAGCCGACGCCGGTCTTCCCGCGCACGTCGATCACAAGGATCGTGTCCTTAGTGGCGTAGTCGTCCTCGATATGGACATCACGGAATTCCAGGTTCCACGCCTCGTCGGGGCGCAGGCCGGTGTTGGCCATGATGAGCACGAAGTCGTGCAAATCCTCGTAGCGGCCTTTCCAGCCCCGTCGCTTGCCCTGGGTGATCCGGCGGCGGGTGGCCTGATAGAGCTGTTTGTATTCGTCATGGGAGAACCACGCCCGCCGGCCGCGCTTGCCCTGGCTCATGTAGGGCGTCGAGAGGTTGGGGACGTAGGGAATCCAGCCGAGCCCCTCGGCGTGCTTGAGCACCTGGCGGATGATGACGATCTCCTGAAGCATGGTGCTGCGGGCCGGCGGCTTGCCGGGGGTGTCCGAGGCGCCGTCGGCACCCCGGACGGTGGTCTTGGCGATCGTCGCCTCAGCGCGCTGAACCCGGTAGCGCTGCACCAGCCCCTTGTTGATGGCGGAGAGGGGCTTGTCCTTGAAGAAGGGCAGGACGTGGGCGTTCATCCGCATTTCCAGCATCTTGATGTAGGCCGGACTACGGACTGAGGCGGCCAGGACGCGGACCTCGCGCAGGTAGGCCTGCGCTGCGTCGTTGAAGGTTTTTTCCTTGGGCGCCACCGGCTGAAGGCGCCCGGTGCGGAGTTTGCCGCGCAGGTCCAGATACCATTCCTCGGCAACGTCCTTGGCTCGGTCCAGCGCCGTTTCGCCGGTTGTTTGGCGGAATCGTTGTCCGCCGACGCGGGCGGCGGCTTGCCAGGGTCCATGGTCCGCCCGGCGGTAAATCTGGAGGCGGCCATCGAACATAGTGTGGGTCGTCATCGTAAGCGCCTTTCGTGGCTAAGGCTGTGACCAACGTGTCCACGGTGTGTCCAAACCAAGTGGAAAGGACTGACTCATCAAGCCCTTGGAAAAACGGCGATAATTTGAACGTGACTGTGAGTCGCACTGGATTTAGGTTCCAGCGCCGAAAGGCGTGGAGGTTCGAGTCCTCTCATCCGCACCATGCCTGTTCGCCGCGGGGCCTTAGGGCTTGGACGGCGCGTGGGCTCGTGACATAAAGGCGCCGATCCGCGCCGCCGCCCGTCCGGCGGCGCCTTACGTTTCAGCCCAAGGGCCATAATCGCGCAGACCTGACAAGGGTCGCGCCCGGAACTCAAGATGTCGATGCAGATCGTTGAAAAATCAGGTGAAGGCCTTAGCCGTGTCTATGGCGTGAAAGTGCCGGCGACCGAGCTTGGCAAGCGGCTCGACGCGCGGATCGCCGAGATCGCGCCCCAACTCAACATCAAGGGATTCCGCCCCGGCAAGGTGCCGCAGGCCCACGTCCGCCGGCTCTACGGCAAGTCCCTGATGGGCGAGGTGATCGAGCAGACCCTGTCGGAAACCAGCCAGAAGGTGCTGGACGACAATAATCTACGCGTGGCCTCCCAGCCCGACCTGAAGCCCGAATCCGACATGGACAAGGTGCTCGCCGGCAAGGCCGACCTGGCCTACGAGATGGCCGTCGAGGTGATGCCGGACTTCACCCCGGTCGACCCGGCGAGCTTGAAGCTGGAGCGCCCGGTCCACACCCCGGCCGACGCCGAGGTCGACGAGGCCCTGGCCGAACTGGCCAAGCAGAACCGCACCTACGAGCCGCGCACCGGCAAGACCGTGAAGGCCAAGGACGGCGACCTGGTGGTGATCGACTTCGTCGGCAAGATCGACGGCGAGGCGTTCGAGGGCGGCTCGGCCACGGACGCCCAGCTGGTGATCGGCTCGGGGCAGTTCATCCCGGGTTTCGAGGAACAGCTGATCGGCGCCAAGCCCGGCGCCAAGGTGACCGTGCAGGTGACCTTCCCGGACGAGTACCAGGTCGACACCCTGAAGGGTAAGCCGGCCGAGTTCGACGTCGAGGTCAAGGAAGTCAAGGCGCCGGTCGAGGCCGCCCTCGACGACGAGTTCGCCAAGCGGCTCGGCCTTGACGACCTGGAGGCGCTGAAGACCGCACTCCGCGGCCAGCTCGAGCGCGAGTTCGGCTCGACCTCGCGCTTCAAGCTCAAGCGCGCCCTGCTGGACGCCCTGGACAAGGGCCACGAGTTCGAACTGCCGCCCCGCATGGTCGAGGCCGAGTTCGCCATGATTTGGCAGCAGGTCGAGGCCGACAAGCAACGCGGCGGCCTGCCGCCCGAGGACGAAGGCAAGACCGACGACCAGCTCAAGGCCGAATACCGCAAGATCGCCGAGCGCCGCGTGCGCCTGGGTCTGGTGCTGGCCGAGATCGGCCGCGCCCGCGGCGTCACGGTCTCCGACGAGGAGCTGGCCCAGGCCATGCGGGCCGAGGCCATGCGCTACCGCGGCCAGGAGCAGCAGGTGTTCGACCTGCTTCGGCAGAACCCCAACGCCCAGGCCCAGCTGCGCGCGCCGCTCTATGAGGACAAGGTCGTCGACCTGCTGTTCAGCCTTGCCGAGATCACCGACAAGGAAGTCTCCAAGGACGAACTCCTGAAGGACGACGAACTGCCCGAAGGCTACGGCGACTGACGCCCGCGACCGCCTGTCCCGCAAGGCTCGCCTTGCAAGGGGGCGGGCGGCACGCGATATCAGGCTGAGCATGGCGGCGCGCCCGTTGCGCCGTCACACCCCAGAAAGGCGCCCATGAGCGATCCCTACCGTACGACGATGAACCTGGTCCCGATGGTGGTCGAGCAGTCGAGCCGCGGCGAGCGCGCGTTCGACATCTTCTCGCGGCTGCTGCGCGAGCGGGTCATCTTCCTGAACGGTCCGATCGACGACGGGGTCTCGGCCCTGATCTGCGCCCAGCTTTTGTTCCTCGAAGCCGAGAACCCCAAGAAGCAGATCGACCTCTACATCAACTCGCCGGGCGGGGTGGTGAGCTCGGGGCTCGCGATCTACGACACCATGCAATACATCCGCAGCCCGGTTTCGACCTTCTGCATGGGCATGGCGGCCTCGATGGGCTCGTTCCTCCTGATGGCCGGCGAGGCGGGCAAGCGCATCGCTCTGCCGAACGCGCGGATCATGCTGCACCAGCCGTCGGGCGGCTTCCGCGGCCAGGCCTCGGACATCGAGCGCCACGCCGAGGACATCATCGCCACCAAGCGCCGGCTGAACGAGCTCTACGCCAAGCACTGCGGCCGCACCTATGAAGAGGTCGAAACGACCCTCGACCGCGACCACTTCATGAGCGCCGACGAAGCCAAGGCCTGGGGCATCGTCGACCACGTCGTCGCGAGCCGCGACGAGGCCGAAGCCAGCGCCTGAGGTTGGCCATGGCCGGCCACGCCCTGGTGGTTGGCGGCTCCGGCATGCTGGCGCCCGCCGTGCGGTCCCTGGTGGCGCGCGGTTGGCGGGTCAGCCTGGTCGCCAGGCGCGCCAGCGCCTTCGTGCGGCGCGAGCCGGGGCTCGTCGGCTATGACTGCAACTACAATGACGCCGACGCCTTCGGCTCGACCCTGGACCGCGCGCGGGACGGGGAGGGGCCGATCGCCCTCGCCATCGGCTGGTTCCACACGCCGGGACCGTCGAGCGTCGTGGCCCCGCGCGTCGGCGCGCCGGGCTCGCCCGGGCGCTTCTTCCACGTGCTGGGCAGCGCCGCCGCCGATCAGTCCCAGCCCGACGTCCTGGCCCGGGCCGCCCGCACGGTCGAGGGCGCGCCCTCCTGTCTCTATCGCCAGGTGGTGCTGGGGTTCGTGCTGGAAGGCGAGGGTGCGCGCTGGCTCACCCACGACGAGATCTCCGGTGGCGTGCTGAAGGCCATCGACGAGGACGCATCCTTGTCGACCATCGGGGTCACCAGGCCCTGGAGCGCGCGGCCTTAGCGCATCGTGCGTTCAATTGGACGCGTAAGGAACGAGCCCGGTGGCTCGGTGATCGCGGGTACGCTGGCGCGGGATAACCTCTACGTTGCGGATGGCTTGCGCCAAGCCAACTGACCCGCCGCGCCTTTGTGCCCTCGCCGAAGACGTCGTCACGCCCCTCGACTAGGGGGCCGCTATGGAGACCGCTAAATTGTCATATGAGGTATTGCGTTTGCAATATACCATATTCCTGTTGTATCATTCGTCGTTCTTCTGCCTATTTTCTCGGAAAACCTTGGGAAAAGAGGTCTGTGCATCCGGAGGCTGAAGTTGGCCGCAGTCGAGACAGCCAATGCATCCGGAGAAGCGCCGATTCGCGGATCGGCCATTGCCGTACTCGTCGGTCACCCAGGCATCGGCGATCTGGTCTGGCATGCGCCCGCCATTCAAGCCATTTCGCGGCGCCACGCCAAGCCCGTTACCTTGTTTGCCCTGCCCAGCACACAGGCGGCGAGCTTGTTCGCTGAGGAGCCTGCCGTTGGCGCGGTTGTCGCGTTCGAGCGCAAGCAGGGCCGGGAGTACGTGGGCGCCATCCTTGACCTGACAGGCGCGTTGCGGCGCGGGCGCTTTCAACGCATCTATATTCTCAATCGTCGTCCAGTATTGGCTCTCGCGAGCGCCCTGGCCGGCATTCCCGAGCGATATGGCTTCGGCGCGCCAGGTCAGAGACTGTTTCTGAACCGCGGCCGGCCGCTCTACGATGGCGATCGCGTCGTCGGCGGGGGGCCGATCCCCCACTGCAGAATTTTTCTGGGCCGCAACGGAATTTGCCTCTCCGACGCGACCCCTACGCTCCGGGTCGGGGAACGCGCTCGCGCGACCGTCCGCAGCCGATTTTCCGGCATGCCCCGTCCGTGGATCGCGTTGGGCGCTACTGGCAACGAAGAGGCGCGGCGTTGGCCGGCGACCCAATTCGCCGAACTCGCCAGGGCGCTGACGGCGCGTTGGGGAGGCGGCATATTTCTGCACGGCGGGCCGCATCATGCGTCGCAGATTCACGAGGTGCTCAAGCATCTGCCCAGCGCGCCGGCGCAGATTGTTGACCTCAGTCGCACACACGTCCCGTTCTCCGAGACCATGGGGTTGCTGGCCGAAAGTGACCTATTCGTGGGAAATGACAGCGGCCCGCTGAACGTGGCCGCCGCGCTCGGAATTCCGGCTTTCGGCCTGTTCGGCGACGCCATGCCGCATGAATCCCTGTCGCCGCGCATTCGCGCCATCCTGCCGGCCACCGGCGTTCCCGATCCGATATCCGGCATGCGCCGCTTGACGGCAGATCATGTCATGGAGGCCATCGAGGGGGTTCTGGACGTTCGCCCCGCCGCCCCTCCGGCATAGCCCATATTTTCCGCCCGCAGCCCGCACGGCCTGATGCCGCGCTCCTCGCCTTCCGGATGCGCGGACCTCCCGCCCGCTCTAGGTTCTGTCGACGCTTATCGTAACCACAGCTCCTAGGCCTTGGCGGAACGGGCCAGCGCCCGCTCGACCAGCGAGCGCGCGCCCTCGGTGTCGTCAACCCTCAGCCGCTCGAAGTCCGATCCGTCGGCCGTGCGCACGTCGGCGAACAGGCCCGACGGGTCCTCGTGGAAATGCAGGAAGGCGCGGGAGTTCCGGTAGAAGACCCCGCGGCTCTTCTCCTTGAGGCCAGCGATCGCGCGGATCTCGGCCAGAAGAGGTTCGAGCTGGTCCAGGGCGGCGGCGCCGGCGTGTTTCATGGTGGCCTTCAGGGCGTTCCCTGGAACACCTTAAATCCCTTCTCCTCGGCCAGGGCGAGCATTTCGAGGTCGCCGTCGGTGTCGCCATAGGCGGCTTCGAGCCGGACATCCTCGCCGAACAGCTCGCGCAGCCGCCGCACCTTCTCGTGCCCGCGGCAGTTCTCGCCGATGAAATCTCCCGTGACGCGGTCGGTCTCGTCCAGCGCCAGGCGGGTGCCGATCAGGGCGCTGGCGCCGAGGCCCCGGGCGAACGGGGCGACGGTCAGCTCCGGCGAGGCGGTCACGATCACCAGCCGGGCGTTGCGCGCCTGCCATCGCTTCCAGGCGCGGATCGCGTCGGGCCGGAACAGGGTGCGGGCGTGGCGTTCGGCGAATCGGCGTGCCTCGGCCTCGATCTCGCTCCGCGACGCGCCGGCCAGGAACTGGCGCGTCGCCGCGGCCTTTAGCCGCCCCCGGTCCGGCCGCATCAGATAGGAGACGACCGCCGGCGCAAGCCGCGCCAGCCCCGCCGCATAGGCCAATGGCCCGGCGCGCCAGGCCAGGAAGGCCGTGTAGCTGTCCCGGGTGGTCAAGGTTCCGTCGAAATCGAAGGCGACGATCGGGCGGTAAAACAGCTCGCCCTGGCGCAGGTCGTCCATGTCCCCCATCTATTGCGGCCTGGACACGGAGGCGGCGCCAAAAATCGGGCGTTTCAACTTGTATGCCCCCTGAAGCGCTTGAGGCCCTTGTGATCGGGCGGCGGATCGGGGAATGTCAAGGATTAGACAACCCGCGGCGCGTATCCTGCTTAGTCCGGCAGGAATGCGCGGAGCGGAGGCGGCGCCGGCGGATCCAGGCGGCGACGCCGCCAAAGAGTGAGAGCGATCATGACCAAAGCCGCAAGCGGCGACACCAAGAGCACTCTTTACTGCTCGTTCTGTGGCAAGAGCCAGCACGAGGTGCGCAAGCTCATCGCGGGCCCAACGGTGTTCATCTGCGATGAATGCGTCGAGCTCTGCATGGATATCATCCGCGAAGAGCACAAGATCGCCTTCGTCAAATCCAAGGACGGCGTCCCGACTCCGAAGGAGATCCGGGAAGTCCTGGACGACTATGTGATCGGGCAGGACCACGCCAAGAAGGTGTTGGCCGTCGCGGTGCACAACCACTACAAGCGGCTCAACCACGCTCAGAAGAACAACGACGTCGAGCTGGCCAAGTCCAACATCCTGCTGATCGGCCCGACCGGCACCGGCAAGACCCTGCTGGCCCAGACCCTGGCGCGGATCATCGACGTGCCCTTCACCATGGCCGACGCCACCACCCTGACCGAGGCGGGCTACGTCGGCGAGGACGTCGAGAACATCATCCTCAAGCTGCTGCAGGCGGCCGACTACAACGTCGAGCGGGCCCAGCGCGGCATCGTCTACATCGACGAGGTCGACAAGATCAGCCGCAAGTCGGACAACCCCTCGATCACCCGCGACGTGTCGGGCGAGGGCGTCCAGCAGGCGCTGCTTAAGATCATGGAAGGCACCGTCGCCTCCGTGCCGCCCCAGGGCGGGCGCAAGCATCCGCAGCAGGAGTTCCTGCAGGTGGACACGACCAACATCCTGTTCATCTGCGGCGGCGCCTTCGCGGGCCTGGAGAAGATCATCTCCGCCCGCGGCAAGGGCACCTCCATCGGCTTCGGCGCCACCGTGGCGGACCCGGAAGAGCGCCGCACGGGCGAGATCCTGCGCGGCGTGGAGCCCGACGACCTGCAACGCTTCGGCCTGATCCCCGAGTTCATCGGCCGCCTGCCGGTCCTGGCGACGCTCGAGGACCTGGACGAGAACGCCCTGGTCACCATCCTGACCGAGCCCAAGAACGCCTTCGTCAAACAGTACCAGCGGCTGTTCGACATGGAGAATGTCGGCCTGACCTTCACCGACGACGCGCTCAAGGCCATCGCCCGCAAGGCGATCGGCCGCAAGACCGGCGCGCGCGGCCTGCGCTCGATCATGGAGAACATCCTGCTCGAGACCATGTTCGACCTGCCCAGCTACGAGGGCGTGGAAGAGGTGGTGGTCAACGCCGAGGTGGTCGAGGGCCGCGCCCAGCCGCTGATGATCTACGCTGAGCGGCGCAGCGACAAGGGCGGCGCGGCCTGACCGGGCCCGCCGCCGCGACCACGCGTCGCGGGCTCTCCGCCCGGCCCGCAGGGGCCGGTTGCGCCGGCATTTGGCGATCTGCCGGGCATGCTCGCCTGAATGTTACGCGGTTGGGAGCGAAAACACCGCCAGGGCTGGTTTTTGACGTTCATTTGACAGCGCGCAACGCCCTCGCTTGAACACCGTGCGAAAGCGTCCACATAAATGGATGAACAAACCGGCCCTGTTGGGCGGTTGGGTCGTCCGACTCGGCGCATCGTCGAGTGACCGCGGCCCGAATACGGCCGTGCGTCAGGAGGCGGCGGTCCAGGAGAGTATCGATGTCTGAAACCCTATCGGAACACAGAACGCTGCCGGTGCTGCCGTTGCGGAACATCGTGGTGTTCCCGCACATGGTGGTTCCGCTGTTCGTCGGACGGGACAAGACCGTGCGCGCGCTCGAAGAGGCGATGCGCGGCGACAAGCAGATCCTGCTGGTCACCCAGAAGAACGAGAACGAGGACGATCCGGCGGTCGACGCGATCTATGAGCTCGGCGTTATCGCCAAGGTGCTGCAACTGCTCAAGCTGCCCGATGGCACGGTCAAGGTGCTGGTCGAGGGGGCCTCGCGCGCCCAGGTGCTGCGCTACACCGAGCAGGAGGCCTTCTACGAGGCCGAGGCCCAGGTGATCGCCGAGGAACGCGGCGCCGAACACGAGGCCGAGGCGCTGTCGCGCGCCGTGGCCGAGCAGTTCGAGAACTACGTCAAGCTGAACAAGAAGGTGCCGCCCGAAGCGCTGGCCTCGATCCCGCAGATCACCGATCCCGGGCAACTGGCCGACGCCATCGCCGCGCATCTGTCGGTCAAGGTCTCCGACAAGCAGCAACTCCTGGAGGTCGTCGACGTCGTCAAGCGGCTGGAACGCGTCTTCGCCCTGATGGAGGGCGAGATCAGCGTGCTGCAGGTCGAAAAAAAGATCCGCTCGCGCGTGAAGCGCCAGATGGAGAAGACCCAGCGCGAGTACTACCTGAACGAACAGATGAAGGCGATCCAGCGCGAGCTGGGCGAACAGGACGACGCGCGCGACGAGCTGCTCGAGCTGGAAAAGCGCATCAAGAAGACCAAGCTGTCCAAGGAAGCGCGGTCCAAGGCCGAGGCGGAGCTGAAGAAGCTGCGCAACATGAGCCCGATGTCGGCCGAGAGCACGGTGGTGCGCAACTACCTCGACTGGCTGCTGTCGATCCCGTGGGGCAAGGCCAAGACCAAGGCCATCGACCTGGACAAGGCCGAGAAGATCCTCGAGGACGACCACTACGGCCTGGAGAAGGTCAAGGAGCGGATCATCGAGTACCTGGCCGTCCAGGCTCGCACCGGCTCCCTGAAGGGCCCGATCCTGTGCCTCGTCGGGCCTCCCGGCGTCGGCAAGACCTCGCTGGGCCGCTCGATCGCCCAGGCGACCGGCCGCGAGTTCGTGCGCCTGTCGCTGGGCGGGGTGCGTGACGAGGCCGAGATCCGCGGCCACCGGCGCACCTACATCGGCTCCATGCCCGGCAAGATCATCCAGTCGATGAAGAAGGCCAAGACGACCAACGCCTTCTTCCTGCTGGACGAGATCGACAAGATGGGCGCGGACTGGCGGGGCGACCCCTCGTCGGCCCTGCTGGAGGTGCTGGACCCGGCGCAGAACGGCACGTTCAACGACCACTACCTGGAGGTCGACTACGACCTCTCGAACGTGATGTTCGTCACCACGGCCAACAGCCTGAACATGCCTCAGCCGCTGCTGGACCGGATGGAGATCATCCGCATCCCCGGCTACACCGAGGATGAGAAGGTCGAGATCGCCAAGCGCCACCTGCTGCCCAAGCTGCTCAAGGACCATGGGCTGAAGGAAGGCGAATGGGTCGTCCCCGACGAGGCCGTCCGCAACCTGATCCGCTACTACACCCGCGAAGCCGGCGTGCGTTCGCTCGAGCGCGAGCTGGGCAACCTGGCGCGCAAGACGGTGCGCGACCTGGTCCGCGAGAAGGTCACCTCGATCACGGTGGACGAGGAGCGCCTGGCCAAATACGCCGGCGTGCGCCGCTTCCGCTACGGCGAGACGGACACCGAGGATCTGGTCGGCATGGTCACGGGCCTGGCCTGGACCGAGTTCGGCGGCGACATCCTGACCATCGAAGCGGTCAAGATGCCGGGCCGCGGGCGGATGTCGATCACCGGCAACCTCAAGGAGGTGATGAAGGAGTCGATCTCGGCGGCGAACAGCTACGTGCGGGCCCGCTCGACCCACTTCGGCATCAAGCCGACGATGTTCGAGAAGACCGACGTGCACGTGCACGTGCCGGAGGGCGCCACGCCCAAGGACGGTCCCTCGGCGGGCGTCGCCATGGCGGTGGCCATGGTCTCGGTGCTCACCGGCGTGCCCGTCCGCAAGGAGGTGGCGATGACCGGCGAGATCACCTTGCGCGGCCGGGTGCTGGCGATCGGCGGCCTGAAGGAGAAGCTGCTCGCGGCGCTCCGCTCGGGCGTCAAGACCGTCCTCATCCCGCAGGAGAACGAGAAGGACCTGGTCGACGTGCCCGACAATGTGAAGGGCGCCTTGAACATCGTCCCGGTCTCCACCGTCGATGAGGTGCTGTCCCACGCCCTGGCCGGACCGCTGACTCCGATCGACTGGAACGAGGAAAGTGAGCCAGCCAAACCGCCGATTGCGGCGGACGAAGCCGACTCGGATGCGGTGATTACCCACTAATCCAAGATTATCAGCGTTTATTTGAGCGGCGCGGGGCTTCCCCGCGCCGCTCTTGTTGACGCCGTGCTTTTTGACGCCTCATGATCTTCGGCTTCAGGCCAAGCGAACGAGAATCGCAGCCGCTGAAAGGGTTGGGAGACATCAATGACCACCAAGGCCGAACTGGTTTCCGCGATCGCGGAAAAGGCAGGGCTGAATAAGAACCAGGCGAAGGACGCTCTGGAGGCGTTCCTTGGTTCGGTGACGGATTCTTTGAAGGCCGGCCATGAGGTCCGGCTTGTGGGTTTCGGCAGCTTCCTGCCGGTCGAACGTGCGGCCGGGACGGCGCGCAATCCGCGCACCGGCGAGACGGTCAAACGGCCGGCCTCCAAGACCGCCCGGTTCCGGGTCGGCGAAGGTTTGAAGAGCGCCCTGAACTAAGGGGAGAGTTACGGGCGCCCAAGAGGGGCGGGCGCTGTAGCGCCCGCCCTTTTTTCGTGTGCTATAGGGCGCGGTCCGGGCGGCTAGCTCAGCTGGTCAGAGCGTCTGGTTTACACCCAGAAGGTCGGGGGTTCGAACCCCTCGCCGCCCACCACGCGCCTCCGCGGCGAAATTACCCCAGGTCAAACCCTTCCAGTCCGATCTGCGCTTTGATGCGCCCAGGATGAACTCATGGGAGGCCATCATGCACGGATCGATCTCCACCTGGATGGCGGCCGGCGCCGTCATGGCCATGGCGTTCGCCGGGCCCGTCCAGGCGCAACAGCCGCAGGCGCTCAAACGGGCGCTGCTCCAGTCCTTCGATGTGCCGGGAAGCGATTACGAGACGGTGATCGGGACGTCCGAACTGGGCCCCAACGCCGTCACCGGCCGCCAGAGCCACCCCGGTCCCGAGGGCGGCTATGTGGTGCAGGGCAGGGGGACCATCGTCGTCGACGGCCGGCCCCCGCTGGCGCTCAAGGCCGGCCAATCCTACAAGCTCGCGCCCGGCGCCTGGCACACGGTGCGCAGCGGTCCCAACGGGGTGAAGCTGGTCGTCGTCTGGGTCGTGCGCAAAGGCGAGCCGCTGGATACGCCCACGCCCTGAATCGGCCGCCGTCCTCGCCGACTGCGTGCATCGGCGGGGATCGAGGCTGCCGTGGGCCGCCAAATATCGGAAAACGCGGTGGAAACGCGCACCGTATTCCCTCAACCGTCACAGTCGGTCTATGGTGCGGAGGGGTCTTCAAAGGCGGCGGCATGCTTTCAGAAGGCGGATGGTTGGGTAGACCCGCGGCGTTGTCGTCGCGGGCGTCGGTTGCGCGAGGCAATGGCGCGCGCCTGGTCGACACCACCATGCTCTATGCGCCCCGCAGCGGCGGGGTGAAGCGCTATCTCTCGGCCAAGCGGGCCTGGCTTGCGATCCATCGGCCGCAGGTGCGCCACAGCCTGGTCGTGCCCGGCGCGGCCGACGGCTATGACGGCGCCGGCCTGTGGTCGATCTACACGGCGCCCCTGCCGTTCGGCGACGGCTACCGCTGGCCGGCCTCCAAGACCGCCTGGATGAAGCGACTGATTCGCCGCCGCCCGACGGTGATCGAGGCGGGCGATCCGTACACGCCCGGCCTGGCCGCGCTGCGGGCCGGCGATAAGCTGGGGGTTCCGGTAGTGGGCTTCTGCCACACCGATCTCGCGGCCCTCGCGGCCCTGCATTTCGGCGAATGGGCGGAAAAGCCGGTCCGGCGGCGCTGGGCGCGAATCTACAACCAGTTCGACCAGGTGCTGGCGCCCAGCCGCTATATCGCCGACCGCCTTGGCGAGGCCGGGGTGGACGGGGCGATCGCCCTGACGTTGGGCGTGGACGTGGCGACCTTCAATCCCCTGCGTGCGGACCGCGATGCGCTTCGCCGCCAGCTCGGCCTGACGCCCGACCGGCGGCTGCTGGTGTTCGCCGGCCGGCCGGCGCGGGAGAAGAAGATCGACGTGCTGGTGGAGGCCGCAGGCCAGCTCGGCGATCCCTACACCTTGCTGCTGGTGGGGGCGGGGCCGGGGGCGCTGGCCACCGCGCCGAACGTGGTCTGCCTGCCCTACGAGAAGGAGCCGGCTGGGCTCGCCCGGCTCCTGGCCAGCTGCGACGCCTTCGTCCACGCCAATGACGCCGAGCCGTTCGGCCTGATCACCCTGGAGGCCATGGCCTGCGGCCTGCCGGTGGTGGGCGTGGCCTCGGGCGGGCTCGCCGAGACCGTCGACGAGCAGGTCGGCGTGCTGGCCGCCCGCTCGGCCGTCGGGCCCTTCGCCGAGGCGATCGAGGCGCTGTTCGCCCGCGACCTGGCCGCCGTCGGCGCCGAGGCCCGCGTGCGCGCGGTGACCCGCCACGGTTGGGACCGGGTGTTCGGCCGGCTGACCGAGATCTACGCCGGCCTCACGGGCGACATGAGCTTCCTGGCCTCGGACGAGGCGGCCGTCCGCTAGCCCTTCGCCGCGTCCAGCGCCTGGGCGAGGTCGGCGGTGATGTCGCTGATGTGCTCCAGGCCGATCGACAGCCGCACGTAGCCCTCCGACACCCCGGTCGCGAGCTGGTCCTCGGGCGAGAGCTGGGAGTGGGTGGTGGAGGCCGGGTGGATCGCCAGGCTGCGCGCGTCGCCGATGTTGGCGACGTGATAGAACAGCTTCAGCGCGTCGATGAAGCGCCGGCCCGCCGTGACCCCGCCCGCCAGCTCGAAGCCGACCAGTCCGCCGAATCGGCCCTTGAGATAGCGGTCGGCCAGCGCGCGGTCCGCGCCGGTCTGCACCGAGGGATGGATGATTCGGACCACGTCGGACCGGGTCTTGAGGAATTCGACCACCGCCTGGGCGTTGTCGCAGTGGCGCTCGATGCGCAGGGGCAGGGTCTCGAGCCCCTGCAGGATCTGGAAGGCGTTGAACGGCGAGAGCGCGGCGCCGAGGTCGCGCAGCAGCACCGTGCGGGCCCGGATCAGATAGGCGATCGGACCGAGCGGCTTGACCGCCTCAGTCCACACCGCCCCGTGATAGCTGGGGTCGGGCTGGTTCAGGGTGGGGAACCGGTCGGCGTGCGCCTCCCAGTCGAAATTGCCGCCGTCGACGATCATGCCGCCGATCGAGGTGCCGTGGCCGCCGATGAACTTGGTGGTCGAATAGACCACGATCGCCGCGCCGTGATCGAGCGGGCGGACCAGGATCGGGGCGGCGGTGTTGTCGACGATCAGGGGGATGCCCAGCTCGCGCCCGATCGCGGCGACCTCGGCGATCGGGAAGACCCTCAGCTTGGGATTGGGCAGGGTCTCGGCGTAGTAGGCGCGGGTGCGCGCGTCGCTGGCGCGTCGAAACGCCTCAGGGTCGGCCGGATCGACGAACCGCACCTCGATCCCCTGGTCCTTGAGGGTGTTGGCGAACAGGTTCCAGGTGCCGCCGTAGAGGTCGGTCGAGCTGACCACGTTGTCGCCGGCCCGCGCCAGGTTCTGCAGGGAGAGGGCGGAGGCCGCCTGGCCCGACGCCACGCCCAGGGCGCCCACGCCGCCCTCCAGCGCCGCGATGCGCTGTTCGAGCACGTCCACCGTCGGGTTCATGATCCGCGTATAGATGTTGCCCAGCTCCTTGAGGGCGAACAGGTCGGCGGCGTGCTGGGTGTCGCGGAACTGGTAGGAGGTGGTCTGGTAGATCGGCACCGCCACCGCGCCGGTCGTGGGGTCCGCCCGCCAGCCGGCGTGCAGGACGAGGGTTTCGGGGTGGTTGGCCATCTTCGCGTCCTTCTTGATCGAGCCCTCGGCTTCGCGGCCGAACCCTAGGCGCAATCGCGCCGGGCGCAAACGCAGCGTCCGTCGCGGTCACGCTTAGAAAATCTGGAGGGAAGGGGCGCCATCGCCCTTTGCGGCGAATGGCGCGAGTGACGGGACTCGAACCCGCGACCTCCGGCGTGACAGGCCGGCGCTCTAACCAACTGAGCTACACCCGCGTACGTCCGGCGAAGCGCCGGCGCGTGAGGCGGGTGACATAGGTCGGGCAGGCTTGCCGTGTCAACTGGCGTGCGCCTTGTTCCCACAAGCTTGTGCGCTGGCGAGGCGGATGCGAGGGAAGGGCGAGGCGCCCCCCAAGCGAGGTTTGAACCGCGCCGCGCCATGGTCTACAACGCCCGCGACTCTAGCCCGCCTCCCCGGGGCCCAAATGAACGCCTTTCTACTTCAGTACCTGCCGATCGTGATTTTCTTCGGGCTGGCGGCCGCCCTCGGCGTCGGCTTCATCATCGCTGCGGCGGTGCTGGCGCCCAAATCGCCCGACCCGGAAAAGACCTCCGCCTACGAATGCGGCTTCAACGCCTTCGACGACGCGCGGATGAAGTTCGACGTCCGCTTCTATCTGGTCTCGATCCTCTTCATCATCTTCGACCTCGAAGTGGCCTTCCTGTTCCCCTGGGCCGTGTCGCTGATGAAGCTGCCGCACGCCGCCCAGGTGTTCTCGTTCTGGTCGATGATGTGTTTCCTGGGCGTGCTGACCGTGGGCTTCATCTACGAATGGAAGAAAGGCGCCCTGGAATGGGAGTGATCGTCCCCGCCGGCTCGGCCGGCCGCGCCGCGGTCGAGGGCTATGATCCCAAGCTTCACGATCCCTATTTCGATGGGGTTTCGAACGCCCTAGCCGACAAGGGCTTCATCACCGCCGCGGCGGACGACCTGATCACCTGGGCCCGCACGGGCTCGCTGATGTGGATGACCTTCGGTCTGGCCTGCTGCGCGGTCGAGATGATGCAGGCCTCGATGCCGCGCTACGACCTGGAGCGATTCGGCTTCGCCCCCCGCGGCAGCCCCCGCCAGTCGGACGTGATGATCGTCGCCGGCACCTTGACCAACAAGATGGCGCCGGCCCTGCGCAAGGTCTACGACCAGATGCCGGAGCCGCGGTACGTCATCTCCATGGGCTCGTGCGCCAACGGCGGGGGCTACTACTATTTCAGCTATTCGGTGGTGCGCGGCTGCGACCGCGTCGTGCCGGTCGACATCTATGTCCCGGGCTGTCCGCCGACCGCCGAGGCCCTGGTTTATGGCGTGCTGCAGCTGCAGAAGAAGATCCGTCGGACGGGGTCGATCGAGCGATGAACTTCACCGTTTCCGACGAGGCGCTCGCCGAGCTCGGCGAAGCGATCAAGGCCGCGGGCGGACCGGCGGTGCAGGGGACGGAGGTCGCCCACGGCGAACTGAACGTCCTGGTCGACGCGGAGCGGATCGTCGCGGTGCTGGCGGCCCTGCGGGACGATCCGGCGCTGCGGTTCCAGCAGCTGATCGACCTGTGCGGCGTCGACTACCCTGAGCGGGCCAAGCGGTTCGACGTGGTCTACCACCTGTTGTCGCTGACCAAGAACCGGCGCGTGCGGGTCAAGGTCCAGACCGACGAAGCCAGCGCGGTTCCCACGATCACCAGCGTCTATCCCTGCGCCGACTGGTTCGAGCGCGAGGCGTTCGACATGTACGGCATCTTCTTCGACGGCCACCCGGACCTGCGGCGGCTGCTGACCGACTACGGCTTCCAGGGCTATCCGCTGCGCAAGGATTTCCCGATGACCGGCTACGTCGAGGTCCGCTACGACGACCAGCAGAAGCGCGTGGTCTATGAGCCGGTGAAGATCACCGAGTTTCGGGCGTTCGATTTCCTCTCGCCGTGGGAAGGCGCCCAGTACGCCCTGCCGGGCGACGAAAAGGCGGAGGCGAAGTGATGGCCGACGACCTGCATCCGGTTCCTGAACTGTCCGAGTCGGCGCTGACCGAGCACGACCGCAAGTTCTCGATCAACTTCGGGCCCCAGCACCCGGCCGCGCACGGGGTCCTGCGCCTGGTGCTCGAGCTGGACGGGGAGGTGGTCGAGCGCGTCGACCCGCACATCGGCCTGCTGCACCGCGGCACCGAGAAGCTGATGGAGGCGCGCACCTACCTCCAGAACATCCCTTACCTGGACCGGCTCGACTACGTCGCGCCGATGAACCAGGAGCACGCCTTCTGCCTGAGCATCGAGAAGCTGGCCAAGATCGAGGCGCCCTACCGGGCCCAGCTGATCCGCGTGCTCTATTGCGAGATCGGCCGCATCCTCAACCACCTGCTGAACGTCACCACCCAGGCGATGGACGTCGGCGCGCTCACCCCGCCTTTGTGGGGCTTCGAGGAGCGCGAGAAGCTGATGGTGTTCTACGAGCGGGCCTGCGGCGCCCGGCTGCACTCCAACTACTTCCGTCCGGGCGGCGTGCACCAGGACCTGCCGCCGGAACTGATCGAGGACATCGACGCCTGGGCCACCCACTTCCCCAAGGTGGTGGACGACATCGAGAGCCTGATCACCGGCAACCGCATCTTCAAGCAGCGCAACGTCGACATCGGCGTGGTGACCCGCGACGAGGCCCTGGCCTGGGGCTTCTCCGGGGTGATGGTGCGCGGCTCGGGCATCGCCTGGGACCTTCGGCGCAACCAGCCCTACGAATGCTACGACGAGCTGGAGTTCGACATCCCGCTCGGCAAGAACGGCGATTGCTACGACCGCTACCTCTGCCGCGTCGAGGAGATGCGCCAGTCGACCCGGATCATCCACCAGTGCGTCGAGCGCCTGCGCAAGACGCCCGGGCCGGTGCTGACCGAGGACGCCAAGGTGGCTCCGCCCCGCCGCGGCGAGATGAAGCGCTCGATGGAAGCGCTGATCCACCACTTCAAGCTCTACACCGAGGGCCTGCACACCCCGCCGGGCGAGGTCTACGCCCCGGTCGAGGCGCCCAAGGGCGAGTTCGGCGTCTATGTGGTCTCCGACGGTTCCAACAAGCCGTACCGCTGCAAGATCCGCGCGCCGGGCTTCCCGCACCTGGCGGCGATGGACTGGATGAACCGCGGCCACATGCTGGCCGACGTCTCCGCCGTGCTGGGCTCGCTCGATATCGTGTTCGGGGAGATCGACCGCTAATGTCCGTCCGCCGTCTCGCCAAGGAACAGCCGGCTTCCTTCACCTTCTCCGAGGCGACCCTGGAGAAGGCCCGCTGGTGGATCGCCAAGTATCCGCCGGGCCGTCAGCAATCGGCCGTGATCCCGATCCTGTGGCTGGTTCAGAAGCAGGAGGGCTGGGTCTCCGAGCCGGCCCTGCGCGCCATCGCCGAGCTGCTGTCGATGCCGGTCATCCGCGTGCTGGAGGTCGCGACCTTCTACACCATGTTCCAGCTGGAGCCGGTCGGGACCACCGCCCTGATCCAGGTCTGTGGCACCACCCCCTGCATGCTGCGCGGGGCGGGCGAGCTGATGAAGGTCTGCAAGGACAAGATCGGCCCGAAGAACCATCCGAGCGCGGACGGCAAGTTCAGCTGGGAAGAGGTCGAGTGCCTGGGCGCCTGCTGCAACGCGCCGATGGCCCAGATCAACGACTACTACTACGAGGATCTGACGGCCGAGAGCCTGGCCAAGATCATCGACGACTTCGCCGCGGGCGAGGCGCCGAAGCCGGGGTCCTACGCCGGCCGCCATTCGTCGGAGCCTGCGGGCGGGGCGCAGACCCTGACCGACCCGGCGCTCTATGACGGCTCGGCCGGCAAGCCGATCAAGAGCCTGCCCAATGCGCCGAAGCCCGAGGAGGCGCCGGCGGGATGAGTGAAGCCGCGGCCTTCAGGGACGCCTTGCGCGCCGCCGGCCAGCCCTGGAGCCGGTGGGGAATCCGCGTCGCCGGCGCTGGCATCGTGGCGCTTCTGGCGCTGCAACTGGCCCCGGGCGTGCCCTATGCGCTGTACGTCCTGATCGCCACGGTGGCGGTGATCGCTGTCGGCTGGGCGATGCTGATCGTCGCGGTGGTCAAGCGTCGCCGCTGGGCCAAGGCGAATCCGGTGCTGGACGTCCCGCTGGCGGACGCGCCATGACCACACCGGACGTCATCGAGGTTCCCAGGCAGCGCCGCCGGCTGGCGGTGATGCTCGGGGTCAATCTGGTCTGCCTGGTGGTGGCGGCGGCCGCGGCGGTGGGCGTCTTCGCCTACCACCTGCTCTGGCCGATCTATGTTTTCGTTGGTGCGCTGCTGGCCGGGTTCGGCGCGCACGTCTGGTTGATGCTCGGCCTGGCGCAGCGCGCCGGACCGAAGAGGAGCGCTTGAGCATGGTCGGCATCCTTGAGGACAAGGACCGGATCTTCACCAACCTCTACGGCCTGCAGGACTGGCGGCTGGAGGCGGCGAAGCGGCGCGGGGCGTGGAACGCCACCCCCGACATGATCGCGCTGGGCGGTCCGTGGATCATCGACCAGATCAAGAACTCGGGCCTGCGCGGCCGGGGCGGGGCCGGCTTCGGGACGGGCTTGAAGTGGTCGTTCATGCCCAAGGTCGTGAACCCCGATCGGCCGCACTACCTGGTGGTCAACGCCGACGAATCCGAGCCGGGCACCTGCAAGGACCGGGAGATCATGCGGCACGACCCGCACCTCCTGATCGAGGGCTGCCTGATCGCCAGCTTCGCGATGCAGGCGCACGTCTGCTACGTCTACATCCGCGGCGAATACGTGCGCGAGCGCGAGGTCCTCGAGGAAGCGGTCAAGGAGGCCTATGCGGCCAAGCTGATCGGCAAGAACAACGTCAACGGATGGGACTTCGACCTCTACGTCCACCATGGCGCCGGGGCCTACATCTGCGGCGAGGAAACCGCGCTGCTGGAGAGCCTGGAAGGCAAGAAGGGCCAGCCGCGCCTGAAGCCGCCGTTCCCCGCCGGCGCCGGCGTCTACGGTTGTCCGACGACGGTCAACAACGTCGAATCCATCGCGGTGGTCGGCACGATCCTGCGCCGCGGGGCGGAGTGGTTCGCCGGCTTCGGCCGCCCGAACAACACCGGCACCAAGCTGATGTGCGTCTCCGGCCACGTCGAGCGGCCGTGCAACATCGAGGAGGCGATGTCGATCCCGCTGAAGCAGCTCCTGGAGGAGCACTGCGGCGGGGTGCGCGGCGGCTGGGGCAACCTCAAGGCGGTGATCCCCGGCGGCTCGTCGGTGCGGATGATCCCGGCGCACGAGGCCGAGACCGCGCTGATGGACTTCGACAGCCTCTCGTCGCTGAAGTCGGGCCTGGGCACCGCGGCGGTGATCGTCATGGACCAGTCGACCGACCTGGTGCGGGCGATCGCGCGGATCAGCTACTTCTACAAGCACGAGAGCTGCGGCCAGTGCACGCCGTGCCGCGAGGGCACCGGCTGGATGTGGCGGGTGATGGAGCGGATGGCCTCGGGCGAGGCCGACCCCAAGGAGATCGACACCCTGCTGGACGTGGCTTCCCAGGTCGAGGGGCACACCATCTGCGCCCTGGGCGATGCGGCCGCCTGGCCGATCCAGGGCCTGTTCCGCCACTTCCGCCCCGAGATCGAGGCGCGCATCGCCTCCTACCGCGCCGGCCGCCCCCACGTTCAGGGCGCACGGCTGGAAGCAGCGGAGTAGGGCCGACAGCCATGCCCGGGCGCCTCGCCGACAAGGACCGGATCTTCACCAACCTCTACGGCCTGCGCGACCGCGGCCTGGAGGCGGCGAAGACGCGCGGGGTTTGGAACGGCGTGGCGGAGATGGTGGCGGCCGGTCCGGACTGGATCATCGCCCAGATCAAGGCTTCGGGTCTGCGCGGGCGCGGCGGCGGCTTCTCCGTCGGGCTGAAGTGGTCGCTGATGCCGGCCCCGGATGGGGTGCGGCCGCATTATCTGGTGATCAACGCCGACGAATCCGAGCCGGGGGCCTGCAAGGACCGCCAGTTCATCGGCAACGATCCGCAACTGCTGATCGAAGGCGCCTTTCTGGCCAGCTACGCCATCCGTGCGCACACCGCCTATGTCTATATCCGGGGCGAGTGCGTGGCTGAGCGTGAGCGGCTGGAGGCGGCGATCGCTGAGGCCCGTGCGGCGCGGCTGATCGGCGAGAACAACCTGTTCGGCTGGGATTTCGAACTGCACGTCACCCACGGCGGTGGGGCCTATGTCTGCGGCGACGAGACAGCGCTGCTGGAGAGCCTGGAGGGCAAGAAGGGCCAGCCGCGGCTGAAGCCGCCGTTCCCGGCCATGGCCGGCCTCTATGGCGATCCGACCACGGTCAACAACGCCGAGAGCATCGCCGTCGTCGGGACCATCCTGCGGCGGGGCGCCGACTGGTTCGCGGGCATCGGCCGTGCGGGCAACGCGGGCACCAAGCTGATGGCCGCCTCGGGCCATGTGAACCAGCCCTGCGTGGTCGAAGAGGCGATGTCGATTCCGATGCGCCAGCTGATCGAGGACCACTTCGGCGGCGTGCGCGGGGGCTGGGGTAACCTCAAGGCGATCATCCCCGGCGGCGCCTCGACCCCGATGATCCCGGCCGAACAGGCCGAAACCGTGCTGATGGACTACGACAGCCTGCGCGAGGTGAAATCCCTGATGGGCACGGCGACGATGATCGTCATGGACAAGTCCACCGACCTAGTCCGCGCCGTCGCCCGCATCAGCCAGTTCTTCAAGCACGAGAGCTGCGGCCAGTGCACCCCGTGCCGCGAGGGCGCTGGCTGGATGTGGCGAGTGATGCAGCGCATGGCCGAGGGCGAGGCCGAGACGGCCGAGATCGACCTGCTGCTGGACGTCGCTTCGCGCGTCGAGGGCCACACCATCTGCGGCCTGGGCGATGCGGCCGCCTGGCCGATCCAGGGTCTGTTCCGCCACTTCCGCCCCGAGATCGAGGCGCGCATCGCCTCCTACCGCGCCGGGCGCCCCCACGTTCAGGGCGCGCGGCTGGAAGCGGCGGAGTAGGGCGCGCCGTCATGTCCGCGCAGATCGCCAATCCGCAGGCTTTGACCGTCACGGGCCCCGTCGCCCGCGCGGCGCGGTCGTGCGCGCGAGCGGCGGGCTAGGGCCATGCGGGGCAGGGTGCTCACCTTCAACCCGGCGGACGGGACCGGCCTGATCAGCGGCGGCGACGGCCAGCGCTATCAGTTCGCCAATGCGGGTCTGCCGGCCGGGCCGGCGGGCGTCATGCCGGGTGTCGAGGTCGACTTCCAGGTCGAGAACGGCGCGGCGGTCGGCATCTACGTCGTGCCACTGCCGGCGGGCGAGAAGAACCGGATCGTGGCCGCGCTGCTGGCCCTGTTCCTGGGCCACTGGGGCGTACACAAGTTCTATCTGGGCAAGACCAACGCCGGCATCATCATGCTGGTGTGCGGCACCGTCGGCTGGCTCCTGCTCCTGCCCGGCCTGGTGAACATGCTGATCGCCTTCATCGAGTTCATCATCTACCTGGTCAAATCCGACCAGGAATTTTATCGGGACTATGTCGTCGGAGACCGCTCATGGCTATGACGTCGTCCCGCAACGCACCGCCGCGAGTCATCTGAATGCCTATCGCTAAGGTCAACGGCGTCGAGGTCGAGTTCGAGCCCGGCATGACGGTTCTGCAGGTGGCGGAGCTGGCCGGGGAAGAAATCCCGCGCTTCTGCTATCACGAGCGGCTGTCGATCGCCGGCAACTGCCGCATGTGCCTGGTCGAGGTGAAGCCCGGCCCGCCCAAGCCGCAGGCCTCGTGCGCCCTGCCGGCCGCCGACAAGCAGGAGATCTTCACCAACACCCCGATGGTCAAGAAGGCCCGGGAAGGGGTGATGGAGTTCCTGCTGATCAACCACCCGCTGGACTGCCCGATCTGCGACCAGGGCGGCGAGTGCGACCTGCAGGACCAGGCCATGGGCTATGGCCGCGACGACAGCCGCTACGCCGAGAACAAGCGGGCCGTCGAAGAGAAGTTCATGGGGCCGCTGATCAAGACGGTCATGACCCGGTGCATCCAATGCACACGCTGCGTGCGCTTCATCACCGAGGTCGCCGGCCAGTCCGAGATCGGCCTGATCTCCAGGGGCGAGGACGTCGAGATCACCACCTACCTCGAGCAGGCGGTGACCAGCGAGCTGTCGGGCAACGTCATCGACCTCTGCCCCGTCGGCGCCCTGACGTCCAAGCCCTACGCCTTCAACGCCCGGCCGTGGGAGCTGAAGAAGACCGAGAGCGTGGACGTGATGGACGCCCTGGGCTCGGCCATCCGTATCGACGCGCGCGGCGCCGAGGTGATGCGCGTGCTGCCGCGCATCAACGACGAGGTCAACGAGGAGTGGATCTCGGACAAGACCCGCTACGCCTGCGACGGGCTGATGCGCCAGCGGCTGGACCGGCCCTACGTGCGCGAGGACGGCAAGCTGCGGCCGGCGAGCTGGGCCGAGGCCCTGTCGGCGGTGGCGGCCAAGATCAAGGCGACCGCGCCCGACCGGATCGGCGTCGTCGCCGGCGACCTGCAGGACGCCGAATCGATGAAGGCGGCGCTGGACCTGTTCTCGGGCCTCGGCGTGAAGAGCCTCGATTGCCGCCAGGACGGCGCCAGGATCGGCGAGGGCCCGCGCGAGAGCTGGCTGTTCAACACCACCGTCATGGGCCTGGACGAGGCCGACGCCCTGCTGCTGATCGGGACCAACCCGCGGCTGGAAGCGGCGGTGCTGAACGCCCGCATCCGCAAGAACTGGCTCGGCCGCGACCTCAAGGTCGGCCTGATCGGCGAACGGGCCGAACTGACCTACGACTATGACTACCTGGGCGCCGGGCCGGCCTCGCTGGCCGAGCTGATCAAGGCCAAGAAGGGTTTCGCCGCCGTGCTGCGCGAAGCCAAGAAGCCGGCGATCATCATCGGCGCCGGGGCCCTGGCGCGGGACGACGGCGCGGCGGTGCTGGCGCTGGCGGCCCAGGCGGCCAAGACCTTCGGCGTCGTGGCCGAGGGCTGGAACGGTTTCAACGTGCTGCACGGGGCTGCCAGCCGCGTCGGCGGCCTGGACCTGGGTTTCATCCCCAAGGATGGCGGCCTCGACGCCAAGGCGATGACGGCCAAGGGCGCGGTCGACCTTCTGGTGCTGCTGGGCGCGGACGAGCTGGACCTGTCGGCCACCGACGCCTTCGTGGTCTATCTCGGAACCCACGGCGACGCGGGCGCGCATCGGGCGGACGTGATCCTGCCCGGGGCGGCCTATACGGAAAAGGACGGCCTCTACGTCAACACCGAGGGCCGGGTGCAGATGGGCGAACGCGCGGTGTTCCCCAAGGGCGAGGCGCGCGAGGACTGGGCGATCCTGCGGGCCCTGTCCGAACGGGTCGGGACCAAGCTGCCCTACGACACCCTGGGCCAGCTTCGCGCCAAGCTGTTCGAGGATCATCCGACCTTCGGCCAGATCGACCACGCGCCCGGCTCGACGCCGGCGGCGCTGGACCTGGCGGCCGTGGGCGCCGGTGGCGAGGTGTCGGACACCGCCTTCGCCAGCCCGGTCAAGGACTTCTATTTCACCAACCCGATCGCGCGGGCGAGCGTGACCATGGCGGACTGCTCCGCCAGTCTCGCCGCCGCGCGGGCCAGCCGAATCGCGGCGGAGTAGGCGATGATCTCTGAGCACCTTTCGCCTTGGGTCTGGTTCGGCCTGACCTTCGGCCAGATCCTGCTGGTCACCGTCATCCTGCTGCTGGCCACCGCCTTCCTGATCTACGGCGAGCGCAAGATTTTCGCCGGCGTGCAGATGCGCAAGGGCCCCAACGTCGTGGGTCCGTTCGGCCTGCTGCAGTCGTTCGCCGACCTCGGCAAGTTCGTCATCAAGGAACTCTTGATCCCGGACGGCGCGGACAAGGTCGTCTTCCTGCTGGCGCCGCTGATCACCGTCACCCTCGCCTTCGGGGGCTGGGCGGCGATCCCGTTCGCGCCCGGGTGGGTGGTCTCCGACATCAACGTCGGCGTGCTGTACCTGTTCGCCGCCTCGTCGCTGGGCGTCTACGGCGTGATCATGGGCGGCTGGGCGTCGAACTCGAAGTATCCGTTCCTCGGCGCCCTGCGCTCGGCGGCGCAGATGGTCAGCTACGAGGTCTCGATCGGCTTCGTCATCGTCACGGTGATCCTGCTGGCCGGCTCGATGAACCTGCAGACCATCGTGGCCAAGCAGGGCGGCGGGTTCTGGCACTGGAACATCCTGGGCGGCCACGGCGTCCTCGGCCTGCCGATGATGCTGGTGATGATCCCGATGGCGGTCATCTTCTTCATCTCGGCCCTTGCCGAAACCAACCGCCCGCCGTTCGACCTGGCCGAGGCCGAGTCCGAACTGGTGGCCGGCTATCAGGTCGAATACGGCTCGACGCCGTACCTGCTGTTCTATCTGTCCGAGATGCTGAACATCTTCCTGATGTGCAGCCTGTTCACGGTCTTCTTCATTGGCGGCTGGCAGGCGCCGTTCCCGACGCCGTTCCTGGCCCATTGGCCGGCGACCCTGGCGAGCCTGTTCGGGTTCCTGTGGTTCCTGATCAAGACCCTCTTCATGTTCTTCATGTTCGCCCTGGTTCGCGCCGTCGTGCCTCGCTATCGCTACGACCAGCTGATGCGCCTGGGCTGGAAGGTCTTCCTGCCCACCTCGCTGGTCGCGGTCATATTGGTCGCCGCCTATCGCGTCTTCGTGCCCGGCGTTTAAGGGAGAGCGCACTCATGTCCTTCGCCGCCCGCATCAACCAGGCCGTCAAGGGCGCGGCCCTGATGGACTTCGCCGGCGCCTTCGGCCTGGCCCTCCGCTATCTGGCCCGCCCCAAGGTCACGGTCTATTACCCGTTCGAGCGCGGGCCCCAGTCGCCCCGCTTCCGCGGCGAGCACGTGCTGCGCCGCTATCCGAACGGCGAGGAGCGCTGCATCGCCTGCAAGCTGTGCGAGGCGATCTGTCCGGCCCAGGCGATCTACATCGAGGCCGAGCCGCGCGCGGACGGCTCGCGCCGCACGACGCGCTACGACATCGACATGGTCAAATGCATCTACTGCGGCCTGTGCCAGGAGGCCTGCCCGGTGGACGCCATCGTCGAGGGCCCGAACTCGGAGTTCGCGGTCGAGACCCGCGAGGAGCTCTACTACGACAAGCAGCGGCTGCTGGAAAACGGTGACCGCTGGGAGCGCGAAATCGCGAAGAATCTAGAACTGGACGCGCCCTATCGTTAAGAGGGGCGCGACTCGAACAGAGGGGCTGTTCGCCGCCAGTCGGCGGCTACGCTCCAGGATGCGTGACGAGGGAGCGTAGAGGCCCATGGCCTTGCAGGCGATCGCCTTCTACCTGTTGGCGGCAGTGACCATTGGGGCGGGTTTGCTGGTCGTGACGGCCAGGAATCCGGTGCACTCCGTGCTGTTCCTGATCTGCGCGTTCTTCTCGGCCGCCGGGCTGTTCGTGATGCTCGGGGCCGAGTTCCTGGCGATGCTGCTGGTCGTCGTCTACGTCGGCGCGGTGGCGGTGCTGTTCCTGTTCGTCGTGATGATGCTCGACGTCGACTTCTCGGCGCTGCGGGCCGGGTTCGTGCGCTACCTGCCGATCGGCGGCCTGGTCGCGCTCATCCTGGTGGTCGAGATCGTCGCCGTCTCGGCCAGCGTCGCCAGCCATGGCGCGGCGGCCGGCGCGGCGGTGCTGACGCCCTCGCACGACATCACCAACGCCGAGGCCATCGGGCGGGTGCTCTACACCGACTATGTCTACTTCTTCCAGGCGGCGGGCCTGGTGCTGCTGGTGGCGATGATCGGGGCGATCGTCCTGACCCTGCGCCACCGCGCGGGCGTGCGGCGGCAGAACATCGCCGCCCAGGTCGCCCGGACCCCCGCCACCGGCATGCGTATCGTGCAGATCAAGAGCGGCGAGGGCCTCAGCGAATGACCATCGGCCTGGCCCATTACCTCGCCGTCGCGGCGATCCTGTTCACCATCGGGGTGTTCGGCATCTTCGTGAACCGCAAGAACGTCATCATCATCCTGATGTCGATCGAGCTGATCCTGCTGGCGGTGAACATCAACCTCGTCTCCTTCTCGGTCTATCTGCACCAGGTGGTGGGGCAGATCTTCGCCATGTTCGTGCTGACGGTCGCGGCGGCCGAGGCGGCCGTCGGGCTGGCGATCCTGGTCACCTTCTTCCGGAACCGCGGCGACATCGCGGTCGACGACGTCAACATGATGAAGGGCTGAGCGGACGCATGACGCCTCAACTGATCGTCACCGTCCTGGTTCTGGCGCCCCTGCTGGGCGCCATCGTCGCGGGCCTGTTTGGCCGCCGGATCGGCAATGTCGCTTCCCAGGCCGTCACGACGGGCCTGCTGTTCCTGGCCTGCGCGCTTGCGTGGACCACCTTCGCCAGCGTCATCTGGGGCGGGTGGGGCCATTTCACCGTCGAGCTCGCGCCCTTCATCAACGTGGGCGCCTTCCACTCCGACTGGGCGATCCGAATCGACAGCCTGTCGGCGGTGATGCTGATCGTGGTGACCTCGGTCTCGGCCCTGGTCCACCTCTACAGCTGGGGCTACATGGCCGACGACGACAGCCGGCCGCGCTTCTTCGCCTATCTGTCGCTGTTCACCTTCGCCATGCTGGCCCTGGTCACCGCCGCCGACTTCATGCAGCTGTTCTTCGGCTGGGAAGGGGTGGGGCTGGCCAGCTACCTGCTCATCGGCTTCTGGTACAAGAAGCCCACGGCCTCGGCCGCGGCGATCAAGGCCTTCGTGGTCAACCGGGTCGGCGACTTCGGCTTCGCCCTCGGCATCATGACCACCTTCTGGATGTTCGGCTCGGTCCGCTTCGCCGACATCTTCCCGGCCGTCGCCGCCCACGCGGGCCAGACCTGGACCTTCGCCGGCCATTACTGGGCGGCCATGGACCTGGCCTGCTCGCTGCTGTTCGTCGGGGCCATGGGCAAGTCGGCCCAGTTCTTCCTGCACACCTGGCTGCCGGACGCCATGGAGGGCCCGACCCCGGTCTCGGCCCTGATCCACGCCGCGACCATGGTCACGGCCGGCGTCTACATGGTCTGCCTGCTGTCGCCGATGTTCGAGTACGCGCCGGTGGCCCGCCAGATCGTCACCGGCGTCGGCGCGGTCACCGCCCTGTTCGCCGCGACCGTCGGCCTGGCCCAGAACGACATCAAGCGCGTCATCGCCTATTCGACCTGTTCGCAGCTCGGCTACATGTTCATCGCCGCGGGCGTCGGCGCCTATCAGGGCGCGATGTTCCACCTGTTCACCCACGCCTTCTTCAAGGCGCTGCTGTTCCTGGGCGCGGGCAGCGTGATCATGGGCATGCACCACGAGCAGGACATGCGGAACATGGGCGCTCTGTGGAAGAAGCTGCCGATCACCTACGTCGTGATGCTGATCGGGACGATCGCCATCACCGGCGTGGGCCTGCCGGGGCTGGAGCTGGGCTTCGCCGGCTTCTATTCCAAGGACGCGATCATCGACGCGGCCTTCGCCGCCGGCTCGCACAACAACAGCACCGCCTACTTCGCCTTCGTGATCAGCGTGATCGCGGCCGGCCTGACCTCGTTCTACTCCTGGCGGCTGATCTTCATGACCTTCCATGGCCACGCCAAGTGGGGCGCGGCCGCGGCGACGCACGGCGTTCACGGCGACGCCGAGCCGAGCCACGATGCGCACGCTCATGACGACCATGCCCACGACGACCACGGCCATGGCCACGACCACACCCCGCACGAGAGCCCCTGGGTGATGCTGCTGCCGCTGCTGGCGCTGGCGGTCGGGGCGGTGTTCGCCGGCAAGGTGTTCGTCGAGCAGTTCGTCGGCGAAGGCCGGGCCGAATTCTGGCGCGGGGCCATCTTCAACGGCGCGTCGAACCACGTGCTCGACAACCTTCACGTCCTGCCCGCCTGGGTGGTCTGGGCGCCGCTGACGGTCACCGCCATCGGCTTCGTCTTGGCCTGGTACGTCTACATCGCCAAGGAAGGCATGGGCGCGGCCATTGCGGCGCGGCGTGGCCCGCTGTGGACCTTTCTCTACAACAAGTGGTTCTTCGACGAGCTCTACGACGCGACCTTCGTGCGCGGCGCCAAGGCCTTGGGCGACCTGTTCTGGAAGGGCGGCGACCAGCGGCTGATCGATGGCCTTGGCCCGAACGGCGTGGCCGCGGTCTCGGCCCTGATCGGCCGGCGCACCGGCAAGATGCAGACCGGCTACGTCTACCACTACGCCTTCGTCATGCTGCTCGGGGTCGCGGGGCTGCTCAGCTTCGCCCTCTACGCCTGGTCGAAGTGAGGGGTATCCACCGATGAACGGCATTCTGTCCCTCACCATCTTCTCGCCGCTGATCGGCGTGGCGGCGATCCTCGTGCTGCGCGCGTTCGGCGCCCCGGCCCAGAAGGCCCAGACCGAGAACACGGCCAAGTGGGTCGCGCTGATCGTCAGCCTGTTCACCCTGGCCCTGTCGGTGCTGCTGGTCGCCAAGTTCGATCCGTCGCAGTCCGGCTTCCAGTTCACCGAGGACTTCAACTGGTTCGCGGGCATCCACTACCGGATGGGCGTCGACGGCATCTCGGTGCTGTTCGTCCTTCTGACCGCCTTCCTGCTGCCGCTGTGCCTTGTGGCCAGCTGGCGCTCGATCGAGAACCGGGTGCTGGAATACCTGATCGCCTTCCTCGTCCTCGAGGTGCTGGTGATCGGCGTCTTCTGCGCGCTGGACCTGATCGTCTTCTACCTGTTCTTCGAGGGCCAGCTGGTCCCGATGTTCCTGATCATCGGTGTCTGGGGCGGCAAGAACCGGGTCTACGCGGCCTATAAGTTCTTCCTCTACACCCTGCTGGGCTCGGTCCTGATGCTGGCGGCCATCCTGGCCATGGCGAGCATCGCCAAGACCACCTCGATCCCGGAACTCCTGACCTACCACTTCGACCCCAAGCTCCAGATCCTGCTCTGGCTAGCCTTCTTCGCCTCCTTCGCGGTGAAGATGCCGATGTGGCCGGTGCACACCTGGCTGCCCGACGCCCACGTCGAGGCGCCGACCGCCGGTTCGGTGATCCTGGCGGGCATCCTGCTGAAGATGGGCGGGTACGGCTTCCTGCGCTTCTCGCTGCCGATGTTCCCGGACGCGAGCCGCTACTTCACGCCGCTGGTCTTCACCCTGTCGGTGATCGCCATCATCTACACCTCGCTGGTCGCCTTCCGGCAGGTCGATATCAAGAAGCTGATCGCCTATTCGTCGGTCGCCCACATGGGCTTCGTGACCATGGGCATCTTCTCCGGCAACGCCCAGGGCGTGCAGGGCGCCATCTTCCAGATGCTGAGCCACGGGGTGATCTCCGGCGCGCTCTTCCTCTGCGTCGGTGTGGTCTATGACCGGATGCACACCCGCGAGATCGCCTTCTACGGCGGGCTGACCGACCGGATGCCGTGGTACGCGGCGACCTTCATGCTGTTCACCATGGGCAACGTCGGCCTGCCGGGCACCTCGGGCTTCGTCGGCGAAATCCTGACCATGACGGGCGCCTACCACGCCTCGACCTGGACGGTGATCTTCGCCGCCAGCGGGGTGATCTTCTCGGCGGTCTACGCCCTGACCCTGTACCGGCGGGTGATGTTCGGCGAGATCACCAACCCCAAGCTGGCGACGATCTCGGATCTGAACTGGCGGGAAGTGGCGGTCTTTGCGCCCCTGATCTTCGGCACCCTCTGGCTGGGTCTCCAGCCGGGCGTGGTGTTCGACGTGACGGCGGCTTCGGTCGACAAGTTGGTCGACGCCTACAAGCTCATCGGCGGGTGAGGGGACGATGGACTTTTACGGCGCTTTGCAGGTCGCCCTGCCCGAAGCCTTCCTGGCCGTCTCGGCCCTGGCTCTCCTGGTCCTGGGGGCGGTGACCGCCGCCCGCGGGGCGATCCTGGTCTCCGTCCTCGCCGGCGTGGCGCTGCTGGTCGCCGCGGTGCTGGCGGCCGTCGGGCCGCTCGGCACGGCCTTCTCCGGCGGCCTGGTGGCGGACAACGCCTCGGCCTTCGCCAAGGTCGCCATCTACGCCATGAGCGCGGTGGCCGTGCTGCTCGGCGCCGGCTGGCTCGAACGGCTCAAGGCGCGGCAGTTCGAATATCCGGTCCTGATCCTGCTCGCCGCCATCGGCATGGGGATCATGGCCTCGTCGGGCGACCTGATCTCGCTCTACATCGGGGTCGAGCTGCAGTCGCTGGCGCTCTACGTCCTGGCCGCGTTCCGCCGCGACGACGCCAAGGCCTCGGAAGCGGGCCTGAAGTACTTCGTCCTGGGCGCCCTGTCGTCGGGCCTGCTGCTCTACGGCGCCTCGCTGATCTACGGCTTCGCCGGCTCGGTGAAGTTCGTCGACATCGCCGCGACGGTGCATGCGGGCGCGGGCACGGGCGTGCTGTTCGGCCTGGTGTTCCTGATCTGCGGGCTGGCGTTCAAGGTCTCGGCCGCGCCCTTCCACATGTGGACGCCGGACGTCTACGAGGGCGCCCCGACCCCGGTCGTCGCCTTCTTCGGCGCCGCGCCCAAGCTCGCCGCCATGGTGCTGTTCGCCCGCGCCCTGGCCGACGCCTTCTCCGGCGCCGCCGACCAGTGGCGCCAGGTGGTGATCATCATCGCCCTGGCCTCGATGCTGCTCGGCGCCTTCGCCGGCCTGGTGCAGAAGAACCTCAAGCGGCTCTGGGCCTATTCGTCGATCGCCAACGTGGGCTACGCCCTGGTCGGGCTCTCGGCGGGTACGCGCGAGGGCTACCAGTCGATGCTGGTGTTCATGGTCCTCTACATGATCGACGTCACCGGCTTCTTCGCCTGCCTGGCCGCGCTGAACCGTAACGGCAAGCCGATGGAGACCATCGACGACATGGCCGGGCTGATGCGCGAGCGGCCGGGCATGGCCCTGGCGATGACCGCCTTCGCCGTCTCGGCCATCGGCTTTCCGCCGTTCTCCGGCTTCTGGGCCAAGTTCTTCGTGTTCAAGGCGATCCTGGCGGCCGGCTACGTCCAGCACGCCCTGCCGGTGGGCCTGGCTGTTTCGGTGGCCGTGGTGGGCCTGGTGTCCAGCGTGGTGGCGGCCTTCTACTATCTGCGCCTGATCAAGGTGATGTGGTTCGACCCGGCGCCCGGCGCCGTCGACGCCGCCCCGGCCGACGCCAAGGGGATCGCCTATGCGGCGGCCCTGTTCAGCTTCCCTGTGGTGATGGTCGGTCTGCCGCTGCTCTATCCCCTGGCCGGAGTCGCCGCTGCGGCCTTCGGCCTCGGCTGACGCATCCCCATATCCTTGGCAAGCCAGAGCCAGACCCAGGTCATCGCTACGACCACCATTCCGATCGTCACCTTCGACGAGATCGACTCCACGAACGCGGAGGCTCGCCGCCGGGCCGAGGCCGGGGAGGCCGGCCCCTTGTGGATCACGGCCCTGCGCCAGAACGCCGGCCGCGGCCGGCGCGGGCGCAGCTGGGACACCGGCCAGGGCAACCTGGCCGCCACTCTGCTGACGACGACGGACCTGCCGCCCGCCGAGGCGGCCCAGATCTCCTTTGTCGCCGCCCTGGCCGTGGCCGACCTGGCGCGCAGCTATGTGCCGGCCGATATCGTCGGCTTGAAATGGCCCAACGACCTGCTGGTCGCGGGCCGCAAGGCCTCGGGGATCCTCGTCGAGTCCGGCCGCCGGCCTGATGGCCGGCTGTGGTTGGCGACCGGCATCGGGGTCAACCTGGCCCACGCGCCCGAGGGGACCGAGCGTCCGGCGACCAGTCTCGCGCTGAACGGGGCCAGCCCGCCCCCGACCCCGCGCCAGGCGCTGGAGCGGCTGTCCGAGGCCTTCGCCGGCTGGATCGGGGCCTGGGAGGCGAGGGGCTTTTCCGCCATCGCCGAGGCCTGGACCGTGCGGGCCCTGGGCCTGGGCGGGCCGTGCGTCGCGCGCCTGGGCGCCGAGACGGTCGAGGGCGTGGCCGAGGGGCTGGACGTGGACGGTGCGCTGCGACTGCGCTTGGCGGACGGCGCGATCCGGCGCATTACCGCCGGCGATGTCTTCTTCGAAGGGGCGTGAGATGCTGCTGGCCATCGAACAGGGCAACACCAACACGTTGTTCGCCGTCCACGACGGCAAGGAATGGATCGCGCAGTGGCGGACGGCTACCGATTCCATGCGCACCGCCGACGAATACGCCGTCTGGCTGCACCAGCTCCTGGAGATGCAGCACCTCAAGCTCTCCGACCTCGACGCCTGCATCGTCTCCAGCGTGGTGCCGCAGTCGATCTTCAATCTGCGCAACCTGTCGCGCCGCTATCTGCACGTCGAGCCGCTGGTGGTCGGCGAGAACGCCCACCTGGACGTCGATATCCGGATCGAAAAGCCGTCCGAGGCCGGCGCGGACCGGCTGGTCAACGCCATCGGCGCCCACGTCGCCTATCCCGGCCCGCTGCTGGTGATCGACTCCGGCACGGCGACCACCTTCGACGTGATCGGCGCCGATGGCGGCTTCGAGGGCGGGGCGATCGCGCCCGGCATCAACCTGTCGATGCAGGCCCTGCACGGCGCCGCCGCGCGCCTGCCCCGGGTCGCGATCCAGAAGCCGGCCCACGTGATCGGCAAGGGCACGGTCGAGGCCATGCAGGCCGGGGTCTTCTGGGGCTATGTCGCCCTGATTGAGGGGCTCACCGACCGCATGCGCGCCGAGTACGGCCAGCCCTTGACGGTGATCGCCACCGGCGGCGTCGCCTCGCTGTTCGCCGGGGCCACGGCCAAGATCGACGTGTTCGATCACGATCTGACCATCCGGGGACTCCTGGAGATCTACCGGCGCAACACCCAATCCGCGAACCGGCCATGAGCGCGCGGGGCGCCGACGAACTCGTCTTCCTGCCGCTGGGCGGGTCGAACGAGATCGGGATGAACTTCAACTGCTATGGCTTCGGCCCGGCGGACGACCGCAAGTGGATCATCGTCGACGTCGGCGTGACCTTCGGCGACCAGACCACGCCCGGCGTCGACGTCATCCTGCCCGATCCGGCATTCATCGAGGCCCACGCCGAGGACATCCTGGGCATCGTCCTGACCCACGCGCACGAGGACCATATCGGCGCCATGGGCTGGCTCTGGCCGCGCCTGCGCGCGCCGATCTATGCGACGCCGTTCACCGCCTTCCTGCTGCGCGAGAAGATGCGCGAGCGGGGCGTGCTGGACGAGGCCGACATCACCGAAATCCCCCTGGGCGGTACGATCACGATCGGTCCGTTCGAGGTCACCCTGATCACCCTGACCCACTCCATCCCCGAACCGAACGGACTGGCCATCAGGACGCCGCTCGGGACGGTGCTGCACACCGGCGACTGGAAGATCGACCCGGATCCGCTGCTGGGCGGGGTGACCGACCAGGACGCCATCCGCCGGCTGGGCGACGAGGGCGTGCTGGCCATGGTCTGCGATTCGACCAATGTCTTCGTGGACGGCGTCGCCGGCTCCGAAGCCGAGGTGCGGGTGGCGATGAACGCCCTCATCCGCCCCTTGAAGGGCAGGGTCGCGGTCGCCTGCTTCGCCTCGAACGTCGCGCGGATGCACACCGCGATCCACGCCGCCCAGGCCAACGGGCGGCAGGTCTGCCTGGTGGGCCGCTCGATGATCAGGATGGCCGCCGCGGCCGCCTCGGTCGGCCTGTTCAACGACGTCGCCCCGTTCGTCACCGAACAGGTGGCGAGCGGCCTGCCGCACGACCAGGTGCTGTATCTCTGCACCGGAAGCCAGGGCGAGCCGCGTGCGGCGCTGGCCCGCATCGCCGACGGCTCGCATCCGCACGTGCGGCTGGGGCAGGGCGACCACTGCGTCTTCTCCTCGCGCGTGATCCCGGGCAACGAGGTCCCGATCCGCACCCTGCAGAACAAGCTTGCCGACCGCGGCGTGCGCCTCTACACCGAGCGCGACCATCCGGGCATCCACGTCTCGGGCCACCCGTGCCGGGACGAGCTGAAGCAGATGTACCAATGGGCCCGGCCCAAGATCGCCGTGCCGACCCATGGCGAACGACGCCACCTCCTGGAGCACGCGGCGCTGGCCCGCGACCTGCAGGTGGTCGAGACGGTCGCGCCGCGCAACGGCGACATGGTGCGCCTGGCCCCCGGCCGGGCCGAGATCATCGACGAGGTGCCGGCGGGCCGGCTCTACGTCGACGGCGGCGTCCTGACCACCGAGGACGGCGAGGCGCTGCGCGAGCGCCGGCACATGGCGCACAGCGGCGTTCTGACCGTCTCGGTCGTGCTGGACGGCCGGGGCCGCATCACCTCCGGGCCGCAGGTGCGTGGCGTCGGTCTGCCCAGCGACGACGAGTATCCGCTGGGCGAAATGCTCGACGACCTGGCCCAGATCGCCGAGGACACCGTCAAGCGACTGGGCGGCGACGACCTGGAAGAGGACGAAGCCGTCGAGCAGGCCTTGATGCGCGCGCTCAAACGCGCCTCCCAGCGAATCTGGGGGCGCCGTCCCATCGTCGAGGCGACGGTCCTCAGGGTCTAGATCGACAACTCGTCCCAGGCGCTGGACCCCGTTCTGGCATCGAGGGCGGGGCGCCTGCCGCCATGTCCCCGCCGTCCTGGGTGTTCACGTTTCCGAAGTCGGTCTGTAATGAAACCGACGTAAAATCTCCCTATGTCCGTGGGGACAAACCTTTTCCAAAATATATCCAGGCTGTGAAAACAGTCCTGGCGGCGGTTCTGTTCTCCTAAGCTCGCCAATAACGTTCAGACGCCGAGGCTCGGTGGCTGAGTGAGCGGATATTTATGGCATTCGGTTTGTCTGTATTGGATTTGTTGGGGGTTTCTGTGAATCAGAATGTTGTCATGGCCAAGCGCCACTACATGTGCGGCGCGGCGTTGTTGCTTTTCGGCGGTTTGACCTTGGCGGCTGCGCCGGCCAGGGCGGCGGCCCCAGCGGGCGGCGCCGAGGCCGATCTCACCGCCAACCGGGTCGAGGAGGTGACCGTCTTCGCGCGCAAGCGGGCCGAGAACGTACAAACAGTCCCCGTGCCGGTGACCGTGCTGACCACCCAGGAAATGGCGCGGCAGAACCTGGTCAACTTCACCGACTTCCAGTTCAAGTTCCCGGCCTTCTCGGTCTATCTGACGAACCCCAAGCAGTTGAACCTCGGCATCCGCGGCATCGGCAACAACGGGTTCAACACCGACGGCATCGATGGCTCGGTCGGCGTGTTCGTCGATGGCGTCTACACCGGCCGTCCGGGCATGGTCAGCGGCGACTTCAACGACATCGCCCAGATCGACCTGCTGCGCGGGCCCCAGGGGACGCTGTTCGGCAAGAACACCACCGCCGGCGCCGTGATCATCAACACCCAAAAGCCGAGCTTCACGCCGTCGATGAGCGCTGAAGCGACCGTCGGAAGCGAGGACCTGCGCCAGGTCAAGCTCAACGCCACAGGACCGCTGGTCGCGGACAAGCTGGCCGTCAGGCTCTCGGCCTTCTACAGCGACCAGGACGGCAACTATCCGAACCGCTTCAACGGCAGCCACCAAAACGGCCGCCAGGGCGAGGGCGTGCGGCTGCAGTTCCTCAGCGACGTCACCGACCACCTGACCTTCCGTCTGATCGCCTCGCACGCCGAGCAGAACTTCAACTCGATCACGCCGGTCACCCTGTCGATCTACAATCCCGCCGCCCTGAAGGCGCGCATGGCGGCCGCCGGCTACACCCTGACCACGGGCGACTACGCCAACCGCCAGGTCGACATCAACGGCGCGCAATCCTCGGCGACCCGCTCGAATTCGATCAGCGGCCAGTGGGACTGGGACCTGGGCGACAAGGGGACCCTGACCTCGATCTCGGCCTACGAGGCCTGGTCCTGCCACACCTACAACGACAACGACTACACCCAGCTCGACGCGCTGCGCGACTACGGCTCGTGCAACACCGAACACCAGTTCTCGCAGGAGGTCCGCTGGGCCTCGCCCAAGGACCAGCCGATCGAGTCGGTCGTCGGGGCCTTCTATTCGGACCAGGACCTGGCCGTCGATTCGCGCGTCCAGTTCGGCAGCCAGTACAACATCTGGGCGGCCAATCCCTCGACCAGCCAGTTCCCCACGGTCGGCGGCGCCAGCTGGGCCAACGGCGCCTACGCCAGCAAGCTGACCGGCGCAGGCTTCCGCTCGCACGCCACCTTCCATACCGAAACCGAAGCCCTGTTCGGCAATGTCACCTGGCATCCGGATCCGGCCAGGAACTGGTCCTTGAACCTGGGCTTGCGGCAGACCTGGGAAGACAAGCAGATGAGCTACCGCGGCTGGGTGGCCTCCAACCCGGGCGGCCTCACCCAGGCGCAGCTCAACGTCATGTCGGCGGCCGGCGCCAACGCCCAACTGGGCCAGGCGAATGACGGGGTTATCGACGTCTCGCTCTCGGGGCAGGCGGGCGTCAGCTACCGCATCACGCCGGACGTGATGGCCTATGTGCAGGTCTCGCGCGGCCACAAGTCTAAGGGCTTCAACCTGCTGCCCGAGAACGCCACCAACCCTGATCCGGGCGTCGCCTCGGCGATCGCCCACGGCGCTACCCAGGACATCAAGGGCGAGCAGGCCGACAACGTCGAGGTGGGCGTCAAGAGCGAGTGGCTGAACCACCGGCTGCTGCTGAACGTGACCGCCTTCGACACCCTGGTGACCAACGCCCAGGCCAATGAGGCCATCGGCGTCGGCAACACGGCCACCAAGTTCCTGGCCAACGTCGGGGCCGAACGCTCCCTCGGGGTGGAGGTGGAGGGCGAGGCCTGGGTGACGGAAGGCCTGCACCTGAAGGGCTTCGTCGCCTACGACCGGGCCACCTACGCCTCGTTCCACAACTCGGTCTGCCCGGCGGAGACCACGGCCCTGACCTGCGACCTCACCGGCCGCCAGGTGGCCTGGGCGCCCACGTGGACCAGCGACCTGACGCTCGAATATTCGCGCGAGATCGTGCCCAACACGACCAGCTACCTGCTCTACGACGTGAATTGGCGCTCCAGCCAGAACACCACCATCACCCTCGATCCGGAGGCGAACATCGCCGCCTATGCTCTGATGAGCCTGCGGGTGGGGACGCTGCTTCGGCGCGACTCGGTCGACATGCAGCTGTGGGTCGAGAACCTGGCGGACACCCACTACTACATCAACCTGCTCGGCCTGACGAAGTCGACGGGCATCGTCCAGGGCTATCCGGGCAACCCGCGGACCTTTGGCGGGACGGTCAAGGTCCGCTTCTAGCCGCAGGCGGGGGCGGCCGGCAGGGCCGCTCCCGCATCCGTCCGGGGTTCAGGCCCCGGCGGCCATCTCCCAGGGCCGGCGTCCCTCCGGCAGGGCGGAGGCCCGCCCGCGCCGGCGGAAGTCGGCGAGGGCCAGGGACAGGTCGCCGACGTCGAAGTCCGGCCACATCCGTTCGGTGAACCACAGCTCGGCGAACGCGCACTCCCACAGCAGGAAGTCGGACAGACGCTGGTCGCCGCCGGTGCGGATCATCAGGTCGACCTCGCTCGCCTCTGCCTCGTCCGGCCCCGCCTGGGCGATGTGGCGGCGGAAGGCGGCCGGATCGCCGGCCCATTGCGCGGCCGCCTGCTCGATCGCCTCGCGGCCGGAATAGTCGACCGCCAGGCGGATGTGCATGCGCCGTCCGTTGGCGGTGGCCGTCTCGATGCGCGCCAGGCTTTCGCGCTGGGCCCACGGCAGGCGGTCGCGCCGGCCGATCAGGGTCAGGCGCGCTCCGCTCTCCACCAGGGTCTGGGTTTCGGCCCGCAGGTAGTCGCCCAGGAGCCGCATCAGCCCAGCGACCTCGGCCGGCGCCCGCAGCCAGTTGTAGGACGAGAAGGCGAACAGGGTCAGGGTGGTCACGCCCAGCTCCGGGGCGGCCTGGACGATGCGCCGCAACGCCTCCATGCCGGCCCTGTGGCCCGCCGTGCGCGGCAGGCCCCGCCGCGTCGCCCAGCGGCCGTTGCCGTCCATGATGATGGCGACGTGGAGTTTCGAAGGCGGACCGACTAAGCTTTGCATTGTAAAGTGTCCGTTCAAAAAAATAGGTCGATCAGGCGGGCGCGAGGCCGGTGAAGGGCGGCGCGGCGGGGTCGGACTGCATGGCGGCGGCGGCGTCGCGGACCACCTGTTCGAGCACGGCGAGGTAGTCCAGGTAGCGCGCCCGGCCCTCGGAGGTGATCTTGCAGACGGTCTGCGGGCGGTTGTGCTCGAAGGATTTGACCACCTCCACCAGACCGGCTTCCAGCAACACCTGGAGGTGTCGGCTGAGGTTGCCGTCGGTGAGCTGGCAAAGCCGCCTCAGGTCGCCGAACACCAGGCCCTTGGGATGGGCGACCAGCGAGGTCAGGACGCCCAGACGCGCGCGCTCGTGGATCACCCGGTCCAGCCCCTCGTAGGCGTATTGTCCGTCGCCCCGTTCAGCCGCGCTCATGGTCGTCTCCGAGCCCGCGGTGCAGAAGAATGGCGACCAGCATCTGGCCGACGCCGAAAGCGACACCCATGGTCCAGGGTGAAAAGGCGTCCGGTCCGCCGGAACGGGACAGGGAGACCAGGCCCGCGGCCATGTACCAGACCCCGACCGCCACCAGGCTGCGCGGCAGGAAGCGGCAGGAGGCGAAGACGCCGACGCTGAACAGCAGTTGCCACAACCCCGGCAGGAGCGGCAGGCCCTGGGGCGCGAACCGCGCCACCACGGCGGTGAGCAGCAGGCCGGCCGCGGCGGCGGGCAGGAACTGGGCGACCGCCGTGCGGATCATCTCGTCGGCCAGCCCCGAGTGCATCCGGCGCGAGCGGGTGACCATCTCCCAGCCGATGATGGCCGCGGACGCGGCGGCGACGCCGATCCAGAGTGTCAGCCAGGCGAGGGGATGGCCGGCCGGGTCCTTGAGCCAGGTCGCCTGGATCAGCGCCGCCAGCACCGCCAGGAAGCCGGTGATGGCGAAGGTCGCCGGTCCATAGCCGCGGAACTCGGTCGCGCGCGCCAACTGGCCGCGGATCGCGCTGATCTCCGCCAGGGCTCGATCCAGGTTGCTCATGGCCCTCCCACCGGGTCGCTTTGTATTGCAAAGTATGCGTGATCGCGCGGCCGGCGCAAGGGGGCGTGACGCTCCGTGATCTTCCGCCCGCCTGGCCGCAGGTGTAAGCCAGCCCCCACGTCAAACGGCCGGAGCCCCCAACCCCATGATCGGCAAGTTGAACCACGTCGGCGTCGCCACCCCCTCGATCGAGGAGTCCTGGAAGCTCTATCGCGACGTCATGGGCTGCACCGACATCACCCCGAAGAAGGCCCTGCCGGAGCAGGGGGTCTGGGTCAGCTTCGTCAACCTGCCCAACGCCCAGATCGAGCTGATCGAGCCCTATGGCGAGAGCTCGCCGATCCACGGCTTCCTGGCCAAGAACCCGCGCGGCGGACAGCACCACGTCTGTTTCGAGGTGCCCGACATCATCGCCGCCCGCGACGAGATGCGGGCCAAGGGCGCGACGGTGCTCGGAACCGGCGAGCCGCGCATCGGCGCGCATGGCGTGCCGGTGATTTTCGTTCACCCCAAGGACATGGGCGGGGTATTGGTCGAACTCATGCTCGAGCCGACAGAGTCGCATTGATGACAGGGTCGCACTGATGGACGTCTTCACCTCCGTGGCGGTCTATCTGACCATCTGGTGGGTGGTGCTGTTCTCCGTCCTGCCGCTGGGCGTGGTCAGCCACGCCGAGGCCGGCATCGACAAGGGCGACGGCGGCGATCCTGGCGCCCCGGTCGATCCCAAGCTGAAGCGCAAGTTCATCACCACCACCTGGGTCTCGGCGGTGGTGTTCACGCCGCTCTGGCTGGCGCTGCATTTCCACCTGATCCACCTGCCGAACATTCCCGGCGGATGACTGCGGACCTTCGGCCGGCGGCGCCGTTCAGCCCCTGGGAGCGTTCGGTCGCCGCGCGCTATCTGCGCGCCAAGCGCAAGAACGGCGGCGTGGCCCTGATCTCCATCATCTCGTTCGTCGGCATCATGCTGGCGGTGGCGGTGCTGATCATCGTCATGTCGGTGATGAACGGCTTCAGGGCCGAACTCCTGGACCGCATCCTGGGCTTCAACGGCCACCTGTTCGTCACCGGCCAGGTGCTGGCCTCGCCGGACCGTCCGCAGGTGGTCCAGCGGATCAGGGCCGTTCCCGGCGTGGTCCAGGCCATCCCCATGGTCGAGGCCGAGGCCCTGGTCCAGGGGCCGAACAATACCGCCGGCGCGGTAGTGCGCGGGGTTTCGCCCGGCGACCTTCGCGAGATGAAGATCGTCTCCGGCAACATCAAGCAGGGCTCGCTCCAGGGGTTCGGTGAGGGCGACTACGGCGGCGACCTGATCCTGGTCGGCGCGCGCCTGGCCGCCTCCATGGGCGTGGAGCCCGGCGACGTCCTGACCCTGACCTCGCCTTCGGCCGGCGCGACCGCCTTTGGCGCGACCCCGGTCAGCAAGGCCTACACGGTCGCAGGGACCTTCAGCGTCGGCATGAGCGAATACGACCAGTCGTTCATCTACATGCCGCTGCAGCAGGCCCAGCTGTTCTTCGGGCGGGAGGAGGCGGTCGACAAGATCGAGATCCAGCTCGACGATCCCGACAAGGCCGCCCAGGTCCGTCCCGAGGTCGCCCGCGCCGCAGGCCCGTTGGGCGTGGTCACCGACTGGCGCGACCAGAACCAGGCCTTCTTCAACGCGCTGGAGGTCGAGCGGAACACCATGCGGCTGATCCTGATGCTGATCGTCGCCATCGCGGCGATGAACATCATCTCCGGCCTGATCATGCTGGTGAAGAACAAGAGCCGCGACGTGGCCATCCTGCGCACCATGGGGGCGGGGCAGGGGGCGATCCTGCGCATCTTCTTCCTCTCCGGCGCCGCCATCGGCGCGCTGGGCACGCTCGCGGGCCTGGTCCTGGGGGTGCTGTTCTGCGCCTACATCCAGCAGATTCAGGCCTTCGTGCAGTGGGTCACCGGCGCCAACGTGTTCGACGCCAGCATCTATTTCCTCTCCCACATCCCGGCCAAGCTGGACTGGCGCGAGGTCGGCTTCGTCAGCGTCTTCTCGCTGCTGATATCCTTCGTCGCCACCCTGCCGCCGGCCTTCCAGGCGGCGCGGATCGATCCGGTGGAGGCGCTGCGCTATGAGTGAGCCGGTGCTCTCCTTACGCGGCGTGGCGCGCACCTACCGCACCGGCGAGGGCGCGCTGGAGGTGCTGCGCGGCGTCGACCTCGACGTCTTCCCGGGCGAGGTGGTGGGCCTGATCGGCCCATCCGGCTCCGGCAAGTCCAGCCTGCTGCACGCCGCCGGCCTCTTGGAGCATCCGACCGAGGGGCGGGTGATGATCGAGGGGCAGGACTGCTCCAAGCTGACCGATCGGGCGCGCACGCGCCTGCGCCTGGGGCTGATCGGCTTCGTCTACCAGTTCCATCACCTGCTGGCCGAGTTCAGCGCCCTGGACAATGTCGCCTTGCCGCAGATGATCGCCGGCCAGTCCAGGGCCGCGGCCCGGCGGCGGGCGGGCGCGCTGCTGACCCACCTGGGCCTGGGCGAGCGGCTGAACCACCAGCCGGGCCAGTTGTCCGGCGGCGAGCAGCAGCGGGTGGCCATCGCCCGCGCCCTGGCCAACGAGCCCCGCGTCGTGCTGGCCGACGAGCCCACCGGCAACCTCGACCCGCACACCTCGGGCGCGGTGTTCCAGGCGCTGTTCGACCTGGCCCGGGTCACCGGCGTCGCCATCCTGATCGCCACCCACAACATGGAGCTGGCGCGCTACATGGACCGGGTCTTCGCCCTGAAGGACGGGCATCTGGAGTTGCAGCCGCGCTAGCCCTGTCGCCTGCAGGGGAGTCGCGCTAGCGTCCCCGGTCGGGGGACGGCGCGATGCCTATCACAACGGTCGTGTTCGACGTCGGCGAGACGCTGGTCGACGAGACCCGCCACTGGGGCGAGTGGGCGGACTGGATGGGCGTTCCGCGCTTCACCTTCTTCGCCGCCATGGGGGCCGTGATCGAGCGGGGCTGGCATCACCGCACCGTCTTCCAGCTGGTCCGGCCGGGCTTCGACGTCGAGGCGGCGATGCGGCGGCGGGCGGCGGAGGGCTATCGCTATCGCTTCGCCAGCGGCGACTTCTATCCCGACGCCCTGCCGTGCCTGACGCAGCTGCGCCGCCTTGGCTATCGCATCGGCCTGGCCGGCAACCAGCCGGAGGAGGCGGAACAGGCGCTGCGCGCGGCGGGGATCGACGCCGACTTCATCGCCTCGTCCGCCCGCTGGGGGGTGGAGAAGCCCTCGCTGGCCTTCTTCCAGCGCGTGGTCGACGCGGCCGGGTGCGCGCCGCCCGCCATCGCCTATGTCGGCGATCGGCTGGACAACGACGTGCTGCCCGCGCGGGACATCGGCATGACCGCCGTCTTCATCCGCCGCGGTCCGTGGGGCTGCGTGCACGCGGGCCGGCCGGACGTCGAGCGGGCCCATATCCGCCTTGAGTCGCTGCGGGACCTCGCCGACGCCCTGGCCCTGAGCTAAAGGAAGGCGTGGACTCGATGAACCAGGTCAAGGAACCGGACTTCCGCGCCCTGTTCGAGGCGGCGCCTGGCCTTTATCTTGTGCTCGACCCGGACCTGACCATCGTGGGCGCGAGCGACGGCTATCTGCGCGCGACGATGACCACGCGGGACGCCATCGTCGGCCAGCCCCTGTTCGAGGTCTTCCCCGACAATCCGGAGGAGCCCGACGCCACCGGATCGACGAACCTCGGCGCTTCGCTGCAGCGGGTCCTGCGCTTTCGGCAGCCGGACGCCATGGCGGTCCAGAAATACGACGTGCGCCGCCCGGACGGATCGTTCGAGGAGCGCTACTGGAGCCCGCTGAACACGCCCGTGACGGATGCGAACGGCGCCGTACGCTGGATCATCCACCGGGTGGAAGACGTCACCGACGTGCTGCGCCTGCGCCAGGAGGGGGGCGCGCGCGACGCCTTCATCCTTGAGCAGCAGCGGATCATCGACCAGCTCAAGACCGCCAACGAGGCCCTGGCGGCCAACGACGATGCGCTGCGCACCAGCGAGGCGCGGCTGCTGTCGATCCTGACCACCATTCCCGACGCCATGGTGATGATCGACGACGCCGGCGTGATGCTCTCGTTCAGCACCACGGCCGAGCGGCTGTTCGGCTATACGGCCCAGGAGGTGATCGGCCGCAACGTCAGCATGCTGATGCCCGAGCCCTACCGCTCGGAGCACGACAACTACCTGACGCGCTACATGCGCACGAACGAGCGGCGGATCATCGGCATCGGACGGGTGGTCCTGGGCCAGCGGCGCGATGGCGGCACCTTCCCGATGGAGCTGGCCGTCGGCGAGGTGATCATCGAGGGACGCCACCAGTTCACCGGTTTTGTCCGTGATCTGACGGAGCGTCAGGAAAGCGAGCGGCGGCTGCACGAAGCCCAGGCCGAACTGCTGCACATCTCGCGCCTGAGCGAAATGGGCCAGATGGCTTCCGCTCTGGCGCACGAGCTGAACCAGCCCCTGGCGGCGATCAACAACTACCTCTCGGGCGCCGAGCGGCTGATGAAGCGGGGCGAGCTGGAACGCGCGACCGACGCCTTCGGCAAGGTGATCGAGCAGGTCGACCGCGCCGCCCAGATCATCCGCCGCCTGCGCGAATTCGTCAGCAAGGGCGACGCAGACCGCCGGGTCGAAAGCCTGCCCAAGATCATCGACGAGGCCTCGGCCCTGGCCCTGGTGGGCGCGCGCAGCCAGGGGGTGAAGGCCGAGTTCGCCCTCGATCCCGCCGCCGAGACCGCCTTCGTCGACAAGATCCAGGTGCAGCAGGTGCTGGTGAACCTGGTGCGCAACGCGGTCGAGGCGATGAACGCCGCCCCGGTGCGCAAGCTGCTGGTCGGCACGACCCGGATCGGGGAGATGATCGAGGTCCGCGTGGCTGACACCGGCCCGGGCATCGCGCCCCACATCAAGGCCCGCCTGTTCGAGCCCTTCGTGACCAGCAAGGCCACGGGGATGGGCGTGGGCCTCTCGATCTGCCGCTCGATCATCGAGTCGCACGGCGGACGGCTGTGGGCCGAGGACAACGCCGGCGGCGGGACCGTGTTCCGCTTCACCGTCCCCGCGCCGCCGTAGGGCGGGCGCTCGGCGAGCCGGCCAGGGCTCGTAGTAGGCCGGGGCGCCCGCTGGTGCGCGCCAGGCGTCGAACTGGCCCGCAAGGCCGGCCGCGCGCTCCAGCGGCGCCGGCCGGTAGCCCGCCAGGCGGCTCCAGCGCAGCCGCGCCGACAGCGAGGCCTCGTCGAAGGTGTCCGGGCCCTGGCGGGGCTTCATGCCGATCACGTCCATCGCCAGGGTGTTGAGGTCGAAGGCGGCGGCGGCGAACGGCGCGTCGGGGTGGGCCTGGGCCTGGTAGCCGGCCAGCGCCTCCGCGTCGAAGCCGAGGCCGGCGCGCGCCGCGCCCTCGGCCACCCACAGCATGGGCGCCAGCGAGAGGCCGCCGTCCGGCCCGCCGCCGCCCACGCCGCCATGCCCGCCGGGGAACCACTGCTGCTGGTAGGGACGCTTGTCGTAGGCCAGGCCGCCCGCGCTCGCATTGGCGTTCAGGTCTGGGACATTGGTCATCAGCGTCGGCGAGAAGGTCACCCGCTGCTCGTCGATGGACACGGCGTGGCGCGCCGAACGGACGAACCTGGACAGGTTCGTGTCGTAGAATTTGTAGCGGGCGTCGATCTGGGGCGCGAAGGGCAGGTTGTCGGGAACGCCCAGCGAGCCGACGGTGTCCCACACCCCGAGGTATTGGATCCAGGCGCAGTCCTGTCCGGCCGGGACCAGCGAGCCCGGGTCCTCCGGATCGTAGGCCCGCGCGTCGACGAACGACTGGGCGTCGTGGCAGTGCGCGGCGCGGAACGCCTGGGCCGCGGCGGCGAAGGCGTCTTGCGCGGCCTGCGGCGCGTCGGCCGAGGGATGCGACCGGTAGAGCTGCATGGCGTCGAAGACGTGGGTGGCCTCCGCCCGCTTGAGGATCCAGGCCCATCGCAGCAGCCCGGCCAGGCTGCGCGCGGTGTAGGCGCCCCGGCTGAAGCCGAAGATGAACAGGCGGTCGCCCGGCTCGTAGTTCAGGCAGATGAATTCGTAGGCGCGGACGATCTTGTAGTCCAAGCCCTCGCCGAACGCGCCGCCGACAAACTGCGTCGCCGCGTCCAGCACCCCTTGGCCGACCCCGACGCCGTCGTCGTAGTAGACGAACTGGGCCGTCCCCGACCCCGTCTCGCCGGTGACCGTGCGGCAGAGGAGCGCCACGTTCGTCGGGTTCCTCTGGTCGATATGCTGCCAGGTGCCGTCGCAGAAAGCCGCGATGTTCTTCATCGGAGGACGCCTCGCCAGGAGGGAAGTGGGCAAGCAAGCGCACTGGCTACAGCGTCGTCCGCCCCCGAAAGCCAACTCCCGCTTCTGCGGCCGAGGCGAGGCGACATCGGGCCGGCCGCCGGGCTGGCCCTCAACCGGAGCAGAGCACCACAGGCGCCGCGGGTAAAGGGCGGGGCCGGTGACTGGGGGCGTTGGTGGGGTGAGGCAGCAGTTTCAATCTTGCGTCTTACGGAGGATGGCTGTTGCAATCATACCAAAGCGGATCGCGACAGCTAAGATGCGAGCCGGCTGGATAGCACGATCAATCTGGCAGTTGAGCGAAATCGTCGGCTAGCTCGCGCACAGTGATATTTGCAACGCTCCGATCCTGGCGCGCCACAGCCTCCTCCAGTGTCAAGAGCCGCATTGCCATAAGGTGCGTCCTTCTGAGTGGCGTCTTTCGGTTTTCGAGGTCGCTGTAAGCCCGCAGGCTAAGACCGATCCGCCTTGCTGTTTCTGCCTGAGTAAATCCCAGCTTTTCCCGAATTAACGGCATGAAGTAGGGATTGAGCAATTCGGGTTCATCATTGATCATTGTCATCGCGCTCCACATCCGATCAGAATATGCAGAAACCGCACAGCGGTCAATCGAAAGTGCAGTTTCCGCATATGCCTCGCCGGAAGAAGTAAGCCGTGGCGCGCAAGGCGCCAGCGGTTGGTCGCAATGCCCTTCTAGCGCCCCACCCGTACGCTGCGTCGTAGGGGCGGGTGGGCCGCCAGTGATGAACTAGAGCTTCGGTTTGTCTGAGCCGTGGCCTTTGTGGTCCGACAGCTTGCCTTCGTCGTGGTGGATAACGTTGCCCTGCGCATCAGTCACAATCTCACGGTAGGCGTCTGCCTCGCGATCTATGCGCCTTTCCTTTTGTACGTGCTCACCCGTAGAGACTCGCAATTCCTGACCGACCATCTGGTCGACCCGAGGGTTCTTCTTCGAAGATAAAGTCGGGTCCTTCTTGCGCATGCGCACCTTCGAGACCGCCTTGGTCTCCGACTGAAGGATGACCCCGGTGGTTCGCGGGATGCCGCCGCAACTTGGGCAGGGAACTCTTGGGCCGGGTGGCATTGGTGTCTCGCACACCGAACAAATCCAGCCAGACTCCATGTCGCTCATCAGACCCGATCTCCAGCAACTAGTTCCCCAAGCGCAGACGTTCCGTCCATCCGAGGGTACTTCCGCAGACCCAAACTACTCGTTCCTCCCCGGCCCGCAACGAGTGCTAGACCCCCTCTACGGCCGCTATGGGTTGGATGGTCGCAGCACTGACCGGACTAGCAAAGTGATCGCAATGCGTGACGACCTTCTGGACGCCCGAGCAGCCATTGACTGGGCTATCGACCAACTCCCCCTATTGGACCGACGCGTCGCGTCGTGGTTCAACCAGGGTGCCTATCGGTGGGTTGAGGAACCTCATCCCGAGATGAGCCAAACGCTCATCAAGTTGCGCGACGTCAAACCACTTCCTCCAATTATCAACGCGGAAGTCGGCGCAATCATCAACAGCATCCGTAGCAGCCTCGATCTGCTCGCGACTGCGCTTGCCCACCGTCACTGCATACCCAAGCCTGATGATATGTATTTCCCCGTGGCCAAAAGCGCCGCTGAGTTTGCGAGTGGGCGTGGGTACAAGGGTACAGCATTGATCAAGGGGCTACCGCCCACCGAGCGCGAGATCATTGAATCAGTCAAACCCTACTCTGGGGGCAACGATGCACTGGTTGCGCTCCACAAGCTCGACATCACCCGCAAACATCGCCGACTCATCGGCGTACGCCTTGTCCCCTCCAGCATCGTCGTCACGCCTGAAGCTCAACGGTCGGGACTTGGCTTCCCAAATATCTGGCCTGGATTCCAGGAAGATGCCGTCATCGCCTGGACCAGGATCGATGCAGCGCACAGCGGGTTTCAGATGGCGTTGCAGATAACGTTTAACGAGGCGGAGCTTCTCCCAAGCCGCCCTGTCACCTCAGCACTAAGCGACTTGGCAGCCTTGGCGACGTCGATCGTGCAATTATTCGACACGCCCTAAGGGCGTTCGCTTATTGGCGGTAGGGGGCACTGCCTGCGGTGCGGCAGGTGCCGTCATGAACTCGGACATGGTCTTCTGACGGTCCCCCGGCATATTGGTTCGGGCCCGCTAACTCGTGAAATCGAAACTGCGTCACCACCGTTGGTGGCCCGCTCTTGGGCGATATTATCTTTTGCAAACCCGACTTGGGGAACTAGCATGACCACTCGCGCCAAACCGGGCCGGTTGTGGAGCCTTTGGGACATCGTGGAACGATACAGGGCAGAGAATCTCGCCGATCTCGGCCACTTCCTTGGTCGGGTTGGCATGTGGGGCCATGGCCTTGAGCTGGTTGGCGGATCGGACGATGTGCGCCGCCTACTCGCCACAGTGCGCGAAGAAATGGAGCGGGCAGGACTTCGCCATTCGCTCCACAGGCTAGATCG
>JARLIQ010000133.1 GCA_031291645.1 Caulobacteraceae bacterium | reverse complement strand
GCTGTGCAGGGCCGCGCCGGCGCCGTGGCCGGAGACGTCGATGAGGTAGCCGATGAACTGGTGGTCGGACAGCCAGCCATAGCCGAAGGCGTCGCCGCCCAGCTTGGCGCACGGCTCGTAGCGCCAATCGGCCCGGATCGCGCCCTCGGTCAGGGGCGGCGGCAGGAGCGCCTGCACGTAGGAATTGGCCTTTTCCAGGTCGCGGTCGAGTTCGTCGGACTGGAGGATCTCCCGCCGCGTCCGCCACTCGTGCTTCAGGGACTGGCGGCCCACCTGGATGACGGCCCCGACCGGCGCGAGGGTCGGCTGCTGCACGCGCACGCCGTCGACGAAGGTCCCGTTGGTGGAGTTCAGGTCGGTGACGAAGAGGTCCTCGCCATTCAGCGCCAGGCGGCAGTGCCCGCGCGAAATCTCGGAATCGGCGAGGATCAGGTCCGACGGCGGCGCCCGTCCGATCATCATCCCCGACGGGCCGATCACATGCCGGCGGCCCACGTCGGCGCCGCTGACCACTTCGAGGCAGTGGACCCGCTCGTCCAACGCGACCGACACGGTGCGCGCGAAGGTCACGACTTGAGTCTGTTCCTGATCCAATCGAATCCGCCCGCCCCAGTCCCGTTCAGGAAGACATCTACGCTTGGCCGGCCCCTTCCAGCAACCGGGCCGGCGCGGCCGCCCGGCCCATCACTCACCCGTGACGCTCACGGCGCGAAATAAATGATATCAAATCGGTAGAAATAATATGTATTTAGCGTCGGCGGCCGCTTCGCGCGCCGCGCTATTCGAAGGCGGCGGTGTGAGGTTGGCCATGCGACTGGGCGACGAACGCACGGGAGCGAATGTCTGGTTCGCGGACGGCGCCCGATACGGCCGCGTCGACGTCCGCTTCGCGCCCGACGGCGGGCTTGAGGTCAGGCGGCACGAGATGGGCGCGAGCGACCGCGCGGCCTGGGGCGAGGACGACCACGAGGCGAGCCTGCGGCTTTCGCCGCCCGCGGTCGCGCGGCTGGCGCTCGCGCTGTTGATGGAACGCTACGCTGGCCGGTCCGATGCGCTCGAGGCGCTGAAGGAGTTCTGCGAGGCCCAGGCGATTGCGGCCGATCACGACGTCTGGACCTGAGGCGGCGCGTGGACGCGACATGGCGATCGAAGCCCTTGCGCCACGGATCGGTCCTTTGAGGGCGGCCGGAGGTGTTGGGCGTGCGCAATAGGCCGGTCGTGGCGATCGTGGGCGCCGGGTTCAGCGGCTCGCTGCTGGCCTTGCATCTGCTGCAGGCCGGGCCTGCGGACCTTCGCATCCTGCTGATCGAGCGCGCGCCGGGGTTCGGCCGGGGCCTGGCCTACGGCGCCCACGATCCGGCGCACCTGCTGAACGTGCGCGTCGGCAATATGTCGGCGTGGCCCGACAAGCCCCTGCATCTCCAGCACTGGCTGGCTTGCCAGCCCGGTTGCGGTGAGGTCGGTCCGTCCGCCTTCATCGCCCGCGAGACCTATGGGCGGTATCTGTCTTCGATGCTGCAGGCGGCGGTCGCGCGTCCGGACGGCGCCCAGCGCCTGGTTCTGGTCCACGACGAGGCTACGCGCCTTGAGCATCGGCCGGATGGCCTCGTCCTGACCTTCGCGATGGGACACAGCCTCGTGGTGGATGCGCTGGTGCTGGCGACCGGCAATCCGCCCCCGGGCCCGTTGCCGGGCGTCGGCCTCGGCGAGCTGCCAGCGCACCTGTACGTCCCGGATCCCTGGGCGCGCCGCGCGTTCGACGGCCTGTCCGCAGCCTCGCGCGTCGTGCTCTTGGGGACGGGCCTGACCATGGTGGACGTCGCCATGGCGCTGGAGACGCGCGGCGGCGTCGCGTCGGTCCTGGCGATATCCAGGCGAGGTCTCACGCCGCGCCGGCACGAGGGCGCGCCCTACCTGGCCGGAGAGGCTCCGGCGCCGCAGGCGGCGACGCTTTCGGGGCTCGTCCGGCAGGTGCGACGGCGCGCGGGGACGATCGGCTGGCGCGCCGCGATCGACGAGCTGCGCCCCGTGACCCAGTCCCTCTGGCGCGGCGCGCCGCTCGCCCAGCGCCGGCGGTTCCTGCGCCATCTGCGTCCGTGGTGGGACGTTCACCGCCACCGCATGGCGCCCGAGACCGCCGAGCGGATCGAGGCCATGGCCGGCGACGGCCGCCTGACCGTGGCCGCAAGGCGCATCCTCGGGGTCGAGGCCGAGGGGGATGCGGTCGCGATCCGCTGGCGGCGTCGCGGCGGCGGCGAGGAGACCGCGCGCGCCGACCGCATCGTCAACTGCACGGGCCCGGGCGGGGATCTTGCGCGCTCCAGCGAGCCCCTGCTGCGAGGCCTGGTCGAGACCGGCGCGGTAAGGCCCGACGCCCTCGGCTTTGGCCTGGAGGTCGACGGCGACAACCGCGTCGTCGGCGCCGATGGGACCGCCGATCCGAGGCTCTATGCGGTGGGGCCGATCACCCGGGGCGTGTTCTGGGAGATCATCGCCGTGCCCGACATCCGAAACCAGGTCGCCGACCTGGCCGTGCGCCTGAGTCGACAGTTCCGGGCCAAGGCACTCGTCTAGTCTGCCTCCGCCCGACCGGCCAGCCTCGCCGGCGAGACGGTTTCGAGGTCCAGGCCGGCCTCGGCGATGTCCGGCGGCGGCGGCGCGCCGAGGGCCAGGGCCGCGGCCAGCCGGGCGTTGGCCGGCGCCGTCTGGATGCCATAGCCGCCCTGGCCCGCCAGCCAGAAGAAGCCCGGCGCGCGCGGGTCGAACCCGATCACCGGCGCGCGGTCAGGGGCGAAGGTGCGAAGGCCGGCCCATTTGGCCTGGATGCGGCGGACCTGCAGGCGGGTGGCGGTCTCGACCCGGTCGACGGCGACGGCCACGTCCCACTCGTCCGGCTGGACGTCGCAGGGTGGGTTGGGCGTCTCGTCGGCGGGAGACAGCAGCAGCCGTCCGGCGTCGGGCTTGAAGTAGAACTGCTCGTCGATATCGATGGTCAGCGGGGCGGCGGCGACGGCCGCGTCCTGCGGCGCCTCGACGGTCAGGGCCGTGCGGCGCAGCGGCTGCAGGCCCAGCGGGCGCAGCCCGGCCAGGGCGGCCACCTCGTCGGCCCAGGCTCCGGCCGCATTGATCACCACGGGGGCGGTGAAGGCGCCGGCCGGCGTGGTCGCCCGCCACCCGGCGGCGCCGGGTTCCAGCGCGGTGACGGGCGCCGGCGCGACCAGGACGCCGCCGTTGGCCTTCAGCAGACGCAGGTAGCCCGTCAATAGCCCGTGGACGTCGATGTCGGCGGAGTCGGGCTCGAGAATCCCCGCATCCACGTAGTCCGGCCGAAGCAGCGGCGAGAGTCGGATCGCCTCGGCCGCCGAGACCATGCGGGTCGCGCCAGCGACGTCGGCCTCGCCTGCGAAAGCCGCCAGCGCCGCGCCCTGGTCCGGCCGGGCGATGAACAGCGAGCCCCGCGGCGTGACCAGGGGCGCGTCGGCGAAGCCGTCCGGCGGGCCGGTGAAGAAGGCCCGGCTGGCGCGCGAGAGCGCCCGTATCGGCGGGCCGCCGTAGATCTCCGAGAACAGGGCGGCGGACCTGCCGGTCGCGTGGAAGGCCGGCTGGGTCTCCCGCTCCAGCAACACCACCCGGCGCGCGCGCGAAAGCTCGGCGGCCACGGAGACGCCGGCGATGCCGCCGCCGATGACGATGACGTCCGCCTCGGTCACGACCGCGCTCCCTGGCGACGCCCCGCTCGGGTCAGGCTTGATGAGGGCTGTCCTGGCATCGAACTCTCCGCTGGGCGATGGGTGCGCCGCTTCAAATAGCTGAAATGGAGAAAATTTCTATAATGGAAAACTCCCGAACGGCGACCTGCGCCGTCAACCGCGCCGGGGCCGATGGGATCGATCGAAATCTCCCCCCTCGGAAGACTCGGCGTCGGCGATCGACTCGTTGGTCGAGCAGATCGAGAGCAGCACGCAGCGCTGGTCCGAGCCGGCGAGATAGGCGTGGCCGATGCAGCTGTCGAAGTAGATCGAATCGCCGGTCTCCAGCACCGTCGGGGCGTAGAGGTCGGTGTGCAGCACCACCGTGCCTTCCAGCACCTGGGCGAACTCCTCGCCGTTGTGGCGGATGAAGTCGCCGAATTCCTCCATTGTGCGCGCCTTGATCTCGGCGACGATCGGGACGAACTTTTTGTTCAAAATGTCTTCTGCGGGATAGAGATGCCGATAATTCGGCGTCTCGATGAACTTTCCCTGCCCTCGCCGGGTGATGCTGCGCCGGCCGGTGATCGGGGCGATCGCGATGGCCGGGGTAGGAGCCTCGGCGGCGAACAGGGTCGCGATGTCGATCCCGAAGCCCTCGCTGATGCGCGCGATCTTGTCGTAGCTGAGCGCGACCTTGTCGTTCTCGATCTTCGACAGGGTCGAGACGGGCAGGCCGGTGCGCCGGCTCGCCTCGGCCAGGGTCCAGCCGTTCCGGGTCCGGATCGTACGCACCGCGCCGCCAGGTTTCGCCGCCCGGGTCCGTCCGAGCCGGCCAGACGACTTGTTCATCGGCCGACCGCCTCCATCGCCTGCCATCAGCGCATATCCTAGCGCGAATCGCGCCGGCGGCGAGATATGCTTTTCCAATTTAGGAAATTGTGTTGTCCTATTGGCAAGTTCGAGGGGCGCGGCCGCATCGCTGGCCGGCGCCGACGCAGGAAGGTCATGGCCGCAAACCCCGTTGAGAATCGAAGCTTCGAGCGCCCGCGACGCACGGAAGGCCCGGCGGGTCGATGACCACGGCGACGCCCGCATCCGGCCAGGAGGGAATCGTGGGGCTGGGCCTTCTGGTCGCGCCGGGCGTGTCGGCGGCGGCCTCGTTCGCCCTTCTGCCCCTCGTGCTCGGGGCGCTGGGGCCGGCGCTTGGCCTGTCGGACGCCGCCTTGGGCCTGATCGCGTCCACCGAACTCGGCGGCCTGGCGCTCGGCACCGTCCTGGGCGCGCTCGCCCTGCGGCGGGCCAGCCGAAAGCAGGTCACCTTGTGGACCCTGGCGGCGCTGGTGGCGGCCAATCTGCTCAGCATGGCGGTCAGCGCGGCGTCGATGCTGTTCGTGGCGCGGGGACTGGCGGGCGTCGCGGCGGGGGGCGCGCTGGCGGCCTGCTATGGCGGCCTGTCGCGAACCGCCCGCGCCGAGCGCAACTTCGCCATCTTCACCCTCGCCCAGCTCCTGTTCGGCGCCGCCGGGCTGGAGCTCCTGCCGACCCTGTTCAGCCGCTTCGACTGGCGCGCGGCCTACGGTCTGCTGACTCTGGTCGGACTGATCGGGGCGGCGGCGGCCATGGCCGAGCCGCGGGAGCGGCCGGCCGGGGAGGGCGGGGCCGAGGCGGGCGCGCGGCGCCGGCTGACCCAGATCCTGCTCGATCGTTCCGCCCTGCTGGCCCTCGGCGGGGTCGGGGCCTATTTCGCCGCGGTCGGCGCGGTGTGGACCTACGCCGAGCGGATCGGCGTTAGCGGCGGGCTGGACGCCAAGGCCGTCGCTTCGATCCTTGCGGCCAGCCAGGTGGTCGCGATCGGCGGCGCCCTGACCGCCAGCGTCGCGGCGGGCCGCGCGCCCGTGCGTCTCGGCCTCCTGCTCGGATCACTGGCGACGGCGGCCGGGATGGCGGCGCTGATCTTCCATCCGGGACTGGTCGCCTATGCGCTGGCGGTCTGCGTCATCACCTTTGCCTGGAACTATGTGACCGCGCCGCAGTTCGCCGCCGCGGCCCGGGTGGACGCGGACGGCACGGTGGCCGCGCTGCTGTCGACCGTGACCGGTCTCGGCGTCGCCGGTGGTCCCGCTCTCGCCGCGGGCCTGGTCGGGCGGGGCTTCGGGCCGATGCTGGCGGTCGCCGCCCTGCTCAGCCTGGGCAGCCTAGCGCTCCTGTGGCCGATCGCGGGCGACCGCGCGGCTGCGGCGAAGGCGCAGCTTGTGGCGCCGGATGCGGCGCGGGAAACTTCCGTCGGGTTGGTTCCCTAGGCCAAGACACCCAATCGAGGACCGACGATTGATCGCCGAACAGCGCCTGATCCCGCCAAGTCCGAACCTGGTCGCCGCCCTGGGCGTGGACGAGATCCGCGCTTTCGACGATTCGCATCCGGACGCGGCGTCGGCGGTGTTCGACCCGGCGATGGCGGCTGGGAAGATCGAGCTGTTCCACATCCACCCCAGCGTCGTCGTGGCGGTCAGCGACTTCGTCTCGCGCGGCCGGGAGTTCCACACCTGGGTCGACAAGGACGTGGTCAAGCTGAACTTCCAGCTGACCGGCGGCGGCGCCTTCTCGCTGGGCGCGGACCGGGCCTTTTCCGTCGGCGGCGCCAGCGCCTGCGTCGTCCACCAGGTGGCCGGCATGGCCAAGGTCGAGCGCTATGTCTCCGGCGCCGCGCAACGCGCCGTGACGCTGATGTGCGAGGTCGACTATCTGCGGGAGATGCTGGCCGAAACGGCGGCCGACCTGCCGGCGCCGCTCTCGGCCCTGCTGAACGGCGAGGCGAGCGATTTCTTCAGTCTCGGCTTCGAGCCCAATCGCGAGATCGTCAGCGCGGCCGAGGCGATCCTGCGGGGCCGCACCTGGGGCCTGCGGCGGCTGGAGGTCCAGGCCCGGGCTTTCGAGCTGATGTACCAGTTCTTCCGACGGCTGGAGGCGCTCGAAAGCGGCGCGAGCGGGCGCCTGCCGCTGAGCTGCGTCGACGGGGAGCGCCTGGAGGCGGTGAGGCTGTTCATCGAGCAGCGGTTCGCCGAGCCGCTGTCCATGGCCCAGCTGGCGCGTGAGGCCGGGACCAACGAGTCGAAGCTGACCCACCAGTTCAAGGGCCGGTTCGGCCTCACCGTGTTCGACTACCTGCGCAAGGTCAGGATGGAGCGCGCCAGCTTCCTGCTGCGCGAAACCAACCTTCCGGTGACCCAGATCGCGCTGGAGATCGGCTACGAGCACCCGGCGAACTTCGCCACCGCCTTCAAGCGCAGCTTCGGCCAGTCGCCGAGGGCCTTCCGGGCGGCCTGAGGGCCGTTCAGCGGCCGAGCGCCTCACGCACCAGCCGGCCACGGCTGATGATGGCGGCCAGACCCGTTTGCGGTTCGGCCAGCAGGCCGATGTCGCGGATCGGATCGCCTTCGACCAGCAGGATGTCGGCCAGGGCGCCCGCCTTCAGCACCCCGAGTTCGCCCGGGCGGCCGATCAGGGCGGCGTTGACCGAGGTCGCGGACTTCAGCACATCGAGCGGGCTTTGCACCTGCGCCCGCAGCACGAGTTCGCGCGCCTGGCGCGGATGCAGTTCGCCCAGAAGGTCGGTCCCCAGCCCCAGCCTCACGCCGGCCTGGGCGCAGGCCTCCACCGCCGCCAAGGCGTGCGGCGCGATCGCGGCCAGCTTGTCCCGGCTGCGCTCGGGCAGGGCGACCGCGTCGCCGCGCAGCAGGCTGTCGATGATGGTCAGGGTGGGCACCACATAGATCGGGCTGTCGGCCAGCCGCCGCGCCGTCGGCGCGTCGATCAGCGTCCCGTGCTCCACGCTGCGCACGCCCAGCCGGGCGCAGCGCAGGGCGGCCTCGGCGGTGTGGGCGTGGGCCATCACATAGGCGCGCCAGCGCTCCGCCTCAATCACGGCGGCGGCGACCTCCTCGTCGGCGAACTGGGCCATCCAGATCGGATCGGAATCCGACAGCACCCCGCCCGACATCATCAGCTTGATGTGCGAGGCGCCGTGGCGCAGCTCCTCGCGCGCGGTCCGGCGCACCGCCTCCACGCCGTCGACCACCTGGGTCAGCGAGCCGAGCAGGGCGCAGCCGCAGGCGTGCACGTCGTGCGGGTCGCGCAGGTCCCCGTGCCCGCCGGTCTGGCTGAGCGCCCGGCCGCCGAAGAACAGACGCGGTCCCCCGATCAGGCCCCGCTCGACCGCCTGCGCCAGGCCGACGTCGGCGCCGCCGGCGTCGCGGACGGTGGTGAATCCGCGCAGCAAAGCGCCTTCGAGGTTAGCGCGGGCGTATTGGGCCAGCAGCGCCGGCGCCATCCGGTCGGCCGCGGCCACATCGGTCAATGGCGCGTTGGCGTGGAAATGGGCGTCGATCAGGCCGGGCATGGCCACCCGGCCGGCGGCCTCGAGCACCCGGTCGGCGCCGCCGCCGATCCGCGCCTCGATCGCCTCGATCCGCCCGTCCCGGACCAGGATGTCGCGCTCGCCGGCCAGGGCGTCGGCCTCGCCGTCGAAGACGAGGGCGTTCTTGATCAGGAGCGAGGTCATGGGCGTCCGGCGGCGGGCTGCAAGGTCGGGCCACGCTAGGCCGCCAGCGCCCCGGCCGCTTATGCGCGGCCGAGGATCTCGTTTGCGGCGCGGCTCACGCAAAGGAGTTTCAGGCCGCGCCAAAAGTCGGCGCATCGCGATCATGGCAGCCTTTGCCCTTTCGCTTCCGGCCACGCGGCCGCGCAAAGGATTCAGTGACCGACATGGCCCCGACTTCCGACGATTGGCGTTCCCGGGCCGATGCGATCGACTGGAACCTGCGTCCGTTCATCGACGGCGCCTATGTCGACAGCGCCGCGGCCGAGACGTTCGAGGTGCGCAACCCGGCGACCGGGGCGACGCTCGCCACCGCTTCGGTCGGCGACGCGGCCGACGTGGACCGGGCGGTTCGGGCGGCGCGTGCGGCGTTCGACGACGGACGCTGGTCGGGTCTTGGAATGTTCAGCCGCAAGGCCGTGCTCGGCGCTTTCGCCGACAGGATCGCCCAGGCGGCCGAGGAGCTGGCGCTGCTCGACAGCCTGGAAATGGGCAAGCCGATCGCCCTGGCCCTGCAGGACGCCGGCGAACTGGCGCCCGCCTTCGCCCGCTTTTGCGCCGAGCAGGTCGACCGGCTGCAGGGGGTGGTGGCCAACACCGAGCCTGAGGTCCTGGCGTTCAGCACGCCCGAGCCGCGCGGGGTCGTCGGGGCCATCGCGCCGTGGAACTTCCCGCTGGTCAACGCCGTGATCAAGATCGCGCCGGCTCTGGCGGCCGGCAATACGGTGGTGCTCAAGCCGTCGGAGCTGTCCAGCGCCTCGGCCCTGCGCCTGGCCGAGCTGGCCATCGAGGCGGGCGTGCCGCCCGGCGTCGTCAATGTCACGCCCGGCCTGGGTCGTACGGTCGGCGAGGCGCTGGCGCTGCACGGCGACGTCGACATGCTCAGCTTCACCGGCTCGACGGCGACCGGCCGGCGCCTGCTGCAGCTGTCGGGCGCCTCGAACGGCAAGCCGCTGCTGCTCGAATGCGGGGGCAAGTCGCCCACCGTGGTGTTCGACGACGTCGCCGACATCGAGGGACTGGCCGCCCACATCTGCGGCGAGGCCCTGTTCAACCAGGGGCAGGTCTGCGTCGCCCGCACCCGGGTGATCGTCCAGCAGGGGCTGAAGGCCCGGCTGGTCGAGGCCATCCTCGCCGAGGCCGCACGGCGCACGCCCGGCGATCCGCTGGACCCCGCCGTCGAGTTCGGCCCCCTGGCCAGCCGCGGCCAATGGGAGCGGGTGTCCGGCTATCTCGGCGCGGCCGCCGCCGAGGGGCGCCGCCCGATCCTGGGCGACCTGGCTGCGCTCGCCGGCCACCAGGGCGCCGGGATGGCGCCGTTCGTCTTCCAGGACGTCGGCCGCGACAGCGTCCTCTGGCGCGAGGAGGTGTTCGGCCCGGTGATGGTTGTGGAGGGCTTCGCCGACGACGCCGAGGCCATCGCCCTGGCCAACGACACCGTCTATGGCCTGGCGGCCACCGTCTGGACCCGCGACCTGGCGCGCGCCCAGGCCGCGGCGCGATCGATCCGCGCCGGCGAGGTGATCGTGCGCGCCACCGCCGCGCCCTACGAGGGACCCGGCTTCTCGCTGCCGCAGGAGGGCCGCAAGGCCTCGGGCTTCGGCGCGGAGACCGGGATCGAGGGGCTGAAGGCCTACGCCGCCTGGAAGAAGGTCGAGTTCCATGTCGGCCGACCCAGTTAATGGGCCGTGCAAAGATGTTCGTCGCTCCCCCAAAGGCGGGTGCGGTGCGTCTGGTTAAAGTCGAGCTGCAACGAAACGGCCGATCAGGTCGTGGCTCGAAGACGGGATCAGAGGGGCGATATGAAGGTCACGGTCAAAGTGGGCGCCGTCCGCGGCGGGTTGAAGCGGGTTTTTCTGCTGCAGGCTTCGGCTTTGGCGGCTTGCGCGGCCTGGGCCCCGGCGGCCTTGGCCGAGGCGCCGGCCGCATCCGGCGCCGCGCCGACGGTCGCGGAAGTCATCGTTACGGCCCAGAAGCGCAGCGAGCGGCTGCAGGACGTGCCGATCAGCATCACCGCCCTGACCCAGGATAGCCTGCAGAAGCAGGGGCTGAAGGCCATGGGCGACTACCTGCTGGCCCAGCCCAGCGTGGTGATCGAGGACCGCGGCCCGGCCCGCAACCAGGTGGTCATCCGCGGCGTCGCCACCACCAGCGAATTCGAGAACCCGACCGTCGCCTTTTATTTCGGCGAAGCGCCGGTGAACAACGGCCTGGGCTTCGGCGCCTACGGCTTTCCCGACCTGAAGACCTTCGACGTCGGCCGGGTCGAGATCCTGCGGGGGCCGCAAGGCACCCTCTATGGCGCGGGCTCGATGGGCGGGGCGGTCAAGATCGTGCCGAACGAGCCGCGGTTCGGCGTCTATGGCGCGGACCTGGAGGCGTCGGTGTCCAACACCGCGCACGGCGGGACCGGCTATGACGTCGCGGGCGCGGTGAACCTGCCGCTCGGCGACGACTTCGCCGCCCGCCTGGTCGGCTACCGCTACCAGGACGCCGGCTATATCCGTAACGACTACGCCGGATCGCCCGATCCGTCGAAGCCGGTGGCCGCGCTCGGGGGCCTGTCGTGGACCGACGTCGGCGTCTCGAGCTTCGGCGTGCCGGCTCGCCACCAGGCCAACGCCAACCAGACGGACACGGACGGTGGCCGCGCCTATCTGGCGTTCAAGCCGAACGACCGGTTCAAGGTCACCCTGGGCGCCCTGTACCAGAAATCGATCGGCGACGGCCTGCCCGAGAACCTGCCCTCCCAGGGTTACTACGAGCAGTCGCGGATGATCGCCGAGCGGCTGGACGACACCTTCAGCCTGTTCACGGCGGTGGCCAGCTACGACTTCGGCCCGGCCTCGCTGACCTCGGCCACCTCGTACATGACGCGCACCCAGGGGCAGGATCGCGACGTCTCGACCTTCTTCCTCGACTCGCCGCTGTCGCTGCACGATCAGAACGAAAACAAGACCTTCGTTCAGGAGATCCGGCTGGCGTCCGAGGGGGCGACCCGGCTGAACTGGCTGGCCGGCGCCTTTTACGAGCACGAGACCGCGACCGCGACCCAGAACCTGAAGTGGAACGGGACCAGCCAGTCGCTGACCGAGTTCACCACCCTGCTGACCGCGCTGGGCTCCCTGCCGGGTCCGGCCAGCGCGGGCGACACGCTGTTCCGGCGCGACGACCACGACAAGGCCGACCAGGTCGCCGGCTTCGGCCAGGTCACCTACGAGTTCCTGCCCCATTTCTCGGCGACCGCCGGGGTGCGGGTGGCCCACTATCAGACCAACACCAACGCCCTGTCCGATGGCCTGTTCAACGGCGGCCTGACCTCCTACGCCATCTCGGACTCCGAGACGGTGACCACGCCGAAGTTCGAACTCGACTACAAGCCGGACAGCGACCTGATGTACTACGCGAGCGCGTCCAAGGGCTTCCGGCTCGGCGCGCCCAACCAGACGGTGCCGTCCACCTGCGGGGCGGACCTGGCCAGCCTCGGCCTGTCCTCCGTGCCCTCGGCCGTGAAGTCCGACAGCCTGTGGAGCTATGAGGTCGGCGCCAAGCAGCGGTTGGCGCAGGGGCGGGTGACGCTGAACGGGGCGCTCTACTACATCGACTGGTCGAACATCCAGACCAGCTTCCTGCTGCCGACCTGCGGCTTCAGCTTTTCGGCCAACGCGGGCAACGCCAAGAGCCAGGGCGTCGAGTTGAGCCTGACCTGGCGGGTGACTTCGGACCTGACGGCCGACATGTCGGCCTCCTACACGGACGCCCGCCTGACCCAGGATTCGCCGCGTGACAGCGGGGTCGGCGGCAAGTCCGGCGACCGCCTGCCGGGCATCCCGCAATGGACCGTTCAGGGCGCCCTGCAGTACGACTTCAATCTGGCCGGCCATGATGGCTTCGCCCGGACGGACGCGCGCTACGTCTCCGGCTACCTGAACCGCTTCCCGGGCGCCTCCGGCGGCGCCCAGGCGGCCGGGGACTACGCGGTGGTCGATCTTCGCGTCGGCCTGAACCTCACCTCGCAGATCCGAGCGGAGGCCTTCGCCAACAACCTGTTCGACGCCCACCAGCTGATCCTGGTCGACACCGAACTATCGGACGGCCGCGAGGTCATCGGCCGCCCGAGGACGGTGGGCCTGTCGCTGCACTACGACTATTAGCGGGTAGGCTGGGCAAAGGCGTGGTCGGGTGAGCGAGCAGTTCGACTACATCGTCGTCGGGGGCGGTTCGGCGGGTTGCGTGCTCGCCGCCCGCCTGTCCGAGGCGGCCGACCGCCGGGTGCTGCTGCTGGAGGCCGGCGGCGGCGATGGCTCGCTGCACATCAAGGTCCCGGCCCTGCTGCTGACCGGCGTCGACAAGTTCAACTGGCGCTACCAGGCCCAGCCCGACGCCACCCGGGGCGAGGCCGCCGACATCTGGCCTGCGGGCAAGGTGCTGGGCGGCGGCAGCTCGATCAACGGCATGATGTACGTCCGCGGCAATCCGGCGGATTTCGACAGCTGGGCGGCGCAGGGCTGCGAAGGCTGGGACTACCGGAGCGTCCTCGACGCCTTCCGCTCGGTGGAGAACTTCGAGGGGCCCCCCAACCCCTATCGTGGCCGCGGCGGGCCCCAGAACGTCGCGCCTTTCAACGTCCCGCACCACCTGACAGAAGCCTTCATCGAGGCGGCCCAGCAGTGCGGACTGCCGTTCAACCCCGACTCCAACGGCGAGCGGCAAGAGGGCGTCGGCCACGTCCAGGTCTCCCAGCGGCGCGGCCGGCGGGCCAACACGTCGGGCGCCTTCCTGGCCCCCGCGCGGCGCCGACCGAACCTGACCGTGCGCACCGGAGCGACGGTCGAGCGGGTCGTCATCGAAGATCGCCGCGCCGTCGGCGTGCAGGTGCGGCTGGACGGGGTCTCGGTGCGCCTCTCGGCCCGGCGCGAGGTGATCCTGGCGGCCGGCGCCATCGCCTCGCCCAAGCTTCTGATGCTGTCGGGGGTCGGGCCGGCCGAGCAACTGTTCGGCCTGGGCGTGCCGGTGGCGCTGGACCAGCCCGAGGTCGGCCGCAACCTGCAGGAACACGCGTGCGTGATGATGCCGGTGCGGGTCAACACCCCGACCTTCAATTCGGACTACCATCTGCTGGGCAAGCTTTGGCACGGGCTGAAGTGGCTCGCCCTGGGCAAGGGCTATGCGACCGCCGCGGTCGGCGCGGCGCAGGCGTTCGCGCGCCTGGGCGAGACCCGGCCCTGGCCGGACTTCCAGATCATCTTCTCTCCGTTCGGCTACGCGCCCGACGAGGCGAACGGGGAATACAAGATCGCGCCCCACCCGGCCGTCACCATCATTCCCTGCCTGATGAATCCGGAAAGCCGCGGGACGGTCAGCCTGTCGAGCGCCGATCCGGCCGCCGCGCCGGTCATCGCGCACCGCCTGCTGCCCGACGGCGACCTGGCGCGCCTGACCGGCGGCGCCCGCTTCGCCAAGCGGATCTACCAGGCCGAAGCTTTCCGCCGCCATGTGGTGAGCGACGAGGCGCCGGCCAGCGACGCCAGCGACGCGGACTGGACCGGGTTCGTCCGCGATCACGCCTTCATGGGCTATCACGCCTGCGGGACCTGCCGGATGGGCGGGCCCGACGCGGTGCTCGACCCGCGGCTCAGGGTGCGGGGCGTCGACGGGCTGCGGGTGGTCGACGCCTCGGTGATGCCGACGATCACCACCGGCAACACCAATGCGCCGGTGATCATGATCGCCGAGCGGGCGTCGCGGATGATCCTGGACGATGATCGGAGAGGCTGAAATGAAGACGGCGAAGAAGGCGGGCGGCGTCGTCGCGCTCATGGCGACCTGCGCCCTCGGGGCGATGCTCGACCTCTCCCACGCTGGCCGGGCGCGGGCCGAGGGCTGGACCACCCCCAGCGTGATGTCGACGGCCTCGGCCGCGGCGAGCGGGGCGGACGAGGCGACGCTCGGGCCGATCGACCCGGCCACGGGCCTGCGCAACCCGCCCTATCCGGTCAATCCGGAAAAGCCGCGCTATGCCTACACCGGTCCGACCCTGATCCGGAAGGTGAGGGTGATCGACGGCCTGGGCGGGGCGCCGCGCGAGGACCAGGACGTGCTGGTCGAGGCCGGCCGCATCGCCCAGATCGCCCCCGGCGGCTCGATCAGGCCCGCCGCCGACGTCAAGGTCATCGACGGTGAGGGCCAGACGCTGCTGCCCGGCCTGATGGACCTGCACGTGCACTTCGTCGGCGTCGACCGGCTGGCCGGCTCGCTGGAGACCGATCCCGCCCAGCGCTCCGACGTCTACCGCTACAAGTCCCAGCTCTACGCCTTCCTCTATTCGGGCGTCACCACCGTGCTCGACTGCGGCACGACGCCGGAGGTCGGGGTCGGGCTGAAGCGGCTGATCAACGACGGCTACGTGCTGGGCCCGCGCTATTTCTGGTCGGGCCAGATCCTGGAAGGCGGCGTCGAGCCGTCCGGGCCCGACCACGTCATGATCCCGACGACCGCCCAGGTCCCGCAGGTGATCGACTACATGCGCAGCCTGAACGTCGACATGATCAAGCTCTATCGGGCCACGCCGACCTACATCATCGAGCGCGCCACCGAATACGCCCACGAGCACGGCCTTCGTGTGATGATCGACGCCTGGGAGCGGAACGACACGGGCTACATCGCCCGGTATGGTCGGGTCGACGGCTTCCCGCACCTGAACTTCCACTTCCGGATCACCGACGAGGACGCCAAGGAACTGGCCGACCGCGGCGACTTCGTCTTCACAACGTTTTACGCGCTGAACAGCTTCTCGGGACGGATCTACGAGGACCATCCGGACTATCTGCAGAGCCCGCTGATCAAGGACGTCATGCCGCCCGAGTACGTGGCGCTGATGGCCGCGCACCCGACCGACCCGATGAGCGACGTCCGCGAGGCGGTCTGGCATGAGGTGGTCGAGCCGGTGCAGGACCTGATGGGCTTCCCGGCCGGCACGCCGCACAAGGCCATCTTCCATGACATGTCGAAGATCGGGGGCGAGAACCTGCGCAAGCTGCTCGGCGCGGGCGTGCTCGTGGCGGCCGGCACCGATGCGGGCGAGGGCGAAAGCCTGCTCACCGAACTGGAGTTGATCGTCGCCGACGGCGGCGTCACCCCGGTGCAGGCGATCGAGATGGCGACCTACAACGGCGCGCGGGTGCTCAAGAAAGAGAAGGAGTTCGGCTCCATCCAGCCCAACCTGATCGCCGACCTCGTGCTGGTGAAGGGCGATCCGTCGAGGAACATCCGCGACGTGCGCAACATCGAGTACGTGTTCAAGGACGGCAAGATCATCGACCGCGCCTCGCTCACGCGCCAGTGGGCCTACTGAGGCGGCGTCCGCCGCTCAGCTCAGGGTGTTCTTGTGGATCGCCCCGCCCTTCATGATCAGGCGCAGGTGGTCGCCGGCCTCGCCCAGGAGGCCGGCGTCGCGCAGAGGGTCGCCGTCGAGGACCAGGATGTCGGCCAGGGCGCCTGGCGCGACCACCCCTAGCTCGCCTTCGCGTCCCAGCAGCCGGGCGTTGACCACGGTCGCCGAGGCGATCACCGCGGCGATCGGCTCGATCTGCGCGCGGATCGGGAACTCCAGCGCCTCCATGTCCTGCAGCGGGCCCAGAAGGTCGGTGCCGAAGCCCAGCGCGACGCCGGCCTTGCGGGCGATCTCGATGCTCGCCAGCCCCGCCTGCAACACCCGCTCCAGCTTGACCATGCTGGACTCGCTGAGGCCCAGTTCCCGCCCGCGCCGCTTGAGGCCCTCGTAGGCCACCAGGGTCGGGACCATGAAGCCGCCTGCCTCGGCCAGCCGCGCGGCGGCCGCTTCGTTGATCAAGTTGCCATGCTCGATGCTGCGCACGCCGGCCTCCACGGCCTGCAGGATCGCGGCCGGGGAATAGGCGTGGGCCAGCACATAGGTGTTGCGCCGGGCGGCCTCGGCGACGACGGCGCGCATCTCCTCTGGGGTGTACTGGACGCCTTCGAGCGGATCGTCCGGCGAGCTGACCCCGCCGGAGGCCATGATCTTGATCTGGTCGGCGCCCAGGCGCAGCTCGTTGCGCGCGGCGGCGATCACCGCGTCGACGCCGTCGGCGACCGCCGACTGCATGTGCAGGCCCGACGAGCAGGCGCAGGGCGCCTCGCCCTCGGTGCGCAGGCGGAAGTCGGCGTGGCCGCCGGTCTGGCTCAGCGCGCGGCCGGACACGAACATCCGCGGCCCGACCAGAAGCCCCTCCTCGACCGCCATCTTCAGGCCCCAGTCGGCGCCGGCCGCGTCGCGGATGGTGGTGAAGCCACGGTCCAGCTTGGCCCGCAGCGCGGCGCCCGCCCGGGCGGCCATCAGGGTCAGGGGAACGGCGCTCAGCTGGTGCAGGTTCACCTCGCTGATGGTGACGTGGCAGTGGGCGTCGATCAGCCCCGGCATCAGGGTGCGGCCGGCCAGGTCCAGGCGCGTGGCTTCCGACACCTTGATCGGCCGGTCGGACACCTCGCGGATGCGCTGGCCCTCCACCAGCACGTTGATCCCGGGGACCAGATGGTCGGCCGGGGGCGCCAGAAGATTGGCGTTCTCGAACAGGATCAGGCCCATACTCACGCGCCCTCTGCATTGGCGGCCACGACGCCGTCGGCTTGACGGACTCTCGAACAGCCGCCGGCTTTCCGCCTTCCCGCCCTCGGGCAGGCCTTGCGGTCGCGCGTCTGTACGCGGGGGATATAGCCGTTCGGCGGGGCGGCGCGTACCTGCTCGGATGGCTAGGCGCCGGACTCAGCTGTCCGAGAAGCCGAACGGGGCGCTGGTGCGGCGGATGTCGTCGGGCAGGATCTGGCGGCCGATCGGCGGGGCCGAGCGGGCGGTGCACTCGGTGCGGTGGCAAAGGCGGCAGGTGACGCCGATCGGCGTCGCCGTCTCGGGGCCGCCGCCCGGGCTCTCCTGGGTGTAGATCAGTCGGCCGGCATGCTCGGCCGAGCAGCCGAGCGCGATGGCGCGCTCGATCCGGGGCCGGCCATAGCCGCCGCCCCCGGCCGTCACCGTGCGGGCGATCGAGAAGAACCGCTGCCCGTCAGGCAGCTCCAGCCATTGGGTGACGATCTGGCGCGGGGTGCGGAACGCCTGGTGCACGTTCCACAAGGGGCAGCCGCCGCCATGCCGGGCGAACGGGAAGCCCGCGCCGTCCAGCCGCTTGGAGACGTTGCCGGCCTCGTCGACGCGGATGAAGAAGAAGGGCACGCGCTCGTGTCCCGGCTTCTGCAGGGTGGTGAGCCGGTGTGCGGTCTGCTCGAAACTGGCGCTGAACTGGCGGGCGAGGGCCTCCACGTCGTAGCGCCGCGCCTCCACCGCCCGGGCGAAGGCGGAGTAGGGCATCAGGACCGCCGCCGCGGCGTAGCCGGCCAGCGCCCTGCGGGTCAGCCGCTCGCCGCTCTCGGTGGCGAAGGCGCCGTCGCCCAGCACCGCGTCGATCTCCTTGCCCATCTCCAGATAGGCGAGCTGCAGCGCGAGCTGAAAGCTCTGGCTGGCGTTGTCCAGCTCGTCGTCCAGCAGGATCTCCTTGCGGTGCCAGTCGAGCCTCCGGGTGGATCCGACCATCACCTTCGGGGGCACGCGCCGGACCCGCAGGTCATGGCGGGCCTTGAAGTAGCCGATCAGGCCGTCGTGGCTGGCCACGGCCTGGGCGAGCCGTTCGGCCGTGTCGTCCAGCAGCGGGAACGAATTGCGCCGGGCGGCCAGGAAGCGCCGGGATTCGGCGACCGGATCGGAGGTCTCGGCGTCCTCGCCCGTCGACGTCTCCGCGCCCCGGTCGGCGAGGGCCAGCTGGGCCTCCTGGTAGGCGGTGTGCAGGCGCAGGAACGCCTCGGTCACCCCCGGGAAATTGGTCGCGACGTCCGCCGTCTCCAGCGAGGGCAGGTCGATGTCGGCGAACAGCGGGTCCTTCAGCACCGCCTGCAGACGGGCCATGTCGTCCGATCCGCCGGCGCCGGTCAGGGCCGACAGGTCCAGCGAATAGGTCTGGGCCAGGCGCAGCAGCATCTCGGCGCTGAGCGGCCGGTGGTTGCGCTCCAGAAGGGCGATATAGGAGGGCGAAACCTCCAGGTCGGCGGCCATGTCGGACTGGGTCAGGCCCCGGTCGCGACGAAGCCGTCTCAGGCTGGGTCCCACATAGAGGCGTCGCTCGGCTGGCATGCTCTAGGCCCTTGGAAATGTAGGACCTTACAACATAACAAAGAATTTTTGTAAAGTTTGACAGCTAGACCGCGCGCCGACTCAACAGGTCGTGTGCGGACGTGTACGCGACCCTCAACCCCATTCGGTACCCGAGGAAGCGGCATATGGCTTACCAAGACCACATCATCGAGATGAGCCAGCTCATCAAAAGCAAGAAGGGCACGTGGGACGGCATCGACCCCGAGGCCGTCGCGCGCATGCGGCTGCAGAACCGTTTCAAGACCGGTCTGGAGATCGCCCGCTACACCGCCGACATCATGCGCAAGGACATGGCGGCCTACGACCTCGATTCCGGCAAGTACACCCAGTCGCTGGGCTGCTGGCACGGCTTCATCGGCCAGCAGAAGATGATCTCCATCAAGAAGCACTTCGGCACGACGGATCGTAAGTACCTCTACCTGTCCGGCTGGATGGTCGCCGCCCTGCGCTCGGAATTCGGCCCGCTGCCCGACCAGTCGATGCACGAGAAGACCTCGGTGCCGGCGCTGATCGAAGAACTCTACACCTTCCTGCGCCAGGCGGACGCCCGCGAACTGGGCCTGCTGTACCGCGACCTGGACGCCGCCCGTGCGGCCGGCGACAAGGCCAAGGAAGAGCAGATCCTCGACAAGGTCGACAACTTCCAGACCCACGTCGTTCCGATCATCGCCGACATCGACGCCGGCTTCGGCAACGCGGAAGCGACCTATCTGCTGGCCAAGAAGATGATTGAAGCCGGCGCCTGCGCGCTGCAGATCGAAAACCAGGTCTCCGACGAAAAGCAGTGCGGCCACCAGGACGGCAAGGTCACCGTCCCGCACGAGGTCTTCCTCGCCAAGGTGCGCGCCTGCCGCTACGCCTTCCTCGAACTGGGCGTCGAAAACGGCGTCATCGTCACCCGCACCGACTCCCTGGGCGCCGGCCTGACCCAGCAGATCGCCTACAGCAGCGCCCCCGGCGACCTGGGCGACCAGTACAACAGCTTCCTCGACTGCGAAGAGGTGACCGCCGACGCCGCGCACAACGGCGACGTCATCATCAACCGCCACGGCAAGCTGCTGCGGCCGAAGCGTCTGGCCAGCAACCTCTACCAGTTCCGTCCCGGCACCGGCGCGGACCGCTGCGTGCTCGACTGCATCACCTCGCTGCAGAACGGCGCCGACCTTTTGTGGATCGAGACCGAGAAGCCCCACGTCGAGCAGATCGCCAGCATGGTCGACCGCATCCGCGAGGTCGTCCCGAACGCCAAGCTGGTCTACAACAACTCGCCGTCGTTCAACTGGACGCTCAACTTCCGCCAGCAGGTCTATGACGCCTGGAAGGCGGCGGGCAAGGACGTGTCGGCCTACGATCGCGCCGGCCTGATGAGCGTGGACTACGACGCCACCGACCTGGCGGCCGAGGCCGACGAACGCATCCGCACCTTCCAGGCGGACGGCGCCAAGCGGGCCGGCATCTTCCACCACCTGATCACCCTGCCGACCTACCACACCGCCGCGCTGTCGACCGACAACCTGGCGAAGGAGTACTTCGGCGCGGCCGGCATGCTGGGCTACGTCCTCGGCGTCCAGCGTCAGGAAATCCGCCAGGGCATCGCCTGCGTGAAGCACCAGAACATGTCGGGCTCGGACATCGGCGACGACCACAAGGAGTACTTCGCCGGCGAAGCGGCCCTGAAGGCCGGCGGGGTCCACAACACGATGAACCAGTTCGCCTAGAGCACACTGTTCATCTAAAACACGAGCGGCCTGGGGCGTTGCGCCTCAGGCCGCTGTTTTATGTAGGGGCGCTTCGGAGCAGGAGGCGCCCGTGAGCGCGGGGCGCCCCGGCGACCCGGCTCGGCTTATCGAGGACCCGGTCACGCCCATGGACATCAGCAATATCCTCTCGGTCGACGATATCCTGCACGCTTTCGTGGAGCGTGAGCTGTTGCCAGGCACGGGCGTAGAGCCCTCCGCCTTCTGGGCCGCCCTGGAGCGCATCCTCGCCGACTTCGGCCCGCGCAACGCCGAGCTGCTGAAGCGCCGGGACGAGCTGCAAGCCCAAATCGACGGCTGGTGGCGGGAGCGCCGCGGCCAGGCGGTTGACGTCGCCGAGGAGACCGCCTTCCTGCGCGAGATCGGCTACCTGGTCTCCGAGCCGGCGGCCTTTCAGATCACCACCCAGAACGTCGATCCCGAGATCGCCAGGATGGCGGGACCGCAACTGGTGGTGCCGGTCTCCAACGGCCGTTACGCGCTGAACGCCGCCAACGCCCGCTGGGGCAGCCTCTACGACGCCCTCTACGGCACCGACGCCCTGGAGCCCCCGACGGGCGGCAAGGGCTATGATCCGGTGCGCGGCGGCAAGGTCATCGCCTTCGCGCGCGCCTTCCTGGACAAGGCCGCGCCGCTCGCCGCCGGTTCGCACGCCGACGCGGCGGCCTATGTGGTCACGGACGGAGCCCTGGTCGTGCGCCTTGGCGACGGCCGGGAGACGGGGCTGGCCGACCCGGCGCAGTTCGCCGGCTGGCGCGGCGAGGCCTCGGCGCCCCAGGCCGTGCTGATCGGGCACAACGGCCTGCACTTCGAGATCGTCATCGACCGCGCGCACTCGATCGGCAAGGACGATGCGGCCGGCGTGGCCGACGTGCTGATGGAGGCGGCGCTCTCCACCATCCAGGACTGCGAGGACTCGGTCGCGGCCGTCGACGCCGAGGACAAGGCGGGCGTCTACCGCAACTGGCTGGGCCTGATGCGCGGCGACCTCTCGGCCACCTTCGCCAAGGGCGGGCGCACCGAGACGCGCCGCCTCGACGAGGACCGGACCTATGCGGCGCCCGATGGAAGCACGCTGACCCTGCGCGGCCGCAGCCTGATGCTGGTGCGCAACGTCGGCCACCACATGACCACCGACGCCGTGCGCTACGCCGGTCAGCCGGTGTTCGAGACCGTGCTCGACGCCCTGATCACCGTCGCGGCCGCCGTGCACGACCTGAAGGGCTCGCGCCGCAACAGCCAGGCCGGTTCGGTCTATGTGGTGAAGCCCAAGATGCACGGACCGGACGAGGTCGCCCTGGCGGTGCGCCTGTTCGACATGGTCGAGGACGCCCTGGGCCTGGCGCGCAACACCGTCAAGCTCGGCGTCATGGACGAGGAGCGCCGCACCAGCGCCAACCTGGCGGCCTGCATCCACGCCGCGCGCGAGCGCATCGTCTTCATCAACACCGGCTTCCTCGATCGCACCGGCGACGAGATCCACACCGCCATGGAGGCCGGGCCCGTGGTGCGCAAGGACGCCATGAAGGCCGAGCCATGGCTCGCGTCCTACGAAAAGCGCAACGTCGAGATCGGCCTGGCCACGGGCTTCCGCGGCCACGCCCAGATCGGCAAGGGCATGTGGGCGGCTCCGGACCAGATGCAGGCGATGCTCGCGGCCAAGATCGGCCACCCCAAGGCCGGCGCGAACACGGCCTGGGTGCCGTCGCCCACCGCGGCGACCCTCCACGCCCTGCACTACCACGAGGTCGATGTCGCCCAGGTCCAGGCGGCCATGGCCGCGGCCGGCGAGACCACGGGGACGGACGCGCTCCTCACCCCGCCCCTGGCCCGCTCGAACTGGAACGCCGCCGACATCCAGCAGGAGCTGGACAACAACGCCCAGGGCATCCTCGGCTACGTCGTGCGCTGGATCGACCAGGGCGTCGGCTGCTCCAAGGTGCCCGACATCCACGACGTGGGCCTGATGGAGGACCGCGCCACGCTGCGCATCTCCAGCCAGCACATCGCCAACTGGCTGCACCACGGCGTCTGCAGCGAGGCCCAGGTGCGCGAGACCATGGCCCGGATGGCGAAGGTGGTGGACGGACAGAACGCGGACGATCCCGCCTACCATCCGATGAGCCCCGACCCGGCGGCCAGCGTCGCCTTCCACGCGGCGCTGGATCTGGTGTTCGAAGGGCGGGTCCAGCCGAACGGCTACACCGAGCACATCCTCCACCGCCGCCGGCGTGAGCGGAAGGCGCAGGTCGCCCGGGTCCCGGCCCCGGCGCACTGACGACGGAACGGGCTGCGGCGGGGTGTGGGCGGCGTAAGAAATTCTGCAATGAAAAACCCCTACTGATCCGGTAGGGGTTTGGATGGCGCCCCCGTCCCGAGCGCCGTCCGCGGCGGGCTTCGCCCGCGCGCATTCCGAACTTGGAGGCCCCGTGAGCAGCGACGAGACGATCCGCCCGTTCTGGTTCATTCCGACCCATGGCGACGGCCGCTGGCTCGGGTCCGATGAAGGCGCCCGGCCGACGGAGTTCAGCTATCTTGCCCAGGTCGCCCAGGCGGCGGACCGGCTGGGGTTTGAAGGCGCGCTCCTGCCCACCGGACGCACCTGCGAGGATTCCTGGGTCATCGCTTCGGCCCTGGCGCCGTTGACCCGGCGGCTGAAGTTTCTGGTCGCCGTGCGGCCGGGGGTGACCTCGCCGCTGTTCGCCGCGCGCCAGGCGGCGACCCTGGACCGGGTCAGCGGCGGGCGGCTGCTGATCAACGTCGTGGCCGGGGGCGACGCCAGCGAGATGGCCGCCGACGGCGTCTTCCTCGATCACGACCAGCGCTATGCGGTGACCGACGAATACCTGACGATCTGGCGGCGGCTGATGGCCGGCGAGAAGGTGGATTTCACCGGCCGTCATCTGAGCGTCAAGGGGGCGAGCCTGTTGTTCCCGCCCGTGCAGGCGGGCGGCCCGCCGCTCTATCTGGGCGGCTCGTCCGACGCCGCGGCGGACGTCACGGCCGACCACATCGACCTCTACCTGACCTGGGGCGAGCCGCCGCCGGCGGTCGCGCTGAAGATCGCCGATGTCCGCCGCCGCGCCGAGGCCAAGGGCCGCAAGGTGCGTTTCGGCGGCCGCTTCCACGTGATCGTGCGCGAGACCGAGGCCGAGGCCTGGGCCGAGGCCGACCGGCTGATCAGCCGGCTGGACGACGACGTCGTCGCCCGCGCCCAGAAGGGCATGGCGCGCACCGATTCCGTCGGCCAGGCGCGGATGAGCGCCCTGCACGGCGGCGACCGCGACAAGCTGGTGGTCTACCCCAACCTCTGGGCCGGCGTCGGCCTGGTGCGCGGCGGGGCGGGCACCGCCCTGGTCGGCTCGGCCGATCAGGTGGCCGAGCGCATCCGCGAATACCGCAAGGTCGGGCTCGAGACCTTCATCCTGTCCGGCTATCCGCACCTGGAGGAGTCCTACCGGGTCGCCGAATTGCTGCTGCCCCGATTGGACATCGCCCCGGTCGACGCGCCGGCGCAGGTCCGGATCGAGCCCGGCCGCGCCGGCGAGGCGGGCGCCCAGTTCCGCAAGGGCCAGGCCGGCTACGTCGTCGGGCCGTCGTAGAGCGATTATATTATCCGGCGCTTGCCGCCGCCGGTTCGTCAGAACGGGCGGTACTGGAAGACCCAGGTCTCGCTGGCTGCCTGGCCGCCGACCATCAGGCGCAGGCGCAGCTCCACTGGGTCCGCCCCCTCGACGTCGGCCAGGTCGAACTGGGCGCGCCAGTGGCCGGCGACGCCGTCGGGCACGGCCTCGATCACCCTGTAGTCGGTGAAGCGGCCGCGGCTGGCCTCCAGCGCCATGTCGGGCTTGACCCCGAACGGCAGGCTGGCGAGCGGCCCGCCGAGGAACTCGACCAGGAACTTGCGCACGCCCTTGGGCCGCGGCTGCCCCGGTTGGCCGCCGGCGCCCAGCCGGGTCGCCACGCAGCGGGCCAGTTCGGCCGGATGGGGCTCGTCGGCCATCCAGTAGAGCCGGTAGCCGAGCTCGAACTGGCCGCCGGCGAGCGCCGGCGCCTGGGGGACCCAGGCCGCGACGATGTTGTCGTTGATCTCGTCGTTGGTCGGCAGCTCGATCAGCTGGATCGCGCCCTTGCCCCAGCCGGCCTTCGGCTCGACCCACAGGCTGGGGCGCCGGTCATAGAAGACCCCGTCCAGGTAGTGGTCGAACACCCGGTCGCGCTGCAGCAGGCCAAAGCCCTTGGGATTCTCGTCGCTGAAGGCCGAGGCGGCGGCCTGCTGCGGATTGTTGAGCGGCCGCCACAGATGTTCGCCCCAGCCGGTCCACATGGCCAGGCCGTCGGAATCGTGGACTTCCGGGCGCCAGTCGACGGCGGTCGGCTTGGCCGTCTCGGAGAACCAGTACATCGAAGTGAGGGGCGCCAGGCCGAGCCGGCTGACCGGCTTGCGCAGGAACAGCGACTGGTCGATGTCCATGACCACGCCCTTGCCGCGGGTCATCACGAAGCGGCAGGCGCCGACGATCGACGGCCCGTCGAGCAGGGCGCAGACGGTCAGGGAATCCGAGCCGGGCGCGGGGCGTTCGATGAACACCTTGGTGAAGTCCGGGAACTCCTCGGGCTTGCCGAAGACGGCGGTGTCGATGGCCACGGCCCGGGCCGAGAGGCCGTACTGGTAGAGCTCGCCGATCGCCCTGAAATAGCTCGCGCCCAGGAAGGCGACCCAGTCGTTCTTGCGCCAGTCGAGCGAGCCGTCGCGCGGCTCCTGGACCCGGAATCCGGCGAAGCCCGCGCCCTTCGCCAGTTGCCGGGCGGGGGAATCCGGCGGCATGTGGAAATAGCTCTGGTCGTAGACGACCTCCCGCGCCTGGCCGTTCTCCACCGCGTACATCTCGACCGCCTTCTGGAAGAAGACTCCCAGGTGGAAGAAGGTCACCGGAAAGCGGCTGTCCTTGAACAGGGCGTAGTCGGTGTCGAAGCTGATCTGGCCCCAGGCCTGGTAGTCGATCTTGTTCAGGACGTCCGGCGCGGGGCGCCGCGGCTCGACGTGCGGTTGGGAGGCGAGGCGCCGGGCGGTGAGCTTGAGCGCCTCGAAGCTGAAGGCCTCGGGCGCGCCCAGCTTCAGTCCCGGCTGGGCCGCCAGCGCCTGCGGCGAACCCGCCACCAGTCCCAGGGTGGTCGATGCGGAAAGGGCGCGCAGGACGGCGCGGCGGTCGATCGGCTCAGTCACGGCGACCTCGGATACATGGCGCTCGCCCGTCATCCGCGAGCGGCGGCCGGCTCGCAAGAGGGAATTGACGCCGGCCGTTCTAGCGGCTCAAGAGGACGAAACGGCGCCCGTCGGCGATGAGGTCGCGCGTCACCCCGCCCAGCGCCCACTCCCGCAAGCGGGAATGGCCGTAGCCGCCTGCCACGATCAGGTCGCTCTTGTCGGCTTCGGCGATATGCAGCAGCCGGCGTCCCACCGCGCCCGGCGCCTCGACCTCGACCAGCGTCGCGACCTTCACGCCGTGGCGGGTCAGGCGGGCGGCGACGTCGGCCAGTTCCTGTTCGATCGTCGCGACCTCCCGGTCGCGGCACACCGCCGCCACCAGCACCCGCTCGGCCGTCTGCAGCAGCGGCATGGCGACCGAGATCGCCCGGCGCGCCTCCTGGGTGTTCTTCCAGGCGAGCAGGACCGTCTCGGCGCGAAACTCCACCTCGGCGGCCGGTATGAGCAGGATCGGAAGGCCCGCCTCCATCAGCAGCCCGTCCGGCGTCGCATAGAGCGCGCGGTCGACGCCGCGGCGCGCCGGGTATCCGATCACGAGGTCCGCCGCCCGGGCGTGCTTGGCGATGACGTCGTCCGGATAGCCGACCTCCGCGCGCCAGGCCTTGGCGATGGCGTGGCGCTTCAGCGTCTCCTTGAAGACGCCTTTGGCCTCGGTGATGGCGTCCTGGGTCGCGCCGAGGATGGATTCGAACTCCACGCCCCGGCCGTCTTCGACGCTGGCGTAGGGCCAGGGGGCTCGGGCGCCCACGCCGATGAGTTCGGCGCCGAAGGCCTGCGCCACGCTGGCGGCCACGCGCAGGCGTGAAGCGCACCCGCGATCGGCGACAACATGCGTCAGCAGAGCCTTGTAAGACATGGTGTTTCTCCCGCGGCCGCCCTGTCGAAGCTCCGCGTGCGTCGCTTTGATCCGCCTCAACCAGACCGCCGCGCGCGCCCTGCCTTGTCCATCGCCGAGGGCCAAGCCTTGCCGGCCCCAGCGCCCCCTTGCGGCGACGCTAGGTCATTGTGGAGCCGGCCGCCAGACGTCGCCCGATCCGGCCCTGGCGGGGGAGATCAGGGCCGCACATCCTTGGGCAGCGCCTTCGCCTCCGCCTCGGACAGGGGAACGATGTCGTCGACGATGCACGGCGTCGCAAAGCCGTGGCCGTCCGACACCTTGAGGTCGAGGTCGAGCGGGTGGCAGATCCACGGGCTGCCGTGGGTGCGGGTCACCAGGTGGACGCTGACGCCCTGCAGGGCCGGGCAGGCCTGGCTGAGGTCGAGCCGGTAGATCCTGCTGACGCCGACGCGGATGTAGATCGACTTGGAGTCGGGACTGGCCTTCCAGCCGCTCCAGTCGTGGGACGAGAAGCACTGTCGCGTCGCGACGGGTTTATGCTGGGCCTCGGCGACCGGCGCGGCGAGCGCGGCGGTTGCAGTCAATCCGATCAGCGTAAGGGCGAACAGGCTGCGACGCATGGGTTTGCCTCCCGTGTGCGAGGGACGTTGTCGCCAAGCTTCGCCTCACGCACGCCGGCGCCAGCCTGGGGAAGACTCCAGACTGCATGCCGCCGCATTCCCCGTCGTTGCGTGAGATCAATCGCCGCCCGGCCGATTGACGGTCGCGCGTTGGACCTATCACGCGCGGGCGGCGCCCATCGTCTGCCGGCTGGCGAGCCATCCCGCGAGCAGCGCGCCCACCAGCCCGATCAGGGCGGCGGTCGAGGCCCAGGCGCCGGGGATGGCCTTGTCGTGGGTCGCGTGGATCAGGGCGGTGGAAATGGCCGGCGTGAAGCCGCCGAACAGGGCCGTCGCAAGGCTGTAGGCCAGGGAGAAGCCGGCCGCCCGCACCTTGGCCGGGATGAACTCGGCGAGGTAGACCAGCATCGAGCCGTTGAAGCCGGCGAACAGGAACGACAGCCACAGGTCCACGGTCAGGAGCCGGGCGAACGACGGGCCGCTGACCAGCCACAGCATGGCCGGGTAGCAGGTCACGAGCGACAACAGGGTGAAGATCATCAGGCCCGTGCGGCGGCCGATCTGGTCCGACAGCGCGCCCATCACCGGCAGCCAGAGGAAGTTGGAAATTCCTACCAGCAGGGTCACGATCATCACCTCGCCGCTGCTCATGCCGAACTCGTGCCGGCCGAGCGTCGGGGTGTAGGCCGTGCACAGGTAGAAGGTGACCGTGGTCATGGTCACCATCATCATGCCCGCCAGGACGCGCGGCCAGGCGCCCGCCAGGACGGTCAGGATCTCCCTGATCTCCGGACGATGGGTGAGGGCCTCGAACGCCTCGGTCTCCTTCAGCGAGCGACGCAGGAAGAACAGCAGCGGGATGATGGCGCAGCCGACCAGCAGCGGGATGCGCCAGCCCCATCGCTCCATCTCGGCGGACGGCAGGAAGGCGTTCAGCGCAACGCCCAGCGCCGCGGCGAAGACGACGGCGAGCTGCTGGCTGGCCGACTGCCAGCTGACATAGAAGCCACGCCGATGCTCCGGCGCGATCTCGTACAGGTAGATCGAGACCCCGCCCAGCTCGACGCCGGCGGAGAAGCCCTGCAGCAGGCGTCCGACGACGACCAGCACCGGCGCAGCCAGGCCGATGGCGGCATAGGCGGGCGTCAGGGCCAGGGAGGCTGTCCCGACCGACATGATCGCCAGGGTCACGATCAGGCCCTGCCGACGGCCCATGCGATCGATGTAGGCGCCCAGCACCACCGCACCCAGCGGCCGCATCAGGAAGCCCGCGCCGAAGGTCGCCAGGGACAGCATCAGCGACACGAACTTGTCGTGGGAGGGAAAGAAGGCGGCGGCGATGTTCGAGGCGTAGTAGCCGAACACCATGAAGTC
>JARLIQ010000132.1 GCA_031291645.1 Caulobacteraceae bacterium | reverse complement strand
GGTCGCCGGCTTTCCGGCCAACGAGTTCGCCGGCCAGGAGCCCGGCTCCAACGCCGAGATCGCCGAGTTCTGCGAGACCCGGTTCAACATCAAGTTCCCGATGTTCGAGAAGATCGTGGTCAAGGGCGAGGGCAAGCACCCCCTCTACCAGGCCCTGACCGCCGCGCTCCCCCAGGCCGAAGCCGCCCCGCCCAACGCGCCCGGCGACGGCGAGGTGATGTGGAACTTCGAGAAGTTCCTGATCGCCAAGGACGGCACGGTCGCCCGCCGCTTCTCCCCCACGGTCAAGCCGGAAGACCCGCTGCTGGTTGGCGCGATCGAGGAAGAGCTGGGGAAGGAATAGAAACAGCCGCTCATCCCCGCGGAGGCGGGGACGAGCGGTGGGTTTACTCCCCCTTCGCCGCCTGTTCCGCCGCCGCGGCTTCGCCGGGCGGGCAGGGGCCGACGTAGCGGTATTCCATGTGGGTGGTCGACACGTGGGTCGGCTCGCCCGGGCGCAGGGTGAAGGCCATCTGCACGTCGGTCGAATAGGACGACTGGAAGTCGCCCTTGGCCTGCACGTGCATCTTGCTGGAGACGCCGTGCGAGCCGCACTCGGCGTCCATGGTCAGCCCGCCCGTCATGCCGCGGCGGATGACCAGCTTCTGGCAGTGCTCGCGCATCCGGCCCAGGTTGATCGGCCGGTCGCCGACGCAGAAGCGGCTGTGCGAGGCGGCGCCGTCGTTGGCGTCGATCATCTCCCACTCGCCGACGCGCGGATGGGGCAGGTCGGCCTGGGAGATCACCACGTCGCCGCCCGCCGACGAGGCGGCCGGGGCCGGGGCTCCGGCCTTCTGCGCCGGCTTGGAACAGGCGGCCGCGAGACCGGCGAAAAGCACGATCGCCGAGATGGCGCGGAGGCTGGACATGGCGGTTCTCCCTTCCGGCCGAGACTGATCGGCGCGGCCCCGCGCCGTCAAGCTGGGTTTCGGCGGCGAGACCCTGCGCTGGCCGACCCTCTTCAGACGCCCGGTGACGCGCCGGCCGCCCAGCCGCTATCATGCCGCCCCCATCGGAGCCCGCCGCCGTGATCCTCGACCTGAACCACGTCAACATCGTCACCCAGAAGCTTAAGGAGACGCGCGACTTCTTCGTCGATGTGCTCGGCCTGGTCGAAGGGCCCCGGCCCGACCTCGGCTTTGACGGCTACTGGCTCTATGCGGGGGACAAGGCGGTGATCCACCTGCAGTCCCTCGACCGCGCGCCCGGAGGACGCGGCGCCGCCGGTCCCCTGGACCACGCCGCCTTCGACGTCGCCGACCTGGCCGCCGCCAAGGCCCGCCTGACCGAACGCGGCGTCCCCTTCCGCGAGATCGTCAGCCCGCCCAGGGGCCAGCTGTTCCTCAACGACCCCAACGGCGTGCGAATCGAGCTCAGCGGAACGGTGGGGTAGGGACGTCCGACACACCCCGCTCATCCCCGCGAAGGCGGGGATCCAGGCTTTTTGGGGCGGAGACGCCCCGGAACTCGCATCACCCCGCAAACCGCAGCCGATACCGCCCGCGCCCGACGAAATCGAGATAACCCTGGTCTCGCAACACCTGCAGCTGCTGCCTGATTTTCGGCCGCACGTTGTTGTTGCCGGGATAGACCCGCGCCAGCTTGTCCTCAAAGGCGTAGACGTCGTCCAAGGTGAAGGCGCTGCGCCCGATCGCCTCGACGCACTTCATCACCTCGATCAGCCAGCCGCGGGCCGCGACGCCCTGGTCCTTGAGGAAGAGGGTCGCCTTCCATTGCTCCAACACATGCGCGCGCGGCAGGGGCTCGCCGTCGCGAACGTAGAAGATTTTCCCGCTCTCAGGGATTTCGCCCAGGAGGATGTTGCATCCTATCCAGCCCGCCCGCCGTGCCGTCAGGGCCAGCGGCTTGCGCTCTTCGATCACCTCGCGCACGAAAAAATGGCGCGGTACGAAGAACAGATTGGTCACGGATAGGCGCGCCAAGTCATAATTCATCAGGATCAGGCTGGGATTGTTGCTCGCCGCCAGTCGCCGGATCATGGCGGCATAGGCGCCGTCGAGCACCTTGCGGCCGAACCGGCCCTTCTGGCTCTTTAACTCGTATTCCTCGGCGCATGTCTCGCAGTGGAAGTCCGCCACCGGCCGGTTGCGCTCGAACCGCCGGATGTTCTGCGCGCCGCAGTTGGGACAAAACAGCCAGGATTGCACCCATTGCTCGGTCCAGACACGAGCATTCTGGGAAGGACTGTCGAAGACGGCGACGGCTTCTTCGAAGCCGAGGTTCAGGGGCGTGTCAGGCATGGCGGCCTGTAGGGGAGGCGGCGTTATCCGAAGTAGCCGCTGCGCGTGGCGTCAATCTCGTCCCCCTCGGCGTCCAAGGTCACATAGCCCCGAGTGTCGAACTCGACCGGACCGCGCTCCTCCCACTTGTAGGTGCTGGCGTTCTCGCGCGCCAACTCGGCCGCGGTCTCGGCATCGTCGGCTTCGACTTCGGCGGTATAGTCGACGTAAGCGTCGACCCGGCAGAGGACGGTGAAGGTGGGCATGGGCGATGCTCCGAAGCTGGCCGAGCTTCACGATGACACAGGTGTCGACACGAAAAAACTAGATCTTCGTCAGTAGGTTAATGCTCTCTGCGCCGGTAATCGGGACGTCCGGTGTCACGATCGCTTACGCGGGAACAGCCGTGCGATACGGCAAAGAGCCTGGGTCCCCGCCTTCGCGGGGATGAGCGGAACGGGCGGGCGCCAAGGTGTGCGCCCCGCCCCCCTACCGCTTCCCGCGCCCCTTCCTGAACCGCTCGGCGGCTTCGGCGCGGGCTTCGGCCCTCAGTCTCGGGACCACCTCCCGGTCCGGGGTTTCGCCGGCCGGGGTGAGGACGTCGTTGGCGAATTCCAGGTCCATCAGCTTGAGGCGCTTGATCTCGTCGCGCAGGCGGGCGGCGGTCTCGAATTCGAGGTTGCTGGCGGCCTCGCGCATCTTCGCCTCCAGGTCGCGCAGGGTGGTCTGGAAGTTGGAGCCCAGGAACGGCCTGGAATCCTCCGCCACGCCGGCGGGGATGGTGACGCGGTCCTTCTCGTAGGGGCTCGCGAGGATGTCCTTGATGTGGCTCTTGACGCTTTCGGGCGTGATGCCGTGTTCGAGGTTGTAGGCGTTCTGCTTCTCGCGCCGGCGGGAGGTCTCGGCCATGGCCCGTTCCATCGAGCCGGTGACGGCGTCGGCGTAGAGGATCACCCGCCCGTCCACGTTCCGCGCCGCGCGGCCGATGGTCTGGATCAGGCTGGTCTCCGAGCGCAGGAAGCCCTCCTTGTCGGCGTCGAGGATGGCCACCAGGCCGCACTCGGGGATGTCCAGGCCCTCGCGCAGGAGGTTGATGCCGACCAGCACGTCGAAGGCGCCTAGCCGCAGGTCGCGGATGATCTCGATCCGCTCCAGGGTGTCGACGTCGGAGTGCATGTAGCGCACGCGCAGGCCCTGCTCGTGCATGTATTCGGTCAGGTCCTCGGCCATCTTCTTGGTCAGCACGGTGACCAGGGTGCGATAGCCCTTCATCGCCACGTCGCGGCATTCGGCGATGACGTCGTCGACCTGGGAAAAGCCGTCCTTGCTGACCGGGCGGATCTCGACCGGCGGGTCGATCAGGCCGGTCGGGCGGATCACCTGCTCGGCGAAGACGCCGCCGGCGCGCTCCATCTCCCACGCGGCGGGCGTGGCCGAGACGTGGACGCTGTCGGGGCGCATGGCGTCCCATTCCTCGAACTTGAGCGGGCGGTTGTCCATGCACGAGGGCAGGCGGAAGCCGTACTCGGCCAGAGTGAACTTGCGCCGGTAGTCGCCCCGGTACATCGCCCCGATCTGGGGGATGGTCTGGTGGCTCTCGTCGCAGAACAGGAGGGCGTTGTCGGGGATGTATTCGAAGAAGGTCGGCGGCGGCTCGCCCGGCTTGCGGCCGGTCAGGTAGCGGGAATAGTTCTCGATTCCCGCGCAGGAGCCGGTGGTCTCGATCATCTCCAGGTCGAAGGTGGTGCGCTGCTCCAGCCGCTGGGCCTCCAGCAGCTTGCCGTTGGCGACCAGCCAGTCGAGCCGTTCGCGCAGCTCCTGCTTGATCGCCATGGTGGCCTGGCGAAGGGTCGGGCGGGGCGTGACGTAGTGGCTGTTGGCGTAGAGCTTCACCGCCGGCAGGTCGGCGGTCTTCTTGCCGGTCAGGGGGTCGAACTCGCTGATCGCCTCGATCTCGTCGCCGAACATCGAGACGCGCCAGGCGCGGTCCTCGTAGTGGGCGGGGAAGATCTCGATGGTGTCGCCGCGGCGGCGGAAGGAGCCGCGCTCGAACGCCTGGTCGTTGCGCTTGTACTGCTGGGCCACCAGGTCGGCCATCAGCTTGCGCTCGTCGACCTTCTGGCCGACCTCCAGGGTGAAGGTCATGGCCGTGTAGGTCTCGACCGAGCCGATGCCGTAGATGCAGCTGACCGAGGCGACGACGATGACGTCGTCCCGCTCCAGGATCGCCCGCGTCGCCGAGTGGCGCATCCGGTCGATCTGCTCGTTGATCGACGAGTCCTTCTCTATGTAGGTGTCGGTGCGCGGGACGTAGGCCTCGGGCTGGTAGTAGTCGTAGTAGCTGACGAAATACTCGACCGCGTTGTTCGGGAAGAACGACTTGAACTCGGAATAGAGCTGGGCGGCCAGGGTCTTGTTGGGGGCCAGGATCAGGGCCGGACGCTGGGTCGCCTCGATCACCTTGGCCATGGTGAAGGTCTTGCCCGAGCCGGTGACGCCCAGCAGCACCTGGTCGTGCTCGCGCCCCTCCAGCCCGGCCACCAGTTCGGCGATGGCCGTCGGCTGGTCGCCGGCGGGCTCGTAGTCCGAAACCACCTGGAACGGGATGCCGCCTTCGGACTTCGCCGGCCGCGCAGGACGGTGCGGCGTCCACAACGCCGGCGCGACGTCGGCCGGCAGGTCGTGGATGAAGCGCGCGGACACCTCCTCCACGCCGGGGTTCGCTGGGGAACGGGGCATGAACGGAAGGTAGGCGAGCCGAGGCCGAAAGGCCAGGGGGACTGCTGACACCAGGGTGTCAGCAGGGTGCGGAGGATCAGAGCTGGTTCGTCATCAGCGGAACGACCATCACGCGGCCGACGCGGTCGATCGCGGCCTTCACGTCCGGCCGCTCCCGAAGGGCCGCAATCCCCTGATGAAAGCGCTTCAGATAGTCCGGCGCGGTGTCGGGCACGATGGCGTCCTGAACCAGTTCGAGCGCTTGCGGTCGCTGGATCGGGTCGGCCAGCATCCTGATGGTCGTCTGCGCCGCGCCCTCGGTGTCGCCGGTCTCGATCGAGACCTCGATGAGCCAGGCGGGCGCCTCGTCGGCATGCGCCTTCATATAGGCCAGGCTGGCGGCCAGCCCGGCTCTATCGTGCAACTGGGCGAAAGCCTCCGCCCGGACGCCTTCGCGGTCCATCCGGCCATAGGCGCTGACCTTGTCCGGGCTCACGGTCTTGATCGCGTCCAGAGCTTCGGCGGGGCGATCGAGATGGACATAGAGTTCGCCCAGATTCAGCTGCTGGCTGACGTTGGACTGGCCATTCTCCGTCCGTTCGGCGCCGGCCTTCATCGACGCCAGCGCCTCGTCTCCCCGGCCCAGAAGGAGCAAGGCCCGCGAGCGAAGGTCGTAGGCCCAGTTCAGTTCGTCGAGATCGGTGAAGGTCGAGTGGGCGCCGTCCGCCGGGCGAGCGCGCTTGATGGCGTCGTCGATCAGGGCCAGCGCCTCGCCGGGCCGGCCTTCGCTCAGCAGCGCGCTCACGATGGCGTTGAAGCCTTTCAGCTTGTCCGGCGCGGCCGCCGACGCCGCGCGCAGCGCCGCCAGGCGGCGCACGGCGACCTTGCCAAGGTCGTAGCGATCCGCCGCCGCCGTGGTGATGGCGTCAAATCGACGATCGATCAGCATGTCGAGGACGGTCTCCGGCGCGACGATGTCGGCCGCGACCGCCCCCGCCGCCTGGGCCTGGCCGCGGTCGAGCAGGCTCAGGGCCAGGTCC
>JARLIQ010000131.1 GCA_031291645.1 Caulobacteraceae bacterium | reverse complement strand
GCTGCAGTTCTCGGTGGCCGTCGGCGGCACGCACGGCAAGACCACCACCACCTCGATGATCGCCTGCCTCTTGGACGCCGGCGGCATGGACCCGACGGTGGTCAACGGCGGCATCATCAACGCCTACGGCACCAACGCCAAGGTGGGCGAGGGCGACTGGATCGTGGTCGAGGCCGACGAGAGCGACGGCACCTTCCTGCGCCTGCGCTCCACCGTCGCGGTGGTCACCAACATCGACCCCGAGCACCTGGATCACTACGGCGAGTTCGAGGCGGTCAAGAAGGCCTTCCTGGATTTTGTCGAGAACACCCCCTTCTACGGCTTCGCGGTCCTCTGCACCGACCATCCGGAAGTGCAGGCGATGGCCGCGCGGGTGCAGAACCGCCGCATCGTCTCCTACGGCGTCAATCCTCAGGCCGAGGTGCGCGCCACGCGGATCAGCATGGGACCCGACGGCGCGCGCTTCGACGTGCTGATTACGCCCTTGAACGGCGAGACTTCGCTCATCGAAGACGTTCACATGCCGATGGCGGGCCAGCACAATGTGCAAAACGCCCTGGCGGCCATCGCCGTGGCGCGTGAGCTGGGCGTCAGCGACCAGGCGATCGTGGAGGGTCTGGACCGCTTCGGCGGCGTGCGGCGGCGCTTCACCACCACTGGCGTCGCCAATGGCGTGCGGGTGATCGACGACTACGGCCACCACCCGGTGGAGATCGCCTCGGTGCTGACCGCCGCGCGCGCGGTGACGAGCGGCCGGGTCCTGGCCGTGGTCCAGCCGCATCGTTACTCGCGCCTGCGCGACCTGTTCGCGGAGTTCTGCGGCTGTTTCAACGACGCGGACGTGGTGATCGTCGCCGACGTCTATGCCGCCGGAGAGACGCCGCTGGCCGGCGCCGACCGCGACTCGCTGATCGCGGGCCTCCGACAATGGGGCCACCGCCGCGTGCTGGCCCTGGCCGGACCCCATGACCTGGCGGCGATCATCGCCGAGGAGGCGCGCGCCGGCGATCTGGTGGTCTGCCTTGGCGCCGGCGACATCACCGCGTGGGCCTACGCCCTGCCGGCCCAGCTGGAAGCGCTGGCGAAATGAATTGGCGCGACCGCCTGCCCGTCGTGCGGGGCAAGCTACTGCGCGACGCGGCCCTCGCGCCGTTCACCTGGCTGAGGGTCGGCGGGCCGGCCGACGTGCTGTTCCTGCCGGAAGATGCGGATGATCTCGCCGCCTTCCTGAAGGGCCTGGATCCGGCGGTTCCGGTCACCGCTATCGGGGTCGGCTCCAACCTTCTGGTCCGCGAGGGGGGGGTCGAGGGCGTGGTCATTCGACTGGCCGGGCGCGCGTTCTCATCGGTGGAGGTCCGGGGCGAGACCCGGATCTTCGCCGGCGCGGCCGTGCCTGACGCCGTCCTGGCCCGCGAGGCGGCCAAGGCGGGGATAGCCGGCCTGGAGTTCTATCGCGGCGTGCCCGGAACGGTCGGCGGCGCCTGCATCATGAACGCCGGCTGCTATGGCGCCGAGACGGAGGACGTCCTGGTCGAGGCCTACGCCGTGACCCGCGCCGGCGAGCGGCGCACCCTGACCAGGGCGGAGATGGATTTCACCTACCGCAAGTCCCGCGCGGCCCGGGACGGCGGGCTGATCTTCACCGGCGCGCTGTTCGAGGGCCGCCGCGACGAGCCTGCCGAGATCGAGGCGCGCATGGACGAGATCACCGCCCGCCGCGAGGCCAGCCAGCCGATCCGCGAGAAGACCGGCGGCTCGACCTTCAAGAACCCCGAGGGCGACAGCGCCTGGCGCCTCATCGACGCCGCCGGCTGGCGCGGCAAACCCTACGGCGGGGCCAGCTTCTCGGGCCAGCACGCCAATTTCCTGATCAACGACGGAACCGCCACCGCCGCCGACCTGGAGGGGCTCGGCGAGACCGTGCGCGCCGATGTCAAGGCCCGCTTCGGCGTCGAGTTGGAATGGGAGATCAAGCGGATCGGGCGACGGTAGCGCCGCGTAGGGGCCTCGGGCAGTATCGGCCGCGCATTCCTGGAGAAGAATCATGCGTACCCGTCTTGCCGCCGTCGGCGCCCTCTTGTCCCTCACCGCGGCTGCCCACGCCCAGTCGATCGCGGATGTCTCGGCGCAGCTGCGCGACAAGGCGTTGGCCGGGTCGCCGGCGTTTCCCATCCTGGAATCGCTGACCACCGAGATCGGGCCGCGGCCGGCCGGATCGCCGGCGCAGAAGCGGGCGATGGAGTGGGGGCTGGCCAAGCTCACCGCGTTGGGCTTCCAGAACGTGCACGCCGAGCCCTTCACCGTCACCGCCTGGGTGCGCGGGCCGGAAGCGGCCGAAGTGGTCGCGCCCTTCCCGCAGAAGCTGGCGATCCTCGGCCTCGGCGGCTCGGTCCCGACGCCGAAGGAGGGGATCGAGGCGGAGATCGTGCTCTTCCACACCTACGCCGACCTCCTGGCCGCGCCCGTGGGCTCGCTCGCCGGCAAGATCGCGGTCGTCACCCAGCCGATGGTGCGCACCCAGACCGGCGAGGGCTACGGCGCCATCAATCCGGTGCGCACCTCCGGGCCGTCGGAAGCTGCGCGGCGCGGGGCGATCGCCTACCTGCACCGCTCGCTTTCCACCGCCGAGAACCGGCTGCCGCATACGGGCGCCCTGCGCTATGCGCCGGACGCGCCGAAGATCCCGGCCGCGGCCCTTTCGGTCGCCGACGCCGAACTGCTGGACCATATGGCCGCGCGAGGCCAACCCATCCGCATCCGCCTCAGCCTCGACTCGCACACCGTGCCCAATGCGCCGGCCTGGAACATCGTCGGCGAGGCGACCGGCCGCGAGAAGCCGGACGAGGTGATCGTCATCGGCGGCCACCTGGACAGCTGGGACCCGGGCACCGGGGCCATCGACGATGGCGCCGGCGTCTCGATCACCACCGGCGCGGCCAAGCTGATCAACGACCTGCCGCGCCATCCGCGCCGCACCGTGCGGGTGGTGATGTTCGGCTCCGAGGAGATGGGCGGCGCCGGCGAGGCCTATGCGGCGCGCCACAAGGACGAGGTCGCCAAGATCGTGCTGGCCGGCGAGAGCGACGAGGGTCCAGGGCCGGTCTGGAGCGTGCAGTACCCCAAGGGCGCGCTGGCGACCCCGGCGATGAAGGCCATGAGCGGGGTGCTGGCGCCGCTGAAGGTCTACGTGGGCTTCACGCCGGCGACCAACAGCGGATCGGACGTCGAGGGCCTGCAGATCCTGGGCGTTCCGGTCATCGACCTGCATCCCGACGCGACGCGCTATTTCGACATCCACCACTCGGCCGACGACACCTTGGACAAGGTCGATCCCAAGGCCCTGGATCAGAGCACCGCGGCCTGGGCGGCGCTGATCTACGCAGCGGCCGAAAGCGACATCGACTTTCGTGCGATCGCCAAGTAGGCGCTGGAGCCATGTCCGAGCGTCTCAAAGGCCACCACGTCGCCGTCCTGATGGGCGGGCTCTCCGCCGAACGGGATGTCTCGCTGACCTCCGGCAAAGCCTGCGCGGACGCCTTGGAGCGCTCGGGCGCTAAGGTCAGCCGCATCGACGCCGGCCGCGATATCGCCCAAGTGCTCACGAAGGTGAAGCCCGACGTGGTGTTCAACGCCCTGCACGGCGAGTGGGGCGAGGACGGCTGCGTCCAGGGGGTGCTGGAGACCCTGGCGCTGCCCTACAGCCACTGCGGCGTCTTGGCCTCGGCCCTGGCGCTGGACAAGGACAAGGCCAAGGCGGTGATGGCCGCGGCCGGCGTCCGCGTCCCGGGCGGCGGCCTGTTCGATCGCTTCGAGGCGGCGCGCAACCACGTCATGGCCCCGCCCTATGTGGTCAAGCCGAACGCACAGGGCTCGTCGGTCGGCGTCTTCCTGGTGTTCGAGGGCGCCAACAGCCCGCCGCAGGAGCTTCTGGCCCCGTCCTGGACCTATGGCGATCGGGTGATGATCGAGCCCTACATCGCCGGACTGGAGCTGTCGGTGGCGGTGATGGACGGCAAGGCCCTGGCGGTCACCGAGATCGTCCCGTCGACCGGCTTCTACGACTACGACGCCAAGTACGGCGAGGGCGGCTCGAAACATGTGGTGCCGGCGCGTATTTCGGCCAACGCCACCGACCGCGCCCTGCGCATGGCCGAGCTGGCGCACGCCGCTTTAGGTTGCCGGGGGGTTACCCGATCTGACTTCCGTTATGACGACGTTAACGACCTTCTGGTCCTTTTGGAGGTCAACACCCAGCCCGGCATGACGCCCACCTCGCTCGTTCCCGAACAGGCGGCGCACCTCGGCATTGGGTTCGACGACTTGGTGTGCTGGATCGTGGAGGACGCCTATGGCCGTGGTGGTGCGGGGAGGACCGGCTAGTCGGCCAAAGCCCCGGGCCAAGGCCCCGGCCAGCGCTCCCGCATCCAAGTCCCGCTCGGCCAGAACCAGCGGCTACGCCCCGGCCAAACTCGCCGCGGCGCGCAAGGTCGGCCTGCCGCCGCACATCGCGGGGCTGGTGGCCGCGGGCGTCGTCTGCCTGGCGCTGGTCGCCGCGCTCGTCTCCGGACATCACCTGAAGAACATCGCCAGCGGCGTCGGCATGGGCCTGGACCGGCAGTTCGCCGTTGTAGGCTTCCGGGTCAAGACCCTGACCATCCAGGGCGCTTCGCCCATGGCCCAGGCGGACATCATCAAGGCGGCCGGCGTCTATCGGGACCAGCCGATCCTGGGCCTGGATCTGAAGGCCGTCCGCGCCCGTGTCGAACAGGTCGGCTGGGTCAAGCAGGCCCGGGTGGTGCGCCTCCTGCCCGACGCCATCGTCGTAGTCGTCGCCCAACGCGACGCCCTGGCGGTCTGGCAGCACGCTGGCAAGGTGCAGGTGGTGGACGCCGATGGCCATGCCATCGCCGAGGCCGATCCGGGCCGCTTCGTCGATCTGCCGCTGGTCGTTGGCGAGGGGGCCAACGACAGCGCCGCGGGCATCCTGCCGCTGGTCCGCGCGCGGCCGCGCCTGATGCAGCGGCTGGAGGCGCTGGTGCGGGTCGACGACCGACGATGGGACCTCCGGATGAAGGACGGCGGCCTGATCCAGCTGCCCGCGGTGGGCGAGGACTCCGCGCTGATCCAGCTCGACCAGCTGGATCAGAAGTCCCGGATCCTGGAGCTGGGGTTCGCGCGCATCGACCTGCGCGATCCTGAATTGGTGGCCGTGCGGCCGCGCGATCCGGCGCCGCCTGGATCGGTGGCGGCCGGCGGGGCGTGAACAGCATCTCATGGGGGTTCGAGGGTATGTCGCGATTGCAAGACCGGCGTGACGCGCGGGACGGACTGAAGACCTTGAGCGGGCGCCAGCCCGTGGTCGCGGCCCTGGATCTTGGCGCCTCCAAGGTCGCCTGCTTCGTCATGAAGCCGGACGGGATCAACCGCGAGGAGCGGACGTTGAGAACCGTCGGAGTCGGCCAGGCTCAGTCCCGCGGCGTACGCGGCGGCGCCATCGTCAACATGGATGACGCGGCCGACGCCATCGCCCAGGCGGTCGAACGGGCCGAGGCGGTGGCCGGCGTCGCCGTGCATGGCGTCTCGGTGACCACCTCCGGCGGCCAGCTGGCCAGCCATCGGGTCTGCTCCCAGGTCTCCCTGGGCGCCAGGCCGATCAGCGACCACGACCTCACCCGCGCGATCAGCGCCGCCCTGGCGCAGGTGCGCATGCCGGGGCGCCGGCCGATCCATCTCCTGCCCATCGCCTGGTCGGTGGACGCCCAGCGCGGAGTGCGCGATCCGCGTCCCATGTTCGGCCGCACCCTGGGGCTGGAGCTGGTGGTGGTCTCGATCAGCGAGACGGTGTTCCAGACCCTGAGCTTCTGCGTCGAGCGCGCGCATCTGGAGTTCCACGGCGTGGTCGCCGCGCCCTTCTCCGCCGCGCTGGCCGCGCTGGAAGACGACGAGATGGACCTGGGCTGCATCTGCGTGGACATGGGCGGCGGTTCGACCTCGGTGGCGGTGTTCTCTGGCGGCTCGCTGATCCATGTCGACAGCCTGGCGGTGGGCGGGGCCCATGTGACGGCCGACATCGCCCGCGGGCTCTCCACGTCCATCGCCGGCGCAGAACGGATCAAGACCCTGCACGGCGCGGCCATCGCTTCCTCCAACGAGGACCGCGAGATGATCGAGGCGCCGCCGCGCGGCGACGATCCTGGCGCCGGACCGGTCATCGCGCCGCGATCGCTGCTCAAGGGCATCATCGCCCCGCGCGTGGAAGAGACCCTGGAGCTGCTGCGCGAGCGGCTGAAGGCCAGCGGCGCGGCGCTGGAGCCGGGCGCCGGCATCGTCTTGACCGGCGGGGCCAGCCAGCTGTCCGGCGTGCGCGAAGTCGCAGTGCGCGTGTTCGACCGGCCGGTGCGCCTGGGCCGGCCCAAGCGCGCGCCGCACCTGGCGGACGCGGCCTCGGGTCCGGCCTTCTGCGCCGCGGCAGGCGTCTTGCAACGGGCGGCCTTTGGTCCGCGCGAGGTGGTGTCGCTGCGTGCGCTCGCCGGCGCCAAGCCGGGACCGCGCGATGATCGCTCGACCACGCCCTTCGGCCGCGCCGCGACTTGGCTGCGGGACAACCTCTAGCGGTCAGCGCCGCTCAGCGGCTGTAGCTGTTCTCGGCCACCGGGATCGCGACCGCCCGCGTCCCCATGCGCGCGGGATCCTCTCCTCCGACCGCCGCGACGCAGCTGCCGGTGTCCATCAACGCGTGCTGGCCCAGGCAGAAGATGTCCTCATAGTGCGGACCGGCCACCGCCAGGCACTGGTAGAGATTGAGCTTGGCCATGTGCATGCAGCCGGCGCCGGAACCTTCCGACAGGATCGGCGATAGCCGGGCCTCGTCATTGGCCTCGCCCAGGAGGGCGAGCGCCGCCAGCGGGAGCCCGCGCTGGATGGCCGGCGTGGCGCCGGAGGGATCCTGATCCTCGGCCTCCCGACCGCGGAAGGTCGCGGCGGTCTGCAGCAGGTGCGCGACCTCCTCGGGCGCTGGAATCACCGCCGAGGCCGCCAGGGACTTGGCCCGCGCCAGCCGATCGGACTGGTCGGGTACGGTCCGCTTCGACCAGGCCTGGTGCTGCACGTCATAGGCCGACTGCTTCACCGCGCGTCCGGCTTCGAACAACTGCCCGCCTTCCTGGCGAAGCTCGGCGCTGACCAACGCCGCGGCATGTCCGGCGCCGGGGATGGCGGCGACCTGGGCGGGATCGGCCAACAGACGTTCGGCCTCGCGATCGGCCTCCTCGGGCGTGCGGATGACCACCCGCACGCCCTTGACGAAGCGCACATCCTCCAGCGCGATAAGCGCCGCGTAGGCGATCAGCCCCTCCTGGAGCTGTTCGGGCTGGTAGGATTCGCCCACGGTCATCGCCGTGCGCACCGCTTCGCCGTCGCGGAAACTCGCCCGGATGGCGGCCGCGCGCCGCAAGTAGCTCTCATAGACGCTGGCGGCCTCGACCACGCCGCGCGGCAAGGTGACGCGGGGCGTGTCCTGCAAGCTCTGTTCGCGGAGGATATCGACGCGGGGCGCGGGGTCGTCCTGGGCTGACGCGGCCGGCATCAGGCTCGCCGCGCAGACCGCCGCGGCCCCGAACATCAGTCCAAGCCGAAACGTTCGTCTCATGGCTGGGCCCCCGCTATTTTCACTATGTGAACATCAGCTAAATTTAGGAACTCATAACGAATGCGGGTAACGCACATTTACAATGGATCGGGCCCTCGGCCCAACAGAGTCGGCTACGGTCAAGATTAACATTGTCGTGTTCGACGACTTCAATCCTGTTCCGCCGGCGGCCAGAATCGCGCATTTCGCCGGCCGACGGCGCCGTCGCATTGCCGGACCGGACCGCGAATCTGGGCCAGACAAAGGTTAACGCATCCTGCGGCCGCGCGCCGCGCCTCGCGGAACCGGGCCTTTCAAAAAGCTTTGTGAATCAAGAATATTCCATACGGCCAGGCTCGACGTAGCTCCGACTCAGCTTATGCAATTAACCGCCGATTAACGATGGTGGGCGTTCAGTTAACGTCTACCGTCGCGGAGCCTGGCGAAGCGCACGCCGGACTCCGCGTTCCACGGACGAACGACGCAGGGGTCCCATGGCTATACATCTTTCCGCGCCGCGGACGACTGAACTGAAGCCCAGAATTGTGGTGTTCGGCATCGGCGGGGCTGGAGGCAACGCGGTTAACAACATGATCGAGGCCGGGCTCGAGGGGGTCGAGTTCGTCGTCGCCAACACCGACGCCCAGCAGCTCGCCTTTTCCAAAACCGACCGGCGCATCCAGCTCGGCGTCACGGTGACGCAAGGGCTCGGCGCCGGCGCCCATCCCGAGATCGGCATGTCGGCGGCCGAGGAGAGCGGCCTCGAGATCGGCGAGCACCTCGACGGCGCGCACATGGTGTTCATCACCGCCGGCATGGGCGGCGGCACCGGCACCGGCGCGGCCCCGATCATCGCCAAGTGCGCCCGCGAGCGCGGCATCCTGACCGTCGGCGTGGTCACCAAGCCCTTCACCTTCGAAGGCCGCCACCGCATGCGCCTGGCCGAGGCCGGCATCGCCGAACTGCAGCGGTATGTCGACACCCTGATCGTCATCCCGAACCAGAACCTGTTCCGCATCGCCAACGAGCGCACCACCTTCGCCGAGGCCTTCGGCATGGCCGACCAGGTGCTGCACTCGGGCGTCCGCTCGATCACCGACCTGATGGTGCTGCCGGGCCTGATCAACCTCGACTTCGCCGACGTCCGCACGGTGATGACCGAGATGGGCAAGGCGATGATGGGCACCGGCGAGGCGACCGGCGACGACCGCGCGCTGATGGCCTCGCAGAACGCCATCGCCAACCCGCTGCTGGACGAGGTCTCGCTGAAGGGCGCCAAGGCCGTGCTGGTCAACGTCACCGGCGGCCTGGACATGACCCTGCTGGAAGTCGACGAGGCGGCCAACGCCATCTCCGAACAGGTCGACCCGGAAGCCAACATCATCTTCGGCGCGGCCTTCGACCCGGCGCTGGAAGGCAAGATCCGCGTCTCGGTGGTCGCCACCGGCATGGACGGCCAGTCGATCTCGGCGATCGAGCCCAAGCCGGCCCGCGCGCCGATGACCGCCCAGCCGCTGATGATCAAGGACGTCGCCCCGCCGGCCGCCCGGCCCGCGGCCGAGCCGACCCCGGTCTTCGCCCAGTCGATCGTCGAGCCGGCCCGTACGGCCGCCGTCCAGCCCTCGCTCTACCCCGAGGCCGTCGAGCCGGCGCCGGTCGAGACGCGTACGGCCGCCCAGGCCGAGGCCGATGCCGTGGAAGGGCGCGCGGCCCAGGCCGACCTCTACGAAACGCCCTCGATCGTCGAGCCCGAGCGCCCGGCGGCCAGGGTCCAGAAGCCGATCGACGACGCCCCGCTGTTCGCCGACCGGCCGCTGGTGGCCGAGGAGAGCCGCCACCAGCAGAAGGGCGGCTGGCTCAGCCTGTTCGGCGGCGGACGCGCCCGCCAGGAGGCGCCGGCGCCGCTGCGCGACTATCGCAACGACCCGACGCCCGTCCTGCAGGCCCGGGCGGCCGCCGCGGCGCAGCAGGCGCCTCAGCCGGCGGTCGAGGAACAGGCCGATTCGGCCGAGGATTTGGAGATCCCGTCCTTCCTCCGCCGCCTCGCCAATTAGTCTATATTTTCAAAGACTAAGGCTGGAAACATTCCGAAACAGGAGTTGTGTTGCCGCAGTGCGGCATAGCTTCTAAGGCCAGGGTACAGGTCTTCTGGCCAACCCCTGGCCCAGGCTTCGGAAGGTTTCCCCTTGGCGTCACTGACTGTCTACCAACACACGCTGGCCGCGCCCGCCATCATCGCTGGCGTCGGCGTGCATACCGGCCAGCGGGTGCGGGTTTCGATCCGCCCGGCGCCGGCGGACACCGGCATCGTCTACGTCCGCACCGACATACACGACCGCGACAACCGCGTGCCGGCCCATGGCGAGGCCGTTGTCGAGACGCGGATGGAGACGGTGATCGGCAACGCCGCCGGCGTCACCGTGGCGACCGTCGAACACCTGTCGGCCAGCCTGCTGGCCCTGGGCGTGGACAACGCCACCATCGAGCTCGACGGCCCCGAGACCCCGATCATGGACGGTTCGGCCGAGCCCTTCGTGCAACTGCTCGACCGGGCGGGCCTGCGCATGCAGGACGCGCCGCGCCGCTATCTGGAAGTGCTGGAGCCGGTCGAGGTGATCGAGGGCGACAAGCGCGCCGCCCTGCTGCCGGCCGACCGGTTCGAGCTGGCGTTCGAGATCGCCTTCCCCAGCGCGGCGATCGGCCGCCAGCAGATCGACCTGGTGGTCGACGAGACCAGCTTCCGCGAAGACCTGGCGCCGGCGCGCACCTTCGGCTTCATCCAGGAGGTCGAGGCCCTGCGCCGCGCCGGCCTCGCGCGCGGCGGGTCGATGGAGAACGTGGTGGTGATCGACGCCGACCGGGTGCTCAACCCGGAAGGCCTGCGCTGGCCCGACGAATTCGTGCGGCACAAGGCGCTGGATGCGGTCGGCGACCTGAGTCTTTTGGGCGCGCCGCTGCTCGGCCGATTCGAAGGCCGCTACGCCGGCCATGGCATCAACAACGCCCTGGTGCGCACGCTTTTGGCCTGTCCGAGGGCCTGGCGGCTGCGGACCCTGGCCGAACCCTACGCCCAGGCGGTCTGAGGTTCTCGGCGGCTCTGCGCTACGGGCTGCGTCATGACGTTTGCGCGGCGTCCGGCGTAGTGTAGAAGCCGACGGGTCATCCTTCCACTCGTGGCGCGGGGGGCGTCTTGTTCGAGGTGATCGTCCGTGCTCGCTAATCTTCGTGGCCGCTCGCCGGCCGTCTTCGCCCTGCTGGCGTCCACGGTCCTGCTGTCGGGCTGCGCCCTGCTGCATCGCCACAAACACGATGCCGATACGACCTACGCCGAGAGTCCGGTCGACCAGCTCTACGCCGCCGGCGCGGCGAAGCTGGATCGCCACCAGTGGAGCGACGGCGTCTCTTACTTCAAGGAGGTCGAGCGCCAGCACCCCTATTCGGAGTGGTCGCGGCGCTCGATCATGATGGAGGCCTTCGCCCACTACGAGGCCAACCAGTACGACGAGGCCATCTCCGACGCGAACCGGTTCATCGAGCTCTATCCCGGCAACGCCTCGACCGCCTACGCCTACTACCTGAAGGCCGAGTGCTACTTCGAACAGATCCTCGACGTCGGCCGCGACCAGGCCGCGACCGAGCAGGCGCTGGCCGCCATGCGCGAGGTCGAGCGGCGCTATCCCAAGAGCGAATACGCGACCGACGCCCGGCTGAAGATCGACATGATCAACGACCAGTTGGCCGGCAAGGAAATGACCGTCGGCCGCTGGTATCTGCGCGAGGGCGACACCCTGGCCGCGATCGGCCGCTTCAAGGTCGTGGTCGAACGCTACCAGACCACCAGCGACGCGCCCGAGGCGCTGTATCGCCTGGTCGAGGCCTATCTGACCCTCGGCCTGGTCGAGGAAGCCAAGCGCGACGCCGCCGTCCTGGGCTACAACTTCCCGGGCGACGTCTGGTATGCCGACGCCTACAAGCTGATGACCGCCAAGGGCTTGCGCCCGGCCGTCGAGCCCAAGCCGTCGCACGGCCTGTTCCACCGCGCGGCCCGCGCCGTCAGCCTGAAGTCGGCCCACGGCTCGGCCCCGCCGCCGCCCTCCGACGCCGCCGCCGCCGCGACGCCCGATCAAGCGACGCCCGCTCAGGCGGCGCCGGATCAGGCCACGCCTGCGCCCGACGCCGCCACCACCCAGGCCCAGCCCGCGCAGAAGAAGAAAAAGGGCTGGTGGCCCTGGTAGGGCGACCGGGCGGCCGATCGCGCACGCAATCGCTTCGTCGCGGTTGAGCCCGGCGAGATTCCCGGCGATCCTCCCGCCATGCTGATCGGGCTCGCCATTCGGGATGTCGTACTGATCGAGACCCTGGACCTCGCCATCGGTCCAGGGCTGACGGCGCTCACCGGCGAGACCGGGGCGGGCAAGTCGATCATCCTCGACGCCCTGGGCCTGGCCACCGGCGCGCGGGCCGACGCGGGCCTGGTGCGGCGGGGCGCGGCCCAGGCCCAGGCCACCGCCATCTTCGCCCTTTCGCCCGACCACCCGGTCTGGGCCTACCTGGAAGACAAGGGACTGGGCGGCGCGCCGGACGAGGACCTGGTCCTGCGCCGCCAGCTCAGCGCCGACGGCCGCTCGCGCGCCTTCGTCAACGACCAGGCCACCAGCGTGGGCGTGCTGCGCGACCTCGGCGCCATGCTGATGGAGGTGCATGGCCAGCACGAGACCGTGGGCCTGCTGGATGCGCGCACCCACCGGCCGCTGCTGGACGCCTTCGGCGGCCTCGGCGGCGAGACGGGCGCCTGCATGGACGCCTGGAGCGCCTGGCGCGCCGCGCGCGAGCGGGCCGAGGCGTTGCGCGAGCAGTCCCAGCGCGCGGCCGCCGACATCGAGGAACTGACCCTGCGCCTGGGCGAGCTCGACCGGCTGGACCCGCGCGCCGGCGAGGAGACGGCCCTGGCCGAGGAGCGGGCCCTGCTCGGCGCGGCCGAGAAGACCCTGGCCGACGTCGCCGCCGCCCGCGAGCACCTGGGCGACAGCCTTACCAGCCGCCTGGGCCAGGCCTTCCGGGCGCTGGAGCGGGCGCGCGAGCGGGCCGCCCACGCCGGCGTCGGCCAGGGCTCGCCGGCGGCCCAGCGGCTGGCCGACGCGGCCGCGGCCGTCGACCGCACCCTGGTCGAGGCGCAGGAGGCGCTGGCGGCCGTCGACGCGGCGGCCGAGGCCTTCGACTTCGAGCCCGACCGGCTGGAAACCGCCGAGGAGCGGCTGTTCGCCCTGCGCGCCATGGCCCGCAAGCTGAACCTGCCGGTCGACGACCTGCCCGCCGCGCGCCAGCGCTTCGCCCAGGCCCTGCGCGAGAGCGAGACCTCGCACGAGGCGCTGGCCGAGGCGGAAGCCGCCGCCTCGACGGCGCGCGAGGCCTACCTCGCCGCCGCAAGGGCGCTCACCGCCGCCCGCCGCGCCGCCGGCGACCGGCTGGCCAAGGCCGTCGAGGCGGAACTCGCCCCGCTCAAGCTGGAGAAGGCCCGCTTCCGCGTCGCCGTCGAGCCCTTGGCCGAGGACCGCGCCGGTCCGGCGGGCGCCGACCGGGTGGAGTTCGAGATTTCGACCAATCCGGGCGCGCCGTTCGGTGGGCTGGGCGTCATCGCCTCGGGCGGCGAGCTCGCCCGCTTCGCCCTGGCGCTCAAGGCGGCCCTGGCCGGGCGCGCCGACCAGGCCCAGCCGCTGATGATCTTCGACGAGGTCGACCAGGGCGTCGGCGGCGCGGTGGCCGACGCCGTGGGCCTCAGGCTCCGCCGCCTGGCCGGCCAGGCCCAGGTGCTGGTCGTCACCCACTCGCCGCAGGTCGCCGCCCGCGCCGGCGCCCATTGGCGCGTGGTCAAGGCCGGGGAGGGCGAGAAGCTGCGCACCGCGGTCGAGACCCTGTCGGCGCGCGCGCGGGAAGAGGAGATCGCCCGCATGCTGTCCGGCGCCGAGATCACCGAAGCGGCGCGCGCGGCGGCCCGGGCCCTGATGGCATGAGCAGCGCCAACCCTTATCCCGCTCATCCCCGCGAAGGCGGGGATCCAGGTTTTTTTGCTGACGGCATTCCCCGCCCCCAACGTGGGCGGCCGGCGCCACCGCGCGTTCCGGAACGCTCTACGGTTCAATCCCGGCTGGCCGGATCTGAAGACCGAAGCGGCGTGAAAAACGCCTGGGTCCCCGCCTTCGCGGGGATGAGCGGGGTCTGGGGGGCCCGGCCGCCGAGATGACCGCCAAGGACCTGCTGAAACCTGTCGAGGACCTCACCGAGGCCGAGGCCGACGCGGAGCTGGCGCGCCTGGCCGACGAGATCGCCGGCCACGACATGCGCTACTACCAGCAGGAGGCGCCCACCGTCTCCGACGCCGAGTACGACGCGCTCAAGCAGCGCAACGCGGCGATCGAGGCGCGATTCCCGCATCTGGTCCGGGACAATTCCCCGTCGCTGCGCGTGGGCGCGGCGCGGGCCGAGACCTTCGCGCCGGTCGAGCATGGCGTGCCCATGCTGTCGCTGGACAACGCCTTCTCCAACGACGACGCGGTCGAGTTCGACGCGCGCGTGCGCCGCTTCCTGCGGCTGGGCGACGAGGTCGTGGCCTATACGGCCGAGCCCAAGATCGACGGCCTGTCGGCTTCGCTGCGCTACGAGCGCGGCGTGCTGGTCCAGGGCGCCACGCGCGGCGACGGGCGGGTGGGCGAGGACGTCACCGAGAACCTGCGCACCGTGGGCGAGATCCCGCACCGGCTGAAGGGCTCGGGCTGGCCCGAGGTCATCGAGGTGCGCGGCGAGGTCTATTTCGGCCACGACGACTTCGCCGCCCTGAACGCCGCGGCGGAGGCCGCCGGCCAGCGCACCTACGTCAATCCCCGCAACGCCGCCTCGGGCTCGCTGCGCCAGATCGACCCCCGGATCACCGCCCAGCGCTCCTTGCGCTTCTTCGCCTACGCCTGGGGCCTGCTGAGCGCGCCCTTCGCCCAGACCCAATGGGAGGCGCTGGCGGCGCTAGGCGCCTGGGGCTTCCAGGTGACGCCCCAAGCCCGCCGGGTCGAGGGCGCGCAGGGCCTGGTCGAGGCCTACGCCGCCATGGAGGCGCTGCGCCCGCACCTGGGCTTCGACATCGACGGGGTGGTCTACAAGGTCGACCGGCTGGACTGGCAGGCCAGGCTGGGCTTCGTCTCGCGCTCGCCGCGCTGGGCCATCGCGCGTAAGTTCCCGGCCCAGCGGGCGCGCACCATCCTCGAGGCCATCGACATCCAGGTCGGCCGCACCGGCGCGGTGACCCCGGTCGCCCGGCTGCACCCGGTGACGGTCGGCGGGGTGGTGGTCGAGAACGCCACCTTGCACAACGCCGACGAGATCGCCCGGCTGGACGCGCGTATCGGCGACACGGTGGTGATCCAGCGCGCCGGCGACGTCATCCCCCAGATCGTCGAGGTGGTGCTGGACGAGCGCCCCGACGGGGCCGAGCCCTACGTCTTCCCGACCCACTGCCCGTGCCCGCTGCACACTCCGCTGGCGCGCGAGACCACGACCGGCGGGGCCGAGACGGTGGTGCGCCGCTGCACCGGCGAATTCGCCTGTCCGTTCCAGCGGATCGAGCACCTGCGGCACTTCGTCTCCCGCCGCGCCTTCGACATCGAGGGGCTGGGCGAAAAGCAGCTCCAGGCCTTCTTCGACGAGGGGCTGGTCAAGACGCCGGCCGACATCTTCACCCTGGAGGAACGCGACCGCGCTTCGCTGAAGAAGCTCAAGGACCGCGAGCGGATGGGCGAGACCAGCGTGAAGAACCTGTTCGCCGCGATCGAGGCGCGGCGGACCATTCCGCTGGACCGGTTCATCTACGGCCTCGGCATCCGCCACATCGGCGAGAGCACCGCCGTGGCGCTGGCCCGCGGCTACGGCACGGCCGAGGCCTTCCTGGCCGCCATGGACAAGGTCGCCGACCGCGATCCCGAGGCCATGGCCGAGCTGGACGCGCTGGACCAGATCGGCGCGGCGGTGATCGAAGCCGCCGCCGCCTATTTCGCCGAGGATCACAACCGCCGCATCGTCCAGGACCTAGTGAGCCAGCTGACCATCCAGGAGGCCGAACGGCCCAAGACCGACACGGCGGTGGCCGGCAAGACCGTGGTCTTCACCGGCGCGCTCGAACGCATGACCCGCGACGAAGCCAAGGCCCAGGCCGAGGCGCTGGGCGCCAAGGTCGCCTCCTCGGTGTCCAAGAAGACCGACATCGTCGTCGCCGGCCCCGGCGCGGGCTCCAAGCTGAAGACGGCGACCGACCTGGGGATCCAGGTGATGACCGAGGACGAGTGGCTGGCGCTGGTGGAGGCGTAGAGACGGGCCGCCCGCGAGCGATACCCAAATCCCGCTCGTCCCCGCCTTCGCGGGGACGAGCGGGTGTAGATCAAAGCGGCGCGCAGGCCTCCGCCAGCCACGCGCGCACCGGTGCCTCGACCAACGGCCCCACGGCCGCCAGCACCCGGGCGTGGTAGGCGTCGAGCTGGGCGACCTCCTCGGCGGTCATCAGGGCCTTGTCGATGGCGTTGCGGTCGATGGGCGCTAGGGTCAGGGTCTCGAAGCCGAGCATGGGCCGCTCGCCGCCGGGGATCTCGGCCGGCTCGGTGACCACCTGCAGGTTCTCGATCCGGATGCCGTAGGCGCCTTCCTTGTAGTAGCCGGGCTCGTTGGAGACGATCATCCCGGGCTTCAGCGCCACCGCGCTCGGGGCCTTGGAGATGCGCTGCGGGCCTTCGTGGACGCCCAGGTAGCTGCCGACGCCGTGGCCGGTGCCGTGGTCGTAGTCCAGCCCCGCGCTCCACAGGGCCGCGCGCGCCAGCACGTCCAGGGCCGAGCCGCTGGTCCCGGCGGGGAAGCGCACCCGGGCGAGCGCCAGGTGGCCCTTCAGCACCAGGGTGAAGCGCTGGCGCATCTCGGCCGAGGGCGCGCCGATGGCGACGGTGCGGGTCACGTCCGTGGTCCCGTCCAGGTACTGGGCGCCGGAATCGACCAGCAGCAGCGAGCCGGGGACCAGGGTCTTGGCCTGGCGCGTCGTGGGCCGGTAGTGGACGATGGCGCCGTTGGCCCCGGCCCCGGCGATGGTGTCGAACGACAGGTCCTTCAGCGCCCCGGTGGCCTCGCGGAAGGCCTCCAGCTGGGCGACGACGGCTGGCTCGTCCGGCAGGCTGTGCTGCGCCTCGCTCGCCACCCAGTGCAGGAAGCGCGTCAGGGCCGCGCCGTCGCGCAGGTGGGCCTGGCGCGCGCCCTCGACCTCGACGGGGTTCTTGCAGGCGCGGGGCAGGGCGGTCGGGTCGGGCGCGGGCTTCACCTCGGCGCCGGCGGCCTTCAGCGTCTCGAAATACCAGGCCGAGGACAGGGACGGGTCGACCAGCACCCGCTGGCCCCTGAGCGAGACCAGGGCGGGCTCCAGGGCCTCGGGCGTCTCCAGGCTGACGCCGTTGCCCAGCCACGCCGGCAGGTCGGGCGAGACCTTGGCCGGATCGAGGAACAGCCGGGCGGAGCCGTCGGCGTTCAGGATGGCCTGGCTGAGCGGCAGGGGCGAGCGGATCACGTCGCCGCCGCGGATGTTGAACAGCCAGGCTATGGAGGCGGGCGCGGTCAGGACGGCGGCGTCCGCGCCCTGGTCCTTCAGGCCGGCGCCCACGCGGGCGCGCTTGTCGGCCGAGGCCTCGCCGGCGAATTCCAGCGGGTGGGAAACGACGGGCGCCTGCGGCTGGGCGGGACGCTCGGCGCCCCAGGCCTGGTCCAGCGGATTGGGTTCGGCCGGCTTCAGCGCCGCGCCCGCCCGGGCGGCGGCCGCGCGCAGCCGCTCCAGCGCGTCGGGGCTGTGCAGGCGCGGGTCGTAGCCGATGGTCTGGCCGGCGCTGAGCGTGGCCTCGAGGTAGGCCGGGACCCCGCCGTCGACCAGGTCGCGCACCTCGAACAGGCCGCCGTCGACCTGGTCGCGCACCTGCAGCGCATAGCGGCCGTCGACGAATACGGCGGCCTTGTCCTTCAGGATCACCGCCGCCCCGGCCGAGCCGGTGAAGCCGGTGGCCCAGGCCAGCCGGTCGTTGGCGGCGGGCAGGTATTCGTTCTGGTGCTCGTCCTCGTGCGGGACCAGGAAGCCGTCGAGGCCCTGGGCCGCCATGGCGTGGCGGATCAGGGGAACGTGCCTGGGGCCGAAGGAGGGGTCGGTGGCTTCGTCGAAGGTCTGGCGCATGGGCGCTATCTAATCGTCCGGGCCTCGCGGCGCAAAGCTAGCCGGAAGTTTAGCCCCGGGTCAGCACCAGCGTCGCCCAGGCGTCGCGGTGGATGCGCCGGCGCACGCGGAACCCGCGCGCCAGGTAGGCGGCGCGCACGAAGCGCTCCTGGGTGCGCAGGAGGCCCGACAGGATGACCAGGCCGCCGGGCCTGACCGCCCGCTTGATGTCCTGGGCCAGGAAGACCAGGGGGCGGGCCAGGATGTTGGCGAAGACCAGGTCGTAGGGCGCATGGGCCCGCACCAGCCGGTGGCCGAGGCCATAGGCGTGGACGAAACGGGCCGGCGCGGCGTTGACCTTGGCGTTCTCGCGCGCGATGCGCACCGAGACCGGGTCGATGTCGGTGCCGACGGCGGTCTTCGCGCCGGTCCGCGCCGCGGCGATGGCCAGGACGCCCGTGCCGGCGCCGACGTCCAGCACCCGCTCGAACCGGTGCGACTTCAGCAGCCGGTCGTAGGCCAGAAGACAGCCGACGGTGGTGCCGTGGTGGCCGGTGCCGAAGGCCGCGCCCGCCTCGATCCTCAGGTTCACCGTGTTCGGCGGCGTGCGGCCGCGGTCGTGCAGGCCATAGACGAAGAACCGTCCGGCCCGCACCGGCGGCAGGCCCGACAGCGCCATGGCCAGCCAGTCGGCGTCGGCCAGGGCCTCGCGCGTCACCTTCAGCTCGGCGAAGCCCTTCAGCAGCGCGCCCAGGCCGTCGGCCTCCGCGTCCGTGGTGGGGAAGGCGTCGATGCGCCAGACGTTGCGGTCCTCGTCCTCCTCCAGGATGGAGTAGGTGGCGCTCTCCAGCGCCGGGTCGGCGTCGATGGCGCGGGCGGCGGCTTCGGCGGCCGCGCGCGGGCCTCGGGCGATGATCTGTTGGGCCTGTTCGCTCATGGGCGCCTCTCTAGACGCAGCCGTGGCGAAAGGCGAGAAATGGCGAAGGCGCCCGGGGGGAAACGCTGGGGGAAATGTGGGGGAAACGACCGTGAGCGACGTCTTCGACCTGGACGCCTATCTGGCCCGCGTCGGCTACGCCGGGCCGCGCGAGCCGACCCTTGCGACCCTGGCGGCGCTGCACGCCCTGCACCCGGCCGCCATCCCGTTCGAGAACCTCGACCCGCTGCTGGAGCGGCCGGTCCGGCTGGACCTGGCCAGCCTGCAGGCCAAGCTGGTCGCCCAGCGGCGCGGCGGCTACTGCTTCGAGCAGAACGCCCTGTTCCGCGCGGCGCTGCAGGCCTTGGGCTTCTCGGTGACCGGCCTCAGCGGGCGGGTGCGCTGGATGAGCCCGCCCGACGGCCCTGACGGCGCGCGCAGCCACATGCTGCTGCGGGTGGAGCTGGAGGATGGGCCCCACCTGGCCGACATCGGCTTCGGCGGGCACCTGTTCGCCGCCCCGATCCGTCTTTCGCCGGGGATCGAGCAGGCGACCCCGGCCAGCACCCTGCGGCTGGCGCCCTTCGGCGAGGCCCTGACCCTGCAGACGCGGCTGCCGGACGGCTGGCGCGACGTCTACCGCTTCACCCTGGAGCCCCAGAACGCCGCCGACTACGAGATGTCGAACTGGTTCACCTCGACCCACCCGGCCTCGCTGTTCCGCAACCACCTCCTGGCCGAGCGACTGACGCCGGAGCGGCGCGTCAGCCTGTTCAACACCCGGGTGACCGAACGCTACCCGGACGGCCGGGTGGTGGAGCGGATCCTGGAGGAGCCGGCCGCCCTGGCGCGGGCCCTGGACGAGGACTTCGGCCTGACCCCGCCTGCCGATCCCGAGGCGGTGTTCGCCCGGCTGCCGCCGGCCTGACGGCGTTCAGCGCCGGATGAAGCCCATCAGGCGCAGGACCAGGTAGACCGCCCCCGCCGAGCCCAGGGCCGTCACCGTCGCCCACAGGCTGCCCAGCTTGTGGTCGGTCCAAGGCAGGCCGCCGGTGTTCATGCCGAAGATGCCGGTGACCAGGGTCGCGGGCAGCAAGAGGGCCGAGAGGATCGACAGGAAATAGAGGTTGTCGTTGGTCTGCTGGGCCGCGTGCAGGTCCATCTCGTCGCGCAGCAGGCGCAACTGGCCCTGGACGGCCATCAGGTCCTGGTCGGCGCTGGACAGCCGGCCGAGGTGGCGCGCCAGCGGCTCGCGAAGGGTCTGCGGGACGTCGCCGTCCTCGTCCAGCGGACGCAGCGCCGCCCGGGCTCCGCCGAACATGCGGTGCATGCGGACCATCAGCGAGCGCAGGGTGGTGAAGGTGCGCGCGTCGGTCGCCGGCCGGTCCTTCAGCAGCTCGTCCTCGATCGCCTGGACCTGGGCCTCCAGCTCGACGGTCTTGGCCCGGAAGCCGTCGATCATGCCCGCGAAGATCAGCTCCAGGGCGTCGGCCGGGCTGGACGGCGTGGCCCCGGCGTCCAGCCTGCGCTTGACCGCCTCGGCGCAGCGCAGCGGATGGCGGCGGGCGGTGACGATCATCGACGGGCTGGCGGCGATGCGCAGCACGCCGACCCGCGGCTCGCTCTCGATGAAATCCAGCTCGAAGTCGTGCAGCACCAGGGCCAGCGCGTCCGCCTCGACCTCGGCGCGCTGGCTGTTGTCGGTCGAGAGCAGCAGTTCGGTCGCGGCGGCCGAGACCGGCCGGTGGGCGGCGAGCCAGCGTGCGGTGCGCTGGTCGGCGAGGTTGAAGTGCAGCCAGCGGAAGCCGCGCGGTGTTCCAGGCCCCAGGAGCTCGACCTCGGAGATCGGCCAGGCGCGGCCCTCGGCGAAGTCGAAGCCCCAGACCAGACCGGGCCGCACGGCGGTTTCTCGGAGGTCGTCGTACGTCATGGAACCTGCATAAACGCCGTTTGTGACGAGGCGTCGAAGCCCGGCGAGGATCAAGGTTGGGGGATGAGCGGGGTCCTGGTGTGCTCAGCCCTTCTCAACGAAGGTGTCGATCACCTTCTTGTCGCCGGCCTTGTCGAAGGCGACGCTGAGCTTGTTGCCTTCGACGGCGGTGACGCGGCCGTAGCCGAACTTCTGGTGGAACACCCGCTCGCCGACGCCGTAGCGGCCGGCGGAGGGTTCTGAGACGGCGACCAGCCGGCCCTCGCCCTCGATCACCGTGTTGCGGGCGGCCGGCGAGAAGCCGCGCTGCTGGGCGCGTTTCCAGCCCGGCGAGCTGTAGCTCGAGGCGCCGAACGACGGCGCGTCGTCCCAGCGGCTCTTGGCCTCGTTCATGCCCGGGCCGCCGCCGTAGTAGCCGGTCTCGGACGAGGCCTCGACGTTGGCCAGGGGCAGCTCGTCGACGAAGCGGCTGGGCAGCTGGCTGGTCCAGCGGCCATAGACTTGGCGGTTGGCGACGAAGGAGACCCGCGCCTCTTCGCGCGCCCGCGTCAGGCCGACGTAGGCCAGGCGGCGTTCTTCCTCCAGCCCCTTCTCGCCCTTCTCGTCGATGCTGCGCTGGGACGGGAAGACGCCTTCCTCCCAGCCGGGCAGGAAGACCAGCGGGAACTCCAACCCCTTGGCCGAGTGCAGGGTCATGATCTGGACCGCGTCCTCGCCGGCTTCGCGGTCGAGGTCCATGACCAGGGAGACGTGCTCCAGATAGGCCTCGAGGGTGTCGAAGGCGCCCATCGACTGGACCAGCTCCTTCAGGTTCTCCAGCCGGGTCTGGCTGGTCGGGCCCTTGTCGAGGCGCAGCGCGTCCGTGTAGCCGCTCTCCTCCAGGATGGTCTCCAGAAGCTGCGGATGCGCCGTCGCCTCGCGGGCCGCGCGCCAGCGGTCCATGTCGCGCAGGAAGTTGGACAGGGCGGTGCGGGTGCGGGCCGGCAGCTCGTCGGCCTGGACGATCTCGCGCGCGGCGCGGCTGGCCGACAGGCCGCTCGCCCGCGCCACCTGCAGCAGGCGCGAGACGGTGGTGTCGCCGATGCCGCGCTTGGGCGTGTTGACGATCCGCTCGAACGCCAGGTCGTCGTCCTCGGACTGCACTAGGCGCAGGTAGGCGTGGGCGTCCCTGATCTCGGCCCGCTCGAAGAAGCGCGGGCCGCCGACCACGGTGTAGGGGACCTGCAGCAGCACGAACCGCTCTTCGAACGCGCGCATCTGGAAGGAGGCGCGCACCAGGATGGCGATGTCGCGGTAGCGGCGGCCGGCGCGATGGGCGCGTTCGATCTCGTCGGCGATCATCCGGCTCTCGGCCTCGCCGTCCCAGACGCCGCGCACCTGGACCTTGGTCCCGCCGGTCTCCTCGGTCCACAGGGTCTTGCCCAGCCGGCCCTTGTTGGCCGCGATCAGGCCCGAGGCGGCGGCCAGGATGTGCTCGGTCGAGCGGTAGTTGCGCTCCAGCCGGATCACCTCGGCGCCCGGGAAGTCGCGCTCGAAGCGCAGGATGTTGTCCACCTCCGCCCCGCGCCAGCCGTAGATCGACTGGTCGTCGTCGCCGACGCAGCAGACGTTCTGGCGCTTCTGGGCCAGGAGGCGCAGCCACAGGTACTGGGCGACGTTGGTGTCCTGGTACTCGTCCACCAGGATGTAGCGGAAGCGGTCGTGGAACTCGGCCAGCACGTCCGGCCGGGTGGTGAAGATGGTCAGGTTGTGCAGCAGCAGGTCGCCGAAGTCGCAGGCGTTCAGCACCGCCAGCCGGTCCTGGTAGAGCTTGTAGAGCGCCTGGCCCCTGTTGTTGGCGAAGTGCGAACCCTCGGCCGGCGGCAGGCGGTCCGGGGTCCAGCCGCGGTTCTTCCAGTGGTCGATCAGGCCGGCCAGGTGCCTGGGCGTCCAGCGCTTGGCGTCGATGTTCTCGGCTTCCAGCAACTGTTTGATCAGCCGCTCCTGATCGTCGACGTCGATGATGGTGTAGTTCGAGCGCAGGCCGACGATCTCGGCGTGGCGGCGCAGGATCTGGGCGGCGATCGAGTGGAAGGTGCCGAGCCAGCGCAGCCCCTCGGCCTGCTCGCCGATGATGGCGGTGATCCGGTGGCGCATCTCGCGCGCCGCCTTGTTGGTGAAGGTGACGGCCAGCAGCTCCCACGGCCGCGCCTTGCCGCTGGCCAGGATGTGGGCGAGGCGCGTGGTCAGCACCCGGGTCTTGCCCGTGCCCGCCCCGGCCAGCACCAGCACCGGGCCTTCGGTCGCCTCGACGGCGCGCCGCTGCTCGGGATTGAGCCCGTCCAGATAGGCCCCCGGCGGCGGGCCGGCGCGGGCGAGATCACTGATGCGGGGGGCGGGAACGTCGGGCACGGAGCGGTTTTCTGAATCGTCGGGGGAACGAATGTAGCACGCGCGGCGCCGGGTTTAAGGGGCGGCGGGGATCTATCCCCGCGCTACCGGCTGCCTTGCGCCCAGGCCAGCGCCGCGACCCGGCAGGCCGAGGCCAGGGGCCGTTCGCCGCGGGCGTCGTCCAGGCCGCCGACCAGGCCGGCGAGGCTGACGCCGCGTTGGGCCGCCATGGCCTCGAGCACCTTCCAGAACTCGGGCTCCAGCGCCAGGGAGGTGGCGTGGCCGGACAGGTTGATCGAACGCTTGCGAAGGCTGGCCACGGTCTCATCCGGTCGTTCGGCGGCCGGCCAGGGCCGCGGTCTCGACGCGGATGCGGTGGCGCAGCAGCAGGGCGTTCAGCGCCGCCCAGACCAGGGCGACGGGCCAGTTCCCGAACGCCAGCGGCAGGACCGCGATCTCGACGGTGGCGATCATATAGGCCGGATGGGGGGCGAAGCGGTAGGGGCCGCGGCGCACCAGGGGCTCGCCGTCGCGGGTGAAGACCCGGGTGGTCCACTGCGGGCCCAGGCTGGCGATGGTCCAGACCCGCAGGACCTGCAGCCCGACCAGGACGCCGACCAGGAACCAGGACGGCTGGCGATGCAGCGGGGTGGTCAGGGCGAGCGCCGCCAGCAGCGAGCCGTGCAGCAGGACGAACAGCGGATAGTGGCGCGCCCCGGCCTCTCGCCAGCCCTCCGCCCTCAGTCGGCGGGTGTTGCGGGCGCTGACGGCGAGTTCGGCCAGCCGCGAGAGGACGATCAGGGCCAGGACCCAGACCAGCGGCGGCGGCGAGAAGCTCACGCCGCGCGGACCACCATCATGCCGGCCGTGAAGCCCGGGCCGAGGGTGGTCATCAGCTGGGGCCCGGCCAGGCCCGCGTCCAGCGCCTCGCGCAGCACGAACAGCACCGTGGCGGCCGACATGTTGCCGTGCTCGCGCAGCACCCGGCGGGCGAGGCCCAGGTCGCCGCGCTGCAGCTCGAAACAGTCCTCCAGCGCGTCCAGCACCTTGGCCCCGCCGGGATGGCAGATGAAACCCTCGATGTCGCCCATCTGGGCGCCGTGGTCGGCCAGGAAGGCGTCGACGACCGCGCGCAGGTCCTCGCGCACCAGGGTGGGGATGTCGCGCGAGAAGACCACCTTCAGCCCGTCGTCGGCCACCTCCCAGCCCATCACGTCCAGGCTGTCCGGCCAGGTGTGCTCGCCCCAGGGGCCGAGCTGCGGGCTGTGGGCGTATTCGGGCCGGCAGCTGACCACCGCGGCGGCCGCGCCGTCGCCGAACAGGGCGGTGGCGACGAGGTTGCTCTTGGACCGGTCCTGGTTGCGGAAGGTCAGGCCGCACAGCTCGACCACCAGGAACAGCACGCGCGAGGCCGGCCGCGCGGCGGCCATGGCCGCGGCCCTGGCCAGGCCCAGCACCCCGCCGGCGCAGCCCAGGCCGAACACCGGCAGGCGCTCGACGTTGCGGCGGAACGGCAGGCGGCCCATGAGCCGGGCGTCCAGCGCCGGGGTGGCGATGCCGGTGGTGGAGACCACGACGATCGTGTCGATCTGGTCGGCGTCGAGGCCCGCCTGGTCCAGCGCCTTGGCCGCCGCCTCGGCCAGGAGGTCGACCGCGTGCTTCAGGAACAGGTCGTTGCGCTCGGCGAAGCTGTGGTCCTTCAGGTACCAGTCGGTCGGCACGCAGGAATGGCGCGTGTCGATCTCGGCGTTGCGGTAGATCGGCGCCAGCCATTCGTAGGCGGCCGGGGTCCTGGCGAAATGCTCGCCGGCCCGCTTCGTCACCTCGGCCTGGGCCATCACGATCGGGGGCACGGCCGTGGCCAGGGACACCAGACGCGGCTGGGCGGACGTCGGATCGTCGAACATGGGGCGCTTTCAAAGACGGGAAGGGCCGGAAAGGCTCCCGCGCGGCGGCTGAACACGACCTGAATGATAGAGGGCGTCCGCCCGTTGCGTCGCGCCTAATCGACGCGGATGGGCGAACCGGCGTGGCCGCGGCGGTATTCCCGCGGCGAAAGCCCGAACTCGTCGCGGAAGGCGCGGCTGAAGGTGGCCGAGTCGTTGAAGCCCCAGCGGAAGGCGGTGGTGGTGATCGACACGTGGCGATGGGTGGGGTTGGCCAGGTCCGCGCGGCACTGTTCGAGCCGGCGGCGGCGCACGTAGCGCGAAAAGTTCTGGTCGACGTCCTCGAACAGCTTCTGCAGGTAGCGGACCGACAGGCCGTGGGCCTCGGCCACGTCGGCGATCGACAGATCCGGCTCGTCCAGCCGCTCCTCGATCGTGCGCCACACGCGCTGCAGCAGCTTGGCGCGGCCGGCGGCGGCGCCCGCCAGGGCCACCTCGCGGGCCTCGCCGGCGAGGCTGGTCAGCAAGAGCTGCGGCAGGGCCGACTCGATCGGGCCGGTCAGGGCCTCGTCCAGGTCGTCGAAGGCGGCGGCGACCGAGGCCAGGAAGCCTGAGAAGATCCGTCCCATGCCCGCCCGCCCGGACACGTGGATCGCCCGGTCCGGCATCGGCAGCAGCACGCGCCGCTCGACCATCTGGGCCGGCATATTGACCAGCAGCAGGCGAAAGCCGCTGCACAGGCTTAGGGCGCAGGGCGCGCCCTGCTTGCCGTAGAGGATGTCGCCGGGCGCCATCTCGGCGTCGCCGCCGTCCAGCGCCAGCACCGAAGCGCCGTCCAGGTTGACCGCCAGCCAGAAGACGTCTCCCGCCCGTCCCTCGACCGCCGCCAACGACTGGGGCGCCGCGGATTCGACCAAGGTGAAGCTGAGCCCCGAGGGCGCGACGCAGGAGGATATCCGGCCGTCGCCCGGCCGTTCGTCGTCGCCGCGGGCCTCGATCGCGAAGGCGTCGAGGCTGTCGCGCCAGGCGCTCCAGCGGCGCTCGCGCGGCAATTGGTCTGCGTCGAAATGGGAGCGCTGCATGCTTTCCCCGGCCAGGCGCGCCCGGAGCGGGGCAGCGGCTTCGACGCTACACCCTGCGTCGGCGTTCGCCGAGGCGCCCCGCGGTGAGTCCGTCGATCGCGGCGCGGGATAGGCCGCGAATACGGCGCCGATCCGCCGGACCTGCCCAGTTTGCATTCGACCGACCGTCAGACGACGGGCCAGGGTCCCGGATTGGGCAGTCCGGCCCGCTCGGCGATGGCCCGCCCGGCGACCTCGGCCTCGGCGTAGAGCGCCTGCTCGTCGACCAGGGTGCAACGATAGGCCTCGACCACCTTCACCCCGTCGACGAAGACGGTGTGGACGCTGCGCCCGTCGGCCGACCAGACCAGCTGGTTGACCACGTTCATCAACGGCCGCCATTCGGGCCGGTCGATGTCGTGCAGCACCACGTCGGCGCGCTTGCCGACCGCCAGGGCGCCGATGCGCGAGGACAGGCCCATGCCCGCGGCCCCGTTCAGGGTGGCCATGGTCAGCACCTCCTGGGCGGGGAACAGGCTGGTGTCGCGGCGCGCGTCCTTGAACAGCCCCGCGGCGATGAACATGGCGCGCATCAAGTCGCCGGTGTTGCCGTTGTTCGCCCCGTCGGTGCCGAGCAGCAGCTTCACCCCCTTGGCCGCCATCTCGGGGAACAGGCCGGCGGTCGCGCCGTAGCCGCCCTTCAGCGCCGACATCGGGCAGTGGTTCACGCAGGTCCCGGTCTCGGCCAGGATGTCGACCTCCGATGGAGTCAGGTGGACCATGTGGGTCAGGCTCACGTGCGGGCCCAGCACACCGAGCTCGGCCAGGTGCTCGATCGGCCGCCGGCCGGTGTTGGCCAGGTACCACTCCGGGTCCGCCTCGGCTGGGCTCATGTGGGCGGTGACGCCGCCGCCATAGCTGCGCGCCAGGGCCGAGGCCTCGCGCCAGAGGTCGTCGGTGGCGGTCATGTGCCCGACGAGGCTCGGCCAGGCGCCGATCAGGGCTTCCGGCGGGCACGGATAGCGCTCGACCTCGTCCTGCAGCACCTTGATCGCCTGGCGCGTCAGGGCGGCCTGGTCGTCGTCGGGGGCGAAGGCGCGATCCTGGGCCCACTGGGCCACGCGGCCGCGGATGCCGATCTGGCGCAGCCCGTCGACCACGGCGTCCAGGTGGCGGATGGTGCCGGCCTCGATGAAGCTGGTCACCCCGTTGCGCAGCATCTCGGCCGCCGCCAGCTGGGCGGCCAGCCGCTCCTCGGCCTCGGTCTGGACGTTGTAAAGCGGGATCAGCCAGCCGAAGACGTTGTCGTACCAGCCCAGGTCGTCCGGCACGTGGCCGCGCGTGACCGGCTCCCCGGTGACGTGGATGTGGCCGTTGACCAAGCCGGGCGTGACCACGAAGCCCCGCCCGTCGATCACCGTGGCGGCCCTCAGGCCCGGCGCGACCTCGTCGGTCTTGCCGACGGCCACGATCTCGCCGTCGCGCCAGGCGATCGCCCCGTCGCTGACGATGCGCCGGCCCTTGTCCATGGTCACGATCAGGGTGTGCTCGACCAGCACGTCGACGTCGGCGGGAGTAGGGGTCTGGTTCATGCGGCGAGGCTGAGGCGCCCGCCGGCGCCGATCTTGATCCCAGACGCCCGCAGAGTTTGCTTCAGTCCACCGCCCAGGCGGCCAGCACGGCCTCGGTCTTGGCCAGTAGGGCGACGTTCTTCTGCAGCGCGCGCAAGGCGCCGACGTGGAGCTCGGCCCCGTAGGCGTCGGTGGCGTCGGAGACGACGAAGACGCTGTAGTCGCGGTGGAAGGCGTCGCGGCAGGTCGACTCGACGCAGCAGTCGGTGGTGAAGCCGACCACCACCAGGGTGTCGACGCCGCGCGCGCGCAGGTCCTCGTCGAAGCGGGTGCCGTGGAAGGTGTTGAACAGCCGCTTGGGCGCCTCGATGTCGCCCGGCTCGGGTGCGACGCGGTAGTAGGCGCTGCCGGTCTGGTCCTCGCGGCAGATGGCGATGGCCTGCGGCGGGCGGCCCTTGCGGGCGTTGAGCAGTTGGAGCGCCTGGCTGTCGCTCTCGGCGCTGGTGACCACCCGGGCGAAGGCGATGGTCGCGCCGGCGGCGCGGCCGGTCGCGATCAGGCGCTCGATCCGCTCCAGCGCCGGCTCGACCCCGGAGAGGTCCAGGCCGATGCGGGCCATCGCCCCGTTCGGGCTGACGAAGTCCTCCTGCACGTCGATCACCACCAGGGCGGTGCGCGATGGCTCGATCATCGCCGCCAGCTCGGCGGCGGGCGTGTGGGGCAGGGCGGCGGCTTCAGCGGGCATGGGCGATCTCCGGTTCAGCCTTGGCGAAATGGGCGCGGATCTTCGGCGCCACGACTTCGGCGAACACCTTCATGTCGTTCAGATAGTCCGGGAAGATGACCATCAGTCCGTCCAGCTCGGCCCGCTCGAGCAGGGCGATGGCTTGCTCGGCGACGCTGTCGGGCGAGCCGATCAGGCGCGGGGTCATGAAGCTGGAGCGCGCGGAGGCCACGAAGGCGTTCTCCTGGTTCAGCTCGGCGTCGAGGAAGCCGTAGGCGCGCATCATGCCGCGCAGCGCCTCCTCGTCGAGCCCTTCCCGGAAGCTTTCGGCCTGGGCCTGGGCGGCCGCGTCGGTTTCGCCAAGCACGATGGTCATCATGGTGTAGGTGCGGATGGTGCGCCCGAAGGCGCGCGAGCGGGCCTTGGCGTCGCGGCTGACCTCGGCCAGGTGGTCGTTGTCGCGGCCGGTCAGGAAGATCGCGTCCATGTGCTCCAGGGTGAACTCCATCCCCTTGGGCGACATGCCGGCGCAGACCAGGAACGGCCTTGGATCGGACACCGGCTTGGGGTCCGAGCGGCAGTCCTCCAGCCGCACGTGCTTGCCGTGCATGGTCACCGAAGGCTCGCTCCACAGCCGCTTGACCGCCTGCACCCATTCCGCCGCCAGGTCGTAGCGCTGGTCGTGGCCCAGGTCGGGCCAGGCGCCCATCTGGTCGAATTCGGCCTTGTAGGAGCCGGTGACCACGTTCAGGCCGGCGCGGCCGTGGCTGATCTGGTCGAGGGTGGCCATCTTCTTGGCGGTGACCGCCGGGTTCTGCAGGAAGGTGTGCACCGTGGCCCAGACCTTCACCCGCGAGGTCGCCTCGGCCAGGCCCGCGATCATGATCTGCGAATCCAGCGAGGTGTCCCAGTGCCCGCGCGGACCGCCGTAGCCGCGCCACTTGGCCATGGCCATGACGAAGTCCAGCCCCAGTTCGTCCGCCAGCACCGCGCACTGGCGGTTGTAGGCGTAGGAGCCGTCCAGCGGCGGGGCGTTGAACGACATGATCCAGCCGCCGTTGGCCATGGGCAGGAAGAGGCCCAGATCCTTGCCGCCCCGGTCGGAGGGCAGGCCGAACGTGGGCTCGCTGGACGTGTCGCGCATGGACGGACCTGTTCCGATGAAGACGGTGGAAGACGCCCCAAGCCTAGGCCGCGGCGGCGCCCCAGGACTTGATCGTGCGCGCTCGCAATGTTGGCCGGCGCAAACTTAAAGGGCGTCAGGCCTCAAGATCGCCGGCGCGCGGCGGCCATGCTCCCAGGCCCGCCTTCCCGCCCGACGAGGCCGCCATGCCCTACAAGACCCTCGAGGTTTCCCCGCTCACCCCGCACCTGGGCGCGGAGGTCTCGGGCGTGGACCTGACCGCGCCGCTGAGCGCGGCCCAGGCCGAGGACCTGCGCGCGGCCCTGATCGACTGGCACGTGATCTTCTTCCGCGACCAGCCATTGACGTTCGAGGGGCACAAGGCGCTGGCGCGCTGCTTCGGCGACATCCACATCGCGCCCAGCACCAAGGCCTGGCAGGTCGAGGGCCATCCCGAGATCACCCGCATGCACGCCGACGCCGAGTCCAAGTACGTGGCCGGCGAGGACTGGCACTCGGACATGACCTGCGATCCCGAGCCGCCGCTGGGCTCGGCGCTCTATCTGCACACCGTGCCGCCGACCGGGGGCGACACCGCCTTCTCCAACATGCATCTGGCCTACGAGGCGCTGGGCGAGCGGATGAAGGCCTACCTCGACGGGCTGACCGCGACCCACGACGGGGCGCGGGTGTTCGCCGCCATCGCCCCGCCGGGCAGCCAGTTCCCGGTCTCGGTCCATCCGGTGGTCCGCACCCATCCGGAGTCGGGTCGCAAGGCGCTCTTCGTCAACAAGCAGTTCACCGCCCGCATCAACGAGGTCTCGAAGGACGAAAACGAGGCGGTCTTGGCCTATCTGGTGCGCCACGTGCAGCGGCCGGAGTTCCAGTGCCGGTTCCGCTGGCGGCCGCATTCGATCGCCCTGTGGGACAACCGCTCGGTCCAGCACTCGGCGATCTGGGACTATTTCCCGATGACCCGCTCCGGCTATCGAGTCACCATCAAGGGCGACAAGCCGGTCTAAAGGTTGGACCAATCGATGGGTCAACCAAAGGCTGTCATCCCGGCCGCCTGGGCGGCCGGCTCTCCGCTTCGCCGCGGCCCTAAACCGGGTCCGCGTCGTCGCGCTCGCGCCTGGCCTGGTCCAGCGTGCGGGCCTTGCGTTCGGCCTCGGCCTTGTCGGCCAGCTTCTCGGCCTTGGTGCGACCGAACCTGGCGCGGTTGGCGGCGGCGGTCGCAGCCGTCTCGGCCTTCGCCCTGGCCTTGCGCGCCTTGTTCAGGTTGATCAGCTCGGCCATCACGCCGCCTCAGCCCGGCGAGATCATCTTCTCGGGCCGCACCAGGGCGTCGAACTCCTCGTTGGTGACATAGCCGCCGCCGACGGCTTCCTCGCGCAGGGTGGTGCCGTTCTTGTGCGCGGTCTTGGCGATCTTGGCCGCCGCGTCGTAGCCGATCTTGGGGGCCAGGGCGGTGACCAGCATCAGCGAGCGCTCGAGCGCCGCCGCGATGTTGTCCCTGCGCGCCTCGATGCCCACCACGCAGTTGTCGGTGAAGCTGACCGCCGCGTCGGCCAGGAGGCGCACCGACTGGAGGAAATTGTAGGCCATCACCGGGTTGAACACGTTCAGCTCGAAATGGCCCGAGGCCCCGGCGAAGGTCATGGTCGACTGGTTACCGAACACCTGGGTGCAGACCATGGTCATGGCCTCGCACTGGGTCGGGTTGACCTTGCCCGGCATGATCGACGAGCCGGGCTCGTTCTCCGGCAGGCTGAGCTCGCCCAGGCCCGAGCGCGGGCCCGAGCCCAGGAGGCGGATGTCGTTGGCGATCTTGAACAGCGAGGCGGCGGTCGCGTTCAGCGCGCCGTGGCCGAACACCAGGGCGTCGTGCGCGGCCAGGGCCTCGAACTTGTTGGGCGCGGTCTCGAACGGCAGGCCGGTGATCGCGGCGATCCGTTCGGCCACCGTCTCGGCGAAGCCGATGGGGGCGTTGAGGCCGGTGCCGACCGCGGTGCCGCCCTGGGCGAGCTGCGACATGCCCGGAAGCGTTTCCTCTATCCGCTTGATCGAATTGGCGACCTGGGTCGCATAGCCGGAGAATTCCTGGCCCAGGGTCAGCGGCGTGGCGTCCTGGGTGTGGGTGCGGCCGATCTTGATGATGTCCTTGAACGCCTCCTGCTTGGCCAGCAGGGCCAGGTGCAGGTGGCGCAGGGCGGGCAGCAGGTCGTGGGTCACCTGCTCGACGGCGGCCACGTGCATGGCCGTCGGATAGGTGTCGTTCGACGACTGGCTCATGTTGACGTGGTCGTTGGGGTGGACCGGCTTCTTCGAGCCCATCTCGCCGCCCAGCATCTCGATCGCCCGGTTCGAGATCACCTCGTTGGCGTTCATGTTCGACTGGGTGCCCGAGCCCGTCTGCCAGACCACCAGCGGGAAATGGTCGTCCAGCTTGCCGTCGATCACCTCCTGGGCGGCGGCGATGATGGTCTCGGCCAGCTTCGGGTCCAGCTTGCCCAGGGCCATGTTGGTCTCGGCGGCGGCGCGCTTGACCACGCCCAGGGCGCGGATCACCGGCTTGGGCTGGCGCTCCCAGCCGATCTTGAAGTTCTGCAGGCTGCGCTGGGTCTGGGCGCCCCAGTAGCGCGAGGCGTCGACCTCGATCGGCCCGAAGGTGTCGGTTTCGATGCGGACGGCGGCCATGGAACTCTCCGGCGGTTTTGAAGTCGGCGGCGGTTTAGCACGCGCGACCCGCCGATCAAGGCGCGCCGGAGCCTAGAAGAACCCCGCCGCGGCCCGCAGGGCGATGCGGGCGCCCAGCCTGTCCGTCTCGCCGAGCGCGCCCAGCCGCCGCCTGATCTTGCCGACGGCCAGGGTGGTCAGCTTGGAGGCCCGCACCACCGAGGCGCTGGGCAGGCCGGCCATGGCCTGGTCGGCGATCGGGATGTCGCCGAACCGGCGCTCGTGGTCGGCGGTGGTGATCATGGCGATCCACACCAGGCCCGTGGACTTCTCGAAGTCGGGGTTGGAGACCACCAGGGCGGGCCGGCGCTTGGCGTTGGCGCCTTCGCCCACCGCCACGGCGACCACGTCGAAGGGGCGGTAGAGCGCGGTCATAGGCCGGAATAGGCCTCGTCGTCGGCCGCGCTGGTCCATTCGGAGAAGGAGGCGAGGGCGTCCTCGTCGCTCTGCTGCGGCAGTTTGTCGATCACCACCCCGGCGTCGGTCAGCCGATAGCGCACCACGTCGCCCGGCTTCAGGTCCAGCCGCGAGCGGATCTCGCGCGGGATGACGGTCTGCGCCTTGGAGGTTAGTTTGGACAGGAGAACGGCCATCGTGGAACGCCCCAAGTGTCTTACACTCTTACCCTCTTACTCAGCTAATCATGCAGGTTAATGCGATGCAACCCATGCGGCCGGGCGCCGCGTGAGCGAGCCATGGGTCGGGGCCGGCAAGGTGCGCGCGCGGGAGGCGGCGGGCGTGCTGGAGCTGGTGGTGGACGGGCTCACCACGCAGGCAAAATACTACAAGCCCTTGATCTACGAGTTCTTTCGCAAGGAATGGCGCGGCTCGCGCCCGGCCTGGGGCGACTTCTCGGTCGAGATCGACATGGACTATGTCGGCGAGCCGCCCTGGCTCGACCTGGACAACCTGGCCAAGGCGCTGCTGGACGCGATCAAGGGCTACGCCTTCCACGACGACGCCCAGGTCGCCCGCCTGCTGGTCCAGCGCCGCCCCGGCGAGCGCGAGCGGATCAGCATCCGGGTGGCGAGGCTCGAGGGCGCCTAGCCCGCCCCCGCGGCGTGCTGGAAGCTCTGCACCAGGCTGCCGGCGACCAGCCGCCAGCCATCGACCAGCACGAAAAAGATCAGCTTGAACGGCAGCGACACCGTCACCGGCGGCAGCATCATCATCCCCATGCTCATCAGGATGCTGGCGACCACCAGGTCGATGACCAGGAAGGGCACGAACAGCAGGAAGCCGATCTCGAACGCCCGCTTCAGCTCCGAGATCATGAAGGCCGGGGTGACGACGTGAATCGGCAGGTCCTGGAGGCGGGCCGGCTTGGGCGTGTGCGACAGGCGCACGAACAGGGCCAGGTCGTCCGGGTTCACCTGGCCGAGCATGAACTCCTTCACCGGCTGGGCCGAGGCGTTGAACGCCTGGGGCAGCTCCATCTTCTTGTCCAGCAGCGGCTTGATCCCGGCGTTGTAGGAGGCCTGGAAGGTCGGGGCCATGACGATGGCGGTCAGGAACAGCGCCAGGCTGATCAGGACCGCGTTGGGCGGGCTCTGCTGCAGGCCGAGCGCGGTGCGCAGGAGGCTCAGGACCACGATCATCCGCACGAACGAGGTGGTCATGATCACGATCGAGGGCGCCAGGGACAGGACGGTCATCAGGGCCGCCAACTGGACCACCCGCTCGGTCAGGCCGGCGCCGGTGCCCAGGTCGAGGTTGATCGCCTGGGCCGCGGCGGCCGCGGGGAAGGCCAGGCAGGCCAGGGTGGTGAAGGCGGCGATGCGCAGCGCGCGGCCGGCGTCCTCGGCGGTGGCGCCCGGCGCGATCAGGTCGCGGGCGAAGGCGATCAGGCGTCGGATCATGACGGGCTGTTCCCTGGCGGGTTGGACGGGGTCGGTTCAGATGGGGTCGGTTGAGGCGGGGCGGGCGCGGCCGACAGCATCCGGCCTTCGCCCAGGAGGATCAGGCGCTCCTCCTGGTCGATCCGGACCAGGACCAGGCGGCGGGTCGGGTCCAGCACCAGGGTCTCGACCACCGCCAGCCGGCGGTCGCGGGCCGCGCCCTGCAGGCGGCGCAGGGTGTCGGGGCCGAACCTGCGCAGGACGACCACGCAAAGCCCGATCAGGCCCAGGGTGACGGCCAGAGCGGCGACCATCCTGACGAGATCGGCGATGAGCATGGCGCTGGTTTCTGCTCCGGGGATTCGGGCCGCCCCCGGCCCGCCGCCAAGCTCTGGACCAGGGTGCTTAACGGCGGATTAACCGTGTTCCTGAACCCGCCGGTAACCTTTCCGGCGTCGCGGCGATTGACGCCGCAAGGTCAACTCCGCTCAGCTGGCGGCGGTCTCCAACGCGGGACCCACTGATGAGGAAACGCCATGGTCGCCAAGAGATTTCCCGTGGAAGCGGGGCACATACTGATGTTCGCCCGCGCCGTCGGGGACCCCAACCCGGTCTATGCCGACGAGGACTACGCCCGGACCACCGAGGCGGGCGGGATCATCGCCCCGCCGACCTTCGCCCAGGCCAGCGCCCAGTTCGACCCCGACTATTTCCTGCGGCCCAAGATCGGCCAGCCCTGGTTCGGCTCGGGCAGGAACCCGACGGGCGTGACGCGCACGGAAGGCGGCGGCGGCGGCGGCGGCGGCCTGCACGCCGAACAGCACTTCGAATACCACCGCCAGCTCAGGCCCGGCGACGTGCTGAGCGCGACGGTCAGCCCCGGCAAGACCTGGGAGAAGGAGGGCAAGCGGTCCGGCAAGCTGGTCTTCTCCGAATCCGTCACCGAATACCGCGACCAGACCGGCGAACTGGTCATCACCGCCCGCTCCGTCGGCGTTCGCACCGAACGCCCGGTCGATCAGAAATAGGAGGCCGTTATGGCGCTGAGCGCGAGCAAGCTTAAGGCGGGCGACACCCACACCGAGCGGCTGGTCGAGGACCTGAAGCGCACCCAGATCGTGCAGTACGCGGGCGCGTCGGGCGACTACAACCCGCTGCACACCGACGAGATCTTCACCACCAAGGTCGCCGGCTATCCCAGCGTCTTCGCCCACGGCATGCTGACCATGGGCATGACCGGCAAGATGCTGACCAACTATGTCGGCGACGCGCGCCTGACCCGATTCGGCGTGCGCTTCACCAGCCAGGTCTGGCCGGGCGACACCCTGGACTCGACCGCCACGGTCAAGGCGGTCACCGAGCGGGACGGGGTCAGGCTGGTCGAGTTGGACGTCTCGACCGTCAACCAGGACGGGGTGCAGGTGCTGAGCGGCTACGCCCAGGCGCGCGTCGATCCCTGACGGCCGAAGGCGCCCCGGCCGCGGCGGGCGGTGCGGGGCGCCGGACGCGGGAAGCTTGGCCTTAAGGTCTCGTTAACCGTGTTCGTTCACGTTTCGGAAGCCATGATGCTCGACGACATCCCGCTGTTTTCCATGCTGAAAGGTCGGCTCAGCTACCTGAATCAGCGCGAGCAGCTTATCGCCCAGAACGTCGCCAACTCCGACACCCCCGGCTTCACCCCGCACGACCTGAAGCCCTTCACCATCGCCAGCGACCGCGGCCCGACGCTGTCCATGTCTCTGGCCCCCGTCCAGACCAGCGCCGCGCACCTGGCCGGAACCGCGCCCAGCGCGCCGCAGGGCGGGGCGTTCGGCCCCCAGGCCGCGCCCGACTCCGAGACCAGCCTCAACGGCAACAAGGTCGTGCTGGAGGAGGAGATGATGAAGATGGCGGACGCGCGGCTGAACTACGACACCGCCCTCGGCCTCTACCAGAAGTCGCTGAGCATGATCCAGCTGGCCATCAAGGCCCCCGGCAAGTCGTGAAACCGGACCCGTTGTGAGCAAGGACTGATCCATGGCCGATTCCAGCTCCCCCGCCGCCGGCATGATGGCCGTCGCCGCCTCGGCCATGCAGGCCCAGCAGGCGCGGATGCGGATCATCGCCGAAAACCTGGCCAACGCCGATTCGGTGTCCAAGAGCGCCGGCGGCGACCCCTACCGCCGCCAGGTGCCGGTGTTCACCCCGGTGACCCTGCCGGACGGCGAGCAGGGCGTCAGCCTGACCCGCGTCGCCCAGGACCAGACCGCCTTCCGCACCCAGTACCAGCCCGGCCACCCGTCGGCCGACGCCAAGGGCTACGTGAAGCTGCCGAACGTCGATCCCATGGTCGAGGCGCTGGACATGCGCGAGGCCCAGCGGGCCTACCAGGCCAACCTGACCGTGATCGAGACCTTCAAGACGATGGAATCCGACACCATCGCCGTCCTGAACAAATAGGCTAGGCCATGGTCGCTCCCTTCGCCGCCGCCAAGGCCTATGCGGCCGTCCAGGCCCAGGCCGCCAGCCTGACCCAGAGCGCAGGCGCGCTCGGCGCCGGCCAGGTCGGCGACGCCCACGGCTTCGGCGAGATCCTGAAGAACGCCATGAGCGACGCCATGCAGGCCTCGCGCAACGCCGAGGTCCAGATGAAGGCCCAGGTCCAGGGCAAGGCCGACCTGGTCAACGTGGTGACCGCCATCTCCTCGGCCCAGACCAGCCTGCAGACGGTGCTGGCCGTGCGCGACCAGGTGATCGCCGCCTATCAGCAAATCATGCAGATGCCGATCTGATCGTTCGCCCGTAAGGTGCCGCCATGGCCCCGAACGCGATCGAGCTCCTGTCTCTCTGCAAGTCCTTCGACGGCGGCCGCACCCATGCGGTCGAGACCGTCAGCCTAGCCGTCCAGGCCGGCGGCTTCGTCGCCCTGGTCGGCGGTTCGGGCTCGGGCAAGACCACCACGCTCAAGATGATCAACGGCCTCATCGCCCCCGATTCGGGCGAGGTGCGCATCGAGGGCGCCCCGATCGGCCGGACCGCGCCCCACCTGCTGCGCCGGCGGATCGGCTACGTCTTCCAGGAGGTGGGCCTCTTTCCCCACCTGACCGTGGGCGAGAACATCGGGATCACCCCCCGGCTGATGGGCCGGCCGAAGGACGAGATCGCCGCGCGGGTGGCCGCGCTCCTGGACCTCGTGGGCCTGCCGCGCGCCTTCGCGGCCCGCGCGCCCGCCGCGCTGTCGGGCGGCCAGCGCCAGAGGGTGGGCGTGGCCCGCGCCCTCGCAGCCGCGCCGGCGATCATGCTGATGGACGAGCCCTTCGGCGCGCTCGACCCGGTGACCCGGGACGAACTCGGCGCCGAATACCGCCGCCTGCACGACCAGCTTGGCCTGACCACGGTGATGGTCACCCACGACGTGACCGAGGCGGTGCTGCTGGCCGACCGCATCGTGGTCATGCGCCAGGGCCGGATCCGCGCCGAGGGGACGCCGGGCGCGCTGCTGGTCCACCCGGACCCGGAGGTCCGAAACCTGATCGAGACCCCGCGCCGCCAGGCCGAACGGGTGCGCGCGCGGCTGGAGCGGGCGGATGGATGAGCGTCTCGCCGCCGCCTGGCGGCTCTTGCCCGGCTACCTTGGCCAGCACGTGCTGCTCAGCGCCTCGGCGCTGGCGCTGGGCTTGGCCATCAGCCTGCCGCTGGCGGTGGCGGCCAGCCGCAACGCGCGCCTGCGCTGGATCGCGCTGCTCCTGGCCGGCCTGGTCCAGACCATCCCGAGCCTGGCCCTGCTGGCCCTGTTCTATCCGCTGCTGCTGGCGCTCTCGACGCTCAGCCGGGCGGTGTTCGGCGCCGGCTTCTCGGCCCTGGGCTTTCTGCCGTCGCTGCTGGCCCTGACCCTCTATTCGATGCTGCCGATCCTGAGGAACGCCGTCACCGGCATCCTCGGCGTCGATCCGGCGGTGATCGAGGCGGCGCGGGGCGTGGGCATGACCGACCGCCAGCGCCTTTTCCAGGTCGAGCTGCCCCTGGCCGCGCCGGTGATCATGGCGGGCGTGCGGACGGCCGCGGTCTGGACCATCGGGGCGGCGACCCTTTCGACCCCGGTCGGCCAGACCTCGCTCGGCGACTACATCTTCTCGGGCCTGCAGACCGAGGACTGGGTGCTGGTGCTGTTCGGCTGCGTCGCCGCGGCGGGGCTGGCGCTGATCGTCGACCAGCTCCTGGGCCTGATCGAGGCGGGCGCGGCCAGGCGCGACCGCCGCCGGGTCATCGCCGGCGCCGGCGGCCTGGTGCTCGGCGTCGCCCTGGCTCTGGCTCCGCTGGCGCTGGCGGGCAAGCCGGCGGACCGGGTGGTGGTGGGGGCCAAGAACTTCTCCGAACAGTCGATCCTGCCCGAGGTGATGGCCGACCAGCTGCGTATCGCCGGTTATGCGGTGGCGACCAAGACCGACCTCGGCTCGGTGGTGGCCTACCGCGCCGTGGCCTCGGGCGGGATCGACGCCTATGTCGACTATTCCGGCACGCTCTGGGCGAACATCCTCAAACGGACCGACAGCCCGCCGCGCCAGGCGGTGCTGGACCAGCTGACCGCCCAGCTGAAGGCGCGCGACGGGGTGCGGGTCCTGGGCCCGCTGGGGTTCGAGAACGCCTACGCCCTGGCCATGCGCCGCGACCGAGCCCAGGCGCTGGGGATCACCACCATCGCCGACCTGGCGGCCCACGCGGGCGAGCTGAAGCTGGGCTCGGACTTCGAGTTCCTGTCGCGGCCGGAATGGGCCGCCCTGAGAACCGCCTACGGCCTGAACTTCAAGGCCGAGCGGCGCTACCAGCCGACCTTCATGTACAAGGCGGTGGCCGGCGGCGAGGTCGACGTGATCTCGGCCTTCTCCAGCGACGGGCGCATCGTCGCCGACGACCTGGTGGTGCTGGCCGACCCGAAACAGGCGCTGCCGCCCTATGACGCGGTGATCCTCGTGGCGCCGAAGCGGGCGGGCGATGCGCGGTTCACAGCCGCGCTGCAGCCGCTGATCGGGGCCATCCCGGTCGAGGCGATGCGCAAGGCCAACCTCAGCGTCGACCGCGATGCGGACAAGGCCACGCCCGAGTCCGCCGCCCGCGCGCTGGAGGCGGCGATCGGGCGGTGACTTCCGCTTCCAGGGGAGAGGGGGGCGGCCTAGCCGGATAGGGCGCCGCGATTTAGGGCCGCCTTCACTGGCCCTTCCCGTTGGCGGATGGGGGAAGGGTCGGGGATGGGGTGTTGGCAGTGGGTTTCAGGATAGGGCGCGGATGGCGCATGCGCCCACCCGCGCTCTTCGCCCAGGCT
>JARLIQ010000130.1 GCA_031291645.1 Caulobacteraceae bacterium | reverse complement strand
CTAGGAGCTGTGGACACTTAGCGTAGCCATAGGACGATGGCGGCCAGGGTGATGATGGCGAGATAGTTTCTGGCGGTCTTCTCGAAGCGGGTTGCCACGCGCCGGAACTGCTTGAGCCTGCTGAAGCAGCATTCGACGAGGTGGCGCTGGGCGTAGTGGTGCGCATCGAGCGGATGCTTGAGCGCGCGAGAGGGGTTGTTTGGGATCACGGCGAGCGCGCCTTTCTCAGCGATTTTCTGGCGCAGGTGGTCGGAGTCGTAGGCAGTGTCGGCCATCACCACGTCGGCGGCCAGGCCCTCGATGAGCGGTGCGGCTTGCGGGGCGTCGCCGCGATGGCCGGCCGTCAGGGAAAAGCGGACCGGACAGCCCAACCCTCTGACCGCCATATGGATTTTTGTGCTCAGGCCGCCTCGGGAACGGCCAATGGCCTGATCTTCAGACCCCCCTTTTTAGCCCCCGACGCATGTTGGTGGGCGCGCACGATGGTCGAGTCGACGATCAGGTACTCGAAGTCTGGATCATCCGAGAGCGCCTCAAAGATGCGCCACCAGACCCCCTTGGCGCTCCATCGGCTGAAACGTCGGAAGACCGTGTTCCAGCCCCCGAAAACCTCGTGCAGGTCGCGCCAGGGCGAGCCTGTCCTGACGATCCACAGAACGCCTTCGACGAACATCCGATTGTCGCGCCCGGTCGACCCCTTCTGATCTGGCCGGCCTATGATCAGCGGCGCGATCCGTTCCCAGTTCGCATCGCTCAGCACCAATCGATCCATCACGCCCAAGACCGCCTCCCAAAAGGAAGTCTTGAATCATGCTTCAAGCCCGCGAGGAATCCCTAGAGTCCACACCACCTAGGCGGCGTAGACGGCGCGTTCGAACGCCGAGAAGGTGTCCATCGCCCGCCGGTCGGCGAACGGCAGCAACTGCATCAGCATCACCCCGGCGGCGCCGGCGGCCGGGTCCAGCCAGTAATAGCAGTTGCTCAGGCCGGCCCAGGACAGGCTTCCGGCGCCGCGGCCGTCGGGTCCAGCCTCCTCGTTGCGCATCAGCCCCAGGGTCCAGCGCTTGGCCTGGCCGGGCGCGGGCTCGAAGTCGTTGGTGAACATGGGGATCGAGGCGACCAGCTTGCCGCAGGCCAGGTCGCCGACCTGGTTGGTGGTCAAGAGCGCCATCGCCTCCGGTCCCAGGATCGGCGCGCCGCCGCCGAGCAGCGCCTTCAGCAAGGTCAGATAGTCGCCGGCGGTCGACCAAAGGCCTCCGCCGCCGAGCATCGGATTGGGCGGCGGCGGCGGGGCGAACGGCATGGGCGCGAGGCCGCCGTCGGGCGTGCGCGCGTGCATGGCCGCCTTGCGCGCCGCCTGCGCCGGGCTGAGTTCGAAGGTGGTCTCGGCCATCCCCAGCGGGGTGAACACATGCCGCTGCAGATAGGCGTCGAGCCCGAGGCCGGAGACCTGTTCGACGATCTGGCCGACGAAATCGGTGCTGACGCCGTAGAGCCAGCCGTCCCCCGCCTCGAACAACCGCGGCAGGCTGAGCGCCTGGGTCAGGTCTGCCCCGACATGGGCGGCGTAGCGGGCCAGCTCGGGGCTCATGAACGGATAGCCGAAGCCCGCGGTGTGGGTCAGCAGATGGCGGACGCTCACCGGCCGCGTCGCGGCCCTGAGCCTCGGCGCGCCGTCGGCGTCGAAGCCTTCCAGGATCGGCGCCTCGCCGATCGACGGCACGATGGCGGCGGCGGGCTGGTCGGGCGAAAGCGCGCCCTGCTCGATCAGCTGCAGCGCCGCGATCGAGGTCAGCACCTTGGTCATCGAGGCGATCCAGAACATGGTGTCGGCGGTCATCGCCGCCGGATCGTCGACGCCGCGCGCCCCGAAGGCGCCACCGTATTCACCCCCGCCCGGCAGCACCGCCGCGGCGACCGCGCCGGGCGCGACCCCGGTCTTCGTCGCCGTGCCGAGAACCCGGTCGATCGCCTCGCTCGCCATGCCGTCCCTCCCTTTCAGGACCGTTTCATCCTGCATGGGCCATGGCGGCGCGGCCTGCAACCTCGCCCCGACGTCAGCCCTTGGGATGCGGCGCCGGGGCCTGGGCGAGGAGCCCGGCGTCCGGGGTCCAGCCGCCGCCCAGGGCGCGGAAGGCGGAGACGGCCGCCAGGTCGGCGCCGGCCTTGGCCTGGACCAGCTGGTCGGAGGCGTTCAGCAGCTCCCGGTCGGCGTCGCGCACCTCGACCAGGCTGGCGACGCCGCCCTGGTAGGCCAGTTCGGCCTGGCCGCGGGCGACGCTCAGCTCGGCGATCTGGCGGTCGAGGGCGTCGGCTCGCGCCTCGGCCTGGGTGAGGTCGGAGAAGGAATCCTCCACCTCCTCGGTCGCCCGCAGCGCCACCGCGCGATAGCCGGCCAGGGCCTCGGCCTCGGCGCCCCTGGCCTGGGCCACCTCGGCGTTGATCCGGCCGAAGTCGAACAGCCGCCAGCGCAGCCCCCCGCTGATCTGGTGCTGCAGCGCGTCGCCGGTGAACAGCTGGCCGGCGCTGACGCTCTCGAAGCCCAGGAGGCCCGAGATCGAGACCTTGGGATAGTAGTCGGAGATGGCCGCGCCGATCCTGGCGTTGGCGGCCACCAGCCGCTGTTCGGCGGCGATGATGTCGGGCCGGCGGCGCAGCAGCTCGGCCGGACCGTCGCCGGCGGCGAGGGCCGGCGGGACCGGCAGCGGCGCCTCGGCTGTCAGCTCGGCGCGGTAGGTTCCCGGCTGGGCGCCCATCAATACGTCGAGCCGGTTCAGCTGGGTCTCCAGTCCGGCCTTCAGCGGCGGGATGCCGGCGCGCACGCCGTCGAGTTCGGCCCTCGCCTCGCGCAGCTCGCGGTCGGGCGAGACACCCTGGGCGGCGCGCTGTTCGAGCAGGGCGACAAGATCCAGCTCCACCTGTTCCTGGCGGCGGGCGACGGCGAGGCGGCCCTGATCGGCGCGGGCCTCGAGATAGGCGTCGGCGGCCTCGGCCATGACGCTGATCCGCACCGCCTCGGCGTCGGCGGCGGCGGCCTTGGCCCCGGCCCGGGCGGCCTCGCGCTCGCGGCGGAGGCCGCCGAACAGGTCGATCTCCCACGACGCCGCGGCCCCCACGTCATAGAGGCCGACCTGGCGCTCGTAGCCGGGAAGGTGGCGGCCGATCTCGCCGATCGGGCTGAGCAGGGACTGCTCCTCGTGGGCGGCCGAGGCCAGGGCCTGGCCCTGGGGCAGCAGCGCCGCGCCGGCCGCGTGGGCGACCGCGCGCGATTGCAGGATGCGCTCGCGCGCCTGTTCGAGGTCGAGGTTCTGGGCCCCGGCCCGCTCGACCACCCGGGTCAGCTCCGGATCGCCGAAGCCGCGCCACCAGGCGCTCAGGCTCGCCTGCCCGGCGTCGGCCACCGGCGCGGGCGGGGGGGTATGATAGGCTGCGGTCAGGGCCAGGTCCGGCTTCTGATAGTTCGGGCCGACGGCGCAACCGGCCAGCAGCAGGGCCGACAGGGCGGCGGAAACGACGGTGGTCGCTTTCATGGCGGGGGCTTTCGAGGGGATCAGTGGGCGTCGACGGGCGCGGCGGCGCCCTGGGGCAGCGGCCGGCAGAACGGCACCATCACCAGGGCGGCGATGAACAGCCAGGCCATCATCCGGAACACCTCCTGGAACGAGGCGGTGAGGGCGAAGCGGCCGACCAGGCCGGCGAACTCGCCGCGGGCCAGCAGCATCGCCTGGTCGGGATCGCCGGCGACGGAGCCGATCTTGCCCGCCACGGCGGCGATGAACTCGGGCGCCCGGGCGCCGGCCGCGCCCAGGTTCTCGCCAAGGCGGGCGGCCTGGATGCGGGCGTTGTCGGCCAGCCAGGTATTGACCACGGCGATGCCGATCGCCCCGCCGAGGTTGCGCATCAGGTTGAACAGGCCGGAGGCGTAGCGCAGCTCGATCAGGCCGAAGCCGGTCAGGGCCATGCCGACGCTGGGCACGATGCAGAGCATGATGGCGAAGCCGCGCAGGGCCTGGGGCGCGAGGAAGGCGCCGAAGCCCCATTCGGTGGTGACCTGCGAGCTGAGCCATAGGCTGGCGGCGAACAGCGACAGGCCGACGGTGATCACCTTGCGCGGATCGACGGTCTGCGACAGGCGGGCGGCGACCACGGTCGAGGCGATCTGGGCGATGCCGGTGACGAACACCGTCGTGCCGATCTGCAGGCTGTCATAGCCGCGCACCCGACCCAGGAACACCGGCACCAGATAGGTCGCCGAATAGAGGCCGAAGCCGATGGCCAGGTTGAAGATGCAGGCGAAGACGAAGGTCGGCCGGCGGAACGGGGTCAGCCGCACGATCGGCCCGCCGGAGCGGAACGAGCGCTCCATGAACAGGATGAAGGCCACGAGCGACAGCCAGCCGGCGATGGCCACCCTTGGATCGCCGAACCAGTCGTAGCGCGGACCCTGCTCGAGCACATATTCCAGCCCGCCCAGGAACACCGCCATCGCCGCCAGGTGGGTGTAGTCGATGGTCTTCAGCATCGCCGGCCTGGCCCGGTCGACCTTGATCACCGCCAGCGACAGCAGGGTCACGGCGATCCCGGGGATGATGTTGATGTAGAAGATCCAGCGCCAGCCGGCGACGTCGGTCAGCCAGCCGCCGACCGTGGGACCGAGCGTCGGGGCCAGCACCGAGACCATGCCGAGGATGGCCGGGATCATCGCCCGCTGCGGCCCGACGAACAGCGAATAGCCGGTGGCGAACACGGTCGGGACCATGGCCCCGCCGACAAAGCCCTGGATCACCCGGAAGGTGACCATCGACTGGATGTCCCAGGACAGGCCGCAGAGCGCGCTGGCGATGGTGAACAGTCCGGCCGACAGCGCGAACAGCACCCGGGTCGACAACGCCTGGGCCAGGAAACCGGAGAAGGGGATCATCACCAGCTCGGCCATCAGATAGCCGGTCTGCACCCAGCTGATCTCGTCGGGGCCGGCCGACAGCCCCGCCTGCACGTCGTTGAGCGAGGCGGCGACGATCTGGATGTCGATCAGGGCCATGAACTGGCCGAACGCCATCACCGCGAAGATCAGATATTTGGTCGCGTTCGGCAGGGTCGAGGGATCGAACGGGGCCGCCGCGGCCGAAGCCGCCGGCCCGCCGCCGTTCATGTCCGTGGTGTCGCGCATCTCGCCCTCTTGCCAAGTCGCGTTCGATTATATTATATGCATCATATAAAGCGGGATCGCAAGCCTCCCCTGGACCGTCCCGTCCATCCAGCCTTCCGCATCCGGTGCGCCCGCCATGACCGATACCGTCCTCAAAGACTCGCCAACGGCCGCGCTGGCCGGCTCGCGTCCCACCGCCGCCCGGCGACGTCTGCCGTTCTCGCCGCGCTCGGCCCTGGCGGTCGGCGCGGCGCTGATCGTGGCCGCCGCCGGCGCGGCCTATATCGTCTCGCCCAAGCCGTCGGAGACCACCGACGCGGCCTATCTGCAGGCCGACAGCTCGGTGGTGGCGCCCAAGGTGCGCGGCCTGATCGCCGAGGTGCTGGTCGCCCACAACCAGCCGGTCCACGCCGGCGATCCCTTGATCCGGATCGATCCGGAGGAGTTCGACGCCAAGGCCGCCTCGGCCGCGGCCGACCTCGCCAACGCCCAGGCCGGGGTCGAGGCGGCGCGCGCGGCCCTGATCTCGCTGGACGCCGAGGAGGCGTTGGCCGCCTCCAACGTCCGCGCCGCCCAGACCGCCATCGCCTCGGCCGACGCCCAGTCCGCCCGGGCCGACGCCGACCGGGCCCGCTACGCCAATCTGGTGGCCTCGGGCGCGGTCGCCCGGCGCGACGCCGACCAGTTCAACGCCGCCGCCGTCACCGCCCGCTCCGACGCCGAGCGCAGCCGCGCCGAGCTGGACGTCAGCCGCAACCAGGCGGCCGTCACCCACGCCAAGCGCGCCACCCTGACCGCCAATCTGGCCGAGGCCGAGGCCGCGGTCGCGCGGGCCCAGGCGGGGCTCGACCTGGCCAGGCAGGACCAGGGCCACACGGTGATCCGCGCCCCGATCGACGGCGTCGTCGGCGACCGCCAGGTCGAACCCGGCGACTATGTCCAGCCGGGCAGCCGGCTCTTGACCATCGTGCCGTTGCGCGCGCTCTACGTCACCGCCAACTTCAAGGAGACCCAGGTCTCGCGCATGCTGCCCGGCCAGCCGGCGACGATCCGGGTCGACGCCCTGCCCGGCAAGACGCTGACCGGCGAGGTCGACAGTTTCGCCCCGGGATCGGGCTCGCAATTCTCGCTGCTGCCGTTCGAGCCGGGCACCGGCAACTTCACCAAGATCGTGCAGCGGGTGCCGGTGCGGATCCGCATCGATCCCGGGCAGGCCGGCCTCGACCGGCTGCGGCCTGGCCTGTCGACCACGGTGACGGTGCGGTTCGCCGCCTCGCCTGACCAGCGCCGCTAGCTCCGCATGCGCCGTATCGTCGTCACCGGACAGGGCGTGGTGTCCCCGCTGGGCTGCGGGGCCGAGTTTGCATGGCGCCGGCTGCTGGCCGGCCATTCGGGCCTCAGGGCCCTGCCCGAGGCGCTCGCGCCCGACGTGCCCTGCCAGGTCGGCGGCCTGGTTCCCGGCCCCGACGAAGACGGCGGCTTCGATCTCGACGCCGCGGTCCCTCCCAAGGACCAGAAGAAGATGGACCGCTTCATCCAGTTCGCCCTGGCGGCGGCGGACGAGGCCATCCGCCAGGCCGGCTGGACGCCCGAGGACGAGACCCGACGGCGGCGCACCGCGACGGTGATCGGCTCCGGCATCGGCGGTTTTCCCTCCATCGCCGAGGCGGTGCGGACCACCGACGCGCGTGGGGTGCGGCGGCTGTCGCCCTTCACCGTGCCGGGCTTCCTGATCAATCTGGCCGCGGGATGGGTGTCGATCCGCCACGGCTACAAGGGTCCGATCGGCGCCCCGGTGACGGCCTGCGCCGCCGGGGTCCAGGCCATCGGCGACGCCGCCCGGCTGATCCGCGCCGGCGAAGCGGACGTGGCGATCTGTGGCGGGGCGGAGGCGGCGATCGACCGGGTCAGCCTGGGCGCCTTCGCCGCCGCCCGCGCCCTCTCGACCGGTTTCAACGATGCGCCCGCGCTGGCCTCCCGCCCGTTCGACGCGGACCGCGACGGTTTCGTCATGGGCGAGGGCGCCGGCGTCCTGGTGATCGAGGCGCTGGACCACGCCCTGGCGCGCGGCGCGGCGCCGATCGCGGAGCTGGTCGGCTATGGAACCAGCGCCGACGCCTACCACCTGACCGCCGGGCCGGAAGACGGCGACGGCGCCCAGCGGGCGATGCGCGCCGCGCTGGACCAGGCCGGGCTGGCGCCCGCCGCCATCGGCCACCTGAACGCGCACGCCACCTCGACCCAGGTCGGCGACAAGGGGGAACTGGCCGCCATCCGGGCGGTGTTCGGCGAAGGCCGCGGCCCCGCGGTCAGCGCCACCAAGTCGGCGACCGGCCACCTGCTGGGCGCGGCCGGCGGCGTGGAGGCGATCTTCACCATCCAGGCGCTGCGCGACCAGGTGCTGCCGCCGACCCTGAACCTTCGCGCGCCGGACCCGCTGGCCGAAGGGCTGGACCTGGTCGGCCGGGTTCGCCGGCCGGCGAATTTCGACCACGCCCTCTCCAACGGCTTCGGCTTTGGCGGGGTGAACGCCAGCGTGATCTTCAAACGATGGTCCTGATCCCCTAACGCGGGCGCGGGCCGATCAGCGAGAAGTTGCCGACCGCGTGGGCCACCAGCTTGCCCTCGCCGTCGCGGGCGTCGCCTTCGACATAGGCGGTGCGGCCGCCCATGTTGATCACCCGCCCGGTGACGCGGATCGGCCCGGACCGGGCGTTCAGCGGGCGCAGATAGGTGATCGTCAGGTCCAGCGTCACCACCGCCTGGCCGCCGGGCGCCAAGGTGTGGGCCGCCGCGCCCATGGCGGTGTCGAGCACCGTCGCCGCGGCCCCGCCGTGCAGCAGGCCCATGGGGTTCTCCAGCCCTTCGTGCGGATTGAGCTGCATGACGATCTCGCCGGGCTCGGCCTTGATCACCTCGAAGCCGATCAGCCGGGCGATCGGCGGCGCCGGGATGGTCCCATCCCGGAGGCCGCGCATGATCGCAAGGCCCGAGAGGCCCGCGGCCGCGGCGTGGGCGACCTCGGGGGCCTCCCACGCCACGGTGCGGCTGCGCGTCGTCGGCGCGGGCGCGGTTCCGTCCACGGCGGTCACGCCGCTTCCAGGATGGTGGCCACGCCCTGGCCGCCGCCGATGCATTGGGTCGACAGCGCCAGCGCCTTGCCTTCGCGGGTCATGATCTGGGCCGCCTTGCCGGTGATCCGCGCGCCGGTGGCGCCAAGCGGGTGGCCGATGGCGATGCCGCCGCCGTCGATGTTGACCTTGGCCTCGTCGATGCGCAGTTCGCGGATGCAGGCCACCGCCTGGCTGCCGAAGGCCTCGTTGATCTCGACCACGTCGATGTCCGCGATGGTCAGGCCGGCGCGCTGCAGCGCCTTGCGGCTCGCCGGGACCGGGCACATGCCCATGATCTCCGGCGCGACCCCGGCCACCGCGGTCGAGCGGATCCGGGCCAGCACGGTCAGGCCGCTGGCCCTGGCGAACGCCTCGGAGCAGACCAGCACCGCCGACGCGCCATCGGTCAGCGGCGAGGACGTCCCCGCCGTCACCACTCCATCGGCTCGGAACGCCGGCTTCAGCGCCGCCAGGCCTTCCAGCGTGGTCTGGGGCCGCAGACAGCCGTCCAGCTCGACCAGACCTTCAGCTGTGGCGATCGGAACGATCTCGCCCGCCAGGCGGCCGGCGGCCTGGGCCTCGGCGGCCTTGCGCTGCGAGGCGTAGGCCAGCCTTTCCTGGTCGGCGCGGGAGACCTGATATAGCCGGGCGACGTTCTCGGCCGTCTCGCCCATGGCGATATAGGCCTCGATCGCCAGTTCGGCGTCCGGGTGATCGGGCCGGGGGAATTTCGGATTGGCCGAGAAATTGAAGCCGCCCTGGGGCACCTGGGTCATCGACTCGACCCCGCCGCAGATGAAGGCCTCGCCGGCGCCGATGGCGATCTGGCCGGCGGCGATGTGGATCGCCGACATCGACGAGCCGCAGAAGCGGTTGACGGTCATGCCGCCGATCTCGATCGGCAGCCCGGCCAGCAGCACCGCCAGCCGGGCGATGTTGTTGCCCTGGGCGGCTTCCGGATAGGCGCAGCCGAGCAGCACATCCTCGATCGCCGCCGGATCGACCCCGGTCCGCTCGACCAGGCCCCGGATCGCCGCGGCGGCCAGATCGTCGGGCCGCACCTGGGCCAGAGCGCCCTTGCGCGCGAAGTGGAAGGGCGTGCGCGCATAGCCCGCAATCACCGCCTGGGTCATGGAACCAGTCCTCGAGGTAGTTTAAATGTTAGTCATCATATAATGTGTTCCGAGTCGATTTGTCCACCCGCCCACGGCCCAGCCCGAAGAGCACGCCTAGTGGTTGCATCGGCAGGCCGCCCCGCTATCCTCGAGCGCTCGGTCCAGGGGGATGGATGTTCAAAATTCTTGTCGGCGTCGCCGCGGCCTTGGCGATGGCGGGCGCCGCCTGGTCCGCGGACCAGCCGCGGTACGCCCCCGCGCCGGACTGGTTGAAGCCGGTTGGCGTTCCAACCCGCGTGGCGGACGCCGACGGCGCCGCGCTCCAGACGCTCCTGCAGAACCAGCAGACGCGGTTTGGCCCGGACGGCGAGGAGATCTACAGCGAAAGCGCGGTCAAGATCCTGTCGGCCGAAGGCCTGGCCAGCTCGGGCAACGTTATCCTGAACTGGAAGCCCGACACCGAGGAGCTGATCATCCACAAGCTGGAGATCATCCGGGGCGACAGGGTGATTGACGCCCTGGGCGCGGGCCGGAAGGTGACCGTGCTGCGCCGCGAGACCAATCTCGAACTGGCGATGCTCGACGGCGCCTTGACCGCGACCCTCCAGCCCGAAGGGTTGCAGGTCGGCGACGTGCTGCACCTGGCCTACACGTTGCGGCGACACGATCCAGTCTATCAGGGCCGCTCGGAGGGCTTCATTGCGCTGAGCCGGCCCGGCCGGGTCGGCCATGCCTACTTCCGGACCATCTGGCCGACGTCCAAGCCGGTGCGCTGGCGGGCGACGGACGGACTGGACAGGACGGTCAAGACCACAACCGCCAGCGGCGACGAACTGGTCGTCGACCTGACCGACACCGAGGCCCCCAAGCCGCCGGCCGGCGCGCCCGGCCGCTACGCCGATCTGGCGACGCTGGAGTTCAGCGAGTTTCCCGATTGGAAGACCCTGTCGGCGACCATCTCGCCGCTGTACCAGAAGGCCGCCGCCCTGGCCCCGGACTCGCCGCTTCGCGCCCAGGCCGCGGCGATCAAGGCCGCCAATCCCGACGTCAAGGACCAGGCGATGGCGGCGCTGCGGCTGGTCGAAGACCAGACCCGCTACGTCTTCCTGGGCATGAACGACGGCGGCTACACTCCGGCCGCCGCCGACCTCACCTGGTCGAGGCGGTTCGGCGACTGCAAGGGCAAGACGGTTCTGCTGCTGGCCCTGCTCGATCAGCTGGGCGTCGATGCCGAACCCTTGCTGGTCAGCACCGAGAGCGGCGACGGCCTCGATCAGCGGCTGCCGACCCTGGAGCAGTTCGACCATGTGATCGTCCAGGCGCGGATCGGCGGGCGAACCTACTGGCTGGACGGCACCCGGCTGGGGGATGTGCGGCTCGACGACCTGCCGACGCCGGAATACCACTGGGGCCTGCCCTTGACCGAGGCGGGCGCCGATCTGGAGCGGATCGATCAGCCGCCCTACGCCAGACCCCATTTCGAGAGCATCGTGCGACTGGACGCGACGGCCGGGCTGGACAAGCCCGCGCCGGCTCACGTCGAACACGTGCTGACCGGCGACGAGGGTCTGGAGACGCGCTTCAACCTGACGTCCAGCAACAGCGCCGACGCCGAACAGACCCTGCGCGACTACTGGCGCAAGGCGATCCCCTGGATCGAGCCCAAGAGCGTCGCGTTCAGGTTCGACGAGGCCCGGGACGCCCTGGTGCTGTCGATGGACGGGATGGCCGCCATCGACTGGGCCAAGGGCGGCGGCGTGCGCGATTTCGACGTCGCCGACAGCAGCCTCGGCTATGACGTCAACTACGACCGCGAGCCGGGCCCGCACAGCGACGCGCCCTATGCGGTCGGCTATCCGATGTACAAGAAATGGACGGTCACGGTGCTGTTGCCCAATCATGGCGACGGCTTCCGACTGCTCAACGCCGCCGATGTCGACCAGACCATCGCGGGCGTGGAATTCCAGCGCAGTTCGCACATGGACCACGGAACCGCGGTGATCGAGGCGGTGGAAAAGGCCGTCGCGCCCGAATTCCCAGCCACCGAGGCGAAGACAGCCAGCGCTTCGCTGCGCCATCTGGCGGAGTACGACGTGGTCATCCGCGCCGAACCGGCCACGGCCGCGGCGGACTCGCCGGAGCTTACGGCGGCGCGCGAAAAGTTGGTCAGCGGCGCGAACAAGCTGCAGAACGGCGACTACGACGGCGCCCTGGCGGATGCTCGCGCGGTGATCGCATCGCCGGGATTCGCCAGCCTGACCTTGCGCCAGCGGACGGCGGGCTATGTGATCGTGGCCTGGGCCGCCTACCAGACCAACGATTTCAAGGCGGCCCACGCCGCGGCCGTGCAGGCGACCGACCAGACTGGGGCCGGCGACGACCTGGTCGGCGCCAACCTGTGGATTCAGCGGCTCCGCGCCGCAGACAGCGATCACGACTTCGACGATGCCGGACTTTGCCTGACCAAACTGGCCCAAAGCTGGCCGGAGTCGCTATTGGCTATTCCCGACCAGGGCGTCTTCCAACTGGTCAATCAGGTGACTCCGCACCGGCGGACCGATCTGTTGTTGGCGCTCCAGAAGGCGCACTGGCGACCCAAGAGCGCGTTCCGCGATTCCAGCGACTTGTGGCTCAAGCTGACCGCCGCCCTGATCGACCGAGGCGATCTGAAGGCCGCCGCCGTCACCGCCCGAGACGTCACCGACGACGACGTCCTGATCGAAATGCATGCCGATCGACGGTTCGATCCGATCGTCCAGGCCGATCCGGCGCGCTACGACGTCAACGCCGCCATCGCCCGCGGCCTGACCGAGCTGCAGGCAAAGTCGGCGGCCGCGCCGGACAAGCTGGAAGGCGTCGTCGCGGTGGCCCAGGCCTTGATGTCTCGCAAGCGGGCCGCGGAGGCGCTCAGCCTGTTGGACGCCGCACTGGCAAAGGCCCGACCAAGCCCCGACCAGCCGCCGGCGTTCAGCGACGTGGAGGACCAGATCGGCCGGGCGCTGGAGACCCGTTCCGGAGCCTTGCTGATGCTGGGCCGAACAGACGAGGCGGTGAAGGCGCAGCAGCGGGCCGCCGCTCATGCCGAGCATGGTGGGTCCAACGTCAGCCAGACCCTCGACCTGGCCGGACGTCTGAACGGACTCGGCAGACCCCAAGACGCACTTGACGCCATCGACGAGTTCGATCCCACCAACGCCAGCCCGTTCGGCCTGATGGTCTGGCAGGAAACTCAGGCCTGCGCCTACGCCCAGCTCAACGACAAGGGCAAGCTGACCACAGCCATGGCCTATCTGCACGCCCACGCCAAGGATGGCCCCCGGCTGGTTGAAAGCGCTCAACTGTGCGCCGACGACGCTGACGGTGTCGCCAAGACAATTATCGACGCGCTGCATGATCCCGATACCCGAGCGGCCGCCTTGGCTGGGTTGCAGGACTATGCCGACAGCCCCGGCGTGACCGCTTGGAACCTGAAGTTGCTCGAGCGCTGGAAGGCCGTTCGCAGCCGACCGGACGTGCAGGCGGCGATCGCCAAGGTCGGCAGGATCGAATCCTATCCGATCATCGACTAGGTGGTGTGGACTCTAGGGATTCCTCGCGGGCTTGAAGCATGATTCAAGACTTCCTTTTGGGAGGCGGTCTTGGGCGTGATGGATCGATTGGTGCTGAGCGATGCGAACTGGGAACGGATCGCGCCGCTGATCAT
>JARLIQ010000129.1 GCA_031291645.1 Caulobacteraceae bacterium | reverse complement strand
GGGCCCCGTCGCGCCAGTCGCGCCCGTCGGACCAGCGACGGTGGAGTTCGCGCCCGCGGCTCCGGTCGGGCCGGTCGGTCCCGTCGTCCCCGCTGCGCCAGTCGGACCCGTGGGGCCGGCAACGGTGGAGTCCGCGCCCGTAGGCCCGGTCGGTCCCGTAGCGCCGGCCGCGCCCGTCGGGCCAGCAACGCCAGTCGCACCCATTGGTCCGGCGACAGTGGAAGCCGCACCCGTGGAACCCGTCGGGCCCGCCGCCCCGGTCGCGCCAGTCGCGCCTGTGGGCCCCGGCGGCCCTTCGTCGCCGAATACGACGTCGCTCGCGTCGCTTTCGTAGACGTCCAGCACATCCGCCTCGACATAGACGTCGATGCTCATAGGCACACCTTCACCCGGCTCGAGGCTGGATCGGACAGGATGACGTAGCGGTCTACGTCGGCGGCTGGATCGATGATGCGCAGGCGGAAGTCACAGGCCGCCGGCGCGAAGGGCGTGGCCCAGGCGGTCGCGGCGGTTATGCCGACGTCGATGATCACGGCATTCCCCTGGATGGTGATCAGGCCGTTGTCGGTCGACAGGGTCAGGACCGCCGGGGCCGGTGTGTTGGCGGGCGCCAGGGTGGCGACGACGCTGCAGCCAGCCAGGTCGGCCGGCGCGCGGGCGCTGGCCGGGCCGGTCCAGAAGTTGAACGCCTTGCGCCAGCCGGAGCCGGCGACGACCAGCATGGGCCGGCGGAGGATGCTGATGGCCATGACGCCTCGGTCTGGACGGAGGGAGCGGAGAAGCGAACGGCGTTCGCCTATCGTTCGGTCAATGACCCCAGGGCAGGAAGCCGGATGGCGCTGCATGATAGAAATCGGCAGTCTTGAACCGACCCCTAGGGATCAGTCCGCTACCCGCGGTCCCTTGCCAGACTGGATAATATCGGCCGGCCAAGATGCTCTCGCCCCCCGAGACGCCCGGACTTCCGACCCACACACCGTCCTGTGCCATCCAGATAAGGCTATTTGTCAGATCGACGGCCACACTGAGAATGGCTGAGATATTAAGCGATGTGCCGTAGCTGATATTTCCGAAGGTGTCATCGTCGTGCAGCCTGCCCGTATAAGCGTCCATGATCACGCCATATCCAGACGTGCCAAACTGGTTGAACGACGCCTCCATTCTTGGTGAAAGGCCGACGTTATTGTTGCCTGCGCCAGCCGCGCCGGTCGTCTCGACCTCAAAATAGTACTTTCCGGCGCCGCGCGGGAGCGTTCCGATTAACGCCGCCTGGGCGCCGCCCGGGACCGTTGCGATGAGCTTTGTCGCGTCAAGCGTCGTGGGCGACGGGCCGACAGAGTATATCCGAGACGGATTCCACGTGCAGGGCCCCCACCCCTGGAAGAACGGCATGCCGGGAAAGGGCAGCATCAGGTCCCGCTCCAGAACGAGGCGATGAACTTCGGCGTCGAGCCCGCAGTCTCGCAATAGAGCGATATGGCGTCGCGGGCGCTGGCCGTCGTGCTGAGGGCCGGCGCGCCGGCGCCGCCCCAATCGAACGCGGAAGGCCATGTGACCGTATAGGGGCCGCCGCTGGTGGGTTGCTTGACGGCGAGCATGTAGGTGCGGCCGAGGATCGAGTTGGTCGGTGCAGCCAGGGTGCGATTGCCGCCGAGCGTCCATTTGGCGTTGAAGCCGGCCGACATATCCCAGCCGGTCGTCGCCGCGTCCGCGAGGGTCTGCGGCGCGGACGCTCCCGCCAGGCCGGCCGGCGTGGCGAAGGCCCCGCTCACCGTCCCCGCCTGGATCTGGGCGGCTGTCGCGGCGGTGGCGGCGACCGAGGCGATCAAGGTCTCGATGGCGTCGCGCAGCTGGGTGAAAGTCGTCTTGGACGGCGTTTCGCCCGCCGCGACGATCACCGCCAGCATCTCCTCCTGCACCATGTTCAGCCAGTCGGCCGACACGACCGTGGGGCCCGGCGAGCCGATGCCGAAATACCCCGGCGTGCCGGCCGCCGCAGGCGTCGGCAGGGATGAAAGCGCGGTCGCGCCGTCGATGCGATACATTCAGCGGCCTCCGGCGCGGCGGGCGCGCACTAGACGAAATTCCAGATCAGGATCGTGTGGGCCGGCTTCAGGCGGTTGAAGACGCACTGCAGCACCTGGCTGTCGGTGACCACGGTCTCCAGCGGCTCGCCGGCGGCCGAGACGCCAGCTCGAAAGAAGGTGATGCCCGTTCCGGGGACGGTGACCTGCCAGGTGTTGGCCAAGGCCGTCGTGCCGGTGAATTCCTGGATGGTGACGGTAAAGCCCAGCGTCGCGGCCAGGGTGATGAAGTAGGGGACCGACTGGCCGCCGCCGCCGAGGAAGCGGGCGAGGACCTGCTGCTGGCGGCCCTGGATGGTGGTCGCGGGCCCGCAGCACGGATCCGGCAGGCCCAGGGTCGCCTCCCATTCCGGCAGCAGGGCCACGGCCGTAGACGGGAAGGCGTCGATCAGCAGCGCCAGGGCGGTGATGTCGGAGCGGTTGAACGCCGCGGCGAAGGCGGTGAGCACCAGGCTCTGGATCGAATCCGGGTCGCGGGGCCAGACGCGGCCGCGCGGCATCAGCGCCTTCAACGCCTGGGCGTAGTCGGCGACGGCGAAGGGCTGGTGCGCCATCAGGTGTAGGTGATCGTGCCGACGGTGGGCAGGTAGCCGGCGCTGGAGGTGATGTTGCCGTCCCCGCTGGGGCTGACCGTACCGTGCGAGCAGCTGACCGCGGTGATGACGAAGCCGGCCGTGCCGGAGATCGCGGCGACGGCGGATTCGATGTAGCTGAGATCGACCACCCCGCCGGGCGAGCCCTGGGCGAGGAAGACGTTGGCGATCGTCGCGCTGATCGCGGCCTTGGTCGCCGTCGTGGCCGTCGAGATGCCGGCGATGGTGAAGCTGACGGCGTTGGCGCCGGGCGCCTTGGCGGTCACCAGGGCGGTCACCGGCCGCAGCGGGTAGAGGGCGTTGGCCACGGTCAGCTGGTCGCCGGTCGCGGCCGTGGCGCGGGTCTCGGACGTCGCGACGCCGTTGGTCCCTTGGGGAAAGCCGTTAAAGCTCGCCTCGGTGACGTCCATCATGAAGTAGACGCTGACCGTGCCGGCGCCGCTCTCGAGCGGTGCGCACCAGGCGCGGGTGACGCCGGAGACGTCGAGCGCCCAGTTGACGTAGTCGTTCGCATCGCCCCCCTGCGGCGGGGCGGCGTAGACCCCGAGCATCCGGCTGCGCAGGGCGTCGAACTTCTCGACGTCGGCGCCCGGGGTGGTCGAGGCGGTCACGGCCCCGGCCGACAGCACGCCGGACACGGGCGAGCCGAGGTTCATGACCTGGCCGACGGTCAGCGTCCCGGCCGCGCCCGCGGTGACCGCCTGGACCGACGCCGTGACCACGCTGCCCGAGACGGTTCCGATGGCGGTCGTCACATAGGCGGTGTTATCGCTGCGCACGACGTTCGCACCCGACGGGATGGCCGTGGTCCCGGTGAACTGGACGGTCCCGGCCGCCTGCACCGCGGGCTTGCGCGTCACGCCTCTCAGGGCCGCCCAGGCCTCCAGATCCTCGCCGGTCGCGGTGTACGGGACCGCGTTCTGAGCGATGTTGTCGAGATAGCCATAGTGGCCGTTGACGCCGGCGGCCAGGATGTCACCCAGCACGCCGAGGTTGGAGAACCGCAGCAGCGCGTCCGCGCCCGGCAGCTGGGTCGCGATGTCGGCGGCGGTCTGGGCGCGCAGCTCGGTCAGCGTCGGGCGATCGAACGGCATCTCAGCTTACTCCCGCCCAGGCCCAGTTGTACTTGGTCGAGAAGGCCCGGGTTCCGTCGCGCTGGAACAGGGTGATCTCCGCCCCGAGCAGGCTGGGCCGCGTCCACTCGACCACCACGTCGATCCGCGCCACGACGCCATCGTCGATCAGCCAGCGCAGGGCCTCGGTGATCATGTTCCTGGCCAGGGCCAGGGTCTTGTCGCTGGCCTTGGCCCGCATCAGCAGCCAGAGCCGCGATCCGATCGGCCGGGACGCCCCGAGGTCGCCCCACCAGCCGCGCGGGTCCGTCGTGCCGTCGGGGATGGTGTCGTCGGCCTGGGCGGTGCGGTCGGTGAAGAGGCTGATCAGCACCGCGTTCACCAGGTCGCCGCCAGAGACCAGGTCCGGCGCGGAGAAGGTCCAGTCGCCACGGCCGTTCAGCGGATCCCAGGTGGTCTGGATGTCGGCCATCGAGCCCCCTTAGTGCGGCGTGGCGGTGTTCCCCGACCCGGTCGTCACCCCGCCATGGACGTGGGTTTCCAGGCTGATCGAGCCGGCCTTGACGTCGCCGCTGGCGGTGACCGCGCCAGTGATCCCGACGTTGCCGACGGCGGTGATCGCGCCGTTGACGGTGAGCGGACCGTTGATGGTCGTGCGGGCCGCGGTCACGGTGATGTTTCCAGTCGCGTTGACCGTCGCGCTGGCCGCCGAGACGCTGACATTGCCCGTCGCGGTGAGGGTCGCGTTGCCGCTCGTCGTGGCCGAGATGTTGGCGGCGTGGGTGATGGTGACGTTGCCGGTCACATTGCCGGTGACATCGCCGCTGACCGTGGCCGTGACGTTGCCACTGGTCGTCAGGCTGACGTTACCGCTGTTGGTAATCGTGATGTTGTCGACGTTCTGGACGGTGATGTTGCCGCCGGCGGCGTCGACCACCAGGCCGGCCGGCTGCCACCACATATAGGCGCCGCGCACGTCGTAGAGCGCCGCGTCGCCGACGCCGAGGTTCTTCAGGCGGTGTTGCTGATGGCTGTGGCCGATGACCACGGACTTGTTGCGGTCGCCGCCCAGCGAGATCGCCAGCATGTCGGTGTCGACCGGCGGGTTGCCGGCCAGGCCCCAGAGGCCGATCACCGGGGTCGCGTCCTGCAGGTTCAGGCTGCCCGAGGATCCGTGCGGACCGAAATCCACCTGGGCCGTCTGGGCGTTTCCGGTGTCGTCGGTGACCTTCAGCTGGCCCCGGGCGACCAGCATCATGATCCGGCGGTAGTTGCGGTGCTCGACGTCGTTCATGGCGTGGCCGGCGTCGTCGGCTTGGCGTCCGGAATGATCGGCTGCAGCAGCAACGGCTCCAGCGTGAAGGCCTCAGGCGGCATCAGCACCATCTCGGCGCGGGTGCCGCGGGCGTCGCGCAGGAAGGTCACCTCGGAGACGACCGGCGTGTTGGTGCGTTGATACTTCAGCGAGGGCACGCTGACAGGCACGCGGCTGTTCGGGGTCCAGAGCGTGCCGCCGCTGTCGCGCCAGGAATCGACCGTGATGTGAAGGGCCGCGCCGCGACCGTTGCGGCGGTTGGCCTCCCAGTTGGCGCGGTTCTGGGCGATCGTCATGCCGCCCTGGCCGGCGTCGGCGATGACGTAGAGCTTGCGATGCCGTGTGACGCCACCGTCGCTCGCCGTAGCGATCGGCAGCTGGTATTTGCCGCTTTCCGACAGCGGGTCCATGGCCAGCAGGAAGACGTCGTATTCGCTGTAGCGCTGGTCCAGCGACCATTCGAAGTGAGCGGCCAGGATGTTCTGGCCCTCGACCAGGCCGCTGGAAGCGGTCTTGTCGCCGGCCTGGGCCAGCGTCAGCGTGCCGTCGAGCGCCTCGTAGCAGAGCAGGCCGGAGTAGCGGCAGACCCGCTCGATGATCTCGTAGGCCGTCTCGCCGAGCATCAGGTTGAACTGCGGGATCGCCGGGCCGGAGCCGTCGGGGGCAGCGACGGTGACGCCATAGGGCTGGGCCAGCTTGGTCGCGATATCGAGCGCCGAGGTGCCGGAGATCTGGCCCGTCGGCCACTCGGCCGAACAGTCGACCAGGTCCTGGCACTTGCCGCGGCCGGCCAGCCGGATCGCGTGCTGCTCGGCGTCGTAGGACGGGATGACCTTGTCGACGTAGCCGTCGAGCACCAGGTCGCCGCCCAACAGCACCTGGACCTTGTCGCCCGGCTGGACCACGACGTCCGTGGCCTGGCCCGGATAGAGGTCGGTCATCTCGATGTCGAAGTCGTTCGGGCAGCGCTCTATGCCGCAGGTCACGCGGACCGACGACCAGCCCGAGATCGAATTGCCGCCCACCTTGAGCGTGAGGTCGTCGGGCGCATCGGTCATGGATGTTTCCGGTGAGGAAGGTCTAGGCGGCCAGGGCGCGGAAGCTGCGCGGCATGAACAGCGGGTGAACCGGGTTCACCTCGCCCACCAGCTGGTCGCCGCGGCTGGGGTCGCGATAGAGACGCTGGGCCAGGACGATCGCCGGCAAGTTCGCGCCCTCGCTGAAGGTCGCCAGCGGGGCGAGGCTGGCGCCGCGAGCCGTCAGGTCCTGGACCACGGCGACGCGCAGGGACCGCAGGGCGTTGAAGGTCGCGTCCTCGCCCTCGTCGCCGGCGATCTGGATCTCGGCATCGATCAGGGCGGTGACCGCCGATCGCACGGCCGCCGCGTCGTCGTAGGACCAGGGCTGGTAGCTGGCCGAGGCGCGGGCCAGGGCGGCGACCGCGGCGCGGCGGAAGAGGTCGCCGACCGCGACGCCGATCGACGTCAGGGCCGCCGCGCCGTTCGGCGCATAGGTCGCCAGGGCGCTGAGCAGCCGCACGGCGTCGGCCGGATTGGCGCAGACCGCGAGCAGCTGGGCGGTCAGGGCCTGGCTGGCGGTCGCCAGGTCGGTCGGGGAAGCGGACGAGGCGCCGAGGCCCAGGTTCGCCGCCGTGGTCAGGACCGTGGTCGCGGCCTCGTTGACCAGCTGGCGGTCATTGGCGGCCAGGGCGACCAGGCTGGCGATCGTGGTTCCGGCGGGCAGCAGGTCCAAGAGGCTGCTGGCGAGGCCGAGGTTGGCGCCGTTGAAGTAGCGGCCGTAATCGCCCGGCAGTTGGCTGGCGAGGTTGAACAGGCTGGTCGCATCCGTCGCCAGGGATTGCGCTTGGTCGACCCAGGCCGTGACCGTGGACAGGGCGCTCTGGGCGACGACCGCGCCCTGGGCCAGCAAGGGCGTCGCCTCGGTGGACAGGTCGCTCGACGCGGCGGTGTCGGCGGTGTCCGCCGCCGAGTTGGTCGCCGTCGTGGTGGCGGTGGAGACGGACGGAAAGACCTTTTCGCCCGCCTCGAGGAAGTCGAGCTCGATGGCGATGACGCCGAGGCTGTCGAGCTGGTCGATCGTGCTGCAGGACAGGCAGCTGACGGTCAGCTCGCCGAGGGTCGGATGAACCAGCGTTCCCTGGCCCTTGGTCTCGGCCGCCGCCACCAGGGCCAACTCCTGGTCGAGCACCGAGCCGCCGCCATAGACCAGCGAGTTGCTGACCAGGAAGCCGGTGATACCGATGCGCCGCCCGGCGCGGCCCAGGTCCTCGACCCATTGCTGATCCCGGAACGGATATTCGTGGTCGACCACGCGCCGGCCGAAGGTCTTGCGCGATTCGGTGACGCCGAACGGTACGCCGCGGAACGACGCCGGCTTAAGCGCGGCCAGGAAGTCGGACGCGTTGCTCACGCGGCGATCGGGTCCAGGCTGCGGACGATCTTGGCGCCGCCGGCGGTGACCGCGCCGGTGGCGCGGGTGCGGGCGGTGGCCTGATGGCCGTTGTGGCGCACGCTGACGTCGACATGGACATGGCCAGGGCCGCCACCAGCCGCCGGGGCGCGAACGCCGTTCGCCTGCGCCCCGCCGGCCGCGCCGAGCGCGGCGAGCAGCTGGTCCTGGCTGAAGGGGTTGCGGCCCTGTTCCTGACGGATCATCGCCGCCTCCAGCGCCGCCAGGGTCTTCGGATCATGCAGGTTAAGCGACTGGTTGGCCGCGAAGCCGCTCCACTGCGCAACGTGGGCGACATAGGCCTTGGTGTTGTTCTCGCTCGGGGGCGCCCAGCGCTTGACGATGCCGGCGATCGTCGAGAGGCCGTGACGGTCCTGGTAGATCTGCAGCTGCCGGCCCATTGCCGCCAGGCCCTGGCCGATCGTGGCGAACGAGCGGAAGCCGACGCCGCTGTCGGGCCGCAGGTTGCCCGGATTGTTACGCCGGATGCCGAAGGCGCCCGCGACGTCCTGGCCCGCATGGGCGACCCAGCCGCCGGCGGCCCGCGCGCCCTGGGCGACCGCATGACCGGCCGCGCGGCCCTTTTCCGCCGTCCAGTGGCCGATCTTCCGGGCGATGTCGGCCACCCGGTTCCACTGACCCAGGGCCGCGTCGGCGCCGTCCTTGAAGACAGCGACGATGTCCTGCCACATTTTCTCGAAAAAGGCCTTGATCGACCCCCAGCCGGACTTGACCGCCTGGCCCATGCCGGCCCAGAGACGGTCCCAGCCGCCGCGCAGGACGCCCCATTCCGCCAGGGCTTCCCGGCCCAGCGCCGACCAGGCGTTGCGCCAGAGGCCGCGCACGCTGTCCATCAGGCCCGAGACCAGGCCGGGCAGGCCGCTCAGGGCCTTGACCGTCGCCTGGCCCGCGGCCTCGCCGAAGGTGGGCGGCAGGGTCTCAGGCGCCAACAGGGCCTGCCACTTGAACGCGCCGAGCGGCGCCATGGCGCGGTTGAACAGTCCGGGCAGGCGATAGAGGGTCGCGCCGAGCTTGACCCCGAACCGGTTGAACCCCTTCTGTAGCCGCCCGGCGTCCTCCAGGTCCTTGTCGGGCACGGCGGTCTTGGCGGCGTCGGCCAGATAGGCCTCGGTCGCCTTGCGGCCCTGGCGCAAGACCGGCAGCATCGACTCGACACCGAACTTGCGGGCGATCAGGCGCTGGAGAGCCGGATTGCCGCTATACTGCTGCAGCACATCGGCCATCTGCAGCATCGCATCGTTGACGTCGAGCGCGCCGGACTTGGTCCGCTTCAGATGGACGCCAAGCTGGTTCATGAACGCCAAAGCCGACTGATTGCGGCCGTAGGTGGCGTCCTCGATCGTATCGCCGAGCGAACTGAAGCTCTGATCCACCGCCTGGGCGTCGATGCCCATCATGCCCGCCGCCCCGCGCCATTCCTGCAGCGCCTGGGTCGACAATCCCAGCGTCAGCGAGGTCTGCTTGAGCGCGAAGCCCCAGGCGGCCCATTTCAGGGTCAGGGCCGCCGCGCCGCCGGCCACGGCGAGGACGCCAGCCGCCAGGGCGCCGAGCCCAGCCGCAGCGGCGCCGATACCGGCCGCGCTCTCGCCGATCTCGCCCAGGGCGCCCAGCTCGGGCATGAAGCGCGAGGCGACGCCGCCGACCTTCTGGATCGAGCGGCCGACCTCGCCCACGCCCTTGGCGAACTTGCTGAGCCCAGCCTCCTTGTTGAACGCCTTCCAGCCGCGGGTCAGGTCCTTGACCGGCGAGGTCAGCTTGTTCAGCGACTGGCCGATCTTGCGCCCCACGGCCGTGGCCTGGTCGATCGCCTTGATGGTGATGGTGTAGACGTTGGCCATCGATCACCTCTTGGGGGATGTCTTCAGCATCGCGATCGCGACGGCGTAGTAGGCGTTGATCTCGGTCCAGGTGAGCCGGTCGAGCTCGCTGGGCGAGGCCCAGGCGTAGTAGACGCCGAGCGCGATCAGTCGTCGTCGCCAGTCGGCTGGGCGTCTTGCGTAAAAGACTGCAGGAACGCCGCCCCCTTGCCGAGGTCGCGGGCGCCCAGCTTTTCGATCACGCCGGGCGGCACGCCGGCGCTGAGCGCCAGCAGCATGATCGTCGCCTCCATGTCCGACAGGCGCGAGATCTCCTTCAGCTGGCCGGCCGTCGGCTCGCGCAGGACGAGGACCGTGTAGGCCTGGCCGCCAAACTCGATTGGCTTGCGCGGGGCCAGCTCGAAGGTATCGGGCAGGTCGTCGATCTGGTCTTGGGTGGCCATGGATCAGTTCTCCGAGACCGTGAGGCCTTCCCATTCGATGTCGAAGGTCCCGTCTTCGGTGTTGACCTCCGGCGGCTCGCCGACCCGCCACATGTCGTTGCCCGAGACGACCTTGCCGTTGGCCAGCTGGGCGACGACGTTGACATCGCGCATGGCGGCCAGGCTGGAGACCGAGATGGACCCGGAGTCGCGCAGTTTGGCCTTGATCATGCCCGTCTGGGCCATTTCCTTGGTGCCGTGGATCCCGTCCTGGCCCTTCAGGGTCTCGACCGTGAAGTCGTTCACCCGATAGGTCAGTTCGCCCACGATCATGTAGGTCTGGCCGGCGACGGAGAGCGTCGCCTGGCCCGCGAGGCGGTTTGGACCGGCCATTGCGTGCGCTCCTAGAAGTTACGGAATTGGATGAGGAAGGCCATGGTCCGCAGCTGCTGGATCAGGATCGGCCCGTAGAGGACGTCCAGGCGGCCGGGATTGTTGGCGTTCTGCTGCACGGTCAGGCCGGCGGCGAAGGCGGCCGACTGCTGGACGTAGCCCTGGTACTCGAGCTGCTGGTAGCGGGCGATGATGTCCGCCCGCACGATCGAGGGGGTCGTGATGTTGGAGCCCGGCGCGAACCGGGTTCCGTCGGCCGCCAGCTTGATGCGGCCGTAGCTGCCGGCGACGAAGGCCGCCAGGTCGCGCAGGACGTAGGCCAGGACGAACATCGTCTCGACCTCGAGATAGCTGTTGTCGGCCACCCCCTGGGCGTTCAGCTGGTAGGTGGTGATCAGGTTCTCGATCGCCACGACGCCGCTGGTGACGGTGAAGGTCGAGATGCCGTCGAACAGCAGGCCGTTGCGCACGCCCGCCAGGAACCGCGACTGGATCGGCGGCGCGAGGACGCCCTGCAGGGTGAGGGTCTGCAGCGGCGTGCCGGGGTCGGCCCGCAGGCTGACCGCCGCCGCGCCGAACGCCGCCGCCCACAGCCAGTTCGGGGTTGGGCTGTCGTAGAAGCCCATGAAGGTGGTGTGCTGGTCGTTCAGCGTCAGGCCGAAGGTGGTCAACGCGCCCGAAGTTCCGCGGATGGCGCCGAAGACGTGGCCGTAGAGCGCCGAATTCCAGGACCAGCGTCCGCCCGCGTCCGAGAGCACGCCCGAGAGGGCGCCGATCGAGGTCGCGTCGACATAGGGCGTGATGATGAAGTCGAAGGACTTGTTGGCCAGGGCGGCCAGGGCCGTGGTCAGGGTCGGGTTGGTCGCCCCGCCAGTCATGGCGGTGATCGTCGCGGCGATGCCGGCCGGCGTCACCTCACCCCCCGCCGAGGTTTGGTAGTTCAGCCGCAGGTCGATGTCGTTGCCCGCCAGGCCCGCGTTCTTCGCGGTGATGGTGACGGTGGACGTGGTCGCCGTCGCGGTGACCGGCAGGTTCGGGCTGGCGGTGACTGCGGCGGCCACGGCGGTCGCCAGGGCGTTCGCCGTCATGCCCGAAGTGACGGCGACGGCCAGGTTCGTCCCGGCGACGTAGAGGGCCAGCGTCCCGGCCGCGGTGGCGGGGCCGGTGAAGGCGACACTGCCGCTCGCGGCCACGGCGCCCGCCGCATCGGCCAGGGGCAGATACCAGACTTCGCCGAAGGCGTCGTTCTGGCGATAGATCGAGGTCATCAGCGCCAGCATCGAGCCGGCGCCACCCTGGGTGATGGCGTCGGCCGCGCCGTTTGACTTCAGCGGCACGTTCGGCGCGGCCGCACCGGCTGACGTGATCTGGCCGATGATCAGCGTGCGCTGGTTCTGCGCCGCGCTGTTGGCCTTGCTGGGGTCCAGCTCGGCGTAGAAGCCGGGCAGGCGCAGGTTGGCCGGGATCTGCTTGAACGGGAGGGTCACTGATCAGCCCCTTTCGGATCGACGACGGGTTCAGAAGACGCCGGCGCGGACGCCGGGGCGGAGGAAGCGGCCGCGGCCTTGGCCGGCGCGGGGGCCGGCGGCGCGGGCGGGTCGCAGGCGACGACGTCGCCGAAGGCCATCAGCTGGGCGATCACCAGGTCGCCGTCCGGCAGTTGCTGGGGCTCGCCGTCGGGCCAGAGCTGATAGGTGCGGTAGTCGCGGACCCGCAGGCCCTCGGCGTTCTTGACCCACATGGCGGCGCTCCCGGCGCACGGCGTGCGCGGCTGGATGGACGGCGCGCGGGCGCGCGCGATCAGGTCTGGGGCAGGGTGACGTCGAAGCCGGTGATGTCGGTCGTCGGCGTCTCGAAGAAGTCTTCCGGGCCCTGGAAATATTCCATGGCGATTTCCATCACGAACTCGCCGAGCTGGAGCTGGCCTTCGGAATTGAAGCCGATCTCGGTGCGGATGGTCGGGAACTGCTGCAGCAGCGGCGCGATGCCGTCCGCATTGATCACCGCGCGTTCGGCCTGGCGCTGCAGCCGCCACAGCCGATCCTCAGCGTGCTCGCCGCCCGCGTCGGCCGGCGCGCCGGTCGCGTCCACCCGGCCGGTGATCCGCACGGTCGAGGTGGTGGTGAAGGCGATCGAGCCGCGGCCCTGGCTGACCTTGTCGTCGCGCCGGGCCTGGACCAGCAGCACCGGCAGGATGCTGGTCTTGGTCGGCCAGTCGCCTGGCGAATAGACCCGGTCGCCCGCATCCGTGCGCGCTGCGCGCAGGGCCTCGACGGTCAGGCGGACCAGCTTGGCGGTCGTGGTCACGGGCTCGACACCTTGAGCAGGTCGAGCAGCACCCAGCCTCGCCCGTCCGGTCGGTCGTTGCGGACGACGTAGGTGGTGTTCTTGCGGGGGACGAACAGCTTGTCGTCGGCGCCCGGCGCGAGGCCGGCGGGGAAGTCTGCCAGTCGCACGCCGAACACCGGGTCGACGGTCGAGAAATCCGACGTGGAATCGTTGATGTTCTCGGCTAGGAACGCCTCGTCGAACACCCCGTTGAGGCGGAAGGGGGCGCCGGCGACCGGGATGTAGAGCGGCCTGAGGTCAGGCCCGGACGGGTCCGCGTCGGGGTCCGCCTCGCCGAACACGGCGAAGCAGTCCGCGTTCAGCTGGTCGGCCTGATCGCTCCACGTGGACATCGCCGCGCGGCCTATTCAGCCGCGCCGGCGGCCACCTCGATCGTGACCTTGGGAGCGTTCTCGCCCTCCTGGATCACCTTCGGGCCTTCGGTGACCGACTTCGGTAGCTCGGGATTGACCTCGATCTTGACGAAGCCGTGGTCGATCAGGGGCTGCATGTCCCTGGCCGGGAGGGTGATCTTGTCGCCAGGCATCGCGACCTGCTGGTCTTCGACCGGGATCTGGCGCGCCTTGTCGCCCTTGCCGACGGTGATGGAGCCCTCGTGCATCCAGACCGAGCGGCCGCGCTGCACGACGGCGGTGATGTCGTTCGCCATGGTTTCTGTTCCTTGAGCGGGATGAAGGGTCCGGCCGCGAACCGGGTTCGCGACCGGAGCGGCGTTAGGCGACCTTGGCCGCCAGCATCGCGTTGACGCGGCCGGGGATCAGCAGCGGCGCCGACTGCATCATGATCAGGCGTTGCGACGGATCGGGGATGACCCAGGTCTTGGGCGCGTAGGCCATGGGGCCGTAGCCGACGTCCTCGTCGAGGATGACGCCGAACGACTGGGTGCCCATGATATCCGGGCCGCACATGATGACGTAGCCGTCGGGGATCATCGGCTGTTCGACGTCGTTCACGTCGACGTACCAGTCATTGTACAGCCAGAGGCGATACTGGCCCCAGTAGCCCTTGAGCACGGCCCCGCGTTGGATCTGCGCGCCGGGGTTGATGATGTTGCCCGACGGGTTCAGCGACGGATAGTTGATCGCCGCCTGGACACCGGAGCCGTTCTTGAACAGGTTCCAGGACTTGTTGGTGAAGACGATGTCGGTCATCACCGCGCCCGACTTCTTCAGCACCAGGGCCTGCCAGGTATCGAGGTTGGCCGGCGGCAGCGGGTCGTGGCCCGAGGCGTCGAAGTTGGAGGCGTAGCCCCAGACGTTCGAACCGGTCAGCGCCAGGGTCAGCGCCGGATCGCGGCCGAAGTCGATGATGGTGGTCGGGAAGCCTTCGCCGGCGATGGTGATCGTGCCCGCCTGCAGGACGGTGCTGGCCATCCATTCGAGGCGGCGATCGATCATGTCGATCTGGTCTTCCATCTCGAACTGCAGGTTGGCCAGGGCGCGCTGGCGCGGGGTCAGCTCGCCGCCGATCCGCTCGCCGATCATGCGGCGGACGGGACGGCGCAGGTCCGGCGCGCGCTTGTCCTTGACGTAGGCGGGCTTGAACTTGTCGGTCTGGACGCGCCGCGCCTCGACCATGCGGCCTTCGACCAGGGGGCTGACGAAGGGCGCCAGGCGGCGCTTGCCGACGTCGGTGTCGATCGCCACCTCTTCGGTGTCGAATTCGATCATGCCGTTGAAGAAGGTGTTGGCCAGCCACTTCTGGGCCTTCTTCAGGTTGGGGATGACGGCGATCAGTTTCGCCGTGTCATAGGAAATCGAATCGGCCGCCATGGCGGTTCATCCTCATCAAAGGGTGTGTGAGAACGGCTCCGCCACGGCGGGCCCGGGTGAGCGAAAGAGATCAGGTCGGGTCAGACGCCGAGACCGTGTCCTTCACGAAGATGCTGGACGGCCGCAGGGCGGCGCGCAGCGTGGCGAGGGTCCACGACGCGTCGTAGATCATCTTGTGTCCATTGAACTCGCCGGTCAGGTAGACCCCGGCAGTGACCGGTCCCGCTGTGGCGTCGGCGTCGTCGATAAGGATCGCCGTCGGCGTCTGGGAGCCATCGACCGCCGTGGCCACCGAGGTGATGTACTGGCCGGTGGCGTCGAACGACTCGAGGGTGAAGCTGTCGCCCGCGACGAAGGCGGTCCCACCGGCGGTGATGGTGAAGTTGATGCCGGACTGGGAATAGGCCGTGCCCACCGTGGCGGCCGGCAGGGCGTTGCCCTCGGGGTCGGTGACCGTGAAGTTGGTCGCCGTGGTCGCGGTCAGGACATAGTTGCCCTGCAGGGCGCCGGCGCCGCGCGAGAGGCTGCCGACAGTCCCGTTGCCGGTGTTGGTCCCGGCAACGGCGACGACGCCCTGAGCGCTCTTGGCGCCCAGCACGGTCCCGCGCTTGAGCGCGCCGGCGCCCAGGACGACCGGCTGGGTTTCGAGCGGGAACTGGCCGGCGATCAGCTGATCGGGAACGTAGGTATCCCGGACGACGCCCGGCTGAAACGGGTTGTCGCCCAAGGTATTGGTGTTCAGGGTCATGGCAATGACCTCCTAGGAAGGTGAAAGACGAGAGCGGGAGGCGCAGGCGGCTACTTGGCGCCGCGGACCGCGGCGGCGGCCGCGGCCATCTCCGCGGCGAAGCTATCGACCTCGCTGGACGGCGCGCCGCCGTCCGCGCCGACGCGGGGTTGCGCCACCCCGCTCATTCGGTTTTGCAGGCCGCCGACGCCGGCCGGGGGCGCAACCGGCAGGGCGGTCAGGGTGCGGACGATGGTCTTGGACGACATGCCGGTGCCCGCCAGCATCTCGCAGGCCGCCGCGAGCCGGCCGCCGGAGGCCGCGGGCGACTTCAGGACCGAAGCCCAACGGGCGCGCTCGGCCTTGCGGCCCTCCTCGTAGTCGTCGCCGCCCTCTTCGTTGTCGTCTTCGGCCTTGGCCTTTTTGGCCTTCCTGGACGTCTTGTCCTTGCCGTCCTCGTCACCCTCGCCGTCGTCGTCCTCGGCCATGTCGGGATCGTTGTCGTCGTCGGCCTTGGCCCTCTTGGCCTTCTTGGACTTTTTGTCCTTGCCGTCCTCGTCGTCCTCGCCGTCGCCGTCCTCGGCGGCGGCGGCGGCCTTGTCCTTGCCGTCCTCGTCCTCATCCTCGGCGGCGGCGACCGCCGCGGCGGCCTTGGCCTTGCCGCCGGTCAGGGCGGACAGCAGATGCGCGTACGGCGAGGCGCCAGCGCCCGCCCGAGCGGAATAATTCATGGTCTCGCCCTCCAAAGGCGGCTTGGGGTCAGCCCAGCTCGGCGAGCAGGGCGCGGAAGGCGTCGGACGGCGCCATGACGGCGTCGGCGAGGCCGGCTCGGACGCCGGCGGCGCCGAGATAGGTGGCCGCCTGCATGTCGCGGACGGCCTTGACCGAGAGGTCGCGGTTGCGGGCGACGGTCTCGACGAACAGTTCGCCCAGGGCGTCGATGTCGACCTGCAGATCCTTGAGCGCGCCGGCGGACAGCGGGATCTCGGGGCGGCCGTCAGCCTTCTTCTCGCCGAAGGTGATCAGGGTCGGCTTGATGCCCGCCTGGGCGATCGCCTCGGACCAGTCAACGTGCATGGCGATCACGCCGATCGATCCGACGCCGCCCGTGCGCGGAACATAGATCCGGCCCGGGTCCACCGCGCTGACGAGGGCGTAGGCGGCGGAGAACGCGACCTCGTTGAGCACGGCTGCGATCGGCTTCTCGCCGCGCGCCTGGTGGATGGCGTCGACCAGGTCGAAACAGCCGGCGACCTCGCCGCCCGGGCTGTCGACGTCGAAGACGATCGCCTTCGCCGCCGGATCGACCACGGCGGTCAGGAAGGCCTGGCGCAGGCCGTCATAGCCGGTCATGCCGCTCCAGGGCCGCACCGCGCCCGTCTTCTGCACCAAGGTCCCGGCGACCGGGATCAGGGCGACGCCGCCAAGCACGTCGTAGCCGGGATCGGCGTTTCGGTCGGCGGGGCGGCCGCGACGCGGGCTGGTGAAGTCGTAGTCTTCCTCGGCCGGATCGGCCATGTGGACCACGGCGATGTTCAGCCGATCGGCGAGGGCCGCGACGATCACCTCCGCCTTGCGCGGATGGATGGCCAGCGGCGCGTTCAGCAGCCGCTGGGCCAGATGTCCGAAGCGTTGCATCAGACGCCGTCCGCCTCGGCTTCGTCGCTGGGAAGGCTCGCCGGGCGCGGCGGCGGGAACATCAGCTCCTGGGGCCAGAAGTCCTTTTCGATGAAGCCGACGCGGTTGCTCCAGACCACGATGGTGACCTGGGAGCGGGAGGGCGGCTTATGGCCGGCCGAGGCGCCGACCGGCTTGAAACCGCGGACGGTCATGTAGGGGCCGCCGGAGACCAGCCGCACGACGTCGCCGCGCTTGAGCAGATCGATGTCGATCATCAGACCGCCTCCGGCTTCTGGATCGTGCTCTGGGCCGGCAGAGCGGTCTGCATCCCCGCCCAGGTCGGCACGTTCAGGCCGCGCCGCTTGAAGCCCGCGACTTCGATGGCGCGCTGATCCAGGACGTCTTCCCAGTCCTCACCGGCGTTCTCGCTGGCTTCGCGCTCCAGGGTCGACAGGCCCGCGTCCATGCCCAGGACGGCGCCCTGCTTTTCGGCGACCGGATCGACCCAACCCTTGCCCGGGCCCATCCATTTGCAGCGGCTATAGGCCGCGCGGCACTCGAAATACTCCGGCGCGCCATTGGGCAGCGGCAGGTCGTCGACCTCCATCGCCTCTTCCAGCCAGGCGCTGCGGATCGGGCTGGCGAAGCCGGCGCCGAAGTTGTGGCGGCGGCGGTGGATGGTCTTCCAGACCTCGTTGATCTCGGCCCGCAGGCTGGAGAAGTTCACGTCGGAATAGTCGCCGCTGACCATGCTGGCGCCCGAGCCGATGCCCATGGCCATGTTGCGCAGCACGGCCTTTTCGAAGAACGGGAAGTTGGCGTTCGGCCGCTCGGACTTGATGGCGCTGAATTTCTCGCCCGGATAGGCGGTCAGGACCTTCGAGCCGCCGATCATCATGCGGCGCTCTTCGTGGAAAGCCGCCCGCTCCTCCTGGTAGGCGGAGACGCGGCCGACGTCGCCTTCGCCCAACGCCTCGCCCAACAGTTCATGGTCGAAGGGGCTTTCGGCGATCGCCGCGAAGATGGCGTTGAGGATGGCCCCGTCCAGCTCGGCGGTGTCGTACTTGAACAGCATCTTCGCGCGCTGGATCACGGGGGTGAAGATGCCGTCGCCGCCGCGATGGCGGCTGGCGCGATCCGGCTCGCAATAGTGGGCGACCATGGGCCGGCCCCAATCGGTCTCCCGCGGCACGCGTTCCCAGGTCACCGTGTCGGCGCCCATGAACCAGTCGGTCATGTGGGCGCGGCGGATGTGGTAGGCGACGGGAGCGCCGTCATCGTCGATCTCGACGCCGCCCCGCAGGTTGCGCAGGTCCATGCGCATCTGGGGATTGGACAGGCGGTCCGGATCGACGAGGCGCACACACGTCGCGTAGCGGGCCCGACCGGGGGCGACGCGGTCCGGGCGCCATTCGACGGTCGCCAGGGCGTCATTGTCGATCAGCAGGTGGCGGAAGGCGACGCCGAACAGCAGCCCCATCCACTTGGTGCGCTCGATGTCGCAGTACTTGCCGGTTTCGTCGTTCGCCCAGTCGCGCCAGGCGGCGTCGACCGCGCGGCCGTATTCCTCGGCCCACATCGCATCGAACGCCGAATTGCCGGTGTAGCGCGCCAGCGCCCGGTAGTCGGGCTTGGAGATCGGGCGGAAGCTGGCGCCGATCGCGCTGTCGAGCAGGCGGGTGACGGCGCCAGCGGCCCAGCCGTCGTTGCGGGCCAGGTCGCGGGCCCGGGCGACCATCAGGTCGCGATTGGTGTTCAGCTCGGTGTCGGCGCTGAGCAGCCAGGGATACCAGGCTTCGGTGTGCTCGTTGAACCGGCTGGCCGCGTCGTAGGGCATGTTGTCGCGCGAGCCGGCGAGCATGGCGGCGCGGGTGCGCGCCGGCGCGACGCGACGGGGCAGCGGCAGGTTGTCCGGCCCGTAGAGGGTGACGTGGGCCATCAGAGGTACAGCGGCCGCGCGGGTCGGCGGCGGCCGTAGCCCTGGCCCGGATAGAGGATGCCCGCCAGCATCTGGACGCGCTGCTGCAGGCTCGCCAGGTCGGCGCGGGTGTAGGTGACGCTGCGGTTGCCGTCGGCCTGGGTATAGGCTGCGGTCTCGGTCTTCCGCCCGGTCGTCAGGTCGGCGATCGCCTGCTGGGTCTGGGCCAGCATGGTCTGCAGCCGCGCCTGGGAGATGCCAACGAGCTCGGCGGGAACGCGGCGCATACCGAACATTCGCGGCTCCCTTGGTCAGGCGAGTTTGCGGGCGCGGGCCCGGGCGGTGCTGGGCGGCGCGGAATTCGCGGCGGCGGGTGGCAGGACGGCGGAAGGCGCCGGCGCAGGCGCAGAGGCGAACGCCGTTCGCGGGCCCATCAGGTCTTCCAGGTCGCCCTGGGCCGCCGGCAGGGCGCACTCCCGATCGGTTTCCAGCTTGTCCCAGAGCGCTTCGGTGAAGTCGCGGACGCCCAGGCGGATCGCCGCCGCCTCGGCCTGGTTCATGGTGTCCAGAGCTTCGTTGGCCTGGTTGGGGTCCTTGAACCACTGGTAGACGGCGAAGCCGTCCTTGCGCTTGACTTCCTTGCGCCGCTCGGCGGTCAGCTGGCGGAAGTACTCGTCGTCGAGGCCGCGCGGGAAGGTGATGGCGCCGCGCTCGAGCGGGTCGGTCTTCGGCAGGTTGCGGGTCAGCGCCATCTTCAGCACCGACACGGCGATGTTGAAGAAGCGGCGGCTGTACTTGCGCGGCTTGCCGTCCTTCTTGCGGTCGCGGGAGGCGACGCGGGCGATCAGCGGGGCGGTCTCGGCGCCGACGCCGCGGACCATGATCACGCGGTTCTGCGGGTGGCGGCGGGCCCAAGTCCAGACGTCCTCGGTCCAGGCGTTGCCGTCGATGGCGACGGCGTCGGCGGCCAGGCGGCGGCCGTAGCTGTTGCGCCAGGTCTCCTTCAGCAGCAGGTCCAGCGCGCCCTGGCAGCCGGCGTCGGTGATATGGCCGGGGATCACGCCGTACTGGACCACCCAGCGCCGGCGGTCGCGGCCCCAGCCGACCAGCTGCCATTCGACGCGGTCGCCCTGGCAGTCGATCCCAAGCGTCAGCATCAGCGCGCCGGCGGGAACCTCGCCGCGGGCGTAGTGCGATTCCGAGGCCCGATCGCGCAGGATCTCCCAGGAGATCATCTCGCCCGTGGTCTCGAAGGCGAGGCCGCAGGAATTGTTCAGGAAGGACTGCTCGCCGGCGGGATCGCCTTTGACCTGCAGCCACTCCTGGGCCAGCCGGACCCAGGATTGCAGCACAGAATAGGCGGTCCAGGTCCAGAAGCTGCGGTGATAGGCTAGCGCCTTGGGGTTGTCCGCCCGCCATTCCAGGCGCGCCTTCATCCACCGCTTGTCGTGCTCGCGGATCTCGCATCCGCAGCCGACGCAGGTGAAGTGCGGGTCCTCAGAGTTCTGCTCGATGGTCGCGAGCATGTTAGCCCATTCGAGGACCTGCATGTGCCCGCAGTGCGGACACGGCACGAAGGGCCGCTCCTGGCTGCCGGCGCGGAACGACTTGGTGATCCGGCAGCCAGGCCAGATCAGCGGCGTCGAGATCTTCAGGACCTTGGCGAATTCCTTCGCCCGCGAGCGGCTGTCGGCCTGGGCCTCGGGATCGCCGGCGTCGTTGGTCTCCCATTTCGCCAGGTCGTCCTGAACCTGGCGCGAGACCGAGATCATCGACAGCGACGCCGGCGAGTTGGCGCCCGAGATTTGGATGGCGCCGCGCTTGTCGGCGCGCTCCTTGTAGAAGATCGAGTCGGCGGTCTCCCGCGACCCCTCGGGGAAGATGTCGGTCAGCGCCGTCGTGTTGCGGAGCATCGGCCGCAGCTTGGTCTGCGACCAGCGCTTGGCGTTGTCGTGGGTCGGGTGGGTGTAGAGGAAATCCCCCGGATCCATCGCCATGGACCCGAGCGTGAAGATGTTGGCGAGGGTCGTCTTACCGATCTGGGCCGAGCAGGCCATGGTGACGACACGGCACGGATCGTCTGGCGACAGGGCCCGCAGGATCTCGTCGAACTCGGGGAAGAGCTCGCGGTTGTAGGGGCCCTTGAAATCGCTCTCGCGGCTGGAGAACACGATGTTGTCGCTGGCCCACGCGAGGTAGTCGATCGGCGGCGGAGGCTCCAGGACCTCGGCCATCGCCTCCTGCGCCAGGCGAGCGGCGTTCGCGACGTGGAACGTCATCTAGGCGGCCTGCGCGTCCTCGGCGTCCGGCTCGTGCTGCACGACGTCGGCCATGTCGCGGGCCTGGCGGCGGGCCGCCTCGGCCACCTTGGCGCGGATCGGCCGGAACTCGGTTCGCAGCAGGTGCAGGACGTCCCGCTGCGGGATTTGGAACTGGGCCGCGACGGCGCCGGCCAGGTCGGCCAAGGCGCCCTCGAAGGTCGTCAGCATGGTCGCGGCGAGGCCGACCATGGCGGCGCGGGCGTCAGCGGTCGGGGTGTAGATCCCGCGCTCGGCCAGCTCCTCGCGCTCGGCCTGGCGGTTGGTCCGCTGCAGCTGCTCGAGCTTGGCCTTCCGGATCGACTCGTCGAGCGGGTTGCGGGGCGGCAGTGGGCTGACCCGCGATGGATCGGCCAGACCCTCGTCGGTCGCGGCGTCGTCGAGCCGGGTGGTGATGCCGTTGCCCAGCATCTGGCCGATGTCGAGACTGTCGCGCAACTGCGCCGTCGCCACGCCGACACGGATCTTGGCGAACCGCCCCTCGCCTTCCAGCGCTGCGGCGGTGATCTTCCCCTCGGCGATCCATTGGGAGACGCGCCCGGCGCTGACACCCCGGAGCCTGGCGAACTCACCCTTGGAGACCGTCTCGGCTGGAGCGGCCATCTTTAGCCCCTCTTTAGGCCCGACTTGAGGTCTTTAGGCTTCAAAAAACGATCCCAACTAGAGAACCCCAACCGCGCGAAATGCCCGCGTTGTTCGGAGGGCCCGGAAGGACCCTGCGGAGGGGGCTATCGGGCGGTGGCGAGGGCCTTGTCGAGGGCGCGGGACCAGGCGGCCGGGAGGGCCGCGGCGATCACGCGCTTGGCCGTCTCGTAGTAGGGCAGGTGGTGGGTGACCGTGGCGGGACGGGTGAACTGGATCAGCAGCTTGAGCCGGCCGAGCGTGGGGGAATAGGCGCGCCCACGATTGGCGATCTTGCCGCGCTTGGTCTTGCCCGTGCGCGTGACGCTGACGCGTTGCCAGACGCCGCCAATCTCCTGGCCACCCCGCGTCTTGACCATCCCGACGAACAGATCGGGCCTTCCCTTCAGCGACGCCAGCTTGCCCCTCGGCAGGTTGCCGTACTGGTTGGTCGTCAGGTCGCGCGGCGTCAGGATCGCCTGCTTTGAGCCCAGCACCTGCTGGCCGCCGTCGATGTAGGGCGCGAGATAGGCCGCCTGGATGTCCTTGAGGAAGACGGTCGCGACCGGATCGGCCTTGCGCCCCGGCTTCACGCCGAGCCCGTTGACGGTGAACGGCGTCGGCTGGTCTAGGTCAGCACGGAACAGGGCCTGTTCGGCGGTCTTCACCTGTCCGGCGACGTCGGTCAGGGCCAGCGCGGTCGCATACGGGATCTGCTGCTGGGCCAACTTGTTCAGGTCGGCGCTCAGCCGCTTGATGTCGCTGCGCACGCTGATTTCGAGCATCAGAAAGCCCTTTCAGTCGAAAGGTCCGCACGGCGATCGAATGAGGTGGGCCGGATAGCATCCGCACTTGACCTGGAAACGGTGGCGATCGCCATGGTTTCCGGTCCGGGTTGACCCGCGTCGAACGCTGGACGGTCAGTGGCCAGCGCCTTGGGTAGGACCATTCGGTGATTCGCGTCAAGCACGTTTCTATCGATCCCGGTCATGCGATATGGGCCATCTCGGCCTCGGCGAGCCGTTCGGAGCCCAGCAGGCGCACCAGCACCGCGCAGCGCAACGCGTTGTTCTGTTTCAGAAACACCGCCTCTAGCTCGGCCCACGGCCCCTTCTTGAACAGGATCTTGTCGCCTGGCTTCAGAGCGTGGCAAGCCGGCGCGATCAGCTGGACCCGTTCGAACGCCTCGACCTCCCGCCCTCGGATCTGTTCCAGACCGCCGGTCGATATGGATTGCGGCTTGCCGCCCGTTCCGAGCACAGAGGAAACGCCGCGCGCCGAGAACACCTTGGTCCAGCCCGCGCCGCCAAGCATGAACGAGACGAAGATGAAGCCGGGAAACAGCGGCGTCGCGTAGAGCTCACCCATCCGGTTTCGCTTGGGCATCATCGGCAAGTAGACCTCAAGCTTTTCAGCCATCAATGACGCGCGGGCCAACCGTTCCTGCTTGTGATTGGTCCGTGCGATGTACCAGCGAGCATCGAGGTCATTTACCACGACAGCCTTCATCGGCTCAGCGTTCATCGTTCCATCCCTGGCCATCACCGCCCTCCCGCGCTCTGGAATTGTTCCGTGTTCAGCGTCGCCTTCAGCTGGCCCTTGCGGATCAGCTCGGCGAGCGCGCTGGCCGCCGCCGAGGTTCGCGGGACGATCGCCTCGCCGTCCCACCGCGCCGGATCGAGGTAGCTGACCGCGAACGTCTCACCCCTCGCCGCGACGATCGCGGCACGGATGTCGGCCGGCCCCGCCCAGCCCGTCGGGGCGTTGGCCGGCGCATCGGCGGCGGGATCACCGGGCAGCCAAGCCCGATATTGGCCTTTGCGGAGCCAATCTTCGAGCTTCGGCGGGATGCGGCGGCCGGTGAAGATCGGATCGATCGCCATCCGGCCCATGCAGCCCGGCAGCGCCGAGACGTCGACACCCTCGGCCGCCAGCTCGACGTAGACCTCGAAGGCCACGTCCCGGTCGCTGACCCCGAACACCCGCCTGGGCGTGACCTCCTCAAGCGCCTCGAACCCGGCGCGCAGCGCCTCGCGCGCGCCCGCGGAGGGAGCGATAGCTCCCTTAGTTGTTTCTATTGTTTCTTTGCGGGTGCAGCAGTCTGCACCCATACTCGCCGAATTCTGCACCCATACCCCGTCTATGGGTGCAACAGGCTGCACCGATACGGACGGGTCTATGGGTGCAACATGCTGCACCCATGCGTCGCCGCCGCCCTCCCCTCCGACACTCTCGGCAGCGACGATCACGTCAAACTGAAGGCTGTATAGCGGGACGGAGCGTGTCGATTTCGGCAGCCTGTACGTTCGACCGGTCAGCTTGATCAGGCCCGCGCGCTCCAACTGCCGCATGTAGTTCTGGACGGTGCGCTCGCTTTTGTTGATGTGCTTGCTGAGGATGTTGATCGTGGACCAGGTGTCCCCCGCGCCGTTGGCGTAGAGGACCAGCTTTTCCAGCAGGTACTTGATGCAGGTGTCCAAGCCGGTCTGGGCCTCAGCCCACTTGAACATGTCGGATTTGGTCTCAACCTCACTCATCCGCGCCCCCCGAACGGAACGATGTTCGCCGCATCAGCCGGGGGCCCAGCAGCCGCGCCCTCAGCTACGTCGTCCGCCATGGGCAGCGGCCAGGGCATCAGCGACATCGCGTGGTCCTTCGCGCCCAGCGACCACAGGCGCGGCTTGCCCAGCTCCGGGTGCGGATGCGTCGATGCGATGATCCGCTCGATCACCGCGCCCTTGCCCATGTCCAGCTTCAGCTTGGGGCCCAGCACGATCTGCCGCTTGACGTTCTCGCACAGCGCACGGATCAGCGCCGGCGAAGCCGTCTCCAGCGCCTCCGCCATGGCCGTCAGCGCAGCCCCGGGCAGGCCGAACGGCGCGATGTACCGCTCGAATATCCGCTCGCGCTCCTCCTGCCCCGGCAGCTCCAGCGTCAGGTGGATGTCGAACCGCCGCCACATAGCCGGATCGATCCGATCGCCGAAGTTCGTGGCGGCGATGACGAAGCCGTCGTGCTGCTCAAGGCGCTGCAGTAGGGTATCCACCGCCTCGTTGCGGTGCTGATCGGCGCCAGTGTCCGCGGCGCGCCGGGTCGCGGCCAACGCCTCGAATTCGTCCATGAACAGCACGACCGGCATCACCGCATCCGGTCCCACCCGCGGATTGGCCAGCCCACGCCGCGCGCACTCGAACAGCGCCCCGATATTCTGGCCCGTCGAGCCGACCCACTTGTCGATGATGTTGTCCGGCCGCACCGCCAGCATCGGCAGGCCGAGCCGCGCCGCCAGGTGGTGGCCCAGCGTGGTCTTGCCCACGCCCGGCGGACCGTCGAAGATCGCCCGCTTGCGCGGCTTGATCCCGACGGCCTTCAGATCGGGCTCGGCCCATATCTCGGTCAGCCATTCGAGCAGCGCGGCGCGCACCGGCCTGGCCAGGATAGGCTCGGCCGCCTCGTCCGGCATGAACAGGTCGCCGAAGTCCTGCAGCTGTGGTTTACGCCCCTCCCTGGACATGGATCACGGCTTACCCATGCCGTCCGTGCCGCTGGCGCGTCGCCAACCTTCGTCCCAGCGCGGGCGCCGTGCGTCGCCGAACGGGAACGGGTTCTTGACGATGGCGACGTTGTCCTTGAACGCCTGCGCGCCCATCGCCTCGGCCGTCGCGTCGTCCACGTCCGGCGGCGGCTCGCGCCCCCCCCCCAGGCGCAGCCGGCGGCGGCGCATCGGACGGCGCCGGGCGCTCGACCACTTCGCTCGCCGACACCGTGCCGTCGTCGGCGCGCGTCAGCCGTATCGGTCGGCCGCCGGCCTCGACCACGATCGAACCCTTCTGCGGCACGAAGGCCTTCAGCGCCTCGATCACCGCCTCGCGGCTGGCGATGTCGACGTTGATCAACCCGACCTGCCGGAACAGCGGCGTGTCGTGGATCATGCCCAGGGCGTGCAGATAGCCCTCCACGACCGCCTCCGCCTCCTCGCGGTCGTGCGGCTTCATCTCGCGCAGCTTGATCACGTGCCGGATGGCGTTCGCCCGGAAGCCGGCCGACGTCGCCTCGGCGACCACGGCCCGCTCGTCGGCGCCCAGCTGTTTCTTCCGCTCGCGGATCGTCTCGATCCGCTCGACAAAGCCGGTCAGCAACTGACCGCTCACCGTATTGCGCCCCACCGTCATCATCGCCTCTCCTCCAGGGTTGAAGTCCACACCGCCAGGCGATCCGGCCGATCGGCGGCCAGCCATCGCTCGACCGCCGCGCGCCAGGCGCGCCGGTACTCGGCCCACGCCGCCTGCTTCGGGCCTTCGTGGCGCGGCAGCGGGGCTTGAGGGGTCAGGGGCAGGCTCATGTGGCGCGCCCAAGACACAATCCGTCGGCCGCCCTGACGCGCAGGCCGTGCAGCGGACAGGTGATCACGCCGTCGTCGTCAGGCTCAATCGAGCCGAGCGCGGCGCTCTGATGCGGGCAGACCCAGCCGGCCCGATTTCGCGGGGCCTGCGCTCCAGCGAAATGGTCGCGAATCCCCTGAACACCCATTCCCTCGCGGACGCGCAGATGCTCGACCACATAGGGAACGTAGACGCGCTGGCAGCGCCGCCGACGCCAGACGACGGGCGCGAGCGGCTTGTCGCCGGGCCCGCGACGATGGCGCGCCAGCGGCTTCGCCTGAACCGCCAGCCACGGACTGTCCGAAGCCGACAGGTCTCGCCGCCGCGCCTCGTCCGCGTGGGAGCCAGCGATACGCTCCCAGCTCCGGCGATCGATGAACCGCGGATCGATGTGGTAATGGGGCTCCACGAAGGCGAAGAACCGCGTATCTTCATGCAGCGGCAGGAAGACGGGCCAGGGCCGCTCGGCATACCAGCCCCACGGATGGGCGACGGTCGGGACCAGGTACATGCGCCCGGCGATCGGTGGCTCGGATAGGTCAGCGATGCGCTGGATCATGCGGCCTGCGCCAGCAGCTGGTCGATCAGGTCGCGCGCGGCGACCAGGGCCCCGCGACAGTCGCCGAGGCGCATCTCCCCGACATTGACGCCGGGACAGACCCTGGCCGCCTCGCGCCACAGGCGCGCCACCGCGGCCATCTCCTGCGGCAGGTCGATCGCCGAGAGCAGCAGGGCCGCGGCGAGGCGCTGGCGGCGATCGAGCAGGTCGGGACGCGTGCGAGACGTCATGTGGCCTCCGCGTCGTTGACGCCCATGAGGCCGAACAGGGTGGGGGGCTTCGCGCCGTGCTCGGTCGCCTTCAGAAAGTTCACGCCGTCGCGGAAGTAGTCCGCGTTCAGCTCGCTCGCGCAGCCTTTTCGGCCGGCCTTCAGCGCCCGCAGCGGCACGGTGAACAGGCCGCCGAACGGGTCGAACACCGTCTCGCCGGGCATCGAGTAGCGCTCGATCAGCCGATCGACGATGTCGAACTGAAGCGGGCAGATGTGCTTCTCGCGGCCGGCCGCCGCCTGGGCGCCGTTCAGCGTGTCGAGCCGATTGACGTCGTGCCAGACGCGGTCGGCCCAGCTCGCCGGCGCCAGCGCCATGAAGGTCGACGGCAGGCGCCCGACGAACTCCAGCGCCTCGCCGATCTTCAGGTGGTGCTCGTAGTCGTAGACTGTGCTCAGGCTCTCCTCGCCCCACAGCTTCATCAGCTTGGACATGCCGCCCTCCTGGCTGGCCAGCGCCACCGCCTCCTCCGGCGTCAGCAATCGCTCGCCGCTCGACCGCCAGAAGGCGTGGGCGTCGGTCTGCCACCGCGCGAGGCTGTATCCCGACTTCTCGCGGAACACCGGCAGGTCGGCGTATCCGCGCGACCGGTCGGATTGGGGCTTGCGCATCAGCAACACGAACTCGGACGAGCCGCAGCCCATCTTGGTCGCGTCCTTGCACATCTCGGTATAGCCGAGCCGATAGGTCTGGTTGTTCTCGCGCACGACGTCGGTCAGCACCTCGTGCATGCCCAGGTACTGGAAGCCATGCTTGAGGTAGTGGAAGATGCACTTGGCGTGGAACGGGTTGACCGTCGGGACGCCCTCGCCGGTGACGGAGCCGAACAGGATCCTGTCCTTGACGTGGATACAGGCCACGCGGCCCGGACGCAGGACGCGCAGCAGCTCCGGCGTCAGGTGATCCATGCCCTCGAAGAAGTGGCTGTCGTCCTCGGTGTGGCCGAAGTCGTTGTAGCTCGGCGTGTACTCGTAGTGGTTGGAGAACGGGATCGAGGTGACCACCAGGTCGATGCTGTTCGACGGCATCGACCGCGCCTCCAGCACGCAGTCGTTGTTCGCGACGCGCCAGTTCTCGCCCGACGCCTCGACGCGCTCGAGGCCGATCGACCGCGTCAGGGTCTCGGCCATGGCCAGCTCGTTCAGGCCGTACTTGCGGATGATCGCGCTCATCCGCTCGCGCAGCTCGGTGTCGCGGCGCCACTTGTCCTCCAGCTCGCGCCGGACCTCCCGCTCGGCCTCGGTGTGGATGATGTCGATCTCCACCGGCTCGGTCTGGCCGAACCTCAGCACCCGGTAGATCCCCTGGATGAAGTCGTTGAACTTGAAGCCGATCCCGGTGAACACCTCGCGGTGGCAGAAGAGCTGCAGGTTCGTGCCCGATCCGGCCAGCACCGGCTTGGTCGACAGGTGCTGCAGCCAGCCGCGGCTGAACTGCCGGATCGTCGCCTCGCGCGCCTCCAGGTCCTGCGTCCCATAGACGCTGGCCGCCTCCGGCAGGACGGTCTCGATGGCCGCCCGCTCGTCCTCCAGGTCGTGCCAGATGACGAAGTTGTCGTCCGGGCTGGCGCGGACGATCTCGGCCGCCTTGGCGATCCGCGCTTCGATGCTCCCGCGCTTCTCGCGCGCCGCCTCGACCAGGCCAGTCGCACGCTCGGCGATCAGCCTGCCCTGCCCGTCCCGGTCGACGTTTTCGCCGACGGCGCCCGACGCCGGAACCTCGTGCCACCGCACGGTCAGCGGCGGCATCTCGTAGCCCTCGTCGGAAAAGCCCAGGTCGCTCGGCCGCTGGATGAACAGCGCCCAGCTGGCGACCCACAGCCAGAATTCCTCCTCCTTGTGCGGATAGAGGGTCAGGTTGCCGGCTTTCTTGCTGTCGCGCTGGAAGAACCGCGTCAGCGCCTGGCCCGTGTCCATCACGCCCAGATAGCCGGCGTAGTGGATCAGCTCCTTGTAGCGGTTCGGACTGGGCGTGGCGGTCGCCACGAAGCGGAACGGCGTCTCGGCGAACAGCGGCAGGAAGGTCTGGAAGGTCTTGGACCCATAGCTGCGCAGGACCGAGGCCTCATCCAGGCTGGCGGCCTTGAACCGGCGCGGATCGACGTTGCCCTCGCGGACCGCCTCGTAATTGGTCAGGTTGATCGCATGCTCGACGGCCTGGCCGTCCTCGCGGATCCAGTTCACCGGCGAACCGAGTTCGCGGGCCTGTTCGACGAACTCGTCACGCACGCCCAGCGGCATGCAGATCAGGCCGGCGCCCCCGACCCGCGCCCGGACCAGCCGGATCAGCTCCAGTTGCATGCGCGTCTTGCCGAGGCCGAACGCCGCGAAGATCGCCCGGCGGCCACCGCGCGCCGCCCACTGGACAGCCATCGCCTGGTGGCCCTTGTCGATCAGCGACGGGTGGATGTCCGACGTCGGGATTTCGAGGCCTGACACCGGCGCCATCCGGACCTTGGCTTCGAGGTAGGCGCGGTAGGGGTCGCCGGTCATCGGCCGCCCCCGAGCCCGGACATATTTGTCCGAAACCGCTTGACCGTCGGACACATATGTCCGATATTTATCCCATGAACAGAGACGCCCTGATCCGAGCCCTCCGCGCCTACGCCAAGGCGAACGGCCTGCCCTTTCGGTGGGACGCCAGCCACGGCAAGGGCGGCCACGGCCGGGTCTACGTGGGCGAGACGTTCACGACGCTGCCCAGCGGCGAGATCAAGACAGGGCTCAAGGCGGCCATCCTGAAGCAGCTCAAGCTGCCCAAGGACGCCGTCTGACAACGAACGACCCCGGCGCGCCGCAGGGCGCCCCATGTAAGGACAGACCCCATGCAGACCATGAGCTACCCGGTCGCGATCTCTGAGGAAGCCCCCGGCGACTTCGTCGCGACCTTCCAGGACATCCCCGAAGCGATCACCGGCGGCGCCACGCGCGAGGAGGCGCTGGCCAACGCGGCCGACGCGCTGGCGACGGCCGTCGAAGGCTACCTGCTGGAGGGCCGCGAGGTTCCCCCGCCGACGCCCAATTCGGATCGCCCCTACGTGGCGCTCGACCCCGCCGTCGCGGCCCGCGTGCTGCTGGCCGCCACCATGGCCGAACAGCACCTGAGCAAGGTGGCCCTGGCCGCCCGCCTGGGCCAGGATGAGAAGTCCGTCCGGCGCATGCTGACCGGCAAGGGCGCCAGCCTCGACCGGACGCTCGCCGCCCTGCGCGCCCTCGGCGTGCGGCCGGCGCTGTCGGTGTAGGGACGCGGCCGTCATCGGCCGCCGTCCCGGCGCTGGGCGGCGTATGGTCACAGCCACCCCCGATCGCGCGCGATCCACCGGGGCATGGTCCAGACCTCGGACATGAGGCCCTCGCCGCGCTCGGCCATGCTCTTGGGCAGCCATTGCGGCTCGTCGGCCGTCCCCTTGGACAGTCGCCACGCCTTGTCCGTCTCGCGGTGACAGGCGAGCGCCAGGTCGACGAGGTCGGAGCGTTCGGCGAACATCAGGCCTTCCACTCCGGGTCGTAGAGCCGCCGCGTGTCGGGGATGGACTTGCCGATCTGGCGGGCGATGTGGGGCCAAGGGACGCGCTTGGTGCGCTGGGCGCGAACGAACGCCGCCTCGTGGTTCACGCCGCTGCGGTCGGGCGGCAGGGGCGGCGGAGGGCCCTGCGGCGCGGGGAGTGGCCGCAGGGACCTGACCGCCGCCGCCTCTGGCTTGGCCTTGGGCTTCGCCAAGACCCGCGCCTTGGGCGGCGGCGCGGGAGCGGCCGGATCAGGCGCAGCCGCGCCGCCGTCCGCCATGGCGCGCACCGCCGTCGCCGCCGCAGCGGCGGCGAGCAGGAAATCGGCCTGCCCACGACGCCGCGCGGCGCCCAGCGAACTGTCTGCGAGGCCCAGCGCGTGGCTCGCGCGCACATCGGCGATCGACAGCGCCTCGACCAAGCCTTGCGCCGCCGCGACCAGCGCGCGGCGCTGGGGCGGCGACTTGGCGTGCATGGCGACCTGTGGATCGTCGCCGTAGTGACACGCCGCGGCGATCACCGCCCTGGCGATCGCGTCTCGATCGAGCCCCCCGGCCGCCATCAGTCGCGCTCCAACTGGTTGTGCCAACTGCGCGCGGCCTCGGCGCCGCGCTGTTCGTCCAGGAGGCCCATCACCGCGTCGGCGCAGCCGAGCACGGCCGGAGCGAACCGCTCGCGGCGCTCGGCCGGCAGCTCGCGCAGGGCGAAGGCGTCGACCACCTTGAGGAAGGCGTCGGCCAGGGCCACGGCGGCGAAGCCCTCGACCGGGAACAGGTCCTTGCGGCACTTGAGCCTCAGGTGGCGCAGCTGTTCGAACCCGTCGAACGCCGCGCCGACGCCCTGCATCGAGGCCGGGGCGTAGACCGTCCCCATGGTCCGCCCGGCCATCAGCCGCGCGTCGTCGATCAGGTCGAGCCACGGCCGGCGCAGGGCGACCGGCCCCGGCATCTTGCGCTGGATCTGCTGGTGGGCGCGCTTCATGGCGTCGGCTCCCCGGCCAGGATGTCGGGCAGCACGCGCGGCGGCGTGACCAGCAGGCGGGCGTTGGCGCGCAGGGCGGCGACGGCGGCTTCGGCCGGCTCGCGGTAACGATCGCTCTTCCGACACTGACGATTGGGGTCGCAAAAGCATGGGGCAATGAAGCCGAGCCTCACCGGCACGCCGCACAGCGCCCGCTCGACGATCTGGACGTCGGTCAGCCAGCCAGGGGCGACGTCAGCCAGCGAACCCGGTTCGCCGCGGGAGCCGTCGTCGACGGCCCCCGCGACTCGCTCTCCACTGATGCTTGCGAGAGACACAAGGGAGAGACGTGAATGGCCGCCGAAGACGGATTCGATCCGGAGATCGCCGCGCTTAAGCTCATAGCCGGGGTCGCGCTGGCCGCTATTCATCGGCTTGACCCTGATCTTCTCGGGATTGCGCGCCGGTCGATTGAGGGGATTGCGGCTCACGACCAGGCTCAGGCACGGACCCTGGCCCTGGCGCTGCAGGCGCTGGATCGGGCGACGGCCCAGAGCGCAGCGTTTCCGTGGGAGCCTCAGGGGTCGGCATGACGCGGATCGCCGCCGTCACGTGCCGCGCGCACGCGTCAAGCCATGCCGCGCTCACCTGCCCGCGCGCCGCCATCCCCCCGGCCCGGTAGCCATACAGCGCGCTCATGCCCTTACCTCCGGATCGCGCCCCAGCGCCCGCAGCGCGGTGTCGCGCCAACGGCGGCCGTCCTCGGGCGTCATGGGGTCGTGGCCATAGACGGCGCGGTAGAGCGCCGCCTTGTCGGCGAAATGGACGAACAGCGCGCCCGTCGTGACGCCGCCGGCGGCGGCGACGGCCCTCACCGTCGCGCCCTGGTAGCCGTCGCGGGCGAACAGCCGCCGCGCCGCCGAGACCAGCCGGGCGCGGATGTCGGGAGACGGCGCACGGCTCATGGCTGCGTCTCCGCATCGGGCCGCGAACCGGGTTCGCCGTGGACGGGTTCGGCTTGAGCAGGCGACCGGCGTTCGTCTGCGGCGCCACCCGACGGCGCGGCGCTGAGTTCGGGCGGATAGAAATCGGCGGGCCGGATCTCGCCGCCGGTCCAGGCGACGACACGCTCCATCACCTCAAGACCAGGCACTTGTCTTAGCGGGTCGCCAAATGGCCGGATATAGCGGCCGACGGCCTGTGGCGTGACGCCTAGCGGAGCGGCGGCATCGCGTCGCTTCAGCCCGCGCTCAAATAACCATCGCGCCAGCTTTGGTCTTGTTATCGGCTCCGCCTGCTCAGCCATTTCGCACCAGTCGAATCGCATGGCTAAGGAGATGGAAACTAATTCGCTGCGTTTCGCAACTGTTTAGTTTATACGCCCAAAACCATGGCGGCTCTCGCGCAAACCAATGTGGTTCGTCAGCCTTGGGGCATGACGTACGAAAGCGTTGACCAGCAGGAACAGGCGTTGCTCGGCAAGGCTTTAGCCATGCTGCGCGAGGAGGCTGGTCTAACCCAGCCGCAGGCCGCCGAACGATTTGGCATCAAGACCTCGGCGGGGTGGAGCAAATACGAGCGCGGACTTGCTCCGAAAATCCTCACGCTCGGCACTCAAATGAAGCTCGCCACCGCTATCGGCCGCACAGCCGAGGACCTCACCCGCACGCGCAACATGCTCGCGATGGCGAACCCGGAGGGGGTGCCGGTTAAGGGCGAGGTGGTGGCATTCGACCGTAGGAGCTATCCCGCCGAGGCAATGGCCGCGCCGGGCATGTGTAACGTCTACGGCCTGGCGGCCGGCCAGGGCGAGTACATCGCGATCGCATCCGGCCATGAACTGCGTCAGGTGCCGATGCACCCGGCTCAGCGGAATTATCCTCAGATCGGCGCAGTGGAGGTCGTCGGCGAGAGCATGTTTCCGCGCTGGAAGCCTCGCGAACTGGCCTATTTCGTATTCAATCTACCCCCCGCCCGCGAGGATGACGTCATAGTTGAATTGCAGGACGGGACCGCTATCATCAAGGAGTACCTTGGTCGAACCAAGACCCATCTGATGTTGCGGGAATACTTCCCTGAACAGCGCGATTTCGACCTGTCCCTCAAGGACGTCAAGGCGATCCACGCCGTGGTGGGCTGACGCCCTTCGGGCCTGTGTGAGCCTATCGGCTGCCGCTACCATAGGGGCCTGTGCGCCCGACCCCGATGATACCTCCAGTTCTAGCAGCAATGCTCCAGCGCTACCGGCGCACTGGGACTATATCGACGAGCGGGATAATCTGCGAAATGTAGCGATCCATACCGCCTGCATCTCCACTCCGGATGCGATCCACTCGCCGGCGGGTATCGGAAACCTTTCGCTTTGCATACGGCATCAGGGCGATGGGCGCATAACGACGTGGATAGAAACTGATAAGGGCGCCTTTGTCTGCGGTGTGGCGCTCGGGTGCGAAGTCGCCATGCGCTTTGATCAGAACCCAGTGTTCACCCTTCGCGTGCAGTTACCCGAGGACGCGTTCGATCAACTGATCGATCCAGATACGTCGGCTCCAGTCTACACGGCGTTCGCGCGCGCCAAACAGCTGATCGTTGAGCTGCCGATCGACGGCGGAGACCGGCAACAGGTGACGTTTTCGATCGCGAACCTGGACGCTGCTCGACTTCAGTTGGCGCTCTTGCCACTGGCCGCGCCGCCAAACCCGGCGGCCGCAGCGAGCGGCGCCGCGTCATCGCCATCGGCCACGTCCGCGGCGGCCCAGTCAGCAGCTCAGACGGCGATGTCGAATACCGACCCCAGCGCCGCAAACGCGACCGGGGTCGACACCAGCCTGAATGCGAACCCCCCAGCGGCAGTCGATCAGCGCTGAACGTGCGGTTTCGAAACCGGCACAACGAACTAGACGGTTGACATAGAAACCGATTGGTTGTCTCTCTGTGGACAACCCGCGCCGGTCGCCCGGCCAACCTGCAGCCTTGATTGCGACACCCCCCGCGCGATCGACGGCCGGCGCGGGGCCCCGCTCAGAGGAGGTCCCCTTGGCCCCGGAAGTCATCGAATTCAGGCGTGCGCGCGACCCGCGACGGCGCCTGGCCGTTCAGCCCGAGCCGCGGCCGAACGCCTTCATCGTCATGATGCGCGGCGCGCCCCAGGGCGCCTTCGTCAATCTCGGCGAGGCCCGCGCGGTCGCACAGGCCATGGCGCTCGACCACGTCGGCGACCCCATCCAGGTGCTGGAGCTGAAGGCGACGTTCCAGACCGCGACCGTGGTGCGCGAGGCGCGCCCATGAGCCGGCCCGTCCAAGACGCGCTCGCCCTGCTCGTCCTCGTCGCCCTCGTGGTCGAGGTCTGCATCGCCGTGAGGTGGCCCCTATGATCGGCCTGACGCTCAACGCCCCGCCGACCCGCGGCGCCTATGCCGCGCCCAGGCGCCCGACCTTCATCCCACACCTACCCGGCCGGCCCGTCGTGTTCGACGACGTCGGCGCGCTGGCGGCCAAGGTGCACCGGGTGCGCGGCGGGCGGCCGATCCGGCTGCGGCCGTCCGTGGCGGCCTATGACGGATCGGACACCTTCCCGGCCTTCACCCTCTACGTCATCGGGCCGGACGGCGACGAACAGTACGCCGGGGCGCTGGCCGTCCAGGGCCTGAGCCGCGAGCGGCTGGAGGCGGCGATCGCCGCAGCCAATCCCGAGGCGCCGGACGCGAGGGCCGTGGCATGAAGGTCAATCCCCTCGCCCTTCAGAACCTGGACCTGCTGCACGCGCTGGACAGCCTGGACGACGGCGCCAACTCGGGCGACGTCGCCCGCCAGCTCGGCCGCGACAAGTCCAACTTCAACAAGCAGCTCGACCGGCTGGCCGAGGAGGGCCTGATCGAGCCGGGCCGCAGCCTGGCGCTGACCCCGGCCGGCATGGCCCATGCGCGGTCGTTCGCCCCGGACGGCACGCTGATGTCCACGGGCGACGCCCTGGCGCTGCGGCACGACCAGATCGAGCCGGACCCGGACAACGAGCGCGGCGACGACATCGACACCGAGGCGCTGGACGCCCTGCGTGAGAGCATCCTGATACGCGGCCTGCTGCAGCCGGTGCTGGTGACCGCGCCGCCCGAACCCGGTTCACCTCATCGCCTCGTCGCCGGGGAAATGCGCTGGCGCGCGATCGGGCTCGCGATCGCGGAGGACGACTGGCCGAAGGACCGGCCGATCCCCGCGCGGCTGCTGCCCACCCTGTCGCCGCTGGAGCGCGACCTGGCGCGGCTGGCCGAGAACCTGCAGCGCGCGGACCTGCACCCGCTGGACGAGGGGCGCGGCTTCCTGCGCCTGCGCGAGGCGCACGGCCTGTCGGACGACGACATCGCCGAGCAGGTCGGCCGCGGCAAGAAGCACGTCCAGGACCATATCCGGGTCTACCAGCTGACGCCGCCCGAGGACCAGGCGCGCATGCGCCTGCCCAAGGATGACCCGGACCACCTGACCTACAAGGCCGCGCGCGAGGCGATGCGCACGCCCAAGCCCAAGCCGGTGATCGAGGTGACGCCGATCGAGGCGCTGGCCATCGTCGAGCTGGCCGACCGGGCCAGGCGGCGCCCGTCGGCCAACGTCGTCTATTCCGGCAAGGACGGCTGGACCGAGCTGCAGCAGACGCCCAGCGAAGACGACATCGCCGTCGCCGCCAGCCTCGCGGCCAAGGGCTTCGCCGAGTTCCGCACCATCCAGGGCCTGGTCGAGACCACCTATGCGCGGATCACGCGCGCGCCGGACCTGCTTTATTGGCTGGCCGAGCGCGGCTATCCGGAGAAGCTGGACGGCGCGATCTGGAGCGCCCGATGCGAGGTCGCGGGCCCGCTCGGCGCGGCGCAGCTGCGCAACGAGGACAGGTACGCGACCGACTGGCTGAACGCCGCGGTCGAGCCGCCCCAGGCGGAGGCGCGTACAGAGGAGAACCCGGTTCGCGCCGATCCAGCCTATGGCCACGCGCCGGACCCAGAGCTTTTTTCGGCGGACCCCGGGCCTTCGCCCGGGGCCCCGCCGGAGAACCCCGCGCCGGCGGCGATCCCCCCCGCGCAGCCGGCGCGGGAACCTGTTCACCTGAGCGACGTCGCGGCCCTGGCGCTGGCCGAGATCCATCAGGCTCACGCGCAAGCGGTGTTCGGCCCGCAGAACGCCTACGTCGGCGTCCCGGCGTGGGGATATTGGAACGCCCGCGAGGCGCAGGAACTGCTGGCCGCGAGGCTGATCAAGTTCCAGCCCGACGCCGCCCGCAAGGGCTATCTGGTCTGCCTCACCGAACTCGGCCACGCCCGCGCGGCCCTCGAAAACCCGCCGCCGGCGGCCGAGGACGGCCGGTTCCACACCGCCTGGCTGAACCCGCCCACGGCGCCCGAGGCCGCCCCGGCCGAGGCGCCCAAGCCCACCGGCCCGCTCAGTCCCATGCTCGGCGACAGCTTCGCCCAGCAGGTGCGCGAGGCGGCGGAGGAGGCGGAGCCCAGGGAGCCGCTGGACGCCGACGTCGATCTCTCGCTCGAAGGCCAGATCATCTACCTGACCGAATGGCGCGAGATCGTCGAAGTCTGCGAAGAGCCGATGATCGACGCGATCATCGCGAGCCTCGAACGGTTGCGCGAAGCCGAGACGCAAGACCCCCACGCGATTGGAGAAGCCTGATGGCCGAAGCCGACATCGACGGCCGCGCCTACGCAAGGCTCGACGACCTCCAGCCCGGCGACACCCTCATTCCCGACGGCGGCTTCGACTGCCTGGCCGAAGGCCAGCCGCGCCGGGTCTGGCGGCGCGAAAGCGGCGAGCTCTGCATCGACTGCAGGTCAGGCGTCCATGTCCTCGCCGGCCAGGACGACGGCGACGGGTTCCTCGTCGGGCTCTATCGGGCCGATCCGGCCTGACCCTCCCCTTCTAACCGACCAGCAGAGGAGAATTCCATGGTCGCTCAAATTCCGCTCGACGCCGTCACCAACGAGATGGCCGCGAACAACATCCTGGCCTTCGCTCGCGAGGGACGCCTAAAGCAATCGAATTGGCACGACCGAGGCGCGGACGGCCAGGAGATCGCCTGCCTGCTCGGCGCAATCCATCCGGACATCAACTCGACTACAGCGTGCCCGGCCGCGCTGATGCCGCGCTGGCTGGCCAATCTGACCGTCCGATTGTTCGACGGCGTTCCGACCGACCGCGTGACCCATTACGGCGAGGCTTACGCCCAGCGCATCAATCGTTGGGGCGTCTTCGACGTGGCGGCTTGGGAGCGCGTGCGCGTCGCGTTCATTTCCAAGGCGCTTGGCGACGCCATCGCGCGCGCCGAGTCCCGGTCGGGCGTCAATCCTCCGAGCTCCTGGGCGCCGGCGAAAGCCGTCGTGGACAAGCTCATGGCGCTCCTTTTGAGCACGACCTCAACGCGTGACGACTACCGCGCGCTCTATCGAGAGGCCGCGGAGGCGCGGACCTTGGCGTGGGCGGTTTACAACAAAGCCGTCGCCACGCTGCGCGCAGCCCGCCGCGCCGCCGCTGGCACGGCGGCGGCGGAGGCG
>JARLIQ010000128.1 GCA_031291645.1 Caulobacteraceae bacterium | reverse complement strand
CCGCCGGCGACCTCGATCCGCTGGCCGTTGACCCAGCGCATCTCGTCGGACAGCAGGGCGGCGATCACCGGGCCGACGTCCTCGGGCCCGCCCACGCGGCCGAGCGCGGTGTGGCTGGCGAGCATCTGGTTGACCTGGGGATTGTCGCGCACGAGGCCGCCGCTGAAGTCGGTGGCGATGGCGCCGGGGGCGACGACGTTGGCGGCGATCCGGCGGGGCCCCAGCTCCACCGCCATGTAGCGGGTCAGGCTCTCCACCGCCGCCTTCATCGCGCCGTAGGCCGCGCGGTTGGGCATGCTGAAGCGCGCCAGGCCCGAGGAGATGTTGACGATCCGCCCGCCGTCGTTGATCAGCGGCAGCAGCATCTGGGTCAGGAAGAACACGCCCTTGAGGTGCACGGCGTAGAGCCCGTCGAGCTGGGCCTCGGTGGTGTCGGCGAAGCTGGCGTTGAACGAGGTGCCGGCGTTGTTGACCAGGAAGTCGAACCGCTCGGCGCCCATCCGCCCCAGCGCCTCGCGCACGCGCGCCGCGAAGCCGTCGAAGGCGGCGACGTCGCCGGTATCCAGCTGCAGGGCGACCGCTGGCGCGCCCGCTTCGGCGGCCAGGGCCGAAACCTTGCCCGCTTCCGCCTCGTTCGCATGCCAGGTGAAGATCGAGCGCACCCCGCGCCGGGCCAGGCTGAGCACCGCGTCGCGGCCGATGCCGCGGCTGCCGCCGGTGACGATGGCGATCTTCGGGTTTGAATTCATGTCGGTTTCGTTCGCCATGCCGCGCTCCAGGGTCTGTCGATGGCGCGCAACATAGGCGCGGGCGGCCGGTGGATTGAATACCGGAACCCCGCCCATTCTTGCCTGATCCTGCCACATGCGCCTATCCTGGCCGCCAGGACCCCGGCGCGAAAGGAAAGGACGGCCCCGGCATGACGGTGATCGCGGACCTGGCGACGGCGCTGCGCCGCTACGCCGTCGCCCAGCCCGGCGAGAGCCCGTACGCCACGGCGATCGAGGGGATGCACATCCTGCGCGCCGACCACCCCCGGGCGCCCTCGCACCGCGTCTTCCGCCCGGCCCTGTGCATCGTCGCCCAGGGCGCCAAATGGGCGACCTTCGGCGGGGACCGGCTGGAATACCGCGCCGGCGAGGCGCTGGTGGTGGGCGTCGAGGCCCCCTCGGTCGGCCGCGTCACCGAGGCCAGCCCGGAAAAGCCCTGCCTGGTGATGGTGGTCGAGCTCGACCTGGCGCTGATGCGCGGCGTCGCCGAGACGCTGGACGCGCCCCTCGCGCCACCCGGCGCGGAGGTCGGCCGGGGCGTGTTCGTCACCGACTTCCGGGGCCCGCTGGCCGACTGCGCCCTGCGCCTGGTGCGGCTGCTGGACACGCCGCGCGCGATCCCGACGCTGGGGCCGATGATCCGGCGCGAGATCTGCTACTGGCTGCTGACCGGGCCGCACGGCGCCGAGGTGGCGCGCATCGCCCTGGCCTGCGGCCACACCCAGCGCCTGGTCGGGGTGCTGCACAGCCTGCGCGAGCGCTTCGACCAGCCGGTGCGCACCGGCGAGCTGGCCGCCCTGGCGGGCATGAGCCTCTCGGCCTTCCACCGCCGGTTCAAGGCCCTGACCGCCCTGACGCCGCTGCAGTACCAGAAGCAGCTGCGCCTGCACGAGGCGCGCCGCCTGATGCTCTCCACCGCGCTCAACGCCGAGACCGCCGCCGCCCAGGTCGGCTATGAAAGCCCCTCCCAGTTCAGCCGCGACTACGCCCGCCTGTTCGGCGCCCCGCCGAGGCGCGACGTGCGGCGCGTGGGGGCCGGGGCTGGCGGGACATAAGGAGGCGCTGCGGAAACGCCATCGAACGCGGCGCGGGCCGCAAGCACTTCGGCGATGTGATTGGCGGACCAGACCCTCAGGGCGTCCATGGTCATGGCCAGGGTGCGGCCCAGGTCGGTGATCGAATATTCCACCGAGACCGGCACGGTCGGCGTCACCTTGCGCGAGATCAGCCCGTCGCGCTCCAGCGCCTTCACGGTCTGGGACAGCATCTTCTGCGACACGCCGCCGACCGTGCGCCGCAGTTCGTTGAACCTCAGCGGCTGTTTCCAAACCGCGGCCATCACCAGCACGGCCCATTTGTTGGCGATGCGGTCGAGGACCAGCAGCATGGGGCAGTCGGCCTCCGGGTGGTCGGCTTTCATGGCGGTTTCCAGCGGGTGACTTGGTCGCGATCAGGTGCCTTCTTACACCGGGGTTCCGGTCCGCAGTAGGTTTCCATTCGAAACCAGAGACGGAGCCGCTCATGTCCTCCCCGCCCATCTCCCCTCCCGACGACGAGGTTCGCGCCGCGACGCTGCGGCTGGTCGGCGACTACCAGACCCTGATCGGCCAGCAGCGCTGGGACGAATGGATCGCCCTATGGGCCGAGGACGGCGTCCTCGACTTTCCCTTCGCGCCGGCCGGACGCCAGCGCACCTATCGCGGGAAGGGGGAAATCCTGGCCTATATGAGCGCCACGCCAGGCCGCGTGGCCATCGACCGCGTCGACCAGTTGCGGATCCTGCCGATGCAGGATCCGGCGATCGCGGTGGTGGAGGTGACGATCAAGGGCCACGCGCCCGCCACCGGCGCGCCCTACGACCAGACCTATGTCCTGTTCTTCGAAACCAAGGCCGGCAAGCTCTGGCGCTATCGCGAATACTGGAACCCTCTGGTCTCCATCGACGCCATGGGCGGGCGCGAGACGTGGGCGGCGGGCTTCGGCTCGCCGCTGGCGTCCGGGCGCGACGGAGGCGCGGCGTGAGCGTCCTGGTCACCGGCGGCACCGGCAAGACCGGCCGGCGGCTGGCGGCGCGGCTGGCGGACCTCGGCCAGGCCGTGCGCATCGCCGCGCGCCACCCGCCGGCGGGACCGCAGGGCCGCCGCCTGGACTGGAGCGATCGGGACAGCTGGGACAGCGCGTTGGAGGGGGTATCGGGCCTCTACCTTGTGCCCTCGTCCGTCGCCGCCGAGATCACGGCCATGATCGAATTCATGGGCCTGGCGCTGGACCGGGGCGTACGGCGGTTCGTGCTGCTGAGCGCCTCGCTGTTGCCGGCCGGCGGGCCCGGCGCGGGCCTGGCGCACCAGTGGCTGCGGGACAACGCCGCCGAATGGGCGGTGCTGCGGCCCAGCTGGTTCATGCAGAACTTCAGCGAGGGGCCGCATCGGGAGACGATCCGGGCGGAGGATCGCATCTATACGGCCGCCGGCGACGGCAAGGTCGCCTTCATCAGCGCAGACGACATCGCGGGCGCGGCCTGCGCCGCCCTGACGGCGCCACGGGCCATCAACACCGACGTGATCCTGACCGGACCCGAAGCGATCAGCTACGACACGGCGGCGGCGATGATCGGCCAGGCGATCGGGCGGGCGATCATCCATGTCCGCCTGAGTGTCGACGACCTGGCCGCGCGTCACCGCGACCGGGGCTTGCCGCCGGCCACGGCCCAGATCCTCGCCGGTATGGACACGCTGATCGCGGGCGGCGCCGAGGACCGCGTCACGACCGGCGTCGAGACGTTGACGGGCGAGCCGCCGACGCCGTTCGATCGGTTCTGCCGCCAGAACGCACAGGCATGGCGCCGCGCCTAGCCAGGGGTTGGGGCGGTCGCGCTGAAGGTCTGGAAGCCGGAGCCGGGCCAATGTTCCCCCTGGCGCCGCTCTTAGGGCCTGTCCGAACACTCCCAAGGGAACACTCCGCGCGCTCAAGCGTTACGATGTAACGCTTGCGTACATACAGCCGTCAGACGAGCAACACGGCGACGGCTATGGTTGTTTCACCCCCCCTACAGCGTACCAAATTTCGGCCCCAATGATTGGGCCGAATAAAGCCGCAAGGGCCGAAGACCTTCTCTTCGGCGAGGAGCGGGTCGAACTCACGGCAAATCATGCCTGGGGGAGACAAAAGACCGGAGATCGATCGATGATGAGACCCAAAACCCCCGTTGTTGCTTTTGCAGCCGTGGTGGCCGGGGCCCTGACGTTGGGCGCCTGCGCGACCAAGGGCTATGTGCGCGACCAGGTCGCCGCCGAGGACACCAAGGTCCAGGCCACCCAGACCCAGGTCACCAGCCAGGAAAGCCACCTTTCCGAACTCGACCAGAACACCCGCGACGCGCTGCAGCGCGCCGAGGCGGCGGGCAAGCTGGCCGAGGGCAAGTTCCTCTATTCCATGGTGCTGTCGGACGACTCGGTGAAGTTCCCGGTCGACGTTTCGCAGCTTTCGCCCGAGGCCCAGACGCGGCTGACGGACTTTGCGCAAAAGCTGAAGGCCGACAACAAGAACGTCTACCTCGAGATCCAGGGCCACACCGACAACACCGGCCCCAAGGACCTCAACATGCGGCTGGGCGAACAGCGGGCCGAGGCCGTGCGCCTGTTCATGAACCAGCAGGGCGTGGCCTTGAACCGGATGTCGACCATCTCCTATGGCGACACCAGCCCCACCGCGCCCAACAACACCCGCGCCGGCCGCGCGCAGAACCGCCGCGTCGTGCTGATCGTGCTCGACTAGAGCGCGTTCCGCAAAAGTGGAACCGGTTTTGCGGCAAGAACGCGCTCAAACTTTTGAATCTAGAGCACGATTCAACGATCAGACGATTCCGTCTGATCGCATCGTGCTCTAGGGACGACCGCTCGTCCTCGCCTTCGCGGGGACGAGCGGGAGAAGCAGCGGCGCCCGGGGCGGCCTATCGCGCCGCGGCGCGCGGGGCCAGCAGGTCCGACCAGCGCCACTCGCCCTGCCCCACGGCCAGGCGGGTGGTTCCCTGGGCCTGGTTCAGCGAGATCACCACAAGGCCGTGCATCGGCTCGGCGCGGCAGGCCTTGGGCGCGAACGCGACCTCCCACAGGATCGCCTCCCGCACGGCGGCGAGGCCCTTGCCGTCCTCGCCCCGGCTTCTGACCCAGTCGCCGTTCCAGACCATGATCGCCTTGCCGGCGTAGGCGGCGACGGCCGAGCGCACCAGGGGGTCCCGGCGCAGCGCGCCCTGCAGCGCGCGGGCGATGTCGCAGGCGCCCCCCGGCGCGCCGGCGTCGGCGCTGGCCGCGCCGGCCAGCTGGCCTTCGCTCAGGACCGCGTCGACCCCGGCGTCATCATCGTCGTCGGCGGCCGCGTTCGACGCCGCCAGCGGCAGGGCGTCGCGGCGGGCGGGCGCCCGGCGCGCGAGGCTGAGCCGCGGGTGGGCCCTGGCGGGCCTACGCGGCCTTGCGCCTTTGGATGCAAGGCGCGTCGGCGCCGGAGCTCGCGCTCGCCAGCTAGAGCGCGTTCCGCAAACGTGGAGCCGGTTTTGCGACAAGAACGCGCTCAAACTTTTGAAGCTAGAGCACGATGCGATCAGACGATTCCGTCTGATCGCATCGTGCTCTAGGTGTCCGCCCGGAGCTGTCGCACCTCGATGGTCAGGTGCGAGAGCCTGCCGAAGCGGGACAGGCGCGGCCGGTAATAGTCGTGGTCGCGGCCGCCGCGAGCGT
>JARLIQ010000127.1 GCA_031291645.1 Caulobacteraceae bacterium | reverse complement strand
GCCGAGACCACCCAGGGGACCATCCATTTCCACGACTGGATCGGCGACGGCTGGGCCATCCTGTTCTCGCACCCCAAGGACTTCACCCCGGTCTGCACCACCGAGCTGGGCTACATGGCCGGGCTGAAGCCGGAGTTCGACAAGCGCAACACCAAGATCATCGGCCTGAGCGTCGATCCGGTGGACAACCATGCGCGCTGGGCCAAGGACATCGAGGAGACCCAGGGCCACGCGGTCAACTATCCGATGATCGGCGATCCCGAGTTGAAGGTGGCCACGGCCTACGACATGCTGCCCGAGGGCGCGGGCGTGACCTCGGAGGGCCGCACCGCCGCCGACAACGCCACCGTGCGCTCGGTCTTCGTCATCGGCCCGGACAAGAAGATCAAGGCGATGCTGACCTATCCGATGAGCACCGGCCGCAACTTCGACGAAGTGCTGCGGCTGCTGGACTCCTGCCAGCTCACCGCCCGCCACACCGTCGCCACGCCGGTGAACTGGCGGCCGGGCGAGGACGTCATCATCCCGCCGGCGGTGTCCGACGAGGCGGCCAGCCAGAAGTTTCCCGGCGGCTGGAAGACGCTGAAGCCCTACCTGCGCATCGTCGCCCAGCCGAGGGACTGACGGGCGCCGGCGGCGGCTGGACGGGTGTTGTGGAGGGGGCGATGATCTTCGAACAGTTCGCCGCGGGCGGTTGCCGATCGTACATCGCGGCCTGCGAATCCAGCCGGGCCGCGGTGCTGATCGACCCGGAGATCAGCCTGGTCGACCGCTACCTGGGCTTCGCCAGCCAGCAGGGCGTGCACATCCGCTACGTCGTGGACACCCACACCCACGCGGACCATTTCTCGGCCAGCCGCGATCTGGGCAGGATGCTGTCGGCGCCGGTGGTGATGCACCGGTTGAGCCCGACGCCGCACGCGGACCTGCGGCTGGACGACGGCGACATGCTGATCGTCGGCGAGCTGCGGCTGAAGGCGCTGCACACGCCGGGGCACACGCGCGACTCCCTGTGCCTGGCGATGGACGACCGGGTCTTCACCGGAGACACCCTGCTGATCGGGGGAACCGGCCGCACCGACCTGCCGAGCGGCGATCCGCACGCGCTCTACGAGAGCCTGTTCGAAAAACTCCTCAAGCTGCCGGCGGAGACGCTGGTCTTCCCCGCGCACGAGTACAAGGGCCGCAGCCACACGACCATCGGCGCCGAGATCGCGGACAATCCGCGCCTGCAGAAGGCCGAGCGCGCCGCCTTCGTCGAGATGATGGAGCAGCTCGACCTTGCCGCGCCGACCCACCTGACCGAGGCGCTGCGCACCAACATGACCGGCGGCAAGTCGGTGACCCAGCTTCTGGCCGAGGCCTCGGCGCGGGTGCCGTTCATGTCCCTGGCCGAGCTGAACGCGCGGATCGGCGGCAACAGCCGGGACCTGGTGATCCTGGACGTGCGCGAGAAGGACGCCTTCGAGGCCGGCCGCATCCCCGGCGCCCGGCACCTGGCGCGCGGCCAGCTCGAGCTGAGGGTCAACGCCGAGCTGCCGGACCCGACCGTGCGGATCGTCACCTGCTGCGAGTTCGGCAAGATCTCGACGCTGGCGGCGGCGACCCTCCGCGACCTCGGCTTCGGCCGGGCGGTGGCCCTGGACGGCGGCGTGCGCGCCTGGCGCGAGGCGGGCTACGCCATTGAGCCGCCAGCCCCGGCGGACGGCGCGAGGGCCGTGTGACGGCCTTTGTGAGGATGGGCCCGGCCGCGCTATAGAGCCGGCTTGGCCCGCCTCGTCCCCATCGATGATCCCGACGACCCGCGCATCGCCGCCTACCGCGACGTGCGCGAGCGCGACCTGGTGGGCCGTCGCGGCGGCTTCATCGCCGAGGGCGAGGTGGTGCTGCGGGTGCTGCTGGGCGGGGCCAGCCGGCATGCGGCCGCCTCGCTGCTGGTGGCGGCGCAGCGCGTCGCCAAGGTCGGACCCCTCGTCGAGCCCCTGCCGCCCGAGGTCCCGGTCTATGTCGCCAGCCAGGCGGTGATGGACGCCATTGTCGGCTTCTCCATCCATCGCGGCCTCCTGGCCCACGGCCTGCGCGCGCCCGAGGCGGGCGCCGAGGCGCTGCTGGCCGGCCTGCCGGAGCGGGCGTTGGTCCTCGTCCTGTTCGGCATCGCCAACCACGACAACATGGGCGGCCTGTTCCGCAACGCCGCGGCGTTCGGGGCGGACGCGGTGCTGATCGACGAGACCTCGTGCGACCCGCTCTACCGCAAGGCCATCCGCGTCTCGGTCGGCGCGGCGCTGAAGGTCCCGTTCGCGCGGCTGGCGCCCGGGACGGACCCGCTGGCCCTGCTGGAGGCCGCGGGCTTCGAGGCCCTGGCGCTCAGCCCGGCGGGCGCCGAGCCGCTGGCGGGCCTGAGGCGTCCGGCCCGCGCCGCGGTGCTGCTGGGCGCCGAGGGGCCGGGCCTGCCGGACGAGCTTTTGCGCCGGGCCCGGACCGTGTCGATCCCGATGGCCAGCGGCTGGGATTCCCTGAACGTGGCGGCCGCGAGCGCGGTGGTGCTGCACGAACTGTCGATCGTGCGCCGTTAGCTATCCCGCCCCCACACGGTCTCCTCCGTCCAGCCCAACGCCCTGAACTCGGCTGCGCGCAGGCCCGCCTCGCCGGCCGAGAAGAACTCGTCGAGCTGCGGCGGGGGAACGCCGGTCGCGCTCAGCATGGCGTGGGCCTGGCCGCGGTGGTGGATCTGGTGCTGGAACAGGTGCGGCAGCAGCCGGTCCATCCGCTCGCGCTGGATGCGGCTCTCCCGGTGGATTTCGACGACGCGCTCGAGGCCGGCCGCGTCCAGCGCCTCGGTCACCGCGATCAGCCGCCTGTCGACCTCGGCCTGGGCGGCCCTCAGCGCGGCCGGCGTCCTGCACGGTTCCTCGTCGGCCCAGGCCGCGGGGCCTAGCGCTCCGCCCTCCATCGCGTCGACGTAGAACCAGTCGACCACCAGGATGTGGTTCAGGGTCGCGCAAAGGCTCGGGAAGAAGCCCGTGCGCGGCGCGGCGAAGTCCGCCTCCGACAGGGCCTGGCAGGCGCCGAGCAGCCGGTGGTTGGCCCAGGCGTTGTTGTAGGCCATGGCGCGAAAAGGTTGGGCGCGGAAGGGCTGGGCTGTGTCCATCGGCTAACCCGGATTGCAGGCCGCCACCTGATACCACGCCATGCGCAGCGCGCCCGGGTGCAGGGTCACGCAGGCCAGGTCCCCGTCCTGCAGGGCGGCGTAGGTCTTCGCCGGGACGCCGGCGTCGAGCGGCTGGGCGAGCGGTCCCCAGGGGGCGAGGACCAGGTGGTAGGACGTCGAGCGGCCGCGAGAGACGTAGCGGTTCCGCACCTGGGTCTGGAACGGCTGGCCCGCGCTGTGGTCGAACCGCACGTCGGCGAACACCATCCCGCCATAGCCGTAGCCCGCGCCGAACAGCACAAGGAAGATCACCGCGCCGAGCTGGCTCCCCGGCAGGGGCTGGGCGGCGGCGCCGATCCCGAGCAGGACGGCGATCGCCGCGCACAGGGCCGCCGGCAGGAGGGCGTAGTGCTGGTCCAACGCCCGGGAACCCAGGGCCGCCATCGCCAGGCCCATGACCGGCAGCAGGAGCAGGATGTTGACCGAGCGCCGGCCGCGGCGGTCCCTCATGGCGAAGGCCGGCGGCGAGACGAGCAGGATGGCGAAGACCAGCGCCGGGACCACCAGGGCCGCCCAGGCGATGGCCTCGCCGTGGCGGCCGGCCGGCAGCAACGGCAGCACCACGCCGGCGACGCTGAGCCCATAGCCCAGCACCCGCACGAGACCGTAGCCGAGCGGACTTGCGCCCTGCTGGATGACGCTCATCGACCCCCTCGCGACCCTCTTGTGATCGTCAGCGAAGGAAAGCTTAGCAGTACGCTCCCCGCCGCTCTAGCGCTTCTGGCCGTAGGTGCCGAAGCGGCGGAAGACCTCGGCCATCTGGTCTTCGTTCAACAGCTTCGGCCCGCCGATCAGCAGGGTCCCCCAGTAGATCGCCGCCTGTTCCTCGATCTCCTCGGCGATGGCCAGGGCGCGGCGCACGCCGGGGGCGATGGCGATCTGGCCGTGGTTGGCCATCAGGCAGGAGAAGCCGCCGTCCATCGCCGCCGCCACGCCCTCGGCCAGTTCGAGCGAGCCGAAGGTGGCGTAGGGCGCGAGCGGCACCACCGGCTTGCCGCTGACGCCGACCATGTAGTGCAGCGGCGGGATCGGCTTGCCGGCGCAGGCCAGGATGGTCGCGTGGCGCGAGTGGCAGTGGACCACGGCCCCGCAGTCGGGCCGCGCGTCATAGAGGCCGCCGTGCATCCGCCACTCGCTCGACGGGCGCAGGCCCGCGTCCTCGGGCGGCCGGTCGGTCGGCATGAAGACGATGGACTGCGGCGTCAGCTCGCCCGCCGGCACCCCGCTGGGGGTGATCAGCATGCCGCCTTCGAAGCGGGCCGAGACGTTGCCTGAGGTGCCGCGGTTCAGGCCGCGGCTCTCCATGGCCTGCATGGCCCAGACGATCTGGCCGCGGAGGGCTTCTTCCGTCTCGCTCATCGCGCCGCTCCGCTCGTTGCGCCATCCGGCAGGACGCCGTCCCGCATCAGCCGCTCGGCGGCGGCGAAGTCCGTTAGGGCGCCGGTCGTGCCGAGGCCGAGGGCGACCAGGGCCGAGACCGCCCCGCCCAGGCGGCAGGCGTCCTCGACGTCCCAGTCCCGGTCGAGCCCGGCGATGAAGCCCGCGCAATAGGAATCGCCGCAGCTGGTGGTGTCGACCGGCTTGATCGCGTGCGCCGGAAAGCGGCGCAGGCCCGCCGCGTCGGCCAGCACCGAGCCGGCCGCCCCGTCGGTGAAGACGCAGGCGCCCGCGCCCCAGTCCAGCAGGGTCCGGGCCGCGTCGGCCAGGTCGTCCCGCCCGGTCAGGAACCGCGCCTCGCTGGCGTTGGGCATGAAGTAGTCGACGTGGGGCAGGATCAGCTTCAGCTCGCCCAGGATCGAGGCGCGCGGCGAGATCAGGTCGCAGGTGACGACCGCCCCCGCGGCCTTGGCGTCCTTCAGCAGTGCGGCGCCCGCGTCGTCCGACAGGCCGGTGGCGCGCACCGCCGCATAGTGGACGAACCGCGCCGCCCTGGCCGCCTCGCGCAGAGCCTCGCTGTCCTCGACGTGGCCGCCGGCGCCCATGGCGTGCAGGTTCGGCCGCTGGCCCGACGACTTGATCGGCAGGATGGTGACCGAGGTCGGCGCGCCCTCCAGCTCGGCCAGGAGGCCCGTGTCGACTCCCGCCGCCTGCAGCTCGCTGCGCACCAGCCGGCCCGCCGCGTCGTCGCCGACGCAGCCGGCCAGGCGGGTCCTGACCCCCAGGGTGGCCGCGACCAGGGCCGCGCCCGCCGCCGTGCCGGCCGGCGCCAGCACGATCTTGTCGACCAGGGCGGTGGTGTCGTCCGGCGGCAGGGCGTCCACCGGCCGCGCGGATATGTCGAGCGTCGTCAGCCCGATCGACAGCAAACCCTGGCCCAAGCGGTCATCCTCCCGGCTTACATTCAAGACATCGGAGCGTGACGGGCGCCGAAACCGCACACGCTTTCGGTTGCCACGCTCCGAGCGGCTACCTGATAGTCAAAAGTATCGTTCTGGGAAGGGGCGAGCGGGAGATTCACCGGAACGAGGCGTTCAGCGCCTCCAGCGCGTCCGGTCCCGGCGTCAGCTCGGCGTCGCCGAGGGCGTTCAGCGGGACGTCCACCGTCTCCAGCGCGTCGTGCAGGTCGCCGCCTTGCGGATCGACGTAGAGCAGGCCGGTGACGATCTCGCCCAGGGCGTGGCGCTGGTGCAGGAAGGCGATGGCCGCCGCCCGGTCGGTCGGGTCGTAATGCTCCGACAGCTTGTGCAGGGCGAGGACCTGGCCGTCGTGCTGGGTGACCAGCTCGACCGTGCCCGGCTTCTGGTCCAGGTGGATCGGATCGCGCGGGGTGATCACGTCCATCCGGTTCACCGCCTCGTTGTGCTCGCGCACATAGTCGAAGCTCTTGGTCGAGCCGGCGTGGTTGTTGAACTGGACGCAGGGGCTGATGCAGTCGATGAAGGCCGCGCCCTTGTGGTTCAGCGCCGCCTTGATCAGGGGGACCAGCTGGGCCTTGTCGCCGGAGAAGCTGCGGGCGACGAAGCTGGCGCCGAGCTGAAGCGCCAGGCCCACTAGCAGGCTGTTGAAGAAGTCCGTGGCGCGCCGGAACTCAGCATGATTCACTCTTCCTGGGCGGTAATCGGGGAAGGTGGATGCGGGGTTCTGACAGTCGGTCTGGGTCGTTGTTCACCCTGGTGGACCTGGAAGCGCGG
>JARLIQ010000018.1 GCA_031291645.1 Caulobacteraceae bacterium | reverse complement strand
TGGCGCTGGTCGCCGAAGACATCGAGTGGATCATTCCGGGCGAGGACTGGCCGCTGGCCGGAACGCGCCACGGACATGCCGGGCTGGCGGATTTGCTCGAGACGGCCTCCAAGTCGATCGAAACGTCCACGGAAACCCAGGAATTCGTGGCGCAAGGAGACCGGGTCTTCGTCGTCGGCGTCGCGACGGGGAAAATCAAAGCCACGAACAAGACGTTCAAGGACGATTGGGTCTTCGCCATCACCGTTCGAAACGGCAAGGTGACGAAGATCCGGGAATATATCGACACGCAAGCCCTGGCGCGGGCCGCGCAGAAGGACGCGCCGGGGCCCGTGTAACGCTGCCGTCGACTGCCCAACGCAAAGGAGATCCCGATGTACGACCAAGCCAAGCTATCCGAGTTGATCCGGTTCGCACGAGTCGATGCGGGCGCCACCGTCATCGACGTTTACCCGGGCGACGGCGACTGGACCCGTCTCTTCTCCGACGTCGTGGGACCCGAAGGACGGGTCTACAGCTTCGTGCCGGCCGAAGTCGCCCACTTCAAGAACGATCCGGTCGGCCGCATGCGGACGCTTGCGAAGGAGCCGGGCCGAGAGAACGTCGAAGCCGTCTCGGCGGACCTCGTGGCGCTGCCGGAAGCCACGCAACCCGCGGATGTCCTGTGGCTGCACCTGTTCTACCACGATCTCCACACCGCGCTGATCCAGGACAAGGGCGCGACGGCGGCCGAATTCAATCGAGCCGTCTACGAGCGGCTTAAGCCCGGTGGGTTCTACGTCATCGTCGACCACGCCGCCGCTGCCGGGTCAGGCACGGGCGACACCCAGTCGCTGCATCGGATCGACCCTGCCTCCGTCCGCGAGGAGGTGGAGGCGGCCGGCTTCGTACTGGACGCGGAAAGCACCCTGCTCGCGAACAAGGACGATCCGCACTCGATCAAGGTGTTCGATCCCTCGATCAAGGGCGAGACCGATCGCTTCGCCTATCGGTTCATGAAGGCCTGACAGGTCCCGGCGCCCACCCCCAAGCGAATTTCAGGAGACCGGCTTACCAGGCAGCGGCCGCGGCGGCGCCATCCGGATCGGGCCTTTGCACAGCCTGGGGGTCTGGCCGCTAGAGCCCTTTAGGGTCAGACGGAATCATCTGACCCGTTTAAAAGGGCTCTAAATCAAACATTTAGAGCGCGTTCGGGCGGCGAAACCGCAGACACTTTCGCCTAACGTGCTCTATGAAGGAGCCGGGGCTCAGCAGGCGTAGCGGAAGCTGCGGATCACATAGCCGCCCAGGTAGGGGTCCCAGACGCGGTGATGGCTGACGCACACGCCATAGCCGTAGCCGTAGTAGCCCGGGCCGTAATAGGGGCCGCCATAGTAGGGGCCGCCGCCGTAGTAGTAGGGGTGGCTGCTGGCGATCGCCGCGCCGGCGGCCAGGCCGAGGACGCCGGCCGCCAGGGCCGCGCCGCCGTCGCCGCCACGCCAGCCGCCATGGCCGTAGCCGCCGCGCCAGCCGCCATGCCAGCCATCGGCCGCGGCCGGCGTCGCTGCGCCGGCGACCGCGCCGCCGAGGGTGAGGGCCGCGATAGCGGCTGTCAGAACCTTACGCATGGAAACCTCCGACTTCGAGAATGCGCCAGCCTTGCGGCCCGGCGCCTCGCCGCTGTTCGTCTCGCGACGTTGAAGCCAGTCTCTCGCCACCGCCATGAACCTGACCTGAACATGGCTCTCAGGTGGGCTTTCAGGTGGGGCTGGGGCCTCCGGCGGGCGGATTTGGGGGCGAAACCCCGGGTTTCGCGACCGTGACCTGGTGCGGATAGGCGAAGTTGAGGCCGGCGCCCTCAAGCGTTTCCTTGACCCGCTTGAGCATGTCGTAGCGCACGTCCCAGAAGATGGCCGTGGGCGCCCAGGCGCGCAGCGTGACGGTGACCGCGCTGTCGCCCAGGGCCGTGACGCCCGACCAGGGCGCGGGGTCGGGCAGCACCCTGGAATCGGCCTTGGCGCAGCCGACCAGCAGGGCCAGGGCCTGGTCCAGGTCGTCGGCGTAGTCGATGTTGAAGCCCAGCTCCATCCGCCGCGACCTGGGCGTGGAGAAGTTGACGATCATCTCGCCGAACACCTTGCCGTTGGGCATGTGGATGCTGAGGTTGTCGGGGTCGGACAGCTCGGTCATGAACAGGTCGAGCCGCACCACGGTGCCGATCCGCCCGTTGATCTGCACCACCTCGCCCACCCGATAAGGGCGCAGCACCAGCAGCATCACCCCAGCCGCCACATTGGCCAGGGCGCCCTGCATGGCCAGGCCGATGGCCAGGGAGCCGGCGCCCAGCAGGGCCAGGATCGAGGTGGTCTGGACCCCCAGCTCCTCCAGCACCGCCATCAGCCCGACGATCAGCACCACCCAGCGGACCACGGACGACAGGAAGCCCACCAGGGTCGCGTCCGGCGCCGCCGGCCGGTGCAGCTGCTCCAGCGCCCGGCGCAGCAGCCGGGCGGCCCACTGCGAGGCCCACAGGGTGACGACGAGGATCAGGGCCGCGGTGACCAGGTTGACGGCCAGGCCGCCGGCCGCGTCCAGGGTGTTGCGCCAGGCCACCGGGTCGCCCGACAGCGCCGCGTGCACTTCCGAGCGCAGCGCGTCCAGCGGCTCGCCCTTGGCGCGGGCCAGGATCATGGCGGCGGGCGCGCCGTTCAGCAGCGACTCGGGCGGAAACGGGATCATCGCGCGCCTGTTTAGCCTAAGCCGCCGCGGCCCGCTGCCCCTTAAGGCGCACGGCCCGCCTCGATGGCCGCCAGCATCCGCTCCAGGCTGGACAGCTCGTCCGCCTCGCGCGCCGGCTTGTCCCAGCGGATGCGGCTGATGCGGGGAAAGCGCATGGCCACGCCCGACTTGTGCCGGGTCGAGCGCTGCAGCCCCTCGAACGCCACCTCCAGCACCAGGCCGAAGTCGCGGTCGGCGCGCACCGCCCGCACCGGCCCGAACCGCTCGGTGGTGTGGTCGCGGACGAACTTGTCGAGCTGCTTCAGCTCCTCGTCGGTGAAGCCGAAATAGGCCTTGCCGACCGGCGTCAGCGCCCCCTCGCTCCAGACCCCGAAGGTGTAGTCGGAATAGTAGCTCGAGCGCTTGCCGTGGCCGCGCTGGGCGTACATCAACACCGCGTCGATCAGGAACGGGTCGCGCTTCCACTTGAACCACGGCCCCCTGGGCCGGCCGGCCTCGTAGATCGAATCCCAGCGCTTGAGCATCAGCCCCTCGGCGGCGCGCGGCTCGCCCTCGGGCGGGCCCGTGCGCAGGGCCGCCAGCGCCGTCCAGTTGTCGAACGGCTGCAGCGGCGACAGGTCGATGCGCGGGGAGGGGATCAGGCCGACGAAGGCCTCCAGCCGCTTGCGCCGCTCGGCGAAGGGACGATGGCGCAGGTCCTCGCCGTCGGCGCTCAGAAGGTCGTAGGCGCGGATCCCGGCGGGAAAGCCGGCCAGCAGCCGGGCGTCGATGGTCTTGCGGTTCAGCCGCTGCTGCAGGTCGGCGAAGGGCGCGGCGCGGCCCTCGCGCAGGACCAGCAGCTCGCCGTCGATCGCCCCCTCGAACGCCATCTGCTCGATCACGTCGGGAAAGGCGGCCGAGATGTCGTCGCTGGTGCGGCTGTAGAGCCGCTTCACCCCGCCCTCGCTGACCGCCTGCACGCGGACGCCGTCCCACTTCCATTCGGCCGCATAGTCGGCGGGATCGAGCCGGGCGAGGTCCGCCGCCTCGTCCAGCGCCTGGGCCAGCATCACAGGCCTGAACCGGCCGTGCGCCTGCGGGCTCGGCCGCTCGGTGCGGCCCTCCAGCCAGGCGAAGAGGTCGTCGTAGGGCGGCGTCAGCCCGTGCCACACCTCCTCCACGTCGGCGACGGCCACGTCGCCCATGTCGGCCGCCGCCTGCTTGGCCAGCCTGGCCGAGACCCCAACCCTGAGGCCGCCGGTCAGGAGCTTCAGCAGGGCGTAGCGGCCGCTGGGGTCCAGGGCGTCCAGCCAGCCCTCGATCAGCCGCTGGACCTCGCCGCGCGAGGCGCTTTTCAGGGCGTCCACCACCTCCGACAGGTCCGGCTCGCGATTGGCCCCCGGCGCGGCCGGCCAGACCAGGGCCACCGTCTCGGCCAGGTCGCCGACATAGTCGTAGGACCAGGCGAACAGCACCGGGTCCATCCGCGCCTCGACCGCCTTGCGGATGAAGGCCGGCTTGGCCGCGTCGAACGACAGCTCGCCGGTCAGCGTCGCCAGCGCCCAGCCGCGCTCGGGGTCCGGCGCGGTCTTCAGATAGTCGCGCACCAGCACCAGCTTGGCGTTGCGCGAGCTGGTGAACGAAAGCCGGTCGAGCAGGGCGGTGAAGGCGCGCATCTCGGCCGAACCATAACCCGCCGCGCGCGCCATGCGATCGGCCCTTGCGCTTCGATGCAGGTTAGATATATCTGAACGATCGATATATCTGGAGAATACCTAAATATGAACGAGACAAGCCTTCGCAGAGTGCGCCCGGGCCTGGCCTTCGGCTTCGACCTCGCGTCGCTCGCCCGCCGGCGCGGCCGCAGCTGGGACCTGACGGTGGTCGAGGCGGCGCAGGTCACCCCGCGCATGCGGTCGGTCAGCTTCACCGGCGCCGACCTTGCCGAGCTGGACTGGCGCCCCGGCCAGGACCTGGTGCTGAGCCTGCCCCAGGCGGATGGCGGCGTGGCCCGCCGGCACTACACGATCCGCGACTTCAACCCGGCGGCCTTGCGGCTCGACATCGATTTCGTGCTGCACGGCGACGCCCCCGGCGGCCGCTGGGCGCTCGGCGCGCAGCCTGGCCAGACGATCGGGGCCGAGGGGCCGCGCGGCCGCACCCGGATCACCGAGGACGCCGACTGGCGCCTGTTCCTGGGCGACGAGACCGCCCTGCCGGCCATCTTCGCCATGGCCGAAGCCCTGCCCGCCGGCGCGCGCGCCAGGGCGCTGATCGAGGTCGACGGACCGCAGGACGTCCAGCCCCTGGCCTGCGCCGCGGACGTCGAGGTCGAGTGGCTGTTCCGCCGCGCCCCGGCCGGGCCCAACGACAGGCTGCTGATGGCCCTGGCCGCCCTGGCGCCCGACCCCATGGGCGCCCACGCCTATGTGCTGGGCGAGACCAGCAACGTGCGCGCCCAGCGCCACCATCTGCTCGGCCTCGGCTTCGGGCGCGATCAGATCACCGCCGAGGGCTATTGGCGGCCGGGCCGCGTCGGCGGCCACGACCACGTCTGAGCCCGCGGTGCGCCGACCGCTATTGATCCTCGTCCTCGTAGCCGACCAGCGACAAGGGCCGTGAGGCGATCCCGTTCAACTCGGCCCAGCGCGCCAGCGCCTCCTCCCGCCCATGGGTGATCCAGAGCTCGCTCGGCGCGATCTCGGCGATGGTCCCGGTCAGCTCGTCCCAGTCGGCGTGGTCGGAGATGATCAGCGGCAGCTCCACCGCCCGCTGGCGCGCGCGGGCCCTGACCCGCATCCAGCCCGAGGCGAAGGCGGTCACCGGATCGGAAAAGCGGCGCGACCAGCGGTCGGCGATGGCCGACGGCGGGGCGATGACCACCTCGCCGGGCAGGGCCGCGCGGCCCTCGCCGCCCGCCGGCAGCAGCGGGCCCAGCGCCACCCCGTGCCGCTCGTAGAGCGCGTTCAGCCGCTCCAGCGCCCCGTGCACATAGATCGGCCGCTCCCACCCCGCCGCGCGCAGCAGCTTGATCACCCGCTGGGCCTTGCCCAGGGCGTAGGCGCCGACCAGGTGCGTGCGCTCCGGGAACTGGGCCAGGGAGGCGATCAGCTTGCCCGCCTCCTCCGCCGCCGGCGGGTGGCGGAAGACCGGCAGGGCGAAGGTCGCCTCGCTGACGAAGACGTCGCAGGCCACCGGCTCGAACGGGGCGCAGGTGGGGTCGGGCTGGCGCTTGTAGTCGCCGGAGACCACCATGGTCAGGCCCTGGCAGGCGATCACCACCTGGGCCGAGCCCAGCACGTGGCCGGCCGGGACCAGCCGCACCTCGACCCCGTCGCGCGTCACCGCCTCGCCATAGGCCAGCGGCTGGACCTGGCCGGCGAAGCCCTCGCCATAGCGCTCGCGCATGATGTCCAGCGTCGCCGGCGTCGCCACCACCGTCCCGTGGCCGGCGCGCGCGTGGTCGCCGTGGCCATGGGTGATCACCGCCCGCGCCACCGGCCGCACCGGATCGACGAAGAAGTCGCCGGGCGCGCAGTACAGGCCCTCGGGCCGTGGATGAAGCAGGGCGTCCGGCTTGGGCACGCGGGGCGGATCCTCCTGTCGCGGCGGCTTGCGCAGCATAGCGCCGGCGGCGGTGATGCGTACCGTTCACAGAATGCGCGGCGGGCCTTGCGAAACCCCAATGCCGCCGCTAGGTTCCGCGCCCTCGCTCAAGGCGCCCGACGGGCGCATTCGCGCTTCCGGAGAGGTGGCTGAGCGGTTGAAAGCACCGCACTCGAAATGCGGCATACTCGCAAGGGTATCGAGGGTTCGAATCCCTCCCTCTCCGCCAC
>JARLIQ010000126.1 GCA_031291645.1 Caulobacteraceae bacterium | reverse complement strand
TGCCGAACACGACGCTCTTCCGATCTAGGCCGCGCCGCTGCCCGGCCCGGCGGCGCCGCAGGTCGCGCCTCCGCTAACCGCCGCGCCGGCGGCCGGCGGCCAGCCGCTGCTGGCGCTGAAGGGCGTCATGGCCGCGCCGGGGCTGGCCATCGGCGTCGCCGCCCGGCTGGTGGTCAGCGAAATCGCCGTCGAGGCCGCGGGCCGCGGCGTCGCGCTGGAGACCCGCGCCCTGGCCGAGGCCCGGCGCGACATCCGCCAGCAGCTGGAGGCGGCCGCCGCGACGGGGACCGCCGCCCAGCGCTCGATCCTCGGCGCCCACATCGCCCTGCTCGATGACCCCGAACTCTCCGACGCCGCCGAGCGCCTGATCGGCGAGGGCTTCAGCGCCGCCCACGCCTGGCGCCAGGCGGTGCAGGGCCATGTCGAGGTGCTGCGGCGGACGGGCGACGCGCGCCTGATTGAACGCGTCGACGACCTGGTCGACCTGGAGCGGCGGGTGCTGCTGGCGATCAAGGGCGAGGCCGAGGCGCCACCGACCCTGCCCAAGGGGGCGATCCTGCTGGCCGACGACCTTCTGGCCTCCCAGCTGATCGGGCTGGACGCAAGCCAGATCGCCGGCCTGTGCACCGCCCGCGGCGGGCCGACCTCGCACGTGGCGATCCTGGCCGCCTCGATGAACCTGCCGGCCCTGGTCGCGGCCGGGCCGGGCGTCGCGGCCATTACAGACGGCACGCCGCTGATCCTGGACGCCGACGCGGGCGTGCTGCACGTCGCGCCCCAGCCGGCCGAGCTGATGGCCGCCGAGACGCGGCTCGCCGCCCGCAAGGCCCGCCGCATGGCCGCCCAGGCCGCGGCGCGGGAAGACTGCCGCATGGCCGACGGGACCCGGATCGAGGTCTTCGCCAACCTGGCCTCGCTCGCCGCCGCCAAGGCCGCGGTGGCGGCCGGCGCCGAGGGATGCGGCCTGTTGCGCACCGAATTCCTGTTCCAGGACCGGCCCACCGCGCCGACCGAGGACGAGCAGGCCGCCAGCTACCAGGCGATCGCCGAGGCGCTGGACGGCCGCCCGCTGATCATCCGCACCCTGGACGCCGGGGGCGACAAGCCGGTCGACTACCTGCCGATCCCGCCGGAGGACAATCCCGCCCTCGGCCTGCGCGGCGTGCGGGTGGGGTTGTGGAAGCCCGACCTGCTGCGCGCCCAGCTGCGCGCCATCCTGCGCGCCGGCGGGCCGGGCCAGTGCCGGATCATGGTCCCGATGGTCGCCAGCCTGGACGAACTGACCGCCGTGCGGGCCATGGTCGAAGAGGCCCGCCAGGCGCTCGGCCGCGCCCAGCCGGTCGAGGTCGGGGTGATGATCGAGACCCCGGCCGCCGCCGTCACCGCCGACCTGATCGCCGCCGAGGCGGACTTCCTGTCGATCGGCAGCAACGACCTGGCCCAGTACGCCCTGGCCATGGACCGGGGCAATCCGCTGCTGGCGGCCCAGGTCGACGGCCTGCACCCGGCCGTGCTGCGCCTGATCGGCGCGGCGGCGGCGGGCGGCGCGGCGCACCGGCGGATGGTCGGGGTCTGCGGCGGCCTCGCCTCGGACCTCGCGGCCGCGCCGATCCTGATCGGCCTGGGCGTGGGCGAGCTTTCGGCCACGCCCGCCATCGTGCCCGAGCTGAAGGCCTTGATCCGCACCCTGACGATGGACGCCTGCCGCGACCTGGCCGAGCGGGCCAAGGCCCAGGCCTCGGCCGCCGCGGTGCGCGCCCTCACCCTGGCCGCCGCCGCCCAGGCGTCGCCGCAGCGCAAGGAAGCCGGCGCATGACCGCAACCGCTCCCCGGTTCTCGCTCGCCGCCCTGCAGCCGCTGGGCCGGGCCCTGATGCTGCCAATCGCCGTCCTGCCGGTGGCGGGGCTGCTGCTGCGGCTGGGCCAGCCGGACCTGCTGAACATCCCCTTCGTCGCGGCGGCCGGCGACGCCATCTTCCACAACCTCGGCCTGCTGTTCGCCATCGGCGTGGCGGTCGGCTTCGCGCGCGACGGCAACGGCGCGGCGGGCCTGGCGGGCGTCGTCTGCTTCCTGGTGGCGACCAAGGGGGCCGAGGCGCTGATCGCCGCGCCCCCGGACGCCCTGGCCGGCGCGAGCGGCAAGGCCAGGGACCTGCTGGCCGAGGGCTACAGGACCGCCGCCCTGTTCAAGCTGGGCGTGCCGCTCGGCATCCTTTCCGGGGTCGTGGGCGGCCAGTTCTACAACCGCTTCGGCGCGCTCAAGCTGCCGGAATACCTGGCCTTCTTCGGCGGCCGGCGGTTCGTGCCGATCATCAGCGGCCTGGCCGGCCTGGTCCTGGCCTGGATCTGCGGCGCGGGCTGGACGACGCTGGACAAGGGGGTCGACGGCCTCAGCCGCGCCATCGTCGGCGCCGGACCCATCGGCCTCTTCGCCTACGGGATGCTGAACCGGCTTTTGATCGTCACCGGCCTGCACCACATCCTGAACAACGTCGCCTGGTTCATCATCGGCGACTATCACGGCGCCACCGGCGACCTGAACCGGTTCTTCGCCGGCGACCCGACCGCCGGCGCCTTCATGGCCGGCTTCTTCCCGGTGATGATGTTCGGCCTGCCGGCGGCGTGCCTGGCGATGTACCACACCGCCCGGCCCGGACGGCGGGCGGCGGTCGGCGGCATGCTGTTGTCCCTCGCCCTGACCGCGCTCCTGACCGGGGTGACCGAGCCGATCGAGTTCTCGTTCATGTTCCTGGCGCCGGCGCTCTACGCCCTGCACGCGGTGCTGACCGGGGCGTCCATGGTGCTGATGGACGCGCTGGGGGTGAAGCTGGGCTTCGGCTTCTCGGCCGGGCTGTTCGACTATCTGCTGAACTTCAACAAGGCCACGCGGCCGCTGCTGCTGATCCCGGTGGGCCTAGCCTATTTCGGCCTCTACTACGGCCTGTTCCGCTTCGCGATCGTCCGCTTCGACCTGAAGACACCCGGGCGCGAGCCCGAGGCGGACCTCGCCGCCATGACCCCGGCCGCCACCGCGGGCGGGCGGGGCGCGGCCTATGTGGCGGCGCTGGGCGGGGCGGCGAACCTGGTGTCGGTCGACGCCTGCACCACCCGCCTTCGCCTGGTGGTCAAGGACCAGGGCGCGGTCGACGAGCCGGCGCTGAAGGGCCTGGGCGCGCGCGGCCTGGTGCGCCCCTCGGGCCGCGACCTGCAGGTGGTGATCGGGCCGCAGGCCGACGAGGTGGCGCGGGAGATCAAGGCCGGCCTCTCCGCGGCCGTTCAGCCGCCCAGCGCCGCGCCCGCCACGCCGCAGGCGAGCGTCGCCGACCTGCTGGCCGCGCTCGGCGGGCGCGCGAACCTGGCCAACGTCACCGCGGCCTCGTCCCGCGTGCGGCTCGAACTGCGCGACCCCTCGGCGCTCGACGAAGCCGCGCTGCGCCGCCTGGGCGTGCGCGGCCTCGTGCGGCCCGCGCCGGGCGTGGCGCACCTGATCATCGGCCCCGACGGCGGCACGCTCGCCGACGCCCTGAGGGCCGCCTAGAGCCCTTTAGAGCAGCGCCAGGCGTCCGAGCCTTTCGTCGCTCAGGACGATTCCGGCTCGATCAGTATTCGCAAATATTATACGGCCCCGCCTCAACGGCGGCGACCAGGCCTCGCCGGCGGCGCAAGGCTTGACCGCATTGGGCCGATGCGCGCGCCTCGCCCCGGCCGCATGGGCGGCCCGATCCTGCGCGAGCCGCCGCGGGCGAATCCAATCTTCTGCAACTTAAGTATTTCAAATGTTTCCTATCAGCAACTATGGGTCACAACGCCGCATTTATAGGACCACAAACACCGTACTATAATTAGAACAGCAGATATAATGGCCATATACACCTGTCTATAAATCGAACTTCGATATGGTTACTGTTTTGTTGACGGCCCTGGGGCGAAGCCGGCGTGGCAGCGTGACCACGATCGCGGCCCTGGCCCTGCCGGTCATGATCGGGATCATCAGCTTGGCCGCCGAGTACGGCAACGGCCTGCTGGTCAAGGCCGAGAACCAGCGGACCGCCGACCTGGCGGCCTATGCCGGCGCGCTGGCCTATGGTTCGAGCAGCTCCACCACTGCGATGACCACGGCCGCCCAGGCTGTCGCGAACCTGAACGGCGTCGCATCGAGCGCGGTCAGCGCCAGCCTCGTGACCTCGCCCAGCGGCGACGGCGCCCAGGCCGTCCAGGTGTCGATCGCCACCCAGACCCCCCTGCTGCTGGCCAAGGCGGTCGGCCTGACCGCCACCCAGCTGTCGATCAGTTCGACGGCCTACGCCGAACTCAAGGCGGGCGCCGCGCCCTGCATCCTGGCTCTGAGCTCGTCCGGGACCGGCGTGACCCTGAGCGGCGGCGCCAGCGTCACCGCCTCGGCCTGCGCGGTGGCCTCGAACAACACCGTCAGCGTGCCCTGCGGCACGACCCTCACCACCATCACCGTGGACTACGGCTCGTCCTCGGCGCCGAGCCAGCCGTGCAGCGGCATCAAGCCGCCCTCGGGAACCTCGGCGGTGACCCTCGCCCACCTGACCACGGCCGATCCCCTGGCGAGCAACACCGGCGTCACCACGGCCACCGCCCGGCTGTCGACCGTTTCCGGCCTGTCGGCGCCGGCCAGTCCCACCGTGACCAGCGGCGGGGACATCGCCTTCGGCTGGAGCCCGACCTCGACCCAGGCCCAGGCGATCGCCGACGGCTGCGCCGCGGCCTTCGCCAGCGCCAGCAGCACCTGGACGCTGACCTGCAGCGGCGCCTCGAGCTACACCTTCGGCTCGATCACCGTCGGCGGCGGCATATCGGTGAACTTCGCCACCGCCGGCGCGGCGTCGACGACCTACAATTTCAGCGGCTCGATCAACAACACCGGCTCGTCGATGACCTTCGGGCCGGGCGTCTACAACATCGCCAAGGGCGTGATCACCGGCGGCGGCACGACGACCACCTTCGCCGCCGGGACCTATGCGATCGGTCAGGCGACCAGCGCCTGCAACGGCGGCGGTCGCTACAGCATCTGCAACACCGGCTCCAGCCTGACGTTCGGCGGCCCCAGCACCTTCGTCCTGGCCGCGGGACTCTACAACGCCGGCGGGTCCAAGCTGACGCTCGGCTCCGGGTCGACCAACAGCTTCCAGGTCGGCGCCAGCAGCGACGGCAACGCGGTCTATGCCGGCGGCGGCTCCAATACAGTGTTCGCCGACGCGACCGGGACGTCCAGCGTGTTCCAGCTGATCGGCAATCTCAACGTCTCCAGCGGCGGCGGCAGCTGCATGACCCTCAGCGCGGCCAGCCAGCACGACATCTACGGCTACTTCTCGACCGCTGGCGGCACGGCCCTCGGCGCCGGCGTCTACACGGTGACCGGCTACGTCGCCCTCGGGGCCAATGGCGGCGGCGACGTCACCTGCAACGGGACCAGCGTCGGCATGGCCGGGACGGGCGTGACCTTCGTCATCGGCGGCGCCTCGACGCCGAGCTCGGGCAGCTGTTCGGGCCAGGCCTTCTGCCTGGCGGCCGGCTACAGCAACGTCACCCTGACCGCGCCGACGACGGGAACCACGGCCAACCTGGTGGTGATCGGCCCGACCTCGACCGCCAACACCGCCGGCGCGGCCTTCGCCGAGGGGGCGAGCAACACCAGCCTTTCGGGCGCCTTCTACTTCCCCAATGGACCGGTCACCCTCAGCGGCGGCTCGAGCGTGGGCAGCGGATCGGGCCAGTGCCTGGAGCTGATCGGCTCGCAGGTGACCCTGACCGGCGGGACCACCGCGGCTTCGACCTGCGTCGGCGCGGGCTCGACCGGCGCCACCGTGAAGCTGGTGCAATGAGGCTCCGGCGCTATGCCCCCAGCCTCCGCGCCGTCCGGGACCAGGCCGGCGCGGCCGCGGTCGAGTTCGCCTTCATCGCCCCGGTGCTCTGCCTGATGCTGGCCGCGGTGATCGACCTGGGCAATGTGCTCTACGTCCGCTTCCGCCTGGACTCGGCGGTTTCCGCCGCGGGCGACTACGCGATGATCAACGCCGCCAGCGTCACCTCGACCGGCGGCGCGACACTGGCCAGCAACGCCGCGACCATCGTCGAAGCCAGCCAGGGCGCCAGCTGGGCCGACACCACCGTCGTGGTCAACGACGGCCCGACCACCACCATCACCAGCGGCGTGGCCAGCGCCAGCGGTACGGCCTCGGCCGCCGACAGCTGCTATTGCCCGACCTACGCCGCGGGAACCGTCACCTGGGGCTCGGCCACGACCTGCGGGGCCAGCTGCGCTTCGGGCGCGACGGCCGGCAAGTATGTGACGATCAAGGCCTCACACGCCTATAGCCCCCTGTTCTCCAGCTACGGCATCGTCAAGAGCGGGGCGGTCTCGGCCAGCGCCACGGTGCGGACCCAATGAGCCGCCAGCCGATCCGCAGCGTGGCGGGCGCGCGCGACGGCGCGACGGCGGTGGAGTTCGCCCTGGTCGTGGGCCCGCTCCTGCTGTTGATCTTCGGGGTGATCGAGTTCGGCCGCGCGCTGTGGACCCTGAACGCCTTGCAGGAGACCGCGAGCGCTGGCGCGCGCTGCATGGGCGTCTTGAACACCTCGTGCGCCGCCAGCGGGGCCTACAGCGCCTCCAGCGCCACCAGCTATATCGAGCAGGTCGCCTCGGGCTGGGGCATCGGGCTGACCGCCAGCAACATCAGCCTGAACAACGCCGCGACCTGCGCCGGGGTCTCGGGCTTTTCGCAGACGACGATCACCTACACGTTCAACACGCCGATCCCGATGATCACGCCGCTGGTGGGCGACCCGTTCAAGGTCACGGCCTGCTTCCCCAACCAGGGCTGAGAGTCGAAACACCTCGGCCGCGCGTCAGCGGGCGGAGAGCCCCCTGGCCAGGAAGTCGACCAGCGCCTCGACCCGGGCCGGGCGCGGCTCGCCGGGCGGGGTCACCAGGTGCAGCGAGCCGTCGCGCATCGACCAGTCGGTCATCACCGCCTCCAGCGCGCCGCTGGCGAGGGCCTCGGCGACCACGAAATCCGGCTGCACCGCGATGGCCAGCCCCGCCAGCAGGGCCGGCATCATGGCGTCGGCGTTGTTGGTCCGCATCGGCCCGGCCGGGCGCACCGCCGCCTCCTCGCCGTCGGCCTTGAAGAAGCGCCAGACGTCCGGCGTCGCCAGATAGGCGTAGCCGATGCAGGCGTGGTCGGCGAGATGGGCCGGATGGGTCGGTCGGCCGCGCCGCTGGAAATAGGCGGGCGCGCCCACCACCACCCGCCGCACCGGGCAGAGCTGGCGCGCGCGCAGCGAGGAATCGGGCAGGACGCCGATGCGCAGGGCCACGTCGAAGCCGTCGCCGATCACGTCCACGAGGGCGTCGGAGAGGTGCAGGTCGACCGAGACCTCGGGGTAGCGCTCCAGGAAGTCCGGCAGGATCGGCGCGACCTTGCGGAGGCCGAACGACATCGGGGCGGCCAGCCGCACCACGCCCCGGGGCGTCGCCGACTGCGCCGCGGCGTCGGCCTCCGCCGCCTCGGCCTCGGCCACCATCGTCTGGGCCCGCTGGACCAGCCCTCGGCCAAGGTCGGTCAGCGCCAGCCGCCGCGACGTCCGGTTGAACAGCCGCGCGCCCAGCTTCTGCTCCAGCCGCGCGACGGCCTTGGACACCGTCGCCTTGGACAGCGACAGCTCGTCGGCCGCCGCCGCGAACGAGCGGGCCTCGGCCACCTTGGCGAAAATCGCCAGTCCCTCCAGGTCGGGCAGTCTGGCCATGTCAAATTCCGAAACGATGAGTTTCGAACGTTTCTATTTATGATCTGGCGGCGGGTCCATAGATATCGCCTCGAAGACGCCCGCCGCTCGCGGGCCGGGAGGTTCCCGGCCTGGCGGACGGGCGAAGGAAACCGACCATGATCGATCGCAAACCCTTTGCGGAGCTCGGCGGCGCAGACCACGGCTGGCTCAAGGCCAAGCACCACTTCTCGTTCGCCAGCTACTACGACCCCAAGCGCATGGGCCACGGCGCGCTGCGCGTCTGGAACGACGACGAGATCGCGCCCAACTCGGGCTTTCCGCCCCACCCCCACGCCGACATGGAGATCATCACCTATGTCCGAGACGGCGCCATCACCCACCAGGACAGCCTGGGCAACCAGGGCCGCACCGCGGCCGGCGACGTCCAGGTGATGAGCGCCGGGACCGGCATCCGCCACGCCGAATACAACCTCGAGCCGGTGACCACCCGGATCTTCCAGATCTGGATCCAGCCGGACCGCGAAGGCGGCCAGCCGACCTGGGGCGCCAAGCCCTTCCCCAAGGCCGACCGTTCGGGCCGCCTGGTCACCCTGGCCAGCGGCGTCGAGGGCGATGAAGACGCCCTGCCCATCCGGACCAACGCCCGGGTGCTGGGCGCGACGCTGAAAGCCGGCGAAAGCGTGCGCTACGGCCTCGCCCCCGACCGGCACGCCTATCTGGTGCCCGCGGCGGGCGCGGTCGAGGTCAACGGCGTCAGGATCGACGCCCGCGACGGCGCGGCCATCACCGGCGAAACGGTCCTGACCATCACGGCCGCCGAAGACGCCGAACTCGTCCTGGTCGACGCGGCCTGACCGCCGCGCCGATCCCCTCCTTCGCCTTCCAACCCTTCCCAACCAAGGAAACATCGATGACCAAAGTTCTCGTGCTCTACCATTCGGCCTACGGCCACATCGAGACCATGGCCCAGGCCGTGGCCGAAGGCGCCCGCGAAGCCGGCGCCCAGGTCGACATCAAGCGCGTGCCGGAAACCGTGCCGCTGGAGATCGCCCAGGCCGCCCACTTCAAGCTCGACCAGGCAGCCCCGATCGCCAAGATCGAGGACCTGGCCGACTATGACGCCATCGTCATCGGCACCGGCACGCGCTTCGGCCGGATCTCGTCGCAGATGGCGAGTTTCCTCGACCAGGCCGGCGGCCTGTGGGCGCGCGGCGCCCTGCACGGCAAGGTCGGCGGCGCCTTCACCTCGACCGCCTCCCAGCACGGCGGCCAGGAGACCACCCTGTTCTCGGTGATCACCAACCTGCTGCACATGGGCATGGTGGTCGTGGGCCTGGACTACGGCCACACCGGCCAGATGACCCTGGACGAGGTGACCGGCGGCAGCCCCTACGGCGCCAGCACCCTGGCCGGCGGCGACGGCTCGCGCCAGCCGAGCGCCAACGAACTGGCCGGCGCCCGCTACCAGGGCCGCAAGATCGCCGAGACCGCGATCAAGCTGCACGGCTGACGACGGCCGGGCGCGGGCCCATCGCGGGTCCGCGCTCGCTCGCGGCGGGAAACATGCTATTGCGCTCAGGTCTGAACGGAGATCCTCGATGACCAAGATCACCTACGAAATCGTCGAGCACGACGGCGGCTGGGCCTACACCCTGGACGGTGCCTATTCCGAGACCTTCCCCACCCACGACGCCGCCTTCGTCGCCGCCAAGCGCGCCGCCGTCGAACAGCAGCGCCCCGGCGAGACCGCCGGCATCTCCTACGAGGACGAACGCGGCCGCTGGCACTTCGAAATCTCCCGCGGCGACGACCGGCCGACGACGGAGGTGGAGGAGTAGGGAGG
>JARLIQ010000017.1 GCA_031291645.1 Caulobacteraceae bacterium | reverse complement strand
GGCTTGGCGGCCGAGGTGGCGGGCGCGCGGGGCGGGCGCACGAAGGCGGCCCTGGCCTGGGCCTGGCGGGCGGCCAGCCAGGCCGACGCCTCGGCCGCCATGGCGCGCGCGCCGCTGGCCAGGGCCAGGGCGGTCAGGCCGACCGCGCCCAGCAGCACCGCGGCGATCAGGCTGGCGGCCGGCAGGTGGATCGCGGCCAGGGCGTGGCCGGCCAGGGCCAGCAGAATCGAGCCCCACACCCCGCCCAGGCCCTGGGCCAGCGGCCAGTTGGCCGGCGGCGCCGGCGCGGCCAGCAGCCCGACCAGGCAAAGCACGCCCGCCAGGCCCAGCGTCACGCGCCAGCGGGTGCGCCAGCGGGCGGCGGCCGGGTCGCGCTGGGCCAGGCGGATCAGGCCCGAGGCCACCATCATCGCCGCGATCAGCCAGGCGCCCAGGCCCAGCGACTGCAGGCCCAGGTCGGCCGCCACCGCGCCCGCCCCGCCCATGATGTTGCGCGCCGCCTCGGTCGAGGCCGCGTCCAGGCTGGGGTCGGTCGGGTGATAGGTGGCGAAGGCGGCGACCAGCGCCAGGCCCAGGCCCGCCACCGCCGCGCCGCGCGCGCGCGCCGTCCAGGGGTGCGCCCAGGTCGCGTGGGCCGCCTGGACCATCAATTCGACGCCCGATCGGCGCGCAACCCTCGCCATTTCGTCCGCTCCTGGTCTGGCCAAGCGCCAAGGATTGGGCAAGAGGGTTAAGGGGTGTTTACGCTTGGGCCCGCGCCGGCGCCCGCTGCGGCCGAATTCGGTCTTATCCACAGGCCCCGCCCGCGCTAAATCTAGCGCCATGGAAGAAGAGCGATTCATCGGCGGCTGGACCCGCTCCAAACTGGCCGCCCGCACGCCCGAGGAGCGCTACGCCATCTGGAAGCGCGCGCGCCTCCTGCGCACCGCCGACGGCAACCAGCTGGCGCGTGAGATCGAGCGTCTGGGCCTGCCCTACGCCGAGCCGGGCCAGCTGCCCGACGCCGATCCGATGCGGGCCCAGATCCGCGAGCTGATCACCTCGCCCGAGGGCCGCTCGGCCTGTATCGAGGCCACCCTCGACGGCCTGCCGGCCATCGCCGGGGTCGACCCCATGCTGCACGACGCCCTCGGCGGCGCCTACCGCCGCAGCGACGAGGCCATCGCCACCGCCCAGGCCGTGGTCGCCCAGCTGATGACCGAGAACGGCTACGTCGAGGCTGGCAAGAAGGACCTGCCCTCGCGCTACGTCGCGCGCAACGGCGTGTTCTGGAAACGCAAACCCGCCGCCTGACCCACCCGTCAGGGCGATTGACCCGCCCGGGCCGCGCCGATTCCAACGCCGTCCGCGAGTTCCGTTTCCCCTCCCCCTCGTGGGGAGGGTGGCCCGCGAAGCGGGTCGGGTGGGGGCGCCGGCGCCGCGCCCGGGGATGACCCCAAACCCACATCGCCAACCGGCGAACCCTGCGCCGACACCCCAACCCCTCCCCGCGGGGGGGAGGGGCTTTCGTCCTCCTCCACGATCCACAGGCTGGGGTCGAACGGCACGTCCAGCTCGCGGCAGATCAGGGCCGCCAGCTCCAGCACCGGCCGGTTCAAGAGGTCGGCCTCGTCGATCTCCTCGTCCAGCCAGTCCTCGGCCTCGGCCGTCAGCCGGTCCATCATCATCTCGTCGCCGTCCGCCTCGACCTCGATCGCGTGGTCGACGGCCTGGCTGACCAGGGCCCGGCGGTCCAGCACCAGCGTCTCCTGCGGTGTCCACAGCGACAGCGCGTCCAAACGCGGCCGCGCCACCGCGTTCCGGCCCGCCGCGTCCTCTCCCGCCTCGGCCTTGGCCTCCAGCGCCAGGGTCAGGCGCACCGCCCGGCTCAGCCGCGAAAACGCCAGCGCCGCCTCGCCCGCGTCCACCGCCGGCGCCGCCTCCTCGGCCTCCACCACCTGCCGGCGCAGCGACCGCGCCAGGTCCATCCCGAGCTCGGCCAGCTCCCGCAACAACGAGACCCGCCCCTCGGCCCCCGCCACCGCCGCGCCCGCCCGCGCACACCCCCCCACCCGGCCCTCGCCAGGTCCGGCGCCGTCGCTCTCGGATGGAGGGGTCGCGATCATGAACAAAACAGGAACACAGAAGTCGCGAAAAAGTCAAGCCCCAGCCCAACCCGCCCCACCCCCGCTCCCCCCGGCGAAAGTCGGGGCCCAGGCCGGCGGCACCCGCGCTACGGCGTCAGATCGCGAGAGCGCTGAGCGCTGATATGTCGGTTGGGGCAATCCGAGGTGGACGCGAGCGAGTAACTGTTGTGGCGGCGGCACTGCGCCCTGGGCGCGCATTGGATCAGGTCCGGATTCCGGACATTCGACCGTCAACGTGAAGGCATGCCGTAGTCAGCATTCCTGAGTCGCGGGTCTTTGTGGTCCTCTAACAGCCTCGACTCGATTTAACTTCGCGACAAGCTCCCTTCGGAACGCACCCCCCGCAACCGTCTAGCTTGGCTTGCATCCGCGGTTTCCCATAGATGCCCGCAGGTGCAATTCCCCGGAGCCATTGCTGAAGCCGGTCAAGGTCGTCGGGCAGCCTCAGTCGAACCCGATGACCCTGGCCCCGCGCAGCCAACGGCAACAAGTCGACCGGCAGTTCGTATGGCGTGTCGCCAAAGAACCAGGTCGCCGATTCATCGAAAACGAGCACCGGAGCCGACAGATCCTTTCGGATTTCGTTCGCGTCGGGGTGATAGCCAGGTTTGAGGCGCTCGACCGTCCCGTCGAATTTTGGGCGATAGACCGCGTCCCGCCGCCCCCGGTATGTCTTCTCATAGTCGCCGATAGCCAGCTTGCTAGCTACGCGGCCTACCCACGCCACCACGCCGCGGTTCTGGCTTCCTGGATAGAAGCCGGCGACCCAGTCTCCCACTTCCGCCCCACGACGAATCCGTGGCTTGCAAGTCGCGAGCGTGACCAGCCCACCGTCGATGCAAGGCGCCCAACCGTCGTCGTAGGCAAGGACGTATCGATAAAAGTCTGGCTCGTTCTTCAACTCGCTTCCTCACCATTGGCAATTTCGAAGCCGGGATGAACACCAAGCGCGCCCGTGCCGGGAACTGCGACTTTCGGGAGCACGATTAACAGCCATCATCGTCCCACAAGATACCATCGGCTTTTCTCGGGCGCGATGCTCGGCATCCGCAACCCGGTCACTCACGAATTCAACTGGGTGGATTCCCCGGACGTTGCGCTTGAACTGCTCGTTTTTGCCCAGCACCTTATGCGCAAAGCCAAAGCAGCAACCTTAAAGGCCCCGGCAACGGCCAAAACCACTGCTGGCGCGGCTGCATGAAGCTCGGATGGCTGGACGAAACTACGCAGGCCTATGCAATAGAGGTGCGATAGATTGCTTGGTGCGATCACCGCTTGAATTTTCAGGAGAAAACAAAAGCGGGCCGCAGAAATCTAAACCCATTCTGGGCAAATTTGAGATTGCTGGCTGGAAAAGCCGATGTTGCTAAAGTTCGCCTTAGAGTCAAATCCGGCCGTCTTGGCGGCGACACCGTCACCGGCCCGATAGCGTACGCTCGGAACGGCAGCTTTGGGTCAAAGCTCCCCCCCGCCAGTCCCCACTCACCCTCGCCAGCGCAGCACCAGCGCCGCGGCGCCCAACAGCGTCAGTCCGATGGTCGAGAGGATGGCGCCCACAATGAAGGCGGGGTGATGGAGGCTGAACGGCGCCATCGGCGGCGCACGGTGATCGCTGACGAAGACCAGGCGTAGCAGCAGCAGTCCGGTGACGGCGGTGGGCGAGCCGAATCCCAGCAGGGCGTAGCCGATGCAGCGCCTCAGGATATCCGCGTTGGCCGCCTGGGCCTCGTCGGTCATGTGGGCGTCATCCGTTTCGAGGGCCAGACCAGGTCTGTGACCGCCCCCCTACCACACCTTCCCACCGCCTCGGCGAGGCCGACGGCCGCGTTGCGGCCGTCGGGCTGTGCGGAGCCTGGCGGGCTCGGGGGGTCAGATCACGGCCATCCCGCCGCCCGCGATGATCTCTTCGCCGGTGATGAAGGTGGCGTCGGCGGCGAGGAACAGCACGGCGGCCGCGATCTCCTCGGGGCGGCCGATCCGGCCCAGCGGCACGCGCGAGGTGATGTCGGACTTGAACCCCTCGATCTGCTCGGCGCTCAGGCCCGACTTGCCGAAGATCGGCGTCTCGATCGGCCCGGGGCTGATCGCGTTCACCCGCACGCCCCGGGGGGCGAGCTCGGCGCCCAGCGAGCGTGCGAACGAGCGCACCGCCGCCTTGCTGGCGGAGTAGACGCTGGTCGCCGCCATGCCCAGGGACGCGGCGGTGGAGGCGGTGAAGATGATGCTCCCGCCCTGCGGGATGTGCGGCGCGGCCGCCTTGGCGGCGAACAGGGCGCCGCGCACGTTGATGCCGAACTGACGGTCGAAGTCCTCTTCCGTGAGCTGGTCCAGGGGCGAGAAGGCCGCGACGCCGGCGTTGACGAACAGGATGTCGATGCGGCCGTGCCTGGCCGCCACCGCGTCCGCCAGCGCCGCCGAGGCGCCTGGATCGGCCTGGTCGGACAGCACCACCTCGATCCCCGGCAGCTCGGCGCGCGCCGCCTCCAGGCTGTTCGGGTTGGCGCCCGTGACCACCACGCTCGCCCCCTCGGCCTTGAACAGGCGCGCGGTCGCCGCGCCGATACCCGTCGTGCCGCCCGTGATGAGGGCCACCTTGCCGTCCAGCTTAGCCATGATGCGAACTCCCTGCAGATCCGTCGCAAGGGGACAGGTAGGCAGGCCGGGTCTCGATCGGAAACAATCGCGGTTACAGAAATTCAGGAACCGCCGTGAGCCGCGCTGCAAGGGTGAGGCGCCGCTCATAGCGGCCGCTCGCCGAACTGGCGACAACGCGGCCTCACCGCCTCGTCATCCGGGCTTTCCGAGCGCCGCCAAAAGAATAATTGGCGCCTTTGCTGAATTTTCTCGCTTTTCGGTTCCGTAAAGTGTTAGATGAGGCATCGAATATCGCATTGGTTCGGCTGCTCTATATATTGTCGATCTTTTGATCTGACGCCCGAGCCTGCTACGATCCTTTCCGACCTTTTGATGACGCGCGCTATTTCGGCGCGTGAACAATTCCGCCGGAAAGGCATCTCCCATGAATATCGGCACTGTGAAGTGGTTCAACGCCACCAAGGGCTTCGGCTTCATCCAACCCGACAACGGCGGCCCGGACGTGTTCGTCCACATTTCCGCGGTCGAGCGTTCGACCCTGGGCTCTCTCCAGGAAGGCCAGAAGCTGTCCTACGAACTCGAGCGCGACCAGCGCAGCGGCAAGATGTCGGCTGGCCAGCTTCAGGCCGGCTAAGATCTCCGAGGCGGCCGGCGCGGGTGATCCCACCCGCGCCGGCCGATTTCGTCTCCGCCGACCGGCCGAAGACCGCCGCCGAGGCCAGGAAGGCCCTGCCGGCCAAGGTCCAGGCCAAGCCCTCGATCTTCGACCCCAATCTCACCGGCCGGCCGATGCGCCGGGCAGCCGGGTTGGAGCAGGCGCGCGGGGCGCGCGCCGATCATTTCCGAAAGGTCGCCCATCATGGCCCGCAAGCCCAACTACAACTTCGAACGTCAGGAACGCGAGCGGATCAAGGCGCTCAAGCTCGCCGAAAAGACCGCTGGCAAGCGCGAGGCCAAGGCGCGCGGCGCGGACGCCGACGCCGCGCCGACCGAGACCTGAGCGGCCGCATGCAGCTCTACAACCACGAGACCGTCCTTCTGGACGGGGCGGCGTTCGACGACTGCGAATTCCGCGACTGCCGGCTGATCTACGCCGGCGAGGCTCCGCCCCGCTTCACCGACTGCCGCTTCACCGACTGCGAGTGGAAGTTCGAAGGCGCCGCCGCCCGCACCCTGACCCACCTCAAGGTCGTCTGGGGCGCCGGCGGCAAGGCGCAAGTCCAGGCCCTGATCAAGGAAATCACCAGCGCCGTCCTGGCCTAGGGCCGGTCGGTTTCGGCGGTTCCCGTCACCCGGCCCGCGCGCGCATCGCGCGCGGCGAATGGCCGAAGTGCGCCTTGTAGGCGCGGCTGAACGCGGCCTCGGACTCATAGCCGATGCTCAGGCCGATCTCCCCCACGCGCGCGTCGCGCCGGGCCAGCAGGTCGCGCGCCAGGGCCAGGCGCCATTCGTTGTGGTAGCGCAGCGGCGGGCGGCCGGCGAGGGCGGTGAACCGCTCGCAAAAGCTCGACCGGGACATGCCGGCGACGCCGGCCAGGGCCTCGATGCTCCATCGCTGCGTGGGCTTTTCGTGGATGGCCTTCAGGGCGCGGGCGATGCGCGGGTCGGCCAGGCCGCCGAGCCAGCCGGACGCCTGGCCTTGCTGGACCCAGCTGCGCAGGGCGCGGATGACGATCAGGTCGATCAGCCGGGAGATCATCAGGGCCGCGCCGGGCTGGACGTCGCCGGCCTCGATCATCAGGAAATGCACGATGCCGTCGAGCCAGCCGGCGCCGTCCGCCCGCGTGATGTGGACGTATCGGGGCAGGGCGAAGATCATCCCTCGCAGGCTGTCGGGATCGAACCAGAAGCGGCAGGCGACCACGGCGGCCGCCCCGTCCGACGCCATCAATCGCAAATCGCCCGGGCCATGGGGCAGCAGGACGAGGTCGCCCGTGGCGATGACGGTGGGCGCCCGGTCGTCGCCCTTGAGCCGCAAGGCGCCCTCCGTGACCACGAAGACGTGCGCCGCCCCGGCCTCCAGCGCCAGGGCCGCCCCCTCGGGAAGCGCTGAAGAATAGACCTGGTCGCCGGTGAGGCGGATCTGGGCCAGCACATCCGACAGCAGGTCGCCGGACGTCGGGCCGCGCGCCTCCGATTCCGGATGAATGGTCAAGTTTTCAAGCCATTCCGTCATGGTCGATTCCGTCAGCTGGCGCTACACCATCCCGTCATGAGGGCGCGTATCACCATGATAATATGGGCTTTCACAGATGGATACAGACAAACCCCATGACCGGATGGCGCGGTCGGTAATTTACTGATCGTCCAGATTGGTCGCAACATTCGAAGAGGACAATCCGATGAAACTGCTCACTGTCACCACGGCCCTTGGCGCCATTCTGGCCATGGGAAGCCCCGCGGCCGCGTCCGCGGCGACCGCCCGCAACATCGTGCTGGTCCACGGCGCCTTCGCCGACGCCTCCAGCTGGGACAAGGTCGCCGGCCTGCTGCGCGACAAGGGCTTCAAGGTCACGGAGGTCGACAACCCGCTGACCTCGCTCGAGGACGACGTGGCCGCGACCCGCAAGGCGCTGGACGCCCAGAAGGGCCCGACGGTCCTGGTCGGCCATTCCTGGGGCGGGGTGGTGATCGGCGAAGTCGGCGACAGCCCCAAGGTCAAGGCCCTGGTCTATGTCGCGGCCTTCGCGCCCGACAAGGGCGAGAGCGTTCAGGCGCTCTCGGCCAACGGCCCGCCCACGGAAGGCCTGCAGGCGGTCCGGCCGGACGCCAAGGGCTTCCTGTCGATCGATCCGGCCGCCTTCCCGCACGTCTTCGTCGGCGACGCGCCGGCCGAGGAGGGCGCGAAGCTGGCCGAACGGCAGATGCCGATCAACGGAGCGGCCTTCGCCTCCAAGGCCGTGGTCGCGGCCTGGCGCGTCAAGCCGACCTACTACGCGATCTCCGCCAACGACCTGATGCTGCCGCCGCAGGCCGAGGCCTTCTTCGCCCAGCGGATGAAGGCCACGACGGTGACGCTGCCGTCGAGCCACGCCTCGCCGGTGTCGCATCCGGAAGCCGTCGCCGCGCTCATCGAGCAGGCCGCGGCCGGGCAGTGATCCCGGCCCAGCCCTACCACGCGTTCTCCACCTGCTCGGCGAAGCCGAGCAGGTGGTCGATCTTCAGCACGCGGCCGTCGTCGAGGGTGGCGGTTCCCGAGAAGCGGCCGAACACCTGGTGGGCGATGGAGCGGATGATCTTGAAGTCGGCGGCGTCGGCCCGGTCCAGGATCGGCTCGAACGTCATCTCCAGGCGCCCGTCGTTGCTGGAGAACCGCCAGGGCGCGCCGTCGTAGGTTCCCTGCGGCAGGTGGAAGGTCACCTGGTCCAGCTTGTGGGCCACGCCGTCGTAGAACAGCATGTTCTCGGACGCCGCCGAGGTGTCGCCGAAGCCGTAGCCGATGTTGAAGCCGAACGGCGCGCCGTCCACCAGCCCCGAGGCCGAGCCCCAGTACCAGACATTGTGATAGGTCCACACCCCGCGGCCCCAGTCGAGCACGCCGAAGGCGCTGGCCGGGTCGAAGGCGTAGCGCTGGCCGCCCAGCACGATCTCGCCGCTCGCCGCCATGCAGTTGACCTTCTGATTGTAGTAGAAGGCCTTGGGCGCGCGGGGAAACGGGGTGGCGATCATCATCCGGTCCATCGGCGGCTGGGCCAGGTCGATGGTCCCGCTGAGGCCCTGGCCGCGTGCGAAGCCCGGGCAGTCGATGCTCAGCCGCCGCCCCTGCGGGGTGTGGCGGAAGGCGAGCTTGAGCCGGGGGTGGTCCTGGACGATGTCGCCCGCGTCCGCGCTCTGGGGCAGGGCCATGCGGCCCAGGGGAAAGGGCGTCATCACGCTCTCGGCCGTGGCCTTGGGCGCGCGCAGGTCCAGCCAGGTGACCGACAGGAAGCCCATGTAGCCGTTGTCGGCGACCACCGCGGCCAGGCCGTAGTCGCCGGCCAGCACGCAGTAGTAGTCCCATTCCTTGATCCGCAGCGGCGAGGCGGCGATCGCCGCGCGGCTGTAGCGGCGCACCTCGCGCCGGGCCCAGCCGGGCTCGCTCAGCCGCCCCCGCCGGTCCAACAGCTCGCCCGGCCCCAGTTCGATCTGCGTCATCGGTTTCCCCCACCCCAGGGCGCTGCCTGGCACGTGGCGCGTATCGCGCCGTTTGGCTTAGATCAAGGCGGCGGCGCGCGAGGCACGGCGATAGTGCGCCCATGACGCGTCACGCCCGCCTCACCCTCGCCGCCGCGGCGGTCCTCTCGCTCTGCGCCAGCAGCCTCGCGCTCGCGGAATCCTCGCAGGTCGCGTTCGGCCGGCGCATCGCCGAGCGCAACTGCGGCGCCTGCCACGCCGTCGGCGCGGGGGTCAGCCCCAATCCCCGCTCGCCGCCGTTCCGCCGGCTCTACCGCCGCTACCGGGCCAGCGGCCTCGACGGGGTGCTGGCCGAGGGGATGCTGGCGCCGGAGGAGCGCCCGGAGGAGGGCGACGTGCGGGTCCATCCGCGCATGCCCCAGGCGCAGCTGGGCGACGACGAGGTCGCGGCTCTCAAGGCCTATCTCCACAGCCTGGAGCCGCCGCGCCGCCACCGGCGCTAAGGCCGGCCCCCGAACGCAAAACGGGCGGCCCGTTCCCAGGCCGCCCGCTGCTAGGCTCGCGCTCGAAACCCTCGCCTATTCGGCGTCGGCCTCGGCGGTTTCCTTCTTGGACAGGTCTTCGCCGGTCTCCTGGTCGACGACCTTCATCGACAGCTTGGTCTTGCCGCGGTCGTCGAAGCCGAGCAGCTTGACCTTGACGATCTGGCCTTCGTGCAGCACGTCGCTGGGCTTGGACACCCGCTCCTTGCTGATCTGGCTGACGTGGACCAGGCCGTCCTTGGCGCCGAAGAAGTTCACGAAGGCGCCGAAGTCGACGACCTTGACCACCTTGCCGTCATAGATCGCGCCGATCTCGGGCTCGCTGGTCAGCGACTTGATCCAGTCGATCGCGGCCTTGATCTTGGCCCCGTCCGAGGCCGAGACCTTGACCGTGCCGTCGTCGGAGACGTCGACCTTGGCGCCGGTGGTGGCGACGATCTCGCGGATCACCTTGCCGCCGGTGCCGATCACGTCACGGATCTTGTCGGTGGGGATGGTCAGGGTCTCGATCTTGGGCGCGTACTCGCCGATCTCCTCGCGGGCGCCGGAGATGGCCTTGGCCATCTCGCCCAGGATGTGGATGCGGCCGGCCTGGGCCTGGCCCAGGGCCTTCTTCATGAACTCCTCGGTGATGCCGGGGATCTTGATGTCCATCTGCAGCGAGGTGATGCCCTCGGCCGTGCCGGCGACCTTGAAGTCCATGTCGCC
>JARLIQ010000125.1 GCA_031291645.1 Caulobacteraceae bacterium | reverse complement strand
TTCCCCTCCTTCTGCTTGTCCAGCAGCTTGCGTTTGCGCGTCGCGTCGCCGCCGTAGCATTTGGCGGTCACGTCCTTGCGCAGGGCGCGGACGGTCTCGCGGGCGATGATCTTGCCGCCGATGGCCGCCTGGATGGGGATGACGAACATGTGCGGGGGGATCAGGTCCTTCATCTTCTCGACCATGCCGCGGCCGCGGGCCTCGGCGCGGCTGCGGTGGACCAGCATGGAGAGGGCGTCGACCGGCTCGGCGTTGACCAGGATCGACATCTTCACGAGGTCGCCCGTGCGGTACTCCTCGATCGAATAGTCGAAGCTGGCGTAGCCCTTGGAGATCGATTTCAGCCGGTCGTAGAAGTCGAACACCACCTCGTTCAGCGGCAGGTCGTAGACCACCATGGCCCGGCTGCCGACGTAGGATAGCTCGCGCTGGGACCCGCGGCGGTCCTGGCACAGCTTGATCACCGCGCCGAGGTATTCGTCGGGGGTGAAGATGGTGGCCTTGATCCACGGCTCGGCGATGCTCTCGATCTTCACCGGATCGGGCAGGTCGGCCGGGTTGTGCAGGTCGATGACGTCGCCGTTGGTCAGGGTGATCTTGTAGACGACGCTCGGCGCCGTCGCGATCAGGTCGAGGTTGAACTCGCGCTGCAGCCGCTCCTGGATGATCTCCAGGTGCAGGAGGCCGAGGAAGCCGCAGCGGAAGCCGAAGCCCAGAGCCGCGCTGGTCTCCATCTCGTAGGTGAAGCTGGCGTCGTTCAGGCGCAGGCGCCCGACCGCGGCGCGCAGGTCCTCGAAGTCGGCGGCGTCCACCGGGAACAGGCCGCAGAACACCACCGGCTGGACTTCCTTGAACCCGGGGAAGGGGCTGGCGGTCTGGCGCCGCTCCTCGGTGATGGTCGCGCCCACCGCCGCGTCGGCCACGTCCTTGATCTGGGCGGTGATGAAGCCGATCTCGCCGGGGCCCAGGCTGTCCATGTCGGTGGCCTTGGGCTTGAAGATGCCCAGCTTGTCGACCTTGTAGGTCGCGCCGGTCTCCATCATCCGCACCTGCTGGCCGACCTTCAGCCGCCCGTCGAACACCCGCACCAGCACCACCACGCCCAGGTAGGCGTCGTACCAGGCGTCGACCAGCAGCGCCTTCAGCGGTGCGGTCTCGTCGCCCTTGGGCGGGGGCAGGCGGCGGACGATGGCCTCCAGCACCTCGTGGATGCCGACGCCCGACTTGGCCGAGCATTCGACCGCGTCCGAGGCGTCCAGGCCGATGACGTCCTCGATCTGGGCCCGCACCCGGTCGGGGTCGGCCGCCGGCAGGTCGATCTTGTTCAGGACCGGGACGATCTCGTGATTGTTGTCGATCGCCTGATAGACGTTGGCCAGGGTCTGGGCCTCGACCCCCTGGCTGGCGTCGACCACCAGGATCGAGCCCTCGCAGGCGGCCAGCGAGCGGGAGACCTCATAGGCGAAGTCGACGTGGCCGGGCGTGTCCATCAGGTTGAGGACATAGGTCTCGCCGTCGTCGGCCTTGTACTCCAGGCGCACGGTCTGGGCCTTGATGGTGATGCCGCGCTCGCGTTCGATCTCCATCGAATCGAGCACCTGCTCCTTCATCTCGCGCGCGGTCAGCCCGCCGGTCTCCTGGATCAGGCGGTCGGACAGGGTGGACTTGCCATGGTCGATGTGGGCGACGATGGCGAAGTTACGGATGTGCGAAAGCGGCGTCGTCATGGGGCCGGGGTCTAGCACAGAACCGGCCGCGAGCGAGCCCCGGGGCGGCGCCCGCCTCGCCGCAGCGGGAGGCGAGCTTGGCCGCAGCGCCGCAAACCGGTCGCATTAGGATGGAAGCTTGAGCCGTCCTGATTCGGAGCCTGACCCATGGATCGCCGTCTTCTGATCGCCTCGGGCCTCGCCTTCCTGGGCGCCGGCCGAGCCCTCGCCGAGCCCGGCGACGGCAACGACATGCCCCCGCCGACCCAGCCCGCGCCCACCTACCGCGCGCCGACCTATTCCGAGGACGAACTGGTCAACCGGGTCTCGGACTTCTTCGGCGTCACCGCCGAGGCGGCCGGGTCCATCGTCGAGAAGATCTTCCACGACAATGGCCGGCCCACCGGCTACATCGCCGGCGAAGAGGCCTCGGGCGCCTTCATCGCCGGCCTGCGCTACGGCAAGGGCCTGCTCTACATGAAGGACCGCAAGCCCCAGCAGGTCTATTGGCGCGGCCCTTCGGTCGGCTTCGACGCCGGCGGCAACGGCAGCCGGGTGTTCACCCTCTGCTATAATCTGCAGTACCCGGACATGATCTACCGCCGCTTCCCCGGTGTGGACGGCAGCGCCTATTTCATCGGCGGCCTGGGGGTGAACTACCAGCGGGCCGAGGACATCATCCTGGCCCCCATCCGCACCGGCATCGGCTTCCGGCTGGGCGCGAACGTGGGCTATCTCGCCTACAGCCGCGACAGCCACTGGATCCCGTTCTAGGCGCCGTACCCGAGGGCTTGGCCCACGGCGCGCGGGCCGTCCTCGTTCAGGAGGCCGCGGCCGGGCACGTGGTTGATCTCCAGCCGCACCCCGTCCGGGTCCTCGAACAGGATCGAATAGTAGCCGGGCGCGTACTGGTCGTCCTGCGGGCCATGGACGATGCTCGCGCCGATGCCGGTCAGGAAGGCGTGGGCCTCGTCGACGTCCTGGCGGCTGCGGGCGCGGAAGCAGATGTGGTGCAGACCGACGCCGCCCTGCTCGAACCGCCCGCCGCCGCGTCCCGGCGGCGGCGCATGCACCCCGAACCCGGTCCGCCCGCCCACGCAGTAATAGGTCGCCTCCGTATCGCCCACGCAGCTCATGCCCAGGAACGGCAACAGCTGTCGATAGAAGGTCCGCGCGCGCTCGAAGTCGCCGGCGGTGATGAAGATGTGCGCGACGCCGTTGATCTCCATGGGCGGGCTCCAGCTTTTGGGGTGGCTATCAGGGCTCTCCCGCCGCAGCGGGCGTCAAGCGGGCAGGGGCTCAATGTCCCGACTTCTGCGCCAGCCAGTCCATCAGGGCCATCATCACCCCGGAGACCACGAAGGTCAGGTGCAGGCCGACCATCCAGCCCAGCTTGGCCGTGTCGGGTTCGGCGCCCTGTTCGGCCAGGGCCATGAAGGCCCGCAGCAGGGCTACGGCCGAGATCGCCACGATGGAGGCGATCAGCTTCATCTTCAGGCCGGTGAAATCCAGCGTGCCCATCCAGTCGGGCCGGTCCTGGTGCTCGCCGACGTCGATCTTGGAGACGAAGTTCTCGTAGCCGGAGAAGATCACGATCAGCAGGAGGTTGCCGGCCAGGGACAGGTCGATCAGCGACAGGGCCATCACCACCGCGTCGTCCGCCCGGCCGCTCTGGACCACCTTGCCGACCTCGTGGACAAGTTCCTGCACGAACACCGCCAGGAGGCCGGCCAGGCCGATCACCAGGCCGACGTAGAACGGCGCCATCAGCCACCGCGAGGCGAACAGGCCGCGCTCCAGCCACCGTTCCGGCGCGGGCTTGGCGGTGGCGGGCGTGGTCATGGCGGCCGGCTCCTTGAGTGCCCGCAGAGCTAAGGGCGGCCGGAAGGCGAGATCAAGGGCGGATGGCGGCGCCGTCGTGGCGCGGGCCCGCGGCGCCTCCCGATTGTATTTGCACGCCAACTGCAACTTTCAGGTATATTATTGCCGGTTAGCATTCTTTTGCCGGTTTAGGCTTAATCTTCAAGTAACGCTGTTCGTCCACAGGCTATCGTCGGTGAACGGGTTCGAATTCGATGGGGGAATGGAAAATTCTATTCTCGTCGAATTCGCCGCCTGGATGGGGGAACTCTCTGCGACGGAGCGGAAATTCGTGGAAGACTGGAAAATCTCGCGTAAGTTGGTAGTGGCGTTCGCCGTAATCATCCTTGGATTGTGCGCCGTGGCGGGGGTGGTGCTGGTCAACCTCTCGATCATCGAGACCACGACCGAAGAGGCCAACCACTCCCAGGCGGTGCTGTCGCGGGTCGACGATTCGACCAAGTCGATGCTCGACCTGTCGTCGCAGTTGCGCGGCTTCCTGCTGACCCATGACGCGACCTACGCCGCGGGCGCCGAGGCCGACTACCAGAAGGTCGAAGACGGGCTGGCCGGGTTGCGCGGCCTGGTCCGCTCGCCGGACCAGAGGAGCCGGCTCGAGGCGATCGCCCGCGCCGCGGCGGCGGACTACGCCGAGGCCGTCCAGCCCGAAATCAAGCTGGGCGGCGATCCCGCCACCGTGGGCCAGGCGCTGGCGATCATCAACGCCGGGGTCAACCGGCGGGACACCGACGCCTTCAAGGGCGCCGTGAAGGCGTTCGAGGACGCCGAGCACCAGCTCCTGGCCGAACGCGAGGTCTCCGAGAACCGGGCGGTGGCCGGCTCGCGCGTCGCCCTGATCGGCGGGGTCGCCCTGGCCATCGCCCTGTCCGGCCTGATGGGCTGGCTGCTGGCGCGGATGATCGCCCGGCCGGTGCGCCAGATGACCGACACCATGCGCGCCCTGGCCGCCGGCGACCACGCGATCGAGGTGCCGGCCGTCGGGCGCCGGGACGAGGTCGGCGAGATGGCGGCCGCGGTGCTGGCCTTCAAGGACGCGGCCGTCGCCAAGGTCCGCCTCGAGCGACAGGCCGCCGACGAACGCAGCGGGGCCGAACAGGAGCGCCGGCGCAACGAGGCCGACCGCGCCGCCGCCGCCGCCGCGCAGGCCCGGGTGGTCGAGGCCCTGGCCGAGGGCCTGGCCAAGCTGTCCGCGGGCGACCTGACCTATGCGGTGAGCGAGCCCTTCGCCGCCGAGTACGAGCAGCTGCGCGCCGACTTCAACAGCGCCGTGGCCGCCCTGCGCGAGGCCATGGGCTCGATCGCCGCGGCGACGGGCGGCATCCGCAGCGGCTCGGACGAGATCTCCAGCGCCTCCGACGACCTGTCGCGGCGCACCGAGCAGCAGGCCGCGAGCCTGGAGGAGACGGCCGCCGCCCTCGACGAGATCACCGCCACGGTCAAGCGCAGCGCCGGCGGCGCCCAGCAGGCCGCCGTGGTGGTCACCAGCGCCCGCACGGACGCGATCCGCTCGGGCGAGGTGGTGCGCGAGGCGGTCTCGGCCATGGGCGAGATCGAACAGAGCTCGGGCCAGATCACCCAGATCATCGGGGTGATCGACGAGATCGCCTTCCAGACCAACCTCTTGGCCCTGAACGCGGGGGTCGAGGCGGCCCGCGCGGGCGACGCCGGCCGCGGGTTCGCGGTGGTGGCCCAGGAGGTGCGCGCGCTCGCCCAGCGCTCGGCCGAGGCCGCCAAGGAGATCAAGACCCTGATCGCCGCCAGCTCGTCCCAGGTCGAGCGGGGCGTGCGCCTGGTCGGCGACACCGGCGAGGCCCTGAGCGGCATCGTCGTCAAGGTGGCCGAGATCGACGGCCTGGTCACCGACATCGCCCGCTCCGCCCAGGAGCAGGCCGTCGGCCTCGAACAGGTGAACACCGCGGTCAACCAGATGGACCAGGTCACCCAGCAGAACGCCGCCATGGTCGAGCAGGCGACCGCCGCCGCGGCCAACATGCGGTCGGAGGCCGTCGAGCTCGCCCATCTGGTCGGTCGCTTCAAGACCGGGGCCCAGGCGACGCCGCAGGCCCCGCGCGAGGCGGCGCCGAAGGCCTTCGCCGCCGCCAAGGCCAAGATCGCGGCCTTCGCGCGCGGCCGCACCGCCGCCGCGCCCGCGGTCGACGGCTGGGAGGAGTTCTAGCAGCCTCCGTGGGGGACGGTCGGGCTCAGCTGCGCAGCCGGGCTCTGACCGCCTTTTCCGCCGCGGCGACGATCCGGGCCGACAGGGTCTCGATCTCGGCGTCGGTCAGGGTGTGGTCGCGCGGCTGGATCGCCACCTCGACCGCCAGGGACTTCGATCCCTCCGGAACGCCCGGGCCGGCGTAGACGTCGAACACCCGCGCCTGGGCGATCAGCGCCTTGTCCGCGCCCTGGACCGCCCGCACCAGGTCGCCGGCGGCGACGCCGTCGTCGACCACGAAGGCGAAGTCGCGCGACAGCGGCATCAGCGGCGACAGCTCCAGCGCCGGGCGGGTCTTGACCGCCTTGCGCTTGGGCTCGGGGATGGCTTCCAGCCAGATCTCGAAGCCGTAGACCGGGCCCTCGACGTCCAGCGCCTTGAGCACGCTCGGGTGCAGGGCGCCGAACTCGGCCAGCACGGCCTTGGGGCCGAGCTGCAGCCGCGCCGACTGGCCCGGACGCCACCAGGGCGCAGCCGAGCCCTGCGCCACCTGCAGCGAGCCGGCGGGCGCGCCGATCTCGTCCAAGAGGGCCATCAGGTCGCCCTTCAGCGCGAACAGGTCGTCGCTCGCCGCCCCGTCCCAGCGGCGGGGCGGGTGGGGGGCCAGGATGGCGGTGATCGCGGTGCGCTGGTCCTGGGGCCGGTCGCCGGAGAAGACCGGGCCGATCTCGAACAGCGCCACGTCGGCGAAGCCGCGTTTGGCGTTGCGACCGGCCGCGTCGATCAGGGTCGGCAGGATCGACGGGCGCATGGTGTCGAGTTCGGGCGCGATCGGATTGTCCAGCACCAGCTCGGCCTGGCCGCCGCCGAAGGCCTCGGCGACCGCGCGGGCGGTGAAGGACCAGGTCACGGCCTCGGCGTAGCCCATGGCGGCCAGCGCCCGGCGCGCGGTGCGGGCGCGCGACTGGCGCACGGTCAGCACCCCGCCCGCCGGGCGGGGCAGGGGCGGCAAGGGCGTCGCCGGCAGGGCGCCATAGCCGGCGATGCGGGCCACTTCCTCGACCAGGTCGGCCTTGCCGTCGACGTCGCGCCGCCAGGTCGGCGGTTGAACGGTCAGGTACGCGCCATTGTTTTCGTAAGAAAATCCGAGCTTCGTAAGAATTTCCAACGTCCGCTCGCGCGGCTGCTCCAGCCCGGCCAGGCGGCGCACGTAGTCGGGGTCGAAGGCGATCGCCTTCGGCGACGGCGGAAGCTGGCCGGCCAGCCGCACCTCGGACGCCTCGCCGCCGCACAGCGACAGGATCAGCCGGGTGGCCAGCTCGATGCCGGGCAGGACGAAGCCGCTGTCGACCCCGCGCGCGAAGCGGTACTGGGCGTCGGAGGCGATGCCGGTGGTCCGCCCGGTCTGGGCCGTGCGGATCGGGTCGAACCAGGCGCACTCGAGGAAGACGTCGGTGGTCTCGTTCGAGCAGCCGGTGGTCTCGCCGCCCATCACCCCGCCCAGGCCGATCGAGCCCGAACCGTCGGCGATGACGCAGATTTCCGGCGTCACCGCATAGGTCCGCCCGTCCAGGGCCTCGACCTGCTCGCCCTCGCGGCCCAGCCGGGCCTCAACGAAGCCGCCGACCAGCTTGCCCGCGTCATAGACGTGCAGCGGGCGGGCGCGGTCGTAGGTGATCAGGTTGGTGACGTCGACCAGGGCGTTGATCGGGCGAAGGCCGATCGAGACCAGGCGCGCCTGCAGCCAGGCGGGCGAGGGGCCGTTCCTGACGCTGCGGATCAGCCGGCCGGCGAAGGCCGGGCAGGCGTCCGAGCCGTCGAGCCGGATGTCGATCGGGCAGGGGAAGGCGCCCGCGACCGGCTCGATCGGCGCGTCCTTCAGCCGCCCCAGGCCCGCGGCGGACAGGTCGCGGGCGATGCCGGAGACCCCCAGCCAGTCGGGCCGGTTGGGCGTGACCTCGAAGTCGATCACGGCCTCCAGGCCCAGGGCCTCGGCGGCGCTGGCGCCGACGGGCAGGGCGTCGGGCAGTTCCAGGATGCCGTCAGACTCGCTGGCGGTCTCCAGCTCGGCCGCCGAGCACAGCATGCCGTTGGAGACGACGCCGCGCACGGGCCGCGGCTCCAGGGTGACGCCGGTCCCGGGGATGTAGGCGCCGATCGGGGCGTAGATGGTCGTCAGGCCCGCCCGCGCGTTGGGCGCCCCGCAGACGATCTCCTTGCGCCCGTCCCTGGTGTCCACCTGGCAGACGCGCAGGCGGTCGGCGTTCGGGTGCTGGACCGCCTCGACGATCTTGGCGACCGAGAAGACGGCGAGCTTGGCGGCGGGGTCGGCGACGTGCTCGACCTCGAGCCCGGCCATGGTCATGGCGTCGGCCACCTCGGCGACGCTCGCCGTGGTGTCGAGGTGTTCCTTGAGCCAGGAGAGGGTGAATTTCATCGTGTCCCCCTCAGCTCAGGCCGCTGGCCAGGTTGGGCGCCTGGAAGGCCGAGAAGCCGTAGTGCGCCAGCCAGCGCACATCCGCGCCGAACACCTCGCGCAGGTCGGGCATGCCGTACTTCAGCATCCCCAGCCGGTCGATGCCCATGCCGAAGGCGAAGCCTTGCCACTCGTCGGGATCCAGGCCACAGGTGCGCAGGATGTTCGGGTGCACCATGCCGCCGCCCAGGATCTCCAGCCAGTCCGAGCCCTCGCCGATCTTCACCGAGCCGCCGGAGCGGTCGCACTGCACGTCCATCTCCGCCGAGGGCTCGGTGAAGGGGAAGTGGTGCGGGCGGAAGCGCGTGACCACCGCGTCGGTCTCGAAGAAGCGCCGGCAGAAGGCGTCCAGCGTCCACTTCAGGTGGCCCATGTGGATGTTCCTGTCGATCACCAGGCCCTCCATCTGGTGGAACATCGGCGTGTGCGTGCGGTCGCTGTCGCAGCGATAGGTGCGGCCGGGGCCGATGATGCGGATCGGCGGCGCCTGGCCCGACGCCCACTGCGGCGCGGCCGGCTTTTCGTTGGTCTGCCGCATCACCCGCACCTGGATGGGGCTGGTGTGGGTGCGCAGCAGCTTGCGCTCGCCGTCCTCGCCGGGGCCGAAGAAGAAGGTGTCGTGCATCTCGCGCGCCGGGTGGCGCGGCGGGAAGTTCAGGCCGGTGAAGTTGTGGAAGTCGTCCTCGATGTCCGGGCCCTCGGCGACCGAGAAGCCCATCTCGGCGAAGACGGCGATCATCTCGTCCATCACCTGCATGGTGGGGTGGACCGAGCCCTTGCGGCGCGGCGGCGCGGGCAGGGTCAGGTCGACGCGCTCGGCGGCGAGCTGGGCCTCCAGCGCGGCGGCCTCCAGGGTGGCGCGGCGCCCGGCGATCAGCGCCGTCAGCCGGTCGCGCAGGCCGTTGATCAGGGGGCCGCGTTCGCGCCGCTCGTCCGGGCTCATCGCGCCCAGGGACTTCAGCAGCAGCGAGACCTGGCCGGTCTTGCCCAGCGCGGCCACGCGCACGGCTTCCAGCGCGGCGAGGTCGCCCGCCGCGGCGACCTGGGCGGCCAGGTCGGATTCCAATGTAGTGAGGTCGGTCATCGCCTCGTCCTTGCCCGTCTTCCATCCAACCTACAAGCCGGCGCACCCGTCAGGCGCGCGGCCAGCGACTCCCTTCCCCCTCGATGGGGGAAGGGCGGGGTTGGGGGTGCAACCGCAGAATAGGGGTGCAGGGCGCGGTTGGGCGCCGGCGCCGAACGGCGGCCGGCCGGGAGGGGCCTTGCCGACACCCCCATCCCAACCCTTCCCCCATCGAGGGGGAAGGGCTCAGGTCCGCTTACGCCAGCGCGGCGCGGACCTTGTCGGCGATGGCCTTGAACGCGGCGGGATCGGCCCCTGCGACATCGGCCAGGACCTTGCGGTCCATCTCGATGCCGGCCAGTTCAAGGCCGTGGATAAATCGGGAATAGGTGAAGCCTTCGAGCCGGGCCGCGGCGTTGATCCGCTGGATCCACAGGGCGCGGAAATTGCGCTTGCGGACCTTGCGGTCGCGGTAGGCGTACTGGCCGGCCTTGTCCACCGCGGCCTTGGCGGCGCGGATGGTGTTCTTCCGGCGGCCATGGAAGCCCTTGGCCTGCTCCAGAACCTTCTTGTGCTTGGCATGGGACGTTACGCCCCGAGTGACGCGAGCCATCTTAGATCACCTTGTCTTTCTGGGCTTAGCTGTACGGCATCCAGGACTTGATGACCTTAGCGTCCGAGTCGCTCATCACCTTAGTCCCGCGGTTTTGCCGGATGTACTTGGCGTTGTGGCTGATCAAGCGGTGCCGCTTGCCTGCCACGCCGGCCTTGACCTTGCCCGTCGCGGTGATCTTGAAGCGCTTCTTGGCGCCCGATTTCGTCTTCAACTTCGGCATTTCGCAGCGGAGCCTTTAGGGACCCCGTCCTCTGGTAAAGCGTGACGAGCCGCCATGGCATGCCTTGGGCCAGGCGGTTCCGAGAAGGGGCGGTGCATAGTCGAAAGCCCCGCCGAAAGCAAGACTTGCGAGCCTAGATCACGATGGCTTTGGATTGCATCAATCCAAAACCATCGTGATCGCTTCTAAAAAGTGAGAGCGGGTTGCGGGCGGAAAACCGCTTCGCACTTTTCCTCAACCCGCTCTAGTCGAACGAGACCGCCAGGGCGCCCACGTGGTTGCGTTGGGCCGCGCGGCCGGCCGACAGGGCCAGGAAGATGGCCGGCGCCACGATCAGCGCGCCCATGTAGAAGGGGCCGTCGACGCTGATCCCGCTGAACACCAGGCCCGCGCACAGGGGGCCGACGAACCGGGCGAAGGCGCCGGCGGCGTTGTTCAGCCCCATCACCTGGCCCTGGTGGTTCTCGTCGATGTTGCGCGACATCAGCGCTCCGGCGTTGGGGAAGGCGACCGACTGGAAGACGGCCATCGAGGCCATCAGGGCGATGGTCCTCCAGTGGCCGTCGGAGAAGGGCTGCAGGGCGGTGCACAGCACGGTGCCGGCCATGCCGAGCGCCAGCATCGGCGCCTCGCCGTAGCGCCGCGACAGGGGCCCGGTGACGAAGAACTGGGAGAAGGCGGCCGCCGCCCCGGTCACGCCGAAGCAGATCCCCACGTCGCGCGGCTGCCAGCCGAAGCGGTGCTGGGCCCAGAGGCCGAAGGTCGATTCGATCCCTGTGAAGGCGAAGCCGACCACGAAGGTCAAAAGCATCAGCCGGCCGATCACCGGGTGGCGGGCGGCGAAGCCGAACATCACCCAGCGGTTGGGCGCGCGCCCGGCCACCTTGTTGCGCTGGCGGCTCTCGCGGACCACCAGCGCCACGCCGATCGCCGCCAGGCCGCCGAGCGTGGAGGCGACGAGCAGCGGGATCTGGAAGCCGATCGGCCCGGCCGAGGGCCTGGCCAGCACCCCGCCGATGAACGGGCCGACGATGAAGCCGAGGTTGTAGGCCGCGCCCAGCTTGGCCATCCGCCCCGCCCGGTCCTCCGGCGCGGTGACGTCGGCGATGTAGCCCTGGACCACCGAACCGTTGCCGGCGGCCATGCCGCCCAGCAGCCGGACCAGGAAGGCGACGTAGATGTTGGGCGCGAAGGCCAGCGCCAGATAGGTCAGGCAGTTGCAGGCGAGCGTGCTGATCAGGATCGGCTTGCGCCCGATGCGGTCCGACAGCCGCCCCCAGAACGGCTCGCCGAAGAACGAGCCGATCGAATAGGCCGAGAAGATCAGCGCGATCTGCCAGGCCTGGGCGTGGAACGACTGGGCGTAGAACGGCAGCAGGGGCACCACGATGCCGAACCCCAGCATGTTGATGAACATCACCGACAAGAGGGTGTAGAGCGCCGCGACGGACCGCCGCGCCGCTGGATCGGGCGAGACCGCGGACATGTGAACGCAGATAACGTCCCGACCGAGTCCCGGCAACCACCGTAACGATCGGATCGGGTCCAATCGCGCTTGCGTATCCTTTTGGCCACGCGCAGACGCGAAAATCCGGCCAAATCGGCCCGGAAGGGGCGGGAACGCCTCGCGGCGTCCCCTAATTCGATGGATTTTGCAGAAAAGGGCCGCGATGGCGCGCGGCCGGTGATCCTAGCGAGGGGCCAGGATCATCACCATCTGGCGGCCTTCCATGCGGGGCTCGTACTCGACCTTGGCCACCGGATCGAAGTCGGCCTTGACCTGCTGGAGCAGCTTCATGCCGAGTTCGGGGTGGCGCATCTCCCCGCCGCGGAACCGCAGCGTCACCTTGACCTTGTCACCCTCTTCGAAGAAGCGGTGCATGGCCTTGGCCTTGACGTCGTAGTCATGCGTGTCGATGTTCGGGCGAAGCTTGATCTCCTTGATTTCGACCAGCTTCTGACGCTTGCGCGCCTCGCCCTTCTTCTTCTGTTCCTGGAATTTGTACTTGCCGTAGTCGAGGATCTTGCAGACCGGCGGGTCCGAATTGGGTGACACCTCGACAAGGTCCAGGCCAGCTTCCTCAGCGGCTTCGAGCGCCGAGGCGGTGGGCATGATCCCTTGTTTCTCGCCTTGCTCGTCGATCAGGAGCACGCGGGGGACACGGATCTCATCATTGATGCGCGGACCGTCCTTGGACGGGGGCGCTGGCATGGGACGACGAATAGGCAGGCTCTCCTGAGGCTGTTGACGCAATGTGGCGACGCGCGAAGCGGTGGCGACGCACACGGGAAATATGAAGGACCCGCCCCCTCCGATCAAGGCGCCGGGATCACATGGTTTTCTGAATCGGCGGGATCAGCCGTTCGGCCGCCCGCAACACCTCGTCGACACCGAGCCGATGCAGGTCTTCGGCGTGCAGCACGGCCACGTGGCCGCGAGGCGCGGCGCGGTGCGGATCGGCCGTCCTGGGCAGCAGGGCCAGGGTCGGCGCGCCGGCCGCCGCCACCAGGTGCATCAGGCCGGTGTCGTTGCCGACGGCCAGCGCCGCGCGCGCGGCGAGCGCGGCGACCTGGGCGAAGTCGGTGCGGCCGGTCAGGTCGCGGGCCTGGGCGCGGTGCTGGATGGCCTGGGCCAGGACGCTCTCCGCCGGCCCGCCCAGCACGATGACGTCATACCCCTGGGCCCGCAGCCGCTGGGCCAGCTCGCCGTAGGCCCGCACCGGCCAGCGCGCGGCCTCCGGCGCGGCCGCCGCGCCGGGCGCCAGCAGCACGTGCAGCCGGGGCTGGACCCGCGGCGCCAGGGCGCGCCGGCCGATCCAGGACGCGTCCGGCGGCGGCGCGGCGCCGGGCGAGGTCGGGGCGTCGGGCCAGATCCCCGCCGCCTTCAGCTGGTCGGCGTGGCGCTCCAGGGGATGCATGGCGCGGCGCTGCGGGTTGCGGTGGGGCAGGGCGCAGCCGAAGGCCGAGCCCGACCATGCCGGTGGAAACGGGCGCAGGAGCAGGAACAGGCGGCCGGTCCAGGCCGAGCCTTCCAGGTCGTAGACCCGGTCGAACTTCGCCCCGCGCAGCCGGCCGACCAGTTCGGCCCAGTCGCCGAGGTCCTCGGGCTGGCCGTCGGCGTCGACCCGGTCGACATAGGGGCAGGCCTGGGCCAGGGCTTCGAACGGGGGGCTGGTCAGAAGGTGGATCTGGGCCTGCGGGTGGGCCTCGCGGATACGGCGCATGGCCGCCAGCGCCAGCACGAACCGCTCCAGCGGGCCGCGCGCGATGACCAGCACCTTGGCGATGTTCGTGGCCCGGGCCATCAGCCGCGCCTCCCGGCCAGCCGAACGTAGACCGCCAGCGTCGCCTCGCACATGGCCTCGACGGAATAGAGTTTGCGCGCGCGGGCGGCGCCGGCCTTGCCCATCGCCGCGCGGCGCTTCGGCCCCGCGTCGATCGCCGCCGCCATCGCCTTCGCCCAGGCCGCCGCGTCGCCCGGCGGGACCAGCCAGCCGGTCTCGCCCGCGACCACCGTCTCGCGCGCCGCGCCGTGGTCGGCGGCCAGCACCGGCCGGCCCATCGCCTGGGGCTCGACCGCCGTGCGGCCGAACGGCTCGGGCTGCAGCGAGGGGGTGCAGGCGACGTCGGCCAGCAGATAGGCCGCCGGCATGTCGTCGCAGTGGCCGACCAGGCGCACCGCCTCGCCCAGGCCGGCGGCGGCGATCTGCGACGCCAGCTCCTGGCGATAGGCGCCGCGGCCCTGGTCGTCGCCGACCAGCAGCACCTGGAAGTCCGACCGGCCCTCGGCCTTCAGCCGCGCGGCGGCCTCGATCAGCAGGCGCTGGCCCTTCCAGCGCGTCAGCCGTCCGGCCAGCAGGAACTTCACCCGGCCGTCGCCCGGGCCGACGGCCCACCGCTGGCCCAGCGCCTGGACGCGCTCGGCGGGGACCTTGGCCGGATCGAAGCGGGCCAGGTCGACGCCGCGCGGGATGGCGATCACCTTGGCCGGGTCGATGCGGTGCTCGGCGATCACCCGCTCGCGGGTGAACTCGGAGTTGGCGATCACCACCTCGCCCCGGGTCATGATGGCGTTGTACCAGCGCTTCAGCGCCCCCCCGCCGCCGTAGACCCCGTGATAGGTGGCCAGGAACGGCACGCGCATCGCCTTGGCGGCGATCAGGGCGCTGAACGCCGGCGCGCGCGAGCGGACGTGGACCAGGCTGACCTTCTCGCGCTCGATCAGGGCGGCCAGGCGCACGGCGTTGGCCAGGATGGTGAAGGGGTTCTTGGAGTGGACCGGCATCTCGACCAGCGCCGCCCCGCTGGCCACCAGGCCCAGCGCCATGCGCCCGCCGCGCGAGGCGACGATCGAGCGGCCGCCGGCGCGCACCACGGCCGCGGCGACGTCCAGCGTGGTCTGCTCGGCCCCGCCGGTCTCCAGCTCTGGCGTCACCTGCAAAAGGGTGAAATGGGGAGGCAGCCGCGTCATCCGCCCTCCATAGCGACTTGGCCGGCGAGGTAAATGCCTGGATCGGGCTGGCTGCGGCGGACGGCGATGGGCGAGACGGCGGGGTTCCTGGACGACGGCGGCGCGCGCCTGGCCTGGCGGCGGGTGGACGGCGACGGGCCGACGGTGGTCTGGCTGGGCGGGTTCAGGTCCGACATGGCCGGGACCAAGGCCCAGGCCCTGGCCGACTGGGCGCTGGCGGTGGGCCGGGCCTATGTGCGGTTCGACTATTTCGGCCACGGCGAGTCGTCGGGCGACTTCGCCGAGGGGACCGTCACGCGCTGGCGGGCCGACGCCCTGGCGGTGATCGACGCCCTGACCGAGGGGCCGCTGGTGCTGGTCGGCTCGTCGATGGGCGCCTGGCTGGCCTGCCTTGCTGGCCTGGCCCGGCTGGAGCGCATCGCCGGCCTCGCGTTGGTGGCGCCCGCCGCCGACTTCACCGAGCGGCTGATCTGGGCCGAGCTGGAGCCCGCGGCCCGCCGGGCGATCGAGCGGAACGGGGTATGGCTGCGCCCCTCGGCCTATGGCGATCCCTATCCGATCTCGCGGGCGTTGATCGAGGACGGCCGCCGCTGGCAGATCCTGCCCGGGCCGGTCGGGATCAAGGCGCCCGTCCGCATCCTGCAGGGCGGCGCCGACCCGGACGTGCCCTGGCGCCACGCCCTGGACCTGGCCCTGGCGCTCGAGGCCGAGGACCTGGTCTTCACCCTGGCGCGCGACGGCGACCACCGCCTCTCGCGCCCCCAGGACATCGCCCGGCTGATCGCGGCGGTGGAGGAACTGGGCTAGGCCTGCTCCTTGTCCAGGATCGCCCTCAGCCCTTCCCGATAGCTGGGATAGGCCGGCCGCCAGCCCAGTTCGGCCTTGGCGCGGGCGTTGGAGACGCGCTTGCTCTCGGCGAAGAAGCGCTGGCTGGCCTCGGCCAGCGCCGCCGCGTCGAAGGCGACCTCGGGCGGCGGCGGCACGCCCAGCAGGCCGGCGGCGTAGGCGATCACGTCCTGCGGCGGCGAGGGCTCGTCGTCGCAGACGTTGTAGATCGCCCCGGCGCGGGGCCGCGCGATCGAGGCTTCGAGCGCCGCCGTCAGGTCGTCGCGGTGGATGCGGGAGAAGACCTGGCCGGGCCGCACGACGCGCCGGGCCGAGCCGTCGCGCAGCCGGTCGAACGCCGAGCGCCCGGGGCCATAGATGCCGGGCAGGCGGAAGACGGCCACCGGCGCGCCGCTGGCGCAGCCCAGGTCGAGCCACGACCGTTCGGCCGCCACCCGCCGCGCCCCGACCACCGACTGGGCGCGCAGCGGACTGTCCTCGAACACCCATCGCCCGCCGCGGTCGCCATAGACCCCGGTCGAGGACAGATAGCCGATCCAGCCGGGCGCGCCGCCGCCGGCCAGCGCCCGTCCGACCGGCTCCAGCCCCGGACAGCCGCGCGCGTCCGGCGGGGCGGCGACCAGCACCGCCGCCGCCTGCGCGATCGCCGCGTCCATGGCCTCCGCGTTCGCCGGATCGACCGGCTCGATCCCCTGCGCGGCCAGGTCCGCCGCGGAGGCCGCGCTGCGCGCGCTCGCCGCCACGCGCCAGCCGGCGGCCGCGAGGCGTTGCGCCAGAAAGAGGCCCACATAGCCGGGGCCGAAGATGAACAGGCGCAAGGCGGGCGGCTCTCCGGTCCCTTCGATCGCCTAGGATGAGGCGAAAGCCGTCCGCCCGCCAGTCGCCCGAGTTCGGTCGACAGCGCCGCCACCGGTGCGATAGGACTGGACCCGCACCGGGAGTTGGATGCGCCGATGGCGAGGACGGGTTCAGCGTGAACGACGAAGGGCCCGTCGTGGTAACCGGGGCCGCCGGCTTCATCGGCCGGGCGGTGGCCGAACGGCTGCTCGACCGCGGCGAGGTGGTGCTGGGGGTCGACAGCTTCACTGACTATTACGATCCGGCGCTGAAGGAGGCGCGGGTCGCGACGCTCTCGGGGCGCAACGGCTTTTCCCTGGAGCGGCTGGACATCGCCGAGACCGAGGCCTTCGCCGCGCTCGTGCGCCGGTCGGGCGCGCGGCGGGTGGTGCACCTGGCCGCCCAGGCGGGCGTGCGCTATTCGATCGACCACCCCTTCGCCTACGAGCACGCCAACCTTCTGGGCCACCTGTCGGTGCTGGAGGCCTGCCGCCACGCGCCGGACTTCCGCCACCTGGTCTACGCCTCGTCGAGCTCGGTCTATGGCGAGCGGCCGCTGACCGAGCGCGGCTTCTCCGAGGACGACCCGGCCGACCAGCCGGTCTCGCTCTATGCGGCGACCAAGCGCTCGTGCGAGCTGATGAGCACGGCCTATGCGCGGCTGCACGGCCTGCCGCAGTCGGGCCTGCGCTTCTTCACCGTCTATGGCCCCTGGGGGCGGCCGGACATGGCCTATTTCGGCTTCACCCGGAAGATCCTGGCCGGCGAGCCGATCGAGGTGTTCGGCGAGGGCGAGATGACCCGCGACTTCACCTACATCGACGACATCGTCGACGGGATCGTGGGCGTGCTGGACCGGCCGCCGGAGGCGGGCCAGGCGCGGCTGCTGAACATCGGCGGCGCCCAGCCACGCGGGCTGGCGACCATGATCGACCTTCTGGAGGCCGCGCTGGGCGCCAGCGCCGTCCGGACCCTGCGGCCGATGCAGCCGGGGGACGTGTCCGGCACCTTTGCAGACGTCTCGCGTCTCGCCGACCTGACGGGCTATGCGCCCCAGGTCGCGCTGGAGGAGGGGCTGCCCCGGTTCGTCGCCTGGTATCGGGACTTCTATCGCGCAAAGCCGGCTGCTGGCCCGGGGTTTGGCGGTCTCTAGCCGCCCTGAGGACGGTTGCTCGTCGCCATGACCGCGGCGGGCGCCGGCCTGAGCGGCCGCAGCTGACCGAGAGGCGCCTCCCGGCGCTCTACCGGGGCGGGTTGGCGCGCAGCAGCGCCTCGATCGCCTCGCGCGCCGCCTGGCCAAGGTCCGGGCGGGCGAGGGCGAAGGCCACGTTGGCCCGCAGAAGGCCGATCTTGTCGCCGCAGTCGTAGGTCGTCCCGTCGTATTCCAGGGCGTGGAAGCTCTGGGTGGCCATCAGCTTGACCATGGCGTCGGTCAGCTGGATCTCGCCGCCGGCCCCCGTCTCGTGCGCGCCCAGCAGCTCGAAGATCTCGGGCTGCAGGATGTAGCGGCCGCTGATGAACAGGTTCGACGGCTCGGTCCCCGGCGCGGGCTTCTCGACCATGCCGGTCATCCTGGCCAGGCGGCCCTCGCGTTCGCCCAGCGCCACGATGCCGTATTTGTGCGCCTCGCCCTCGGGGGCGGGTTCGACCAGGACGATGTTGCCCCCGACCTTCTCGTAGGCCGCCACGCCCTGGGCCAGGGCCGGCGGGTTCGCCTGCATCAGCATGTCGGGCAGGATCACCGCGAACGGCTCGTCGCCGATCAGCTCGCGCGCGCACCACACCGCGTGGCCCAGGCCCAGCGGCTGCATCTGGCGCACGAAGCTCATCTCGCCCGGACGTCCCAGCTCGGCCTTGAGGTCGGCCAGGATCTCGGACTTGCCCTTGGCCTCCAGCTGGGCCTCCAGCTCGAAGTGGTGGTCGAAATAGTCCTCGATCGCGTGCTGGCCGCGTCCGGTGATGAACACCAGGTGCTCGATTCCCGCCGCGCGCGCCTCGGCCACCACGTAGGACAGGATCGGCCGGTCGAACACGTTGAGCAGGTTCTTGGGCGTGGTCTTGGCCCCGGGCAGCACGCGGGTGCCCAGCCCCGCCACGGGCAGGACGGCTTTGCGGATCGGTTTGGTCATGGGCCGCTAGATGCCCGTTTTGGCCGTCCTACTCAACCGTAACCGACTTGGCCAGGTTGCGCGGCTGGTCGACGTCGGCGCCCTTCTGCACGGCCACGTGGTAGGCCAGAAGCTGGATCGGCGCGGCGAACACCAGGGGCGCGATCAGCTCGTCGCAGGCCGGCGCGGTGATCACCCGCGAGCCTTCCGGCGCATGGGCCGCGCCGGCCGGATCGGTGATCAGGATCACCCGCCCGCCGCGCGCGATCACCTCGCTCATGTTCGAGGCGGTCTTCTCGAACGCCGCGTCCGAAGGGGCGATGATGATCACCGGCGTCTGTTCGTCGACCAGGGCGATGGGCCCGTGCTTCAGCTCGCCCGCCGCATAACCTTCCGCGTGGATATAGCTGATTTCCTTCAGTTTCAGCGCGCCTTCCAAGGCCAGCGGATACATCGCGCCGCGGCCCAGGTAGAGCACGTCCCGCGCCTTGGCCACGTCCTGGACCAGGGCCTGGATGGCCTCCTCGGCGCTCAACGCCTCGGCCAGCAGCCGCGGCGCCTCGAGCAGCACGCCGACCAGCCGGGCCTCCTCGGCGGCGTCGATCCGTCCCCGCTGGCGCGCCGCCGCCACGGCCAGGGCCGCCAGCACCGAAACCTGGGCGGTGAAGGCCTTGGTCGAGGCGACGCCGATCTCCGGCCCCGCGTGGGTCGGCCAGAGCACGTCCACCTCGCGCGCCATGGTCGATTCGTGGGCGTTGACCACGGCCGCCGTCGTCAGCCCGTGGGTCTTGCACCAGCGCAGGGCGGCCAGGGTGTCGGCCGTCTCGCCGGACTGGGAGATGGCCAGCGCCAGGGTCCCGGCCCGCAACGCCGGGTCGCGGTAGCGGAACTCGGAGGCGACCTCCACGTCCACCGGCAGGTCGGCCAGCCGCTCGAACAGGTACTTGCCGATCAGGCCGGCGTAGGAGGCGGTGCCGCAGGCCACGATCTGCAGCCGCTCGATCCCGGCGAAGTCGAAGCCGTGCGGCGGGGCCGCCCGCCGCTCGATCGGGTCGACGTAGGCCGACAGGGTGTGCTGGCAGCTGTCCGGCTGCTCATGGATCTCCTTTTCCATGAAGTGCCGGTAGTTGCCCTTCTCGACCAGGGCGGCGGAGGCGGCGACCACGCGGACCGGCCGCGAGGCCGGCGCGCCGGCGGCGTCGAAGATCAGCGCCTTGTCGTGGTCGATCGCGACATAGTCGCCCTCGTCCAGGTAGGCGATGCGGTTGGTGAACGGGCCGACGGCCAGGGCGTCGGAGCCGATGAACATCTCGCCCTGGCCGTAGCCGACCACCAGCGGGCTGCCGCGCCGCGCGCCCATGACCAGCTCGTCCTCGCCGCGGATCAGGACGCCGATGGCGTAGGCGCCTTCCAGCCGGTCCAGCGCCGCCTTGAGCGCGGCCACGGGCTCCAGGCCCGCGTTCAGCTCGGCGTCGATCAGGTGGGCGATCACCTCGCTGTCGGTGTCGCTTTCGAACACGTGGCCGGCGTCGGCCAGCTCGCGCTTCAGCTCGGCGAAGTTCTCGATGATGCCGTTGTGCACCACGGCCACGCGGCCGGCGATGTGCGGGTGGGCGTTGCGCTCGGACGGGCCGCCGTGGGTGGCCCAGCGGGTGTGGCCGATGCCGGTCGTCCCGCCCAGCGGCTGCTCGCGCAGCACCTCCTCCAGCGCGCGGATCTTGCCGGCGGCGCGCCGGCGCTCGAGCCGGCCGGCCTCGACGCTGGCCACGCCCGCCGAGTCGTAGCCCCGGTATTCCAGCCGCTTGAGGCTGTCGATCAGCCGCTCGGCGACAGGCCGGGTTCCGACGATTCCGATGATGCCGCACATGCGTTCTGGTCCCCGCGAGCCGTCGACGGCCTGGATTCTTCCGTGGCCGGCCGGTCTAGTTTAGAGTGGTTTCACATCGGTAAGGTTCGCCGCCGCCTTTAGCATTCGCTGACGGATGGTCGAATAAAACTCGATTACCGATCGTTTCGCGGCATCCGGAGGCCCAATTCGCATGGCTAAGCGCGCCTATTTCGGCACGGACGGCATTCGTGGCCAGGCCAACCGCCACCCGATGACCGCCGAGGTCGCCCTGCGCGTGGGCCTGGCGGCCGGCAAGATGTTCCGCTCGGGCGGCGACCGGCGGCACCTGGTGGTGATCGGCAAGGACACGCGCCTGTCCGGCTACATGATCGAGCCGGCCCTGGTCGCCGGCTTCACCAGCGTGGGGATGGACGTGCGCCTGTTCGGGCCGCTGCCGACGCCCGGCGTGGCGATGATGACCCGCTCGATGCGCGCCGACCTCGGGGTGATGATCTCGGCCTCGCACAACAACTACGCCGACAACGGCATCAAGCTGTTCGGCCCCGACGGCTACAAGCTGTCGGACGAGATGGAGCTGCGGATCGAGGCCCTGATGGACGAGGGCCTGCAGGAAGGCCTGGCCGAGCCGACCGAGCTGGGCCGCGTGCTGCGCGTCGACGACGCCCAGGCCCGCTATGTCGAGATCGTCAAGGCGACCTTCCCCCGCCGGCTCAGCCTGAACGGCCTGCGCGTGGTGATCGACTGCGCCAACGGCGCCGCCTACAGGGTCGCCCCGACCGCGCTCTACGAGCTGGGCGCCGAGGTCAAGGAGGTCGGGGTCTCGCCCAACGGCTTCAACATCAATGAGGACTGCGGCTCGACCGCGCCCAAGGCGATGAGCCGGGCGGTGCGCGAGTACCGCGCCGACATCGGCATCGCGCTCGACGGCGACGCCGACCGGCTGGTGATCTGCGACGAAAAGGGCCAGGTGGTCGACGGCGACCAGATCATGGCCATCATCGCCGCGGCCTGGGCCGAGGACGAGCGGCTGAAGGGCGGCGGAGTGGTGGCCACCGTCATGTCCAACCTCGGCCTGGAGCGGTTCCTGGGCGATCGCGGCATGAAGCTGGAGCGTACGTCGGTCGGCGACCGCTACGTCATGGCGCGGATGCGCGAAGGCGGCTTCAACCTGGGCGGCGAGCAGTCGGGCCATGTGATCCTGTCGGACTTCTCGACCACCGGCGACGGCCTGATCGCCGCCCTGCAGGTGCTGGCGGTGCTGGTCAGCGCCGGCAAGCCGATGAGCGCCCTGGCCCGCCAGTTCGAGCCGGTGCCCCAGACGCTGGAGAACGTCCGCTTCTCCAACGGGGCCAAGCCGCTGGAGGCCGCCCAGGTCAAGGCCGCCATCGCCGAGGGCGAGGCGCGGCTGAATTCCTCCGGCCGGCTGGTGGTCCGCGCCTCGGGCACCGAGCCCCTGATCCGGGTGATGGCCGAGGGCGACGATCCCAAGCTGGTCGCCCAGGTGGTCCGCGAGATCGCCAGCGCGGTGAAGCAGGCCGCGGCCTGACGCCCGGCGAGATTAACATCTTGCAATCTTCCGCGGTCGTGAAATCCTGACGTCCAGCGACCGGGCCCGTTCAGAGGCGCGGCGCCGGAGGAAACTGAATGCGCTCTCTTTCGGGGGCTCACCCGCGGCCGGGCCGGCGCGAGTTCGTGCGCAATCCCGTCACCTGCATCGTCGTCACCGTGGTCCTGTCGGTCACCTTCTGGGCCGGCCTGATCTGGGCGGCGCAGCGGCTCTACGGCTGACCGCGGCCGCATTGCGAACGTCGGGCGCGTCCAGGCGGCGCCGCGGACGCGCTTGAGCTTTCGACCTGATCAGGGATGCGGCGCGCCGGCGCGGCCGACGCCGAAGTAGCGGAAGCCGGCGGCCTGCATCTCGGCGGGCCGGTAGATGTTGCGCAGGTCGACCACCAGCGGCTGGCGCATCGCGGCCCTGACGCGCTCCAGGTCCAGGGCGCGGAACTGGTCCCATTCGGTCAGGATGACCAGGGCGTCGGCGCCCTCGGCGACGTCGTAGGGGCCGGCCTTGAAGTCGACCCCGGGCAGCAGCTGGCGCGCCTCGTGCCCCTCGGGGTCGAAGGCCTGGACCTTCGCCCCGGCCGCCAGCAAGGCCGGGATGATCTCCAGGCTGGGCGCCTCGCGCATGTCGTCGGTGTTGGGCTTGAAGGTCAGGCCCAGGACCCCGATGGTCTTGTCGACCAGTTCGCCGCCCATCGCCTTGACCACCTTGGCCGCCATCGCCTTCTTGCGCGCGTCGTTCACCCGCACGGTGGTCTCGACCAGCTCGATCGGGCTGCCGGCGTCGGCGGCGGTGCGCACCAGGGCCAGGGTGTCCTTGGGAAAGCACGAGCCGCCGTAGCCGGGCCCGGCGTGCAGGAACTTCGAGCCGATCCGGTTGTCCAGGCCGATGCCGCGGGCCACCTGCTGGACGTCCGCGCCCAGCACCTCGCACAGGTCCGCGACCTCGTTGATGAAGGTGATCTTCATCGCCAGGAAGGCGTTGGCCGCATACTTTGTCAGCTCGGAGGTGCGCCGGCCGGTGAACAGTATCGGCGTCTCGTTCAGGTTCAGCGGGCGGTAGAGCTCGGCCATCACCGGTCGGGCCCGCTCGTCCTCGATGCCGACCACCACCCGGTCCGGGCGCTTGAAGTCGTTGATCGCCGCGCCCTCGCGCAGGAATTCCGGGTTGGAGACCACGGCGATGTCGGCGTCGGGCCGGGCCTGGCGGATGATCGTCTCGATCTCGTCGCCGGTGCCGACCGGGACGGTGGACTTGGTCACCACCACGGTGAAGCCGTCGATCTGGCCGGCGATCTCCTCGGCGGCGGCGTAGACGTAGGACAGGTCCGCGTGGCCGTCCCCGCGGCGCGAGGGCGTGCCGACGGCGATGAACACCGCATCGGCCTCGCGCACCGCCTCGGCCGAGCTGGTGGCGAAGAACAGCCGCCCCTCGCGCACGTTGCGCGCCACCAGGTCTTCCAGGCCGGGCTCATAGATCGGCATGATCCCGCGGCTCAGCCGCTCGATCTTGCCCTCGTCCTTGTCGATACAGGTCACGACGTGGCCGAAGTCGGCGAAACAGGCTCCGGACACCAGGCCGACATAGCCGGTTCCGATCATCGCGACGCGCATGCGGGACTACTCCGGAGGCGAGGGGAAAATGGGATGCAACCTGAGGCCCCGATCCCTCAGATTTCCTGGTTGTATGCCCCGACTTCGGGTTGCTTGGCCAGCCGCGGCTTGACCTCTTCGCGGAACAGGGCGCGCATGTCGTCGGCCGAACGGGTGCTCTCGACGACCACCACCAGCTCCGGCTTGTTCGACGAAGCGCGCACCAGCACCCAGGAGCCGTCCTCCAGCGCCACCCGCACGCCGTTGACCGTGATCACCTCGGCGATCCTGCGGCCCAGGATGGTCCCGCCGGCCTTGGCCAGGGCCTCGTAGTCGGCGACGATCCGGTCGACCACGGCGTACTTCTGCTCGTCGGCGCAGTGGGGCGACATGGTCAGCGAGGTGTAGGCCACCGGCAGGGCGTTCTTCAGGTCGCTCAGCCGCTTGTCCGGGTTACGGTCGAGCATGGCCAGGATGTTGGCCGCCGCCGTCAGGGCGCAGTCGTAGCCGCGGCCCAGCGGGGCGTTGAAGAAGAAGTGGCCGCTCTTCTCGAACCCGGCCAGGGCGCCGATCTCGGCGGTCTTGCGCTTGATGTAGCTGTGGCCGGTCTTCCAGTAGACGGTCGAGCATCCGTTCGCGGCCAGGATCGGGTCGGTGGCGAACAGGCCCGTCGACTTCACGTCGACGATGAACTTGGCGCCCTTGTGCGTCGGGGCCAGGTCGCGGGCCAGCATCAGGCCGATCTTGTCGGCGAAGATCTCCTCGCCGGTGTCGTCCACCACCCCGCAGCGGTCGCCGTCGCCGTCGAAGCCGAGCGCCAGGTCGGCGCCGGTTTCGCGGACCCGCGCGGCCATGGCCTGCAGCATCACGTGGTCTTCCGGGTTGGGATTGTACTTGGGGAAGGTCCAGTCGAGGTCGCAGTCCATCTCGATCACCTCGGCCACGCCCATCCGGCGCAGGGCCTCGGGCGCGAAGGCGCCGGCCGTGCCGTTGCCGCAGGCCGCGACCACCCGCAGCGGCCGGGTCAGCTGGGCGCGGGTGGCGACGTCGGCGATGTAGCGCTCCTTGACCCCGTCGACGCGGACCAGCCTGCCGCCGGCGCGCTCCTGGAAGGCGCCGTCCAGCACGATCGTCTTCAGCCGGCCCATCTCGTCCGGCCCGAAGGTCAACGGCCGCTGGGCGCCCATCTTGACCCCGGTCCAGCCGTTCTCGTTGTGGCTTGCGGTGACCATGGCCACGCACGGCGCGTCGAGGTCGAACTGGGCGAAATAGGCCATGGGCGAGAGCGCCGGGCCGATGTCCAGCACCTCGCAGCCACCGGCGATCAGGCCGAGGGTCAGCGCCTGCTTGACCGACAGGGAATAGGACCGGAAGTCGTGGCCGACCGCGACCTTCGACTGTCCCAGCTCATGGAAATAGGTCGCCAGCCCCAGGCCGAGCGCCTGGACGCCCAGCAGGCTGATCTCCGGCCCCAGCAGCCAGCGGGCGTCGTACTCGCGAAAGCCGGTCGCCTTGACCAGCGGGATGGCCTCGTACGCGAGGGTGTTGGGCGAGAGGTCGGCGCGGGGAGGGGGGAACATGGGGCCTCTGGGGGTTGGGGAGCGTCTACATGACGCCGGCGCGCAGTAGGTCGTGCACGTGCAGTATGCCGATCGGGCGGCGATCCTCGACCACGAAAAGCACGGTCGAGGCCGGAGAAACGTCGGTCATCCGCTTCAGCGCCTCGGCGGCCAGGGCGTCGGCCGGCAGCGCCTTGGGATTGTGCGTCATCACCTCGCCGGCGGTGTGGTCCAGAAGGCCGTCGATGTGGCGGCGGATGTCGCCGTCGGTGATGATCCCCACCAGGCGGCCCTCGGCGTCGCACACGCCCACGCAGCCGAAGCGCTTCTCGCTCATGGTCAGGATGGCCTGGGCCATCGGCGTCTCCAGCGCGGCCAGCGGCAGCTCGCCCGGCCCGTGCATCAGGTCGCGCACCGTGCGCAGCATGGCGCCCAGCTTGCCACCGGGATGCAACACGCCGAAGTCGCTCGCGGTGAAGCCGCGCCGCTCCAGCAGCGCCACCGCCAGGGCGTCGCCCAGGGCGATCTGCAGGGTGGTCGAGGTGGTCGGCGCGTTCAGCGCGTCCGCGGCCTCCGGCGCGTCGGGGATCAGCAGCACGACGTCGGCCGCCCGGGCCAGGCTGCTGTCCTTGGCTGCGGTGATGGCGATCAGCGGGATGGTGAAGCGCTTGGCGTAGGCCAGGATGTCGGCCAGCTCGCGGGTCTCGCCGGTCTTGGACAGGGCCAGGATCACGTCGTCCGAGCCGACCATGCCGAGGTCGCCGTGGCTGGCCTCGCCGGGGTGGACGAACAGGGCCGGCGCGCCGGTCGAGGCGAGGGTGGCGGCGATCTTGCGCGCCACGTGGCCGGACTTGCCCATGCCCGAGCAGACCACCCGACCCTTGGCGCGGAACAGGGTCTCGACCGCGGCGACGAACGGCTCGCCCAGGCCGTCGGCCAACTGTCCCAGGGCTTCGGCCTCGCAGGCCAGCACCCGCCGGCCGACCGCGATGGCGTCGAACTCGCTCATTCGCCCGTCCTCAATCCGGCGCCGACGGCGCTCTTCGACCCGGCGGCCTTGGGCCCGGCGCTCTTCGCCGGGGCGGCGGGCGGCGCGGCGGACGCGGGCGGGGCCGACGACGCCGCGCCGGGCGTCGGGGTCATCACCCGCCGCAGCTGGGCCGCGGCGGCGTCGGTGCGCACCTTGTACTTCTTCTGGGCCTTGGCCGCCTCGCGCGCCATGGCGGCCTGCATCGCCGGGGTCTGCTGGACGGGGGTGTGGCCGATCGGCCAGGGCGAGCGCGCGCCCAGGCCCTGGGGCCAGATGGCGGCGAAACCGATCATCGCCGCGGCGGCGGCGGCCATCAGCGCCAGGAAGAGGCGGTCGGACATGCCGCGGGGTATAGCAGCCGCCGTCGTTCCGGAAAGCCCCTGGCGGCGCCTCGTCGGCTTGACGTCGGCCTCCAACCCCCTTAGCCCGCCCCAGGCCCACCGCCGCTCAGGCCTTCAAGCGAGCAACCGCGCCCATGCCCACCCTCGTCCTCCTGCGCCATGGCCAGAGCCTCTGGAACCTGGAGAACCGCTTCACCGGCTGGGTGGACATCGACCTGACCGCCGAGGGCGAGGCGCAGGCCCGCCGCGCCGGCCAGCTGCTGAAGGCCGCCGACATCGCCTTCGACCGCGCCTACGCCTCGGTGCTGACCCGCGCCATCCGCACCGCCGACATCGCCCTGGTCGAATGCGCCCAGCTGTGGATTCCGCTGGTCAAGGACTGGCGGCTGAACGAGCGCCACTACGGCGGCCTGACCGGGCTGGACAAGGCCGAGACCGCCGAGAAGCACGGCGAGGCCCAGGTCAAGGTCTGGCGCCGGTCCTATGACGTCCCCCCCCCGCCGCTGGCCCCCGGCGGCGCGTTCGACTTCGCCCGCGACCGCCGCTACGCCGGCGCGCCGATCCCCGACACCGAGAGCCTGAAGACCACGCTCGAACGCGTGCTGCCCTATTGGGCCAGCGAGATCGCGCCCAAGCTCGGGGCCGGCGAGAACCTCCTGATCGCCGCCCATGGCAATTCCCTGCGGGCGATCGTCAAGCACCTGTTCGCCGTCGCCGACAGCCAGATCGTCGGGGTCGAGATCCCGACCGGCAATCCCCTGCTGGTTCAGCTCGACGCGAGCCTCAAGCCCGTGGCCGCCCACTATCTTGACGCGGAGCGTGCCGAAACCTTGCCGCCGCTGCCGTAAGCCTCCAGAAAGGCGACGTTAACTGCGCGCGGACATAGTCGTCCGACCTAGGACCAGGATGATGCCATGTCCGCGTACGGCACGGCGGGCGCTTACCGCCGGCTCACGCAAGAAGAAGCAGACCTGATCTGCACCAAGCACGACCGGCTGTGGACAGCGCGGCCGGGCGGGGCGCGGGCGGTCTTCTCGTGGCTCGACCTGTCAGGGTTGAACTTCCGCGGACGCAACCTGTGCGACGCCGACTTCACCGGGGCCATCCTGCACGGGGCCAAGTTCGCCAACGCGCGCCTGGACCACGCCGTCTTCTTCGGCGCAGACCTGCAGGACGCCGACCTCAGCGAAAGCTCGATGCGCCGCTCGGACCTGCGCGGCGCCTGCCTGCGGGCCGCCGACCTGACCGGCGCGGACCTGTTCGAAGCCGACCTGCGCGAAGGCTCCATCGCCGCCGTCGACCGGGCCAAGGGCCTGCGCCTGCTCGAGCACGTCAACCGGGTGGCCGAGGCGCAGGGCGCGACCCTGGCCGGCGCCAATCTCGAACGCTCCAAGCTGTCCGGCGTGATCGCCATCCGCGCCGACTTCACCGACGCGGTGATGAAGGACGCCAAGCTGGTGCGCGCCAACCTCAAGCAGGCGAGCATGTCCGGCGCCAACCTGGCCGGCGCCGACCTTTCGGGCGCGGACCTGTCCGGCGCGGACCTGCGCGACGCGGTGCTGGTGGGCGCGACCATCTATGCCTGCAACACCACCGACGCGCGGATGGACGGGGCGCTGACCGACCTGCCCTCGGGCAAGGACGTCTCCGAACTGCCCTACGCCGAGATGGTGGCGGCCCACGCCCTGTGGTGCGAGACCGGAGGCAAGGAGGGCGCGCCCTCGGTGTTCGACGGGGCCGACCTGCGGGCGCTGAGTTCGATCAAGGGCTATAACCTGACCGCGCTGTCGGCCAAGGGAGCGGTGTTCTACGGCCTCGACATGGAGGGGGTCCAGCTCCAGGGCGCGCGGCTGGAAGGCGCCGACCTGCGCTCGTGCAACCTTCGCCGGGCCGACCTGCGCGGCGCGCGGCTGAGCGGGGCCAAGCTCTCGGGATCGGACCTGCGCGAGGCCCTCCTGGGGCCGCTGCTGATCGGGCCGGACCGGGTGCTGCCGTGCGACCTGACCCGGGCCGTGGCCAAGGGGACGGACTTTTCCAACGCCGACATGCGCCAGGCGGTGATGGTCCTGTCGGACGTCTCGCGCTCGAACTTCAGCGGCGCGGCCCTGCGCCAGATCGACCTCACCGGCGCCCACCGGGCCGGCGCCAAGGGGCTCGACGTCCCGTCGCCGGCCGCGCCTGCGCCCGCGGCCGGCTGACCCTCAACGCAAAAAGGGCGGCGCGTCGCCGCGCCGCCCTCGAAGAGACGTCACGCTCCGCAAGTCGGAGCGCCGGGGCTGGCCGCTCAGGCGGCCTTTTCGCCCTCGATCAGGCCCGGGGCCTGGGCCGCGGTGATCTCGATCTTCCGCGGCTTCAGCTGTTCGGGCAGTTCGCGCTTCAGCGAGATGGCCAGGAGGCCGTCGACCAGCTGGGCGTCGGTCACCACCACATAGTCCGCGAGCTGGAACCGGCGCTCGAAATTGCGCTCGGCCAGGCCGCGATGCAGGTAGCGACGGGCTTCGTCGTTGGCGGCCTTGCGGCCCTGGACGGTCAGGAGGTTTTCCTTGACCTCGACGGCCAGTTCCTCGGGCTTGAAGCCCGCGACCGCGATTTCGATCCGGTAGGTGTTCTCGTCCGTCCGCTCGATGTTGTAGGGCGGATAGCCGGTCGCGCTTTCGGCGCCGGCGGCGTCGAGCAGGGCGGCAAGTCGGTCGAAGCCGACGACGGAGCGATAGAGGGGGGAGAAGTCGATCGTACGCATCAGAGCATCCTTCTGCATGAGCAAGGTTGCGGTTTGAGTGCGGACCGGTGCGCGAGCCTTGAAGCTGGCCTCGTGCAGATCCGGAAGGCCCGGACATCCAGCGCCTTCGCATCAAAAGGTGGGAGCCCGCCGGCGGGGTTCAAGGGGTCTGCAAGGCCGTCCAGCAATGCTCGCTTGTGCCGGCGCGGCCTCGCGCCCACAGTCCTGCGATGATCAGTCGCAGATGGGCGCTCGGCGCCGCCGCAGCATTTTCCGCCTTCTCCGCAGCCGCCGTCGGCCGCGCGTTCGCACAGACGCACGGGCTCGGGGCGCCGGGTCTCGGGGCGCCCGCGTTCGACGACGATCCGGCCCTGGTGATGGCGATCGGCGGGCCTCAGCGCTCGGCGGCCAACAAGGCGCGCGACGGTTGGCGCCATCCGCTGCAGAGCCTGGACTTCTGGGGCCTGGCGCCGGGGCTGACGGTGATCGACATCGATCCGGGCGGTGGCTACTGGACCGAGATCCTGGGGCCCTACCTCGCGCAGGGTGGCGGCCACTACCTGGCCGGCCTCGGCGATCCCGACGATCCGGACACGGACGAAGGCGCGCGGCGCGCGCGGGCGGCCTTCGCGGCGCGCTATGGCGCCGCCGCCGTCTACGGCCCCATCGGCTATGTCGCCTTCAGCGCCGGCAAGGGCCTGCTCGCGCCCCCGGCCTCGGCCGACATGATCCTCTTCGCCCGCTACGTGCACGACCTGGTGGACAAGCCGGGCGCGGTCGACCGCGCGTTCGCCAGCTTCTACGCCGCCCTGGCGCCCGGCGGGGTGCTGGCGCTGGAGGAGCACCGGTCCGACCCGCGCGCCATGCTGGCCGACGCCAGCGACGGCTACGTCTCCGAGGACTATGTGATCGCCGCCGCCGCTAAGGCGGGCTTCGCCCTGGCCGCGCGGTCCGAGATCAACGCCAATCCCAAGGACAGCAAGGACCACCCATTCGGCGTCTGGACCCTTCCGCCCACCCGCCGCAGCGCCCCGGAGGGCCAGCCGCCCAACCCCGCCTTCGACCACGCCAAGTTCGACGCGATCGGCGAGAGCGACCGGATGACCCTGCGCTTCGTCAAGCCGCGGTAGCGGGCGGCATCACTTCCGCTCACCCGCGGGCGTTTACTCCGGCGGGGCGGCGCGGCAAGGTTCGGCCGCGAGCCGCCCGGCGCGCAAGGGGGCAGGGGGATTTCATGTCACAAGCCGACGCCGCGCCGCTGGTGGCGCTGCCCCAGGCGCCGATTCCGGCGGGCGGAACGGCCGAGTGGTTCGCCGGCGCGGGTGGGCTTCGCCTGCGCGCGGCCCTGTTTCCGGCCGAGAATCCGCGCGGCTCGGTGGTGTTGAGCGGCGGTCGGACCGAGTTCATCGAGAAGTACCTGGAGGTGATCGGCGAACTGGTCGCGCGCGGCTTCACCGTCCTGACCCACGACTGGCGCGGCCAGGGTCTGTCGGGGCGGCTGCTGCCCGACCGGCTGAAGGGGCACGCCGACGGCTTCGACGACTTCGTGGCCGACTTCGGCCTGCTGCTCGACCGCTACGAGGACCGCCTGCCGGGGCCCCGGATCGCGCTCGCCCATTCGATGGGCGGCTGCTTGACACTGCAGGCGCTGACGCGCGGCGAGCGGCGCATCGACGGGGCCGTCTTCTCCGCCCCGATGCTGGGCCTGACGGCCCAGCGGTCCTGGCCGACCCGCGCCCTGGTCGGGCTGATGGGCGCGCTCCAGGCCGGCGGCTATGCGCTCGGCGGGGCCTACGATCCGTTCGCGACGACCTTTGAGGCCGACCGGCTGACCCACGACCGGGCGCGATACGACCGCACGCGCGCCCTGATGCTGGCCAACCGCGATCTCGCGCTGGGCGCGGTCACCTGGGGCTGGGTCGCCAGCGCGTTCCGGACCCTGGCCTGGCTGCACGCCGCGCCGGAGCTCCGCCGCCTCGCCCTGCCCATGGTCATCGTCGGCGCGGGCGAGGAGACGCTGGTCGACAACGCCGGCCAGAAGCTGGTCGCGAGCCTGGCGCCCGATTGCCGCTACGTCGAGCTGGCCGGGGCCTACCACGAGATCCTGATGGAGACCGACGACCTGCGCGCGGCCTTCTGGCGCGAGTTCGACGCGCTGACGTCCAGGCTGGGGCGGCCGAAAGCGTAGACGGCCCCGGCGCGCGGCGCGGACCGGTTCAGGGACGCGCCGCGGGGCTGAGCAGGGCGCTCGCGGCCGCCAGGCAGGCCGGATCGCCGGCGATCAGCATCTGGCCGCCGTCGCCGCCGATGGTCTCGCCCCGCCAGTCGGTGACCTGGCCGCCGGCTCCGGCCACCAGCGCCCGCGCCGGCTCGATGTCCCAGCTCTTCAGCCCGGTCTCGACCACCAGGTCCAGCGTGCCCATCGCCACCATGGCGTAGGCGTAGGCGTCGCAGCCCAGCCGCGCCAGGCGCGTGGCCGCCCGCAGCGAGCGCCAGGCCTCGCCCTCGACGCCATCTCCGAACAGGGCCGGGTCGGTGGTGGCGATCACCGCCTCGTCGAGGCGTGCGCAGGCCCGGACCTTCAACGGCGTCTCGCGCCCGCCCGCGATCAGCCGCGAGGCGCCGGCGTGGCCGATGAACAGCTCGCCGATGTGCGGCTGGCCGATCGAGCCCAGGACCGGGCGGTTCTGGAACCGCAGGCCGATCAGGGTGGTCCAGACCGGCAGGCCGGCGATGAAGGCGCGCGTGCCGTCGACCGGGTCGATCACCCAGACGAACTCGGCGTCCGGCCGGTCGTCGCCGTATTCCTCACCGATCACCCCGTGCGAGGGAAAGCGCTCGGCGATCAGGGCGCGGATGGCCGCCTCGGCGTTCTTGTCGGCCAGGGTGACGGGGTCGAAGCCCTGCTCGCCGCCCTTGTTCTCCAGGCCGTGGTCGGCCCTGAACAGCGGCAGGATGGCGGCCGCGGAGGCGCGGTTCAGCTCGATCAGGAAGGCGTCGAGGGCGTCGAGGCGCTCGGGCGCCAGGGTGTCGGACTGGGCGGCGGTGGGCATGCCCCAGGCTTATCGCCTGGAGCGGGACGCGGGAAGGGCTACGCCGCCTCGATGTCGCCGTTCAGCGACTTGGCCAGGTCCAGGAGCCGCCGGCGCGGGCGCTCGCCCAGCTGGTAGTAGGCGCGCACCAGGTCGAGCGTCTCCTTTCGGGCCAGCACCTCGCCGCCCTCCGCGCGCTCGACCGCCGCGTCCGGGCGGGCCGTCTGGGCCAGGCCCTCGTAGAAATAGCCGATCGGCACCTCCAGCGCCTCGGACAGGCTCCACAGGCGCGCGGCCGAGATGCGGTTGGCGCCGCATTCGTACTTCTGGATCTGCTGGAAGCGCACCCCCACCGCGGCGGCCAGCTGCTGCTGAGTCAGGCCGAGCAGGCGACGGCGGCGGCGCAGCCGCTTGCCGAGATGAAGGTCGATATCGTTGCCCATGCCAAGCCCTTCCAATACCTATACGTCCCAATGCGGGACGGACGGGTGAATCGATGGCAATCCACATGCCGTGGCGGTTGAAGCCGCGGGCCGGCCCCGCAGGGATTGGAACGCGTTAGCCGATGAGTCTGGACAATCCGACGTTCGCCGAACGCCTGCTCTGGCGGGTCGAGGCGCTGGGCTACGACGTGATCGCAGCGCTCCTGCGGCTGCTGCCGGTCGATGCGGCCTCCGCCTTCGGCGGCGCGGCGCTGAAGGCCCTCGGCCCGCTGACCGGGGCGGACCGCACCGTGCGGCGCAACCTCGAACTGGCCTTTCCGGAAAAGACGCCTCAGGAGCGCGACGCCATCCGTATCGCCCACTGGGAGCAGTTCGGCCGCTTCGTCGCCGAATTCCCCATGCTGGACCGGCTGACGCCCGCCAGCGGCCGGATCGAGGTGGTCGGCGGCGAGCGGCTGCGCGCCATCGCCGAGGGCGGCGAGCCGACCCTGATGATCTCGGGCCACTTCTCCAATTTCGAGATCATGGCCGCGGTGATCGTCGGCGCGGGCGTGCGCTGCCAGGTCTCCTACCGCCCGGCCAACAACCCCTATTTCAACGAGCGGATCATCCAGGGCCGGGCGCGCTATGGCGTCACCTCCCTGGCGCCCAAGGGCTCGGAAGGCGCGCGCGAGATCATGCGGGCGCTGTCGCGCGGCGAATCGGTCGCCATGCTGATCGACCAGAAGTTCAACGCCGGCGTCGCCTCGCCGATCTTCGGCCACATGGCCCACACCAGCGCCGGGCCGGTGCGCCTGGCCCAGCGGGTCGGGGGCAAGGTGACGCCGCTGGCCGTCCAGCGGCTCAAGGGCGCGCGTTTCCGGGTGACGATCTACGAGCCGATCGTGCTGGCCGACACCGGCGATCGCGAAGCCGACACGGTGACCGGCGTGCGCCAGCTCAACGAATTCCTCGAAGAGCGTATCCGCGAACGGCCCTCGGAGTGGTTCTGGGGCCACAAGCGCTGGCCCAAGTCGATGTACAAGGGCGGCCGGGACTAGCCGCTCCCGCTCCCCTCAGGCCAGGCCGGGCGCGGGGTGGTTCCAGGGCCGTGGCCGCCAGCTGCGCGGCTCGTGGAGGCTCGAATCGGACGGGCCGGCCGCGACGCAGGCGACGGCGCGCTCAGGCTCGGCGGCGCGCGCGTGCGGCCGGGCCTGCTCGGCGGTCCAGCTCATCGCCGGCAGCACGCAGGACACCACCATCCCGTGTCGCCGCCCGCCAGGACGCTCCAGTTCCAGCCGCAGGCGTATCCGGTGGACCGGCATCGTGTCGTCCGGGTAGCGCACCCAGAGGGTCGGATCGCCGGCGAACCAGCGGCCGTGGGCGTCGCCCGGCCGGAATTCGGCGTCGATCCGCGCCGCCGGCGCCGGATCGTCCGGCCGCAGGGCGATGCAGGCCTCCGCCGGCTCCAGCCACTCGATCCGCCGGATGGTCCAGTCGGGCGCGGCGGCCGGGCGCTCGATCCTCAGCTCGAGCCGGGCCTGGCGGCGCGCCGCGACGTCCATGCAGAGCGCGGTGATCT
>JARLIQ010000016.1 GCA_031291645.1 Caulobacteraceae bacterium | reverse complement strand
AAGAAGGTGATAAACTGGGCTCCGGCGATCCAGGGCGCCAAGGCCATGCGCAATACGAAGGCCGCGGCGACGAAACCAGCCGCGGCCAGAAAGGCGGCGAAGGAGCCGGGCCGAAGCGACCACCCCAGCCGACGCAACCCCTTGAGGAAGGGCCCAGCGTCCATGTCGACGAGCCGCGCCATGCATCTAGTCTGGATCAGTCGCCAGGGTGGAGCCTTGATCAACATCAAGGCCCGATGACCGACAGCGCCCGGGTGCGGAGCGCCTGATCCGCCGCGGCCTAGCCTGGCTTGGCGCCCTGCAAGGCCTTGCGCGCGGCCAGGGCGTATTCGACGCCGGTCCAGACCGTCACCAGGGCGGCGAAGTCGAACAGGCCCTCGGCATAGGTCAGGGCCCGGCCCAGCACCGCATAGTTGGTCGCCAGACCCCAGGCGGGCCAGAACCACAGGATCAGGATCGCGCCCAGGGCCACCAGTTGCAGGGTGGTTTTGGTCTTGGCCAGGAAGGTCACCGGCAGCTTGATCCCCCGCGGCGCCAGCACCTCGCGCAGGGCCGAGACCGCGAACTCGCGGAACAGGATCACCCCGCCCGAGACCAGCACGCCGGGCGTGCGCACGGCCAGCAGGCCGAGGATCGCGCCGCAGACCAGGATCTTGTCGGCGATCGGATCGAGGATCGCCCCGGTCAGGCTGGTCACACCCCAGCGGCGAGCCAGCCAGCCGTCGAAATAGTCGGTCACCGCGGCCACCACGAAGGCGGCGAAGGCGAAGCGGGCGAGCCAGGTCCCGACGTCGGGCGCGATCGCCCCGCCGTCCAGCCCGTCGCCGACGAACACCATGGCGGCGAACATCAGGAACGACAGGACGAGCCTGAGCACGGTGAGCACGTTAGGCAGCTGTTTCATCGGTCCCGCCCTCAGCTCTTGCGGAAGAAGTCGAAGATGCGCTGGGCCAGGGCGTCGGAGACCCCCTCGACCTTGGCGAGGTCGGCCACGGCGGCCCGGGAGACGCCGCGCGCCGAGCCGAAGGCGTGCAGCAGCGCCCGCTTGCGGCCGGGCCCCACGCCCTCGATCTCGTCCAGCGGGTTCCTGGTCATTTCGACCTTGCGGCGCACGCGGTGGCTGCCGATGGCGAACCGGTGCGCCTCGTCGCGCAGCCGCTGCAGGTAATAGAGCACGGGGTCCTTGGGCTCGAGCATGAACGGCGGCTTGCCGGGCAGGAAGAAGCGCTCCAGCCCGGCGTCGCGGTCCGGCCCCTTGGCCACGCCCACGAACACCACGTCCTCGACCCCGAGGTCGGCGATGACCTCCAGGGCGGCGTCCAGCTGGCCCTTGCCCCCGTCGACCAGCACCAGGTCGGGCCTCGGCGGCGCCTCGCCGGCGTCCTCCTCCTTGACCAGCCGGGCGAAGCGCCGGCGCAGCACCTCGCGCATCATGCCGTAGTCGTCGCCGGGGGTGAGCTCGGTGCTCTTGATGTTGAACTTGCGATACTGGTTCTTCTGGAAGCCGTCCGGCCCGGCCACGATCATGCCGCCGACCGCGTTGGTCCCCATGATGTGGGAGTTGTCGTAGACCTCGATCCGCTCCGGCGGCGCCTCCAGGCCGAACGCCTCGCAGACACCGGCCAGCAGCCGGCCCTGGGCCGAGCTCTCGGCCATCTTGCGGCCCAGCGCCTCGCGCGCGTTGGTCTGGGCGTGGGCCACCAGGTCGGCCTTCTCGCCGCGCTGGGGCCGGGCGATCTCAACCTTGTGGCCGGCCTTGAGGCTGAAGGCCTCGGCCAGCAGCTCGCGGTTGGCGACCTCGTGCGAGATCAGGATCAGGCGCGGGATCGCCTGGCTGTCGTAGAACTGGCCGAGGAAGGCGTCGAGGATGCCGGCCGCCTCGTCGTCGCCCTCGATGGTGTTGGCCACCTTGGGGAAATAGGCGCGGTTGCCCCAGTTCTGGCCCGCGCGGAAGAAGAACACCTGGACGCAGGCCTGGCCGCCCTCGCAGGCGACGGCGAAGACGTCGGCCTCCTCCAGGCTCTGGGGGTTGATCGACTGCTCCTGGCTGACCGACGACAGGGCGCGGATGCGGTCGCGCAGGCGGGCGGCGCGCTCGAACTCGAGGTCCTCGGACGCGGCGGTCATCTCGTCGGACAGGGCCTTCATCACCGCCCGGCTCCGGCCGCGCAGGAAGTCGTGCGCCTGTTCGACCAGGGCCGAATACTCCTCCGGCGTGACCAGGTTCACGCACGGCGCCGAGCAGCGCTTGATCTGGTGCAGCATGCAGGGGCGCGTGCGGGTCTCGAACACGCTGTCCGAGCACGACCGCAGCAGGAACGCCTTCTGCAGGCTGTTGACCGTGCGGTTGACCGCCCAGGCCGAGGCGAAGGGGCCGAAATAGTCGCCGGGGATGGTGTGGGCGCCGCGATGCTTGCGGATCTGCGGCGCGGAGTGGTCGCGCCGGATCAGGATCTCGGGGAAGCTCTTGTCGTCCCGCATCTGGACGTTGAAGCGGGGCTTGAGCTGCTTGATCAGATTGATCTCGAGCAGCAGGGCCTCGGTCTCGGTCTTGGTCGAGACGAACTCCATGGCCCGGGTCAGGTGGACCATGTGCGCGACGCGCTGGGTGTGGAAGCGGCCCTGGGCGTACTGGCCGACCCGCTTCTTCAGCGAGCGCGCCTTGCCGACGTAAAGCACCTCGCCGTCGTCGCCCAGCATGCGGTAGACGCCAGGCGCGTCCGGCAGCCGGCGGACCTGATCCTTGATCAGGGCGGCGCCTTGCAGGGCGGGGGGTGAGGCCAGGTCGGCGGGCATGACCCACGATATAGGCGAGTCTGCGGGCGAAGGCATGGCGGGAGCGAAAACGGCGCTCCTGCGCCCATGCGCGGCTAGGCCGGGCCGACGCAGATAGCACCGAGCGCGGGCCTTGAATCCACGGCGCCCGCGGGGCCGGGGACCCTCAACGCGAAATTGCGCGCGGTCTCCCGCGCGCAATCCAGCTGGAGCCAGCCGCCGTCGCCGGCGGCCGGCCGAGTCTGGTTAGACCGCTTGAAGCTGGGCGGCCGAAGCCTTGCCCGTCTTGCGGTCCTTCTCGACTTCGAAGGAGATCTTCTGGCCTTCATGAAGGCCAGTCATTCCGGCGCGCTCAACGGCCGAGATGTGCACGAACACGTCGCTGCCGCCTTGGTCGGGCTGGATGAAACCAAAGCCCTTTTGACCGTTGAACCACTTTACAGTGCCGATAGCCATAGATTGTCGTTCCTTAGGTATGGGTATATGCGCAAACGAGTAGCTTGCGATCAGAATTTCGAGGAGATTTTGGTCGAGTCCGGCGCTCAATCCTGAGGTAGATGAGATAGAGCGGTGGAGAGCGGCCGAACCAGTCGATATTTGACTTGCAGACCCTATTTGGTTTTCAGCTCAATGGCAAGCTTTTTCTGGCCTGAGGCGATCCGGCGGTCCGGATTCTCAACGCCCGGACGCACAAACGGGCGGTCGTGGCGTTCCGCCCTCTCGGTCTCGTCGGCGAGCCTGTTCCACAGCTGCGCCAGCTCTAGCAGCTCGGCGCGCGCGCCGCTGCGCCGGGCGAGCGCCGCCTGGCGTTCGAAGCTGCGGGCCTGGGCGCGGTATTGACGAAAGTCGTCCATCAAGCGGCGATCACGACCCGGCGAGGCCATCGCCCTTCGTCGGGGGGCGATCGGCCGGGACGCGCCGGACCGGCTGCGGCGCCCGGGCGGCCGGACGCAGGTCATCAAATGAAAGGAGCACACCAATTCTTTCGTCCCCGACCGGCGGGGCCGAGTCAGGCGGGAACACGTCGGCCAAATCCGACGCATTCAAGGCTCGTCTGGAGCGCAACCGTTGTTTAGCACGCCGACCGCAAATCGCCGCATCAGTTTAATTCGAGGCCACGGGCGGCGGGACGGACAAATGTCGCGATCAACCCGTCCGGCCGTGTTAATATCATCCGCGAATTCACGCCGATCGGCCACCAGGGCGCATCCGCCCGGAAAGACATCAAGATGAACAGCGATACCCGGCGGGGCGGGCTGAAGACCCGGGCGACACGTCCGGAGCTGTTCCGCGAGGCCATCGAGAAGGCCGAGGCCGAGGGCGCCTCCAGGGGCGAGATGGTGCTGCGCCTGACCGCCCGCGACTCCGCCGACCTCAAGCGCGACCGCTCCGTCGCCGTCGAGGACATCAGCTTCGCCGGGGGCGAGATGCGCTTCCTGGGCGTGAAGGTGGTCACCGGCGGCGTCGAAGCCAGCGCGCTTGAGCCCCACAGCTCGCTCAGCTGACCGGAATATCCAGTTCGAACTTGCCGAACGGGCTCATCTCGCGGCGGTAGCCGTGCGCGATGGCGTAGCTGCGCAGGGCCGCGTCCAGCGCGCCGCCCCCGCCGACGACGATGGCCGCGGGCGGTCGCTGGTCCAGTGACCGCGACAGGGTCTGGGGCCCGATCGAGTTGAACGTCGCCAGCTCGGACGCCGTGAGCAGGCCGGCGCTGCGGTAGACGAAGACGCCGGTGGTGAAGCGCGGATCGAGCGGGTAGCTGGAGTCCAGCACCACCTCGGGCGACAGGGTGCTGACGAAACCGGAAGCGTTGGCCGCCTTCAGCCGCGCCCCGATCCAGTGGGCCTGGCGCGTCACGTCCTCCACCGGCAGGGCCCCGGGGTTGGTCAGGCCCCGGTAGGCCATGACGAGGCCGTAGCCACAGCCCAGCGCCAGCCCGAAGGCCATCACGCCTGCGGCCGCATAGTCGGCCCGCCGCGGCGCGCGCGTCAGCGACGCCGCCTCCACCCCCAGGCGGATGAACAGCGCCGGCAGGGCGGGCAGGACGTACTGGAAATTGCTCGGCGTGGGCGCGAGCGCCGCGACCAGCCCGGCGACGATCAGGATGTCCAGCAACAGGATGTGCGGCGCCGCCCGCACGCCGGCCCAGCCGCGCCGGACCGTGGCGCCCGCCACCAGCGCCAGGGCGCCCAGCCCCGGCCCGACCAGCAGGATGCCGGTGGTGACCAGGACGTTGGCCGCCGGACTGACGACCCAGCCCATGTGGTTGGCCCGGTACCACTGGACCAGGGTGGCGGCGTTGAAGGTCAGGGCGCCGTAGGTGAAGGCCGCCGGCGCCTGGCGCCACGCGATCAGGCAGGGGATGAGCCCGACGAGCCCGCCCAGGCCGAAGGCGGCCACGGCCTGCAGCGGCAGGCGCCGGCGCAGCAACTGGATCACCAGGAACAGGCCCGCCCCGGCCGCCGGGAAGGCGTAGGAGAGCTTGGCGCTGGCCGCCGCGCCGAACAGCAGGCCCGCCAGCCCCCAGGCCGGCGCCGGCCGGGAACCGCCGCGCAGGGCGAGCAACCCGACCTGGAGCGCGGTGACCGCGAGCAGGGCCGGCAGGGCGTCGTTGCGCACCACCCCGCAGCCGAACTGGAAGCTGTAGCAGCCGGCCAGCAGCGCCGTGCACGCCGCCGCCGCCCGTCGGCTGACGCCGAGCCCGCGCTGGGCGCTGTAGGTCACGCCGAGGACCGCCGCCCCCATCAGGGCGATCGCGCAGCGCAGGGCGATGAAGCCGTAGCCGGGGAACAGGTGGGCGAAGGGCGGCGAGATCACCGCCTGCAGCGGCGTCTGCAGGTAGAGGAAGTCGACGTAGGGGCGTGCGCTGGAGGCGACCGCCACCGGGCCCATGAAGGCGCCCTCGTCGCGGCTGATCGGATTGATCAGGGCCAGCATCACCATGACGCCGACGATGAGAGTCCAGATTGCGATGACGACGATCGTGGGCTGGCGCCGATTGCCGCCGCCGTCGACCGGCGTTGCGCCGATGCTCGTCATTCGCACGTCTTGCTAAAGTCTCGACAGCCCGGCTGTGGTTTTACGAGCGAGACAGCGGGCGTCAAGTCGAAGCGCCGAGCGCCGGTGCGAATTGCTTGTCCGTCCGGCGCCGTCTTCGGTCGTAACGCGACGAAAACCTCGACGCAGGCGCGTATTGCGGCCCGCCCGCCGCGGGGGCGCCGGCGGCCTATAGCCGCATGTCGCCGGCCTGGATCTTGTCGAACGTCGCCTTGGTCACCTTCACATAGCCCTTGGCCCCGTCGCGGACGTAGAGCGGCTGGCGGATGCGGGCGGGGTCGAAGCCGTCGGCGACCAGGTCCATCTTGCGGTACTTGAAGGTGCCGGTGGTCTCGATCTCGGGCTGCAGGCGCACGAAGATCGGCCGGGCGTAGGGGGCCAGGCGCGCGTCGACCTCGGCGGCGAAACCGGCGATGTCGAACGCCGGCCCGACGACCAGCGAGGCCATGCCGGCGCGCCCGTCCAGGTCGCCGACCCGCACGCCGTAGACCGTGGCCTCCTTCACCTCCGGCAACACCGAGAGCTGCTCGGCCACCTCGCTGGTCGAGACGTTCTCGCCTTTCCAGCGGAAGGTGTCGCCCACCCGGTCGACGAAGTAGAAATAGCCCTCGTCGTCCTGGCGCATCAGGTCGCCGGTGGCGAACCAGGCGTCGCCCTTCGCGAACACGTCGCGCAGGATCTTCTTCTCGCTGGCGGCCTTGTCGGCATAGCCGCTGTACTCGGCGCGGGCGTCGCCGGCGCGGATCTGGCCGATGCATTCGCCGACCTCGCCCGGCGCGGTCGCCTGGCACAGGCCGTCGGTCCCGCGCACCGGCGCCTCGGTCTCGACGTCGAAGCGCACCAGGCGGACGTTGAAGCGGCTGCGGATGTAGGGCGGGACGCGGCCGATCGCGCCGGTCTTGCCGTCGAAGTTGAACATCGAGACGTTGCCCTCGGTCGAACCGTAGAACTCGAGGATCTCGGGGATGGCGAAACGGGTCTTCACCGCCTCCCAGACCTCGGGCCGCAGGCCGTTGCCGAAGGCCATGCGCAGGGCGTGGGTCTTCTCGCCCGGCTGTTCCGGCTGGTTCAGCAGGTAGCGGCACAGCTCGCCGATGTAGACGAACATGGTGCAGGCCTCGGCCCCCACGTCGCCCCAGAACTGGCTGGCCGAGAACTTGGTCTTCAGCACCACCGAGCCGCCGGTGAGCAGGGCCGCGCCCATGGCGCAGAGCCCGCCGGTGGCGTGGTAGAGCGGCAGGGTGACATAGACCCGGTCGTTCTGGTGGGCGTTGGTCGCCGCCGCGAAGCCGCGCATGTAGAGCTGGGCCCGCACGTGGGTCACCTTGGCCGCCTTGGGCGGGCCGGTGGTGCCGGAGGTGTAGATGTAGAGCGCCGTCTCCTTGGCCAGCAGGCCGTTGCGGACGGAGCGGTCGGGGCGCAGGGCGCTGCAGCTGCGCAACGCCTTGGCCAGGTCGCGCAGGCCGCCGGCCGCCTCGCCGAGGGTCCACACCACCGCCGGCCGCGCCAGGCCCCCGCGCAGGGCCTCGACCTGGGGCGCGCCCTGGGCGTCGCAGATCACGTGCGCCGCGCCGGATATGTTCAGGCAGTGGGCGAGCTGCTCGCCCGCCAGGTTGTTGTTGATCAGGGCCGTGGCCACCCCGACCTTCGACAGCCCGTACCAGATCGACAGGTATTCGGCGCAGTTGGCCATGTAGAGGGCGACGGTCTGGCCCCGCCGCACCCCGTGTTCGATCGCCCAGTGGGCGTATCGGTTGGCGATGGCGTCCATCTCGCCATAGCTCAGCGTGCGGCCTTCAAAGGTTATCGCACGCCGTTCGCGCCACGAATCGACCGCAGCCTCGAGATCGTCGCAGATGAGGTTGCTGGACTGGGCTGAAATCGACCCCACCCGCCGCAACGTCCTGATCAGCGCCGTAATGAACTTGAACTCGCGCTGAACACGCGCCTGCAGGCCCATGGATCGACCCTCCGCGGAACCACAATCCGGGAGCAGCCGACTCGGGTCAAGGCGCTGAAGCCTGTTCGCCGCAATGCGCGCGCCTTCGCTCAGGCGTTGGGCGGCAGGCGGAATCGGACCTCGCCGCGGGCGAAGCCGGCAGCGGCGGGTGGGGCGCCAGCATCATCGGCAGGGCCAGGTCGCCCCGCGCTGCGCCAGGCCAAAGCGCGGCGGCCGGCCAAAGCGCGCCCGCCAGCGCCGTGAGGATCGCGCCGCGTCGATCGAACTGGGGCTGAGCCATGGCCAGCCTCCCGGATCGTCTGCTCCCCGGGGCGGACCATACACCTTCAGCGCACGGACGGCGCCCCGTTTCGCTAATGCGGCGTGACGTCGATCCCCAGCGCGGTCAGCAGGCGGAACTGCTGGTCGGGCGTGATCTTCAGCCCCTCGCGGCTGGCCAGGACGGCGAGGTCCAGGCCGCTGACCTCGGCCCCGCGCAGGTCGGCGCCGGCCAGGCGGGCGCCCGCCAGCGAGGCCTGGAACAGGTTGGCCCCGGTCAAGTCGGCGCCTTCCAGGTCGATGTCCCTGAGGTCCGCCTCGCGCAGGTCGCAACGCGCCAGCACGCACCCCGCCAGCCGCGCCTGCGCAAGGTCGGCCAGTTCGAGGTTGCAGTCGCGGAAGGCGGCGCTGACCCGCACCACGCGCCGGCCGAAGCTCTTGGCGAAGTCGGCCTTGTGGAAGCGCGCGCCGCGCAGGTTGCAGCCTTCCATCTCCACCCCGTAGAGGCTGGAGCGGTCGAACAGGCTGAGCGTCAGGTCGCAGCGCTCGAACCGCGCCGCCTCCAGGTTGGAGAAGGCGGCCGAGAGGCCGGTGCGCGTCGCCGCGTCGGCGAACACGCAGTCCTCGAACCTGGCCTCGCGCAGGTCGGCGTGGCTGAGCCGCCAGCCCGCCAGCCGGCACCGCTGGAACCGCGCGCCGGTCAGGTTGACCCCCGAGACCAGGGCCCGCTCGATGACGCAGTCCACGAAGACGGCGTCGGACAGGTCGGCGTCGCTCCAGTCGGCGTCGGGGAAGGTCCGCCCCTGGACGAGGGCGCCCGCAGACGGCTCGCCGGCGCCCATCGCCCGGCCGTCAACCCTTGGCGTCGACGTAGATCTCGCCGCCGCCCTCGCGGAACTTCTCCGCCATCTCGGCCATGCCGGCCTCGGCGACGTGGTTCTGCCGGCCCGCCTCGTCGCGGATCTCCTGGCTGATCTTCATCGAGCAGAACTTGGGACCGCACATCGAGCAGAAGTGCGCGGTCTTGTGCGCCTCCTTGGGCATGGTCTCGTCGTGGTATTCGCGCGCGGTCTCGGGATCGAGGCCGAGGTTGAACTGGTCCTCCCAGCGGAACTCGAAGCGGGCGCGGGACAGGGCGTCGTCCCAGGCGCGGGCGCCCGGATGGCCCTTGGCCAGGTCGGCGGCGTGGGCGGCGATCTTGTAGGCGATCACCCCCTGCTTGACGTCCTCCCGATCGGGCAGGCCCAGGTGCTCCTTGGGCGTGACGTAGCAGAGCATGGCCGTGCCGAACCAGCCGATCATCGCCGCGCCGATGGCCGAGGTGATGTGGTCGTAGCCCGGCGCGACGTCGGTGGTGAGCGGCCCGAGCGTGTAGAAGGGCGCCTCGTGGCAGGCCTTCAGCTGCTTGTCCATGTTGGCCTTGATCTTGTGCATCGGCACGTGGCCGGGGCCTTCGATCATCACCTGGACGCCGTGCTTCCAGGCCACCTTGGTCAGCTCGCCCAGGGTCTCCAGCTCGGCGAACTGGGCCGCGTCGTTGGCGTCGGCGATCGAGCCGGGGCGCAGGCCGTCGCCCAGGCTGAAGCTGACGTCGTAGGCCCGCATGATCTCGCAGATGTCCTCGAAGTGGTCGTAGAGGAAGTTCTCGCGGTGGTGGGCCAGGCACCACTTGGCCATGATCGAGCCGCCGCGCGAGACGATGCCGGTGACACGCTTGGCGGTCAGCGGGATGTAGGGCAGGCGCACGCCGGCGTGGATGGTGAAATAGTCCACCCCCTGCTCGGCCTGCTCGATCAGGGTGTCGCGGAACACCTCCCAGGTCAGGTCCTCGGCGACGCCGTCCACCTTCTCCAGCGCCTGGTAGATGGGCACCGTGCCCAGCGGCGTCGGGCAGTTGCGCAGCACCCACTCGCGGATGTTGTGGATGTTGCGGCCGGTGGACAGGTCCATGATGGTGTCCGCGCCCCAGCGGATCGCCCAGACCATCTTGTCGACCTCGTCCGAGACCTGGGACAGCACGGCCGAGTTGCCGATGTTGGCGTTGATCTTGACCAGGAAGTTGCGGCCGATCGCCATCGGCTCCAGCTCGCCGTGGTTGATGTTGGCCGGGATGATGGCGCGGCCGCGGGCGATCTCGTCGCGGACGAACTCGGGCGTGACGAAGTCGGGAATCTCGGCCCCGAAATCCTCGCCGTCGCGGATGAAGGCGTCGCAGGCCTGGCGGCGCAGGTTCTCGCGGATGGCGACGAATTCCATCTCCGGCGTGACGATCCCGCGCCGGGCGTATTCCAGCTGGGTCACCGTCGCCCCGCCCTTGGCGCGGAACGGCCTGCGGTCGGTCTGGAACTGGGGCGCCAGGTGCTTGCCGGCGGCGCCGCCGTTGTCCTCGGGCTTCACCGCGCGGGGAGCGACCTGCTCGACGTCGCCGCGGGCCACGACCCAGGCGTCGCGCGGCCGCGCCAGGCCCTTTTCGATGTCGATCCCGGCGGTCGGGTCGGTATAGGGGCCGGACGGGTCGTAGATGGTCACCGGCGGCTCGCCGGCGCTCGGATGCACCGCGACCTCGCGGAACGGCACCCGGATGTCGGGGAACAGCACGCCCGGCTGATAGACCTTGCGCGAGCCCGGCCGCTCGCCGGTCGGGATGGTCTTGTCGATCGGGGTCTGGATGTTCACGGCCATGCTCCTGGCGAAAGGACGGGCCATGATGCGACGGGGAAAGGGACCATACGGGCGGGCCCGACTCTCTCCCTTCGCCGGCATGACCCGGATCAGGTTCGGCGGGTTGCGGCTTCAGCCGCCTCTCAGTCCCTCAAGCGGGACGCCCCGGAGAAAGGACGACACTACCCCCGCCCGCCCTGCGGTCAAGCGCGAGCGTGCATGGCGATCCGAAGCTGAAGCCGCCGAAGGCCTAGAGACTGACCTGGCCGCCCATCTCCAGCACCCGGCCGGGCGGGATCTGGAAGAAGTCGGTGGGGTTGGCGGCGTTCTTGGCCAGCATGATGAACAGCCGGTCCTGCAGCCGGCCGACGCCCTTGCGCAGGGTGGCCACCACCGTCTTGCGGCCCAGGAAGAACGAGGTCGACATGGTGTCGTAGGCCAGGCCCAGCTTCTTGCAGGCGGCCAGGGCCTTGGGGATGTTCGGCGACTCCATGAAGCCGTAGCGCACGTAGACCCGCTGGAAGTCGTCGTTGATCCGCTCCAGCCGCACCCGCTCGGCGTCGGGCACGCGGGGGAATTCCACGGTCTCGACGTTCAGGATGATGTTCTGCTGGTGCAGCACCTTGTTGTGCTTGAGGTTGTGCAGCAGGGCGCCGGGGGCGTGGGTGGGATCGGCGGTCAGGTAGACCGCGGTGCCGGGCACGCGATGCGGCGGGCGGGCGGCCAGCATGGCGATGAAGTCGTCCAGCGGCGGGGTGTCGCGCTGGAGCTTGCGGTTGATGATGTCGTTGCCGCGCACCCAGGTCGCCATGACCAGGAACAGGCTGGCCCCCATCACCAGCGGCAGGGCCGCGCCGGAGAACAGCTTCAGCGAGTTGGCGCCCAGGAAGATCAGGTCCAGGCCCAGCATCGGGCCGATCAGCGCCACCGCCCCGATCAGCGGCCAGCGCCACAGGCGGGTGACGACGATGAAGGCCAGCGAGGTGGTCACGGCCATGGTGCCGGTCACCGCGAAACCATAGGCCTGGCCCAGGGCGTCCGAGCTCTTGAACACCCCGATCAGCAGCACCACGCCCACCGCCAGCATCAGGTTGATCTGGGGCAGGTAGATCTGGCCGGCCTGGGTCTCGGAGGTGCGCCGCACCACCATCCGCGGCAGAAGGCCCAGCTGCATGGCCTGGTTGGTCAGCGAGAAGGCGCCGGTGATCACCGCCTGGCTGGCGATGACGGTGGCGGCGGTGGCCATGATCACCATGGGCGCGCGCATCGCCTCGGGGATCATCTGGAAGAACCAGTCGGTGTCGCCCACCGCGTGGCCGTGCGCGGCGCGCACCGTCTCCAGCACGAAGGCGCCCTGGCCGAGGTAGTTCAGCATCAGGCACGGTAGGGCCAGGAACAGCCAGGACGCCTGGATCGGCCAGCGGCCGAAATGGCCCATGTCGGCGTAGAGCGCCTCGGCCCCGGTCACGGTGAGGAACACCGAGCCCAGCACCAGGAGGCTGACGAAGCCGTGGCTCAGCAGGAAGATGACGGCGTAGCTGGGGCTGATCGCCAGCAGGATCCTGGGCTCGTGCACGACGTGCATCACCCCGAACCCCGCGATGGCCGCGAACCAGACCAGCAGGACCGGGCCGAAGAAGACCGCGACCTTGGCCGTGCCGCGCGACTGGACGGCGAACAATATGGTCAGGATCACCAGGCTGGTGAGGATCACCACGCCGAGCGACACCGAGTTCTGCAGGGCGGGCACGGTCTTCAGGCCCTCGACCGCCGAGAGCACCGAGATCGCCGGGGTGATGATCGAGTCGCCGTAGAACAGGGCCGCGCCGGTCACGCCCAGGGCGAAGATGATGATGGTGCGGCGGCCGATCGCCCGCTGGGCCAGGGCCATCAGCGACAGCACCCCGCCCTCGCCCTTGTTGTCCGCCCGCATCAGGAACAGCACGTACTTGACCGTCACCACCAGGATCAGGGCCCAGAGCGCCAGCGAGACGACGCCGAACACCGCGTCGACATGGATGGCGCCGACGGGGGTCCCGTCCGGCGCGCGGCTCAGCGTTTCGCTGAGCGCCTGGCGGAAGGCGTAGAGGGGGCTGGTGCCGATGTCGCCGTAGACCACCCCGATCGCGCCCAGCGCCATCGGCCAGAACGCCTGCCCATGGCCATGGGGAGCGGAAGCGGTCTGGGATGGGGCGGCGGTGGAGGAGGAATGGGCGGCGAGAGGGGCTTCGCCAGTCATTCGGCATGTGCTCCGAGGGCGCCGGGGAGCCCCGGGGCGATCACCGGCCGGCGCGATACGCTTCCCGCAGGCGGAGCGCAAGGGGATTGATGTCGCGCCGCCCCGCCGGCGGGGTGGCTCGGAAGCGCGCGGACCGCCCGCTCCGGGCCGCGCCGTGGCGGCGGACGGTCAATGGAAGTCCCGCGATTTCGGCAGCACCCGGACGTTGCGCGGATGGCGGCGGACGCCCGCGTCGGCCGCCGCCCGCGGGGGTTCGGCGTCGGGCGGGTCCGACAGCAGGGCCAGGTCGCCGGTGCGGTCCTCGATGGATTCGGCGACGACGTGGGTCACCCGCCCCTCCGAATCCGGGGCGCGCTGGACCCGGCCGCGCACCAGCACCATGCGCGCGCCCATCACCTGGGGCCGGAAGCGCTCGAACACCTTGCTCCAGACCACGATGTTGGCGATCCCGGTCTCGTCCTCGATGGTCATGAACACCACCCCCTTGGCCGAGCCGGGACGCTGGCGCACCAGGACCACGCCGGCCACCGCGACGCGCCGGCCCTCGTTCACCTGGTCGATCGCCCGGGTGGTGATCGCCCCCATCCTGGCCAGCCGCTGGCGCAGGAAGCCGACCGGATGGGCCTTCAGCGACAGGCGGATGGTCTCGTAGTCGCCGACCACCTCCTCCGAGGCCGCCATGGCCGGCAGGGCGGCGGGCGGGGCGCCGTCGGCCTCCTCCAGGCCCGCGTGGGCGAACAGCGGCGCGGGCGCGGCGCGCGGCAGGCCCCGCGCGGCCCAGAGGCCCGGCCGGCGGCCAAGGCGCTGCGAGCCCAGGGCGTTGGCCGCGGCCAGGGCGTCCAGCGCCGCCGCCGGCAGGCCCGTGCGCCGCCGCAGGTCGTCCAGCGTGGCGAACGGCCCGCCCGCCGTCCGCGCGGCCTCGATCAGCCGCGCCCAGTCCTGCTTGAACCCGTCGACCTGGCGCAGGCCCAGGCGCAGGGCGTGTCGGGGTGTGTCGGTCGATCGCTGCGCGAGGCGGCTCGCCCCCCCTCCCCCTTGCGGGGAGGGGGCAGGGGGTGGGGGTGTCAGCTCGACGTCTCCAAGGTCGCGCCCAGCCGTCGGGTCCGCGCGCCCGACCGGCAGGCGCAGCGCCGGCGCCCCCACCCCAACCCCTCCCCGCGAGGGGGAGGGGCTTTGGGCCGGCGGCTCCAGCGTGCAGTCCCAGTCGCTGGCGCCCACGTCGGGGTGGCGGACCTCGACCTGGTGCTCGCGGGCGTCGCGGACGATCTGGGCCGGGGCGTAGAAGCCCATCGGCTGGCTGTTGAGCAGGGCGGCGGCGAACACCTCGGGATAGACGCACTTCATCCAGGCCGAGACATAGACCAGCTGGGCGAAGGCGGCGGCATGGCTCTCGGGGAAGCCGTAGTCGCCGAAACCCTTGATCTGGCTGAAGCAATCGCGGGCGAAATCGGGGTCGTAGCCGCGCTCGATCATGCGGCCGACCATGCGCTCCTCGTACTCGTGGATGGTGCCGTTGTGGCGGAAGGTGGCCATGGCCCGGCGCAGGCCGTTGGCCTCGTTGCCGGTGAATTCGGCCGCCACCATGGCGATGCGCATCGCCTGCTCCTGGAACAGCGGCACGCCGAGGGTCTTTTCCAGCACCCGCCTCAGCTCGTCCCGGTCGCCCTCGTCGGGCGCGGGCGCCGGAAAGTCGATGCGGAACGGCCGCCCCGCCTTGACCGCCTCGCGCTGCTCGGCGCGGCGGGTCAGGTAGGGATGGACCATGTTGCCCTGGATCGGGCCGGGGCGGACGATCGCCACCTCGACCACCAGGTCGTAGAAGGTCCGCGGCTGCAGGCGGGGCAGCATGCTCATCTGGGCCCGGCTCTCGACCTGGAAGACGCCCAGGGAGTCGGCCCTGCACAGCATGTCGTAGACCGCCGGCTCCTCCTTGGGCGTGCTGACCAGGTCGAAACGCATCCCGTAATGCTGTTCGATCAGGGCGAAGCCGCGGCGGATGGCGGTCAGCATGCCCAGCGCCAGGACGTCGACCTTCATGATCTTCAGCTCGTCGATGTCGTCCTTGTCCCATTCGATGAAGGTGCGGTCGTCCATCGCGGCGTTGCCGACCGGCACGGTCTCGACCAGCGGCCCCTGGGTCAGGACGAAGCCGCCGACGTGCTGCGACAGGTGGCGGGGGAAGTTGATCAGCTCGGCGGTCAGTTCGAGCGCCATGGCCAGGCGCGCGTCCTCGCGCTTCAGGCCCGCGCGGTCGACGTGCTCGTCCTCGACCCGGTGGCCGTGGGAGCCCCAGACCGTGCCGGCCATGGCCGCGGTGACGTCCTCGGTCAGGCCCAGCGCCTTGCCGACGTCGCGGATCGCCGAGCGCGGGCGGTAGTGGATCACGGTGGCGCAGATCGCCGCGCGATGGCGGCCATAGCGCGCATAGACGTACTGCATCACCTCCTCGCGCCGCTCGTGCTCGAAGTCGACGTCGATGTCCGGCGGCTCGCTGCGCTCCTCGGAGATGAAGCGCTCGAACAGCAGGTCCTGCTTGGTCGGGTCGACCGAGGTGACGCCGAGGCAGAAGCAGACCGCCGAATTGGCCGCCGAGCCGCGCCCCTGGCAAAGCACGCCCAGTTCGTCACGCGCATGGCGGACGATGTCGTGCACGGTCAGGAAGTAGGGCGCATAGCCGAGCTTGCTGATCAGGCGCAGCTCCCGGCGCACCAGCTCGACCACCTTGCGCGGCGCCCCGCCGGGGTAGAACCGGCGCAGGCCCTTGAAAGCGAGGTTGCGCAGGTGCTGGTCCGCCGTCTTGCCCGGCGGCACGGGCTCGTCCGGATAGACGTAGCTGAGCTCGTCCAGCGAGAAGCGGCAGGCGGCGGCGATCCGGACCGTGCGGGCCAGGGCCGCCTCGTGGCCGCGGAACAGCCGGGCCATCTCGGCGGCGGGCTTGAGGAACCGTTCGGCGTTGGCCTGCAGGCGCAAGCCGGCTTCGTCGATGGTCGTCTTCTCGCGGATGCAGGTCAGGACGTCCTGCAGCCGGCGGCGTTCGGGGTGGTGGTAGAGGACCGCGTTGGTCGCGACCATCGGCGCGCCGCACCGCGCCGCGATCGCCGAAAGTCGGGCCAGGCGCGCGCGGTCGTCGCCGCGGTGCAGGGGGGCGACGGCCAGGTAGAGCTCGTCCGGCCAGGCCTTGCGCCAGGCGGCCAGCCTCGCCTCGAACGCCGCGTCGGCCAGGACCGGGGCGCGGGCCAGGGCGATCATCCCCTCGCCCAGGGCCGCGGCCTGGTCGAAGCTCAGCCGGCATTCCCCCTTGGTGATGCGCACCCCGCGCGCCTGGTCGGGCAGGTCGGCGCCCTCGATGGCGCTCTTGCCGATGGAGAGCAGCCGGCAGAGCCGCCCGTAGGCCGCCCGGTCGCGCGGATAGACGATCAGCTCGGCCCCATCCAGGAAGCTCAGCCGGCAGCCGATCAGGATCGGCAGGCCCTGCTTCTTCGCCTGGGCGTGGGCGCGCACGACGCCGGCCAGGGTGTTGCGGTCGGCGACGCCGAGCGCGGCCAGGCCCAGCGCCCTGGCCTGGGCCACCAGCTCGGCCGCGTGCGAGCCGCCCTCCAGGAAGCTGAAGTTGGTCGCGCAATCGAGCTCGGCGTAGGCGGCGACAGAGGTGGGGGCGACGCTCACGGGAACACCCCGTGCATCCACCAACTCGGGGCCCGGTCGAGGTCCTCGCGGTTGTACAGCCCCTCGCGGAACAGCCAGTAGCGCCGGCCCTGGTCGTCCTCGACGCGGTAGTAGTCGCGGGTCCGCGCGAGCGCTGGATTTTCCGTCCGGCCGGCGGCGGGATCGCGCCACCATTCGGGGCTGAGCCGCTCGGGCCCGTCGGCCTTGACCACCTGGCGCGGGGCGCGGCGCCAGACGAAGCGGGCGGGCACGCCGTCGGGCAGTTCGGCGATCGCCTCCACCGGCTCGGGCGGATCGAGCAGCAGGATGGGGCGAAGGCGGGCGTCCGCCTCGGCCGGCGCCGGGGGCTGGGCGGGCGCGGCCGGCGTCCAGGCTTCGGAGCGCTCGGGGACCCAGCTTTCACGCAAGGCGGGCCGGCGCACCGCCCCCTCGCCCAGCCGGGCCTGCAGGCGGTCGATCAGCCCGGCCAGGGCCTGGGAATCGGCGGCCTGGGAGTCGCCGGCCTGGGCGCGCGGGCCGCCGGCCATCTCCCCCTGGCGCGTCCAGGCCGGCTCGGCCCGGCAGGCGGCCAGCATCAGGGCGTCGACGCCGAACCCCAGGTCCAGCCGCTCCAGCCCCTTTTCCCGCAGCAGGCGCGTCATGTGGGCCGGCGCGGCGGACGACGCGCTGAGCCCCGCCTCGATCGTCGTCACCCGCCCGTCGACGCGGAAGGCGGTCAGGCGCAGCCGCCGCGCGCCCTGGCCGTCGCGTTCGAGCTCGCCCGCCAGGGTCCTGGCCAGATCCGGCAGGTGGAAGCCGACCCCTTCGATGTCGGTCAGCGGTTCGGCGAACTGGGTCCAGGCGCGGTAGAGCGGCGCGGGGCGTTCGGGGACCAGGGGTTCGGACGCCGCGCCCAGCGCCTGGTCCAGCCGCTCGACCAGCCTCAGGCCCGCCTCGCCGCGGAAGCGCCGGGCCAGGCCCGCGCGCGGCAGGCCATAGAGGTCGCCGATCCGCTTCAGGCCGAACCGCCGCAGCAGCGACAGGGCCTCGGCCTCGAGCCTCAGCGCCTCCATCGGCAGGCCGGCGATCGCCTCGCGCGTGCGGCCGGCCGGGGCGACCACCCCGTCATGGGTGGAAAGGTCATGGGCGGAGAAGCGCGCCAGCCCCCAGGCGGCGGCGGGGGTGTCGGCGATGGCGAGGCGCGCGGGAACGCCCGCCCCGGCCAGCCGGCCGCGCAGGTCGGCCAGCAGCGCCGCCTCCCCGCCGAACAGGTGCGCCCCGCCGGTCATGTCCAGCAGCAGCCCCTCGTAGCCGCCCGCGCGGGCGTCGGCCGCGACGCAGGGCGAATAGCGTTCGGCCCACAGCGCCAGCCGCTTCAACGCCGCCAGGTCCCGCTCGGGCTCGGCCGGGGCGCTGAGCAGGTCGGGCAGGATGGCGCGGGCGTCGGCGTGCGACTGGCCGCGATAGAGGCCGGCGGCGCGCGCGGCCCGGTTCAGCGCCAGCAGCGTCAGCCCATGGGCCCCGCCCTCGACCAGGGCGAAGGGCGCGCCTTCATGAAGTGCGTCTTCAGGCGGCGGCGGACGCGAGGCGGCGGACGACGTCGACCCCTCCCGGCTCGACCGCATCCACACGGTGATCGGCCAGTCCGGGGTCCAGACGGAGACGACCCGTTTCATCATCCTGCTCCAAGGTCCAGGCGCCGGGCGGGCCGTCCCGCCGGCGGACCAGTTCGGCCCGCAGCCGCGTCGCCCCGGGCGCGGCCGCATCGAAGGCCTCGCCCCCGGACGGCCGGCTTTCGATCCGCCAGCGGCGGCGCGCGGCGCTAAGGTCCTGGGCGGGCTCCACGCGCACCAGCATCCCGACCGCCTTGCCGGCCCGGGCGGCGAAGTCCAGCCGGCGGGTGGCCACGAAGGCGGGCGCCTCCACGCTCGCCAGGCCGCCGGCCACGGCGCCCGACTTCAGCGCCTCCTCCAGCGCCCAGAGCGCCTCGGCCTCCTTGTTCGCCCGCACCCAGACCAGCCGCCCGGGCCCCGCGCCCCAACGGACGAGGCCGCGGGCGAAGGGCCGGCCCCGCTCGCGCACCCAGGCGGCCGTGGTGACCAGGACCAGGGGGCGCGGGTCCGCGGCGCCGGTCAGCCGCGCCAGGGCGAAGGCCATCGCCGCCGCCGCATCCGCCGGACGCGCCGCGCCGACCTCCTCCAGCGGCTCGCAAGCCTCCGGATAGGGCGCGGGGCGGCCATAGAGGCCCTTATGCAGCGGAATGGCGGTCATGGCGGAACAGATTGTTCCTTTTTTGTTCTCCTATTGCCACACAGAGTCAAGCGCCACGGAACGTCGCAGGCCCCGCGGCCCCTGCGCCGAATCGGAAGAGGGTGCGATGCTGCAGCAGCAAACGGGTCCGGAGGCCGCATGAAACCCCGCTCGATCGCGCCCCTCCTGACGGCGCCTATCCTGGCGGCGCTCGCCCTGGCCGCCGCGCCCGCCGCCGCCCAGACGTCGCCGCCGGCCGCTCCGGCCCCAACCTCCGCGCCCGCCCCGGGATCGGTGACGATCAAGGGCCCCGGCGGCGTCAGCGCCGTGGTCTCGGCGACGGACCTGCGGGACATGCATCGCTTCAGCGTCACGGTTCCCTGGGGCGGCGGCCACACCTATGCGGGCGCGGCGCTGAGCGACCTTCTGGCCGAGGTCGGCGCCCCGTCCGAGGCGCGGCTGCACGGCCCGCCGCTGGACCAGGTGGTGATCGTCAAGGGCCGCGACGGCTTCATCGCGGTGCTGGCCATGGCCGAGACCGCCATGAGCTTCAAGGGCCAGCCGGTGATCCTCGCCGACACCGAGGACGGCAAGCCGCTGAACGACAAGGAAGGCCCCTACCGGCTGGTGATCGGTGGCGAGCTGAAGCCGCCGCGCTCGGTCTGGGGCGTGGTCGGGATCGAACTGAGGCCGGTCAAATAGGCCTCAATGGCCCAGCGAGGCCGCCGCGGCCTCCAAGGCGTCCAGCGCCAGCTGCTGGGCGCGCACCACGACCTCTTCCGGGGACAGGGCGGTCAGGCCGCGCAGCCGCTGCAGGCTGATCTCCACCGTGGCCCCGTCAGCGGTGAGCACGCTGACGCCGACCACCGTGGGGCTGACCGTGACGGACGGCGGCAGGTTGATGGCGTCGATCATGGGGGCGTCTCCCGACTAAGCATTCTCTGCCCCCACTACGCGGTGGTTTGACCCGAGCCGCGCGGCCCTGTCTAACCAAGGTTTCGTGACGACATCGGGACGCCGCCGCGGCGGAAATGGCCCGATTGTGCGGGGCCCGCGACATGCGCCGGCGAGGGTTGCCGAGCCCTTGCGGCCATGCGACCAGATTGCGGACACGGCGAACGCCGGACACAGAAGGGCAGGATCGCATGACCACACCCCGCCGGCTGAGCGGGCTCCAGCTCGCGGCCTTCTCGGCGCCGACGGTGCCGATGGCGGCGCTGGGCCTCCCGCTGGTGGTCTTCCTGCCGGAGTACTACAGCAACGACCTCGGCCTGCCGCTGGCCTCGGTGGGCCTGGCGTTCGGGCTGGTGCGGATCCTGGACATCGGGGTCGATCCGGTGCTGGGCGCCCTGATGGACCGGACCAACACCCGCTTCGGCCGGTTCAGGCCCTGGGTCGCGGCCGGCGCGCCGGTGCTGATGGCGGCGGTCTACATGCTGTTCATGGCCCAGCGCGGCGTCGGGGTGGCCTACCTCTGGTTCTGGCTCCTGATCGGCTACCTCGGCCTTTCGATGAGCGGGCTGTCGCACATCGCCTGGGCCGCCAAGCTGAACACCAGCTACGACGGGCGGTCGCGGACCTACGCCTGGGTCCAGGCCTTCAGCGTCATCGGCCTGATGGTGGTGCTGCTGCTGCCGGCGGCCCTGGCGCTGCTGGCGCACGGCGGCAGCATGGGCGGGGTGCACGCCATGGGCTGGCTGACCATCGTCACCATTCCCCTGGCCTTCGCCCTGGCGCTGGCGGCGGTGGGCGAGCCGGCCGTCGGCGCGTCCAGCCCCCACGCCAACTGGCGGGACTACCTGGCCCTGTTCAGGAACCGCACGGTCCTGCGCCTCCTGGCCACCGACCAGGCGCTCAGCCTCGCGCCGAACATCACCGGCGCGCTGTTCTTCTTCTACATCGAGCAGGTCAAGGGGTTCACCAAGGGCGAGGCCGAGGCCCTGCTGTTCGTCTATTTCATCGCCGGCCTCGTCGGCGCGCCCCTGTGGCTGAGGCTGGCCTATCGCCTCGGCAAGCACCGCGCGCTCGCCCTCGCCTCGGTGATCTACACGGTGACCCAGTCGCTGGCGCTGTTCATGCCGCAGGCCAACCCCTACATCGCCTTCCCGGCCATGTTCCTGGCCGGCCTGCCCTATTCGGCGGCGGGGCTGCTGGTCCGCTCCATGCTGGCGGACGTGGGCGACGCGGAAAGGCTGGCCACCGGGGCGGACCGCACGGGTCTGTTCTACGCCCTGTCCTCGGCCAACGGTAAGATCGCGGCGGCCGCCTCGGTCATCTTCCCCTTCTATGCGCTGAGCCTGATGGGGTTCAAACCGGCCACCGGCGCGGTCAACAGCCACACGGCCCTGCTCGGCCTGCAGGCCCTGTTCGCGGTCGTGCCGGGCCTTCTCGGCCTGGTCGCGGCGGGGATCATCCGCGGCTATCCGCTGACCGCGGAACGCCACGCGGCGGTGCGCGAGAAGCTGGACCTGCTGGCCGCCGAGCGCGACCTGTTCACCGACACCGCCGGCCTCCTGGTCCGCGAACCCCACGACAGGGCGGCGGAGTAGGCGGCCGCCCGGCGGAGCGCGACGGAGCGGGTCCGCCCGGCGCCGGACGGACCCTGGCCTCAGCCGACCCAGCGGCAGACGCGGTGGTGGTGACGCCAGGCGCACACCTTGTGGGGGTGGTGGTGGGGATGGGCGCTGGCCGCCCCCGCCCCCAGCAGGGAAAGGGCCAGGGCGCCCGCGAGGATGCGTTTCATGAGCAGTCTCCTTGTTGTGGCGCGATCGCGGTTGTGGCGCGATCGCGCTGGGTCCTCATTCAACGGACCCAACCTGAGCGTAGCATGAACGGAATCCCTGTCGCGTGACGCGAGCGGTCGGCCCGTGGCCGCCGGGCCGAAAAAGGGCGCTGGGCCAATGGAGGGATTGGTGCGGGCGGTCGGGGTCGAACCGACACTCTGTCACCAGAACCGGATTTTGAGTCCGGCGCGTCTGCCAATTCCGCCACGCCCGCGAGGCGAGCCCGCGATGGGCCCGTCCCGGAATCCCGGACGGGCCGTGTGCTGCGCCTGGGCATCCCTTGCCACAGAGAAAGTCGGCTCGTCTAGGCGCATGACGGTCCGGACCCGTCGGACCCGGTCCGGCCCAAGCCCGGCGGGGCGGCCTGCGGCAAGCCGGAAGGTTGTCGCGCGGCGACGGGCGCGGCATAGCTGGCCCAGAGCTTTCTTGAAGAAATATTCGAACGGGGAGATGGGGCGATGGCGGACTTGCAAGAAGACGAGGCGCTGAAGGCCTTCGCCGGAGAGGCGCGGGTCTGGCTCGAGGAGAATTTCCCCCAGTCGCTCCGTGGCAAGGCCGGGATGACCATGGCCCTGATGGAGGGCGGCGAGCCGGACGGCGACGTGCTGCTATGGAAGCAGCGCATGGGCGCCAAGGGCTGGGGCACGCCGACCTGGCCCAGCGAGTACGGCGGCGGCGGCCTGAGCGGCAAACAGGCCCGCGTCCTGCAGCAGGAGATGAACCGCATCGGCGCGTTCAACCCGCTGGTCGCCGGCATGGGCGTCACCATGATCGGCCCGACCATCCTCGACTACGGCACGGAAGAGCAGAAGCGCCGCCACATCCCGCCGATCGTCCGCGGCGAGGTCCGCTGGTGCGTCGGCTATTCCGAGCCGAACGCCGGCTCGGACCTGGCCAGCCTGCAGACCAGGTGCGAGGACGCGGGCGACCACTGGCGGATCAACGGCCAGAAGGTCTGGACCTCCGGCGCCCAATGGTCGGACTGGTGCGGCTGTCTGGTGCGCACCGACTTCACGGCGAAGAAGCATGACGGCATCAGCTTCCTGCTGGTCCCCATGCGCCAGGCCGGCGTCGAGACCCGGCCGATCCAGCTGATCTCCGGCGCCTCGCCCTTCTGCGAGACCTTCTTCACCGACGCCACGGCCCGCAAGGACGACCTGCTGGGCGAGCTGAACAAGGGCTGGAGCGTGGGCAAGCGCCTCCTACAGCACGAGCGCGCCAGCCAGACCGGCGTCTCGATGGGCGGCGACAAGGCCACCCCGCTGCAGGACATCGCCAGGCGCTATGTGGGCGAGGACGCCGCCGGCCGCATCGCCGACCCGGACCTGCGCGTGCGGCTGGCCGCCCACCTGATGGACGCCCGGGCCCACGGCCTGACCCTGGCCCGGGCCATGGCCGAGTCGCGCGGCGGCGCCACCAACGCCGCCTCGGTGCTGAAGAACTCCGCCACCGCGGTCGCCCAGGCCCGCGCCGAACTCACCCTGGAGATCATGGGTCACCAGGGGCTGGGCTGGGGGGGCGAGGACTTCGCCCCCGACGAGCTGGAGGCCGTGCGCGGCTGGCTCTGGGGCAAGGCTATGTCGATCTACGGCGGATCGGCCGAGATCCAGAACAACATCGTCTCCAAGCGCATCCTCGGCCTGCCCGACACCACCCAGTCGAGCTGACGCGCAGCCGAGGCGGCCGCGGCCCGGCGTTCCGAGTCAGGGCCGCCTGGACGGCGCGGCTTCGAACAGCAGGACGGAGTTGCCGGTCATCTCGTAGACGGCGCCGGCCCTGAACATCGGCTGTTCGTCCTGACCCTCGACATTGGTGTCGAGGAGCCGGCGCCAGCGGCCGCCGCGCGGCGAGCGGGGCAGGGTGAAGCGGACGACGTCGTGGTAGCCGTTGAACGCCAGCAGCACCACGTCGCGCTCCGCCGTCCCGTCGGCCGGCACGTCGATCAGCATGCCGAAGCAATGGGCGCTGGCGTCCTCCCACGCCGCCTTGGCCATCTCCTTGCCGTCGACGCCCAGCCACGTCAGGTCGCGCGGATTGTCCGGGAATTCGCCGCGCCCGAGGAAGCGGCGATAGCGCAAGGCCGGGTGGGCGGCGCGCAGGGCGATCACCCGGCGGGTGAAGTCCAGAAGGCCCTGGCCGCGCTCGCCCAGGTTCCAGTCCAGCCAGGTGATCTCGTTGTCCTGGCAATAGGCGTTGTTGTTGCCGCCCTGGGAGTGGCCGAACTCGTCGCCCGCCAGCAGCATCGGCGCGCCCTGGCTGAGCAGGAGCGAGCTCAACAGGTTGCGGATCTGGCGCAGGCGCAGGGCGTTGACGGCGGGATCGTCGGTCGGGCCTTCGACGCCGCAGTTCCATGAGCGGTTGTCGTCCGAGCCGTCCCGCCCCTCCTCGCCGTTCGCCTCGTTGTGCTTGTCGTTGTAGGTGACGAGGTCGTTCAGGGTGAAGCCGTCGTGGGCGGTGATGAAGTTGATGCTGGCCCACGGCCGGCGGCCCTGGTTGTCGTAGATGTCGCCCGACCCCTGGACCCGCCGGGCCATCTCGGAGGCCGGCGCCTCGCCGCGCCAGAAATCGCGCGCGGCGCCGCGGAACTTGTCGTTCCAGTCGGACCAGCCAGGCGGGAAGCGGCCGACCTGGTAGCCGCCCGGCCCGATGTCCCACGGCTCGGCGATCAGCTTGACGGTGTTGAGCGTCGGGTCCTGGCTGCAGGCGGTCAGGAAGCCGCTGCGGACGTCGAAGCCGCCGGGCTCGCGCGCGAGGATGGTGCCGAGGTCGAAGCGGAAGCCGTCGACGTGGGTCTCCTGCAGCCAGTAGCGCAGGCTGTCCATCACCATCTGCATCACCCGCGGATGCGACAGGTCCATGGTGTTGCCGGTGCCGGTGTCGTTGACGTAGTAGCGCTTGTTGTCCTTCTGCAGCCGGTAGTAGCTGAGGTTGTCGATCCCCCTGAACGACAGGGTCGCGCCGCGCTCGTTGCCCTCGGCGGTGTGGTTGTAGACCACGTCCAGGATCACCTCGAGGCCGGCCTCGTGGAAGCGGGCGACCATCTCCTTGAACTCGCGCAGGGTGTTGGGCCGGTCCGAGGCGTAGCGCGGGTCGGGGGCGAAGAAGCCGATCGAATTGTAGCCCCAGTAGTTCCTCAGCCCCCTTTCGAGGAGATGGGCGTCGTCGAGGAAGGTGTGGATCGGCATCAGCTCGACCGAGGTCACCCCCAGCGCCTTGACGTAGTCGATCACCTCGCGAACGCTCATGCCGGCGTAGGTGCCGCGCAGGTGCTCCGGCACGGCCGGATGGCGGGCGGTGAAACCCTTGACGTGGGTCTCGTAGAGGATGGTGCGGTCCCAGGGCGTGGGCGCGCGGCCCGGCTCGCCGCGCCAGTCGAAATTGGGGTCGACCACCACGCACTTGGGCGTGAACGGCGCGCTGTCCCGCTCGTCGAAGCTGAGGTCCTCCTCCTTCGAGCCGATGACGTAGCCGTAGCAGGCCTCGTTCCACTGGATGTCGCCGGTGTGGCCGCGGGCGTAGGGGTCCAGCAGCAGCTTGTTGGGATTGAACCGATGGCCCTCCTCCGGCGCGTAGGGGCCATAGACCCGGTAGCCGTAGACCTGGCCGGGCTGCAGGCCCTCGACATAGGCGTGGAATATCTGGTCGGTGTAGTCCGGCATGGTGATGCGCGCGATCTCCTCGCGGGCCTGCGGGTCGAACAGGCAGAGCTCGACGCGCGTGGCGTGGGCGGAGAACAGCGCGAAATTCACCCCCCCGCCGTCATAGGTCGCGCCGCGCGGCGTCGGGGAGCCGGTACGCACGACGAACGGTGGCGGCATGGGTCTGTCTCTACAGTGGCCGGACCACCTTTACCGGAGCGGACGCCTGCGGGTCGAGTTGCGTCGCACCGGACGGCCGTTCAGGGCCGATCCCTCCGCCGCGCCCCGGCGGGCGCGCACCTTCTGCGCCTCCAGGAAGGCGTCTTCGCCGGCCAGCGTGATCTCGCCCTCGGGCGTGCACCAGCCCAGGCTCGCCATGATCTCGACCAGGTCGGGATCGATGAAGGCATAGGCGCCGGCGCTGGCCAGCGTCAGCAGCGTGAGGCCGCGATACGCCTCGTCGGAAGTCGGTCCCGCAATCGCCATGCATGGAAAGCGGCTGATCGCGCCGTTTGTTGCTTCGCTCACGACGAGGTGTTCCCGCCCTCCGGACGACCGGTGAGCGGGAAACAGAAGGCCGGCCTCATCACGACAGATTGAGCGGGGCGGCCGGCGCCCTGTCACAGTCTTGTGCGTTGATCGCCGCCAACTCCGCGCGCTTCCGTTCCGCGGATCGCCGACAGGGAGGCGAGCATGCCGGATCTGATGGTGCTGGATCAGCAACGATCGCCGCCGCGGCCCACACGCCGCGCGGCGGCCAAGCCGGTGAGGCGTCCGTCCCCCTGGATCGCGCGTATCGGCGAGCCGGATCGCGCCGATCTCGGACGCTGGCTGCCCGAGGGCGCGGCCTTTTCCCTCAGGCTCGGCGTCCTGCCCCTGGCCGACCGGCAGGGCGGCGTCGGCGTGCTCGTGCTCGCCGACCGGGAGGCGAAGCCGGCGGTGATCGGCGTGCGGCTGATCGGGATGCTGGAGGCCGACCACACCGAACGCGGCGCCACCCTGCGCAACGACCACCTCGTGGCCGTGGCCCAGAACGCCAGCCTGTTCGAGACGATCCGGGAGATCAGCGAGCTGGACGAGGATATGCTCCGGGCGCTGACGGACGCCTGGATCGCCTACAACGTCGAGCGGTGCGCGTCGTTCCAGGTGGTGGCCGCCCGCGGCGCGGCGCACGCCGTGGCCCTGGTCGAGCAGGGCGTGCATCCCTCTTCGCCCAGCCGCCGCTGGAGCGTCCAAGCGGCGGACGACGACGAACTGGAGGACTCCCGGCTCTGATCGGCGCGGACGGACCGCGACATCGGACGTCGCCGCCGCGCCAAGGCGGCCTTTTCGCCCTTCCAGGCGGAGCCGTTCGGCCCACCGGGGGCCAATGTGATCTGAGTCAATGAGGGCCTGGGCGTGAGCGTTCATCATCCGACCTGCCGCGGATGGAAGGGAGTGTGTTGATGCGGGTGCTGTTCGTGGCGTCCGAAGCCTATCCCCTGGCGAAGACGGGCGGGTTGGGCGACGTCTGCCGGGCCCTGCCCAACGCTCTGATGGAAAAGGGCGTGGACGTACGGCTTCTGCTGCCGGCCTATCCCTCCGCGCTCGAGACCCTCGTGGGCGGCCGCGTCGAGGCCAGCCTGGACGGGGTGCTGGGCGTGCCGGACGGCCGGCTGATCTCGGGCCGGTTGCCGAATTCCCATCTTCCGACCTGGCTCGTCGACGCGCCCTCGCTCTACCGGCGGCCCGGCGGGCCGTACACGGACGAGGCCGGCGCGGATTGGGCCGACAACGCCCTGCGCTTTGCCTACCTCAGCCAGGTCGGCGCCCTGATCGGGCTGGGCCTGGCCGCCTACTGGAAGGCGGACGTGGTCCACGCCAACGACTGGCAGACCGGGCTTTTGCCGATGATGCTGCGCGCCGACGGCCGGCGGCGGCCGCGCACGGTCTTCACCATCCACAACCTCGCCTTCCAGGGCCTCTTCCCGCTGGAAACCGCGCGCGGCCTGGGCGTGCGGGACGAGGACCTGACCAGCGACGGCTGCGAATTCTACGGCCAGGCCTCGTTCCTGAAGGCCGGCGTGCGGTTCGCCGATCGGGTGACCACCGTCAGCCCGACCTATGCCCGGGAAATCCTGACCCCGGATTTCGGCGTCGGCTTCGACGGCCTCCTGCGCGAACGCGGCGCCGACTTCCGCGGCATATTGAACGGCGTCGAGGAGGCCCTGTGGAATCCGGCGACGGACCCGCGCCTTCCCGCCCTCTTCAGCGCCAGGGACATGTCCGGCAAGCCCGCCTGCAAGGCCGCGCTGCAGCGCGAACTGGGCCTGCCCGTCGCGCCGGACGTCCCGCTCGTCGGTTTCGCCAGCCGCCTCACCCAGCAGAAGATGGCCGACGTCCTGGTCGAGGCCCTGCCGTGGTTCGCCAAAGTCGGCGCCCAGCTCGCCATCGTCGCCCAGGGCGATCCGGCCATCGCCGCCGCGCTGGCCGAGGTCGGGCGGCTCTATCCGGACAACCTGGCTGTCCACATCGGCTACGAGGAGCCGCTGGCGCACCGCCTGTACGCAGGCGCCGACATGATGCTGGCGCCGGCGCGCTTCGAGCCCTGCGGCCTGACCCAGCTCTATGCGATGCGCTATGGGGCCTTGCCGATCGTACGGCGCACCGGCGGGCTGGCCGACACCGTAATCGACGCCGACGCGGAGACCCTGGCGGCCCGCACCGCGACCGGCTTCATCTTCGACGAGGTCACGGCCGGCGGCATGATCGGCGCGGCCGAACGGGCCTTCGCCCTCCATCGCCAGCCCTTGGCCTGGCGCCGGCTGCAACTGCAGGCCATGGGTCGGGACTTCGGCTGGGACGCCAGCGCGACGGAATACCTGCGCCTCTATCGCGATCTGCTGGACCTGACCGAGCCGCGGCCCCGGCCGGCCGAGCCGGTCGACGTCGCCGAGGAGCCGCCGACCATCGCGCTCTGAGCCCCCTGGGAGCCCCCTGGGAGCCGCCTGGCTCAGGCCGGCCCCGCGCCTGCCGCCCGCGCGGCGCGGATCGCATCCAGGATGGCCCGGGCCGCGGGCGCCTCCATCAGCCCCTCCAGCGGCGTGGCGACCCGCCGGCGCCAGTTCGGGCGTTGCCGGTCGGTCCCGGGTAGGTTGATCGCGCTGCGCTCGCCCGCCAGGTCCTCGACCTGGGCCACGGCGAGGAAGCTGGGCGTGCTGGCCACGAAGGCGTGGATGGCCACGGTCACGTCCGAGGCGGATACGGTGGTCGCGTCCAGCCCGGCCTCGATCAGGCCCGCCTCGGCGAGGGCGTCCAGCAGGGCGGACCTGGCGGCGAGGCGCCCGGCGCGGGCCTGCTCGGTCGCCTCCGGTGACGTCAGGCCAAGCTCCAGCCGTTCGTCGATGTCCACCCCATCCCACCAGCCGGCCAGGGGCGGCAGGTCGTGGGTCGAGACGCAGGCCAGCGCCAGCCGCGGATAGGCCTGCGGCGGGCGGAAGCGGCCGTCATCCGTCTCGAACGGCAGGACCCGATAGCTCAGCACCTGGTCCGCGGCCAGCGTCTCGCGCAGCCCCGGCGGCACGGTGCCGAGGTCCTCGCCGATCACCAGGCAGCGGGCGCGTTCGCTCTCCAGGGCCAGTTCGCCCAGAAGGTCTTCGGCCGGGTAGGCGACATAGGCGCCCTCCGACCCGTGCGCGCCCTGCGGAACCCAGAACTGGCGCACCAGACCCAGCACATGGTCGATGCGGATCGCCCCCGCGCGCCGCATGTTGGCGGCGAACAGCTGGGCCAGGTGGGCGTAGCCATCCTCCTCCAGTCGCAGGGGGCTGAAGGGTGGCAGCCCCCAGACCTGGCCGTCGGCGCTGAACGAGTCGGGCGGCGCGCCGACCGAGACGCCCTGGGCCAGCAGCCGCGCCTTGGCCCACGCCTCCGCCCCGTCCGGCGCGGCGCCCACCGCCAGGTCGCGGCAGACCCCCAGTTCGAGGCCGCCGGCGGCCTCGGCCGCCTCGGCCAGCTGCCGTTCGCAAAGCCACTGCACATACTGGTGGAAGCGCACGCGGGTGGCGTTGGCCTCGGCGAACGCCCTCACCCCCGGGCCGTCGGGATCGCGCAGGGCCTCGGGCCAGACGCGCCAGGATTCGCCCGGGCGGGTCTCGGCGATGGCCTGGGACGTCGCGAAGGTCTGCAGGGCCTCGCCGGCGGCCGCGATGAAATCGGCGAGCCCCGGATGGTTCTCGGCGCCGGCGAAACTCGCCTCGAGCGCGGCGGCCTTCTGCGCCCAGACGGCCGGATAGTCGATGACCGGCTGGCCGGACAGCGCTCGCGGGGCGACCGGGGACTTTCCGCCACCCGCGACCTTGTCCAGGTCGAGATAGATCGGATCGAGGAAGCGGCGGTCGGACGGATAGTAGGGGCTGGCGCGCTCGCGCTCCTGCTCGAACAGGACGTGCAGCGGATTGATCGCGACGACCGCCGCCCCTTCCCGCGCCGCCGCCGCGCCGAGTTCGCCAAGCGTGGTGAAGTCGCCGATCCCCTGGTCGCCCTGCCGGGCCACGGAATAGAGCTGGGCCGAGAGGCCGAACAGGCGCCGCCCCTCCGTCAGGGCCCTGGGCGCGAAACAGGCGTCCGGCGCGATCGTCAGTCGGCAGACGATGTCCGGCCGGTCTTCGCGCGTCAGCCGGTAGCGGCCGAGCGTCAATGCCGGCAGGACCAGGCGCAGGGCGCGGCTGGCGCGGCCGTCGCGCGCGACCACCGCGGTCTCGTCGCAGGTCTCCGGACTGACGCGCAGGCGCTGGACCTGGCCGTCCTCGCCCGTGATCGTCAGCCACGTGCGCGGGGCCGCGGCGCCCGACGCGAACCGGACCGGGACCTCGACCGGCTGGCCGAGCCGCCGCACCACGGCGAAGGGCAGCGCCCGTCGGTCGTGGGCCTCCGCCAGGCCGGCCAGGGACTCCAGGGCCTGCTGCGCGGTCTCGCCCGGCAGCCCCATGGCGGCGAGCAGGGCGCGCTGGGTGTCCGGCGAGACCTCGCGCCGCCGGCCGTCCGTGGTCCACCAGTCGGCGGCGATGCCGGCGGCGTCGGCCAGTCGGCCGAGGCTGGCCGGATCGACCGGGCGCGGCCTGCGGTCCGGCGCGGCGGTCTCGGCGAGCACGGCCACCGAGCGCTTGGCGAGCGTCAGCGACGGGGTCTCGACGGATCCCGAACGGTCGGGCGCGGCGCTGTCGGCCAGCAGGGTCCAGGCCATGCCGTCGCGCGGCTCCGGCAGCACGACGTCGATCTCGCCGGCCCCCCGGTGGATGGCGACGACCGCGCGGTCGGGCCCGCCGTCCGCCGGCTCGGCCAGGGCCATGACCAGGGTCGCGCCGTTCGCATCCTCCCAGTCGGCCGGCGTCATCGGCCCGCCGTCCGCCCGGCGCCAGGCGACGTCGGGCCAGAGGGCGGCGCCGGGCTCGCCGGTCAGAAAGCGGTCCGCGCGCAGGGCCGGATGGTCCCGGCGGATCGCGGCGAGCCGGCCCGCGAACGCCAGCAGGTCTTGGTCGGCCTTGGCCCAGTCGAGCCAGCTCGTCGCGTTGTCCTGGGCGTAGGCGTTGTTGTTGCCGCCCTGGCTGTGGCCGAGCTCGGCGCCCATGGTCAGCATCGGCGTGCCGCGGGCCAGCATCAGCAGGGCCAGGAGGGCGCGCTGGTCGCCCGCGCGCGCCGCCAGCACGGCCGGATCGTCCGTCGGCCCCTCGACGCCGTTGTTCCAGGAGCGGTTGTCGTCCGTCCCGTCGCGGCCGTGCTCGCCGTTGGCCAGGTTCTGCTTGCGCTCGAACGACACGAGGTCGGCCAGGGTGAAGCCGTCGTGGGCGACGATGAAGTTGACGCTTCGGCTGGGCCGCCGGCCGGCCAGCAGATCCTCCGACCCCGACATCCGCCGCGCGAGTTCGCCGAGCGTGGCCCCGTCGCCGCGCCAGAAGCCCCGCATGGCGTCGCGGAAACGGTCGTTCCATTCGCCCCAGGCTGGCGGAAAGCGTCCGCACTGGTAGCCGCCGGGACCGATGTCCCAGGGCTCGGCGATCAGCTTCAGCTCGCGCAGTTCGGGGTCCTGGTCGATCGCCAGCAGAAGCGGGGCCATCGGATCGAAGCCGTCCGCCCGCCGGCCGAGCACGGTGGCGAGATCGAAGCGGAAGCCCGTCATGCCGCCCAGCCGCCGCCAGGTCCGCAGGGAGTCCATCACCAGCCGCACGCCCGCCGGCCGGTCCAGCGCCAGGGTGTCGCCGGTCCCGGTGTCGTCGATGTAGTCGGCCATGTCGTCCGTCGCCAGACGATAGTAGGTCGCGTTGTCCAGGCCGCGCAGCGACAGGGTGGGGCCGAGCTGGTCGCCCTCGCCGCTGTGGTTGAACACCACGTCCAGCACGCTCTCGATCCCGGCGGCGGCCAGGGCGTCGGTCGCCGCGCGCACCTCGGCCCAGCCGCCGGGCGCCAGGCGCGGGTCCGGGACCATGAAGCTGACCGGGTTGTAGCCCCAGTAGTTGGAGAGGCCGAGCGGCGGCAGGTGGCGCTCGTCGATCCAGGCGGCGGCCGGCAGGATCTCGACCGTGGTGACGCCCAGCCGCTTGAGGTGGCCGATGGCCGCGGGATGGGCCAGGGCGGCGAAGGTTCCGCGGATCGCCTCGGGAATGTCCGGGTGCGACTTGGTGAAGCCACGCACGTGCAACTCGTAGACCACCGTCTCGCCCCAGGGGACGAACGGCGCGGCGGCCGGCGGCGGCGCGGACGCCTCGGCGACGATCGCCTTGGGCGTCACGGCGGCGCTGTCCGTGGCGTCGAAACTGTCGCCGCCCCTCGGATCGTCCGGGCGATAGCCGAACATCGATGGGTGCAGAGCGTACGGACGATCGAGCGCGAGGGCGTAGGGGTCGACCAGCAGCTTGTTCGGGTTGAACCGCTGCCCCTGGGTCGGGGCGAAGGGTCCGTGGGCGCGCAGGCCGTAGCGGGCGCCGGCCGCGACGCCGGCGACATGGCCATGGAACACCGGGCCGGTGTGCGCCGGCAGGGGTATGCGGACGATCTCGGTCTGGCCGGTCTCGTCGAACAGGCAGAATTCGATCAGGGCCGCGCCGGCGGAATAGACCGCGACATTGACCCCGTCCCCGGCTGGGGTGACGCCGAGGGGTTCCGGGCGTCCCTCGCTGATCCCGGCGATCGGTCGCGCGCCCACCGTCTCAGCCCGCCCGCTCGGCGATCAGCCCGCGGTAGAGCTCGGCGTAGAGCTTGGCCGACTGGCGCCAGGAGACGTCGCAGGCCATGCCGTTGGTCTGCATCGTCCGCCAGGTGCGCGGCGCGCGGTAGAGGTCCGCCGTGCGCCGGATCGCGTTTTCCAGCATCGGGGCGACGACCGGCCCGAACTGCACCCCCGTCGCGCCGCCGGCCGCCAGGGCCATCGGGCTCGCGTCGACCACGGTGTCGTTCAGCCCGCCGACCCGCGCCACCACCGGCACGGCGCCGTAGCGCAGGGCGCACATCTGGGTCAGGCCGCAGGGCTCGAAGCGCGACGGCACGAGCAGCGCGTCCGCGCCCGCCTGGATCCGGTGGGCCAGGGGCTCGTCATAGCCAAAGGCGCAGGCGATGCGGCCTGGGTGCGCCGCCGCGGCGGCCGCGAAGCCGGACTGCAGGTCCGGATCGCCCGCCCCCAGCAGGGCGAGCTGCGCCCCCTCGGCCAGCAGCACCGGCAGGGCCGCGAGCAGCAGGTCCAGCCCCTTCTGCCAGCTCAGCCGGCTGATCACGGCGAACAAAAGAGCGTCCGGGTCCGGATCGAGGCCGAAGGCGGCCTGCAGCTCGGCCTTGTTGGCCGCGCGCGCGTCCAGGTCGCCGGCGTCGAACGGCGCGGCGATCAACGGGTCGCTCGCCGGGTTCCAGACCTTGACGTCGATGCCGTTCAGTATGCCGCTCAACCGGTCGGCCCGGCCGCGCAACAGGCCGTCCAGCCCCATGCCCCCGTCGGCCGTGCAGATCTCGGCCGCATAGGTGGGCGAGACCGTGGTGATCCGGTCCGACAGCCGCAGCCCGGCCTTCAGAAAGCCGATGTCGCCATAATACTCGACCCCGTCGTGGGTGAAGGCCGCCGCCGGCAGGCCCAGGGCGTGCAGCAGGCGTGGGTCGAACTGCCCCTGGAAGGCCAGGTTGTGCACGGTCATCACCGCGCCCGGCCGTCGCCCGCGGTCATAGGTCAGATAGGCCGCCGTCAGGCCCGCCTGCCAGTCGTGGGCGTGAACGACGGCGGGGGCGTAGCCCTCGAGCAGCCCCTGGCCGAGGCTGGCGCCGATCCGGCCCAGGGCGGCGAAGCGGACGGCGTTGTCACCCCATTCGCGCCCGCCCGCGTCGGCGTAGGGTCCGCCCGGGCGGACGAAGAGGTGCGGCGCGTCGAGCACGAACAGGTCGAGCCCCGCCGCGCGGCCGGCCAGCAGCCGCGCCGGCCCGCCGAAGAAGTCGTCGAAGGAAAGCGCCGTCTCGGCCCGCCTCATCGCCCGGACCACCGCCGGATAGCCCGGGACCAGGGTGCGCACGGCGAACCCCTGGCCCTTGAGCGCGCCGGGCAGCGCGCCGGCCACATCGGCCAGGCCTCCGGTCTTGATCAGCGGATAGACCTCGGACGCGACGGAAAGGATTTCGATCCGCGTCATGCGCCCAGACGATCGATCATCGTCTGGGTGATCAGGCAGACCCCGCCTTCGGACCGGCGGAAGCGCTGGCCGTCGATCAGCGGGTCCTCGCCGACGATCAGGCCCGGCGGGATGCGCACGCCCCGGTCGACGATCACGTTGCGCAGCTTGGCCGAGCGGCCGATGTGAACGTCCGGCAGCACCACCGCCAGCTCGACCGAGCTGTAGGAATTGATCCGTACACCACTGAACAGCAGCGAGCGCCAGACGCTGGCGCCCGAGACCACGCAGCCGCCGGCGACCAGCGAGGCGGTGGCCGAGCCGCGCCGGCCCGGATAGTCGTGCACGAACTTGGCCGGGGCGTTCATCTCGCTGTAGGTCCAGATCGGCCAGTTGCGGTCATAGAGGTCGAGGTCCGGGACCACCTCGGTCAGGTCGATGTTGGCGGCGAAATAGCTGTCGATGGTGCCGACGTCGCGCCAGTAGGAATGCGCCTCGGGCGCCGGGCGGATGCACGAGCGCTCGAACGGGTGGGCGACCGCCTTGGCCTCCTTGACCAGCCTCGGGATGATGTCCTTGCCGAAGTCGTGGCTGGAGTTCGGATCGGCGGCGTCGAGGCGAAGCTGGTCGGCCAGGAAGCGGGTCTCGAACACATAGATGCCCATGCTGGCCAGGCACTGGTCGGGCCGCCCGGGGATGGTCGGCGGCTTGGCCGGCTTTTCGACGAACTCGATGATCCGGTCGGTCTCGTCGACCTTCATGACGCCGAAGGCGGTGGCCTCGGACGGCGGCACCTCGATGCAGGCCACGGTCACGTCCGCGCCCTGCTCGACGTGCTGCTGCAGCATCGGCTCGAAGTCCATCTTGTAGACGTGGTCGCCGGCCAGCACGATCACGAAGCGAGGCTCGTAGTCCTGGACGATGTCGATGTTCTGGAACACCGCGTCGGCCGTGCCGGCGTACCATTTCTCCTCGGACACCCGCTGGCTTGCGGGCAGGATGTCGAAGGTCTCGTTGCGCTCGGGCCGGAAGAAGTTCCAGCCGCGCTGCAGGTGGCGGATCAGGCTGTGGGCCTTGTACTGGGTGGCGACGGCGATGCGCCGGATGCCCGAGTTCAGGGCGTTGGACAGGGCGAAGTCGATGATGCGGAACTTGCCGCCGAAATAGACCGCGGGCTTGGCCCGCACGTCCGTCAGCTCCAAGAGGCGGCTGCCGCGGCCGCCCGCGAGCACATAGGCCATGGCGTGACGGGACAGGGGGGCGCTTGGGATCGCCGGCATGGGAACCTCTCCGTCTTCAAGCGAGAGACTATCGGTCCCAAGCGTGTGGTTGAAACTGGAAATAGACGGTGGATAACGGCGGCAGCGTGATCGCGGCGGAGGCCTCCAGGCCGTGCGCGGGCGAGCCGGTCGCCTCGATCGCGCCCTGGTTGCCGAGGCCCGAGCCGCCATAGACGCTGGCGTCCGAATTGAAGATCTCCAGCCACCGTCCGGCGTGCGGCAAGCCCATGCGGTAGCCGTGTCTGGGCACCGGCGTGAAGTTGCAGACGACGGCCACCGGCGGCTCGCCGGGCGGCCCGAAGCGCAGCCAGGCCACCACCGACTGGCTCTTGTCGTCGACCACGATCCACCGGAAGCCCTCGCCTTCGCAGTCGCGCGCGTACAGCGCTGGGATGTCGCGATAGAGCCGGTTCAGGTCGCGCACGACGGCCTGCAGGCCCCGGTGCGGCGCGTGGTCCAGCAGCCACCAGTCCAGCTGGCCGTCGAAGTCCCACTCGCGGCGCTGGCCGAACTCCTGGCCCATGAACAGCAGCTTCTTGCCCGGATAGCCCCACATGAAGCCGTAATAGGCCCGCGCGCCAGCGAACTGGCGCCAGTCGTCGCCCGGCATGCGGCTGAGGATCGTGCCTTTGCCGTGCACCACCTCGTCGTGCGACAGGGGCAGGATGAAGTTCTCGCTGAACGCGTAGATCAGGCCGAAGGTCAGCTTGTCGTGGCTGTAGCTGCGATAGATCGGGTCCTTGGACATGTACTCCAGGGTGTCGTTCATCCACCCCATGTTCCACTTGAAGCCGAACCCCAGGCCGCCGACGTCGACCGGCAGGGTGACGCCGGGCCAGCTGGTCGATTCCTCGGCGAAGGTTATGGCGCCCTGCCCCAGGCCATAGACCAGGGTGTTGAGCCGCTTCAGGAACGCCTCGGCCTCGCGGTTCTCGCGCCCGCCCTCGGCGTTGGGCAGCCATTCGTTCGGCTTGCGCGAATAGTCGAGGTAGAGCATCGAGGCGACCGCATCCACGCGCAGGGCGTCGATGTGGAACACGTCCAGCCAGTAGAGGGCGCTGGCCAGCAGCACATTGGCCACCTCGGGCCGGCCGAAGTTGAAGATGGCGGTGTTCCAGTCCGGATGGAATCCGCGCCTGGGGTCCGCGTCTTCATAGAGCGCCGTGCCGTCGAAGCGCGCGAGCCCCTGGGCGTCGACGGGGAAGTGGGCCGGGACCCAGTCCAGGATCACCCCGAGCCCGGCCTGGTGGGCGCGGTCGACCAGGCGCGCGAAGCCGGCCGGATCGCCGAAGCGGCGGGTGGGCGCGAACAGGCCGATCGGCTGGTAGCCCCAGGACGCATCGAGCGGATGCTCGGTCACGGGCATGAATTCGAGATGGGTGAAGCCCATGTCGGCGGCGTAGCCGACCAGGCCGTCGGCGATCTCGTCGTAGGACAAAAAGCCGCCGTCGGCGCGCCGGCGCCAGGACCCCAGGTGGACCTCGTAGGCCGAGATCGGCGAGGGGGGGGGGGGGGGGGCGCGGCGGGCCGCCCCCCGCCCCCCCCCGCCCCCCCCCAACACCCCCCTCGGGCCGCCCACACCGCCCGCCGGTGGGGTCTCCCGCCCGCAGGGTTTTGCGGGGGGCGCGCTGCCGCCGCGGCGGGCCCCCAGGGCGGCCCCCCCCCGCCGCTCGCCGATCTCGGCCTACGAGGTCCACCTGGGGTCCTGGCGCCGGCGCGCCGACGGCGGCTTTT
>JARLIQ010000124.1 GCA_031291645.1 Caulobacteraceae bacterium | reverse complement strand
GGCGTCCCTGCAGGCGCCCGTCTCACCGCCCAGGCCGCCGAAGGCGTCCAGCAGCGGCCGGTCCGTGCGCGCGTCCAGGAGGCCCACGGTCTCGTGCTGGCCATGCACCTCGAGCAGCAAGGCGCCCAGATCGCGCAGCACGCCGACGCTGGTCGCCTGGTCGTTGACGAAGGCGCGCGAGCGGCCGTCGGCGCTCAGCTGTCGGCGCAGCACCAGGTCCTCGTCCGGCGCGCCGCCCAGGCCCTTGTCCTCGAGATAGGCCCAGACCGGATGGTCGGCGGTCAGGGCGAAGATGGCGGTGGCCTGGGCCTGGCTCGCGCCGCGACGGACCAGGCCCGCGTCGGCGCGCTGGCCGGTGGCCAGGCCCAGCGCGTCCAGGATGATCGACTTGCCGGCGCCGGTCTCGCCGGTCAGCGCGGTCAGGCCCGGACCGATGGCCAGGTCGAGACTCTCGATCAGTACGACGTCGCGGATGGCTAGCCCGATCAGCATGGCTGCAGGATCGCCAAGAATCTGCGCCAGCTCAACCGCGCCGGCGTGAAATCACGGCTGGGCGGCGGCGGGCGCGGCGCCGGAGGCCGGCGCCGAGGAGTCGCTGGGGGCCGGCTTGGACCAGGGCCAGCGTATCCCACCGCTCTTCTTCTTCGGCGGGGTCGACTGGTCGGACGAGGCGGTCGAGGCGTCGCTGGCCGCCGGCTTCGGCTTCGAGCCGATGCCGAGGGCGTTGTACCAGTGGTGCGCGGGCTGAGCCGCGGCGGCCGGAGCCGCCTCAGGCGCGGCGGCGGCCTCCTGAGGCGCGGTCGCGGCGTCCTGCGGCGCGTTCTGAGCGTCCGGCTTGGGCGCGGGCGGCGGGGGCGGAGCGGCCGGCTCGGCGGACGAGGATTCGCCGGTAAAGAAGCCGTACCAGTGATGGACCGGCGGCTTGCTCGGCGCGGCGGGCGCCGCCTCGGCCGAGGCGGAGGCCGCCTGAGCGTCCGATGGCGGCGGCGGGGCCGAGCCGTGGGCCGACTTCAGGCTGAGCACGCGGGCGGCGCGATGGAAGAAGCCGTCCTTGCCGGGCTTGGGCTCGACCGCCGGGCGCAGCCCGCGGTCGGTCATCAGCTTGTAGGCGTCGGCGTACCAGACGTCGCCCGGGAAGTTGTAGCCGAGCACCGAGGCGTTGCGCTTGGCTTCCTCGACCAGACCCAGGGTCAGATAGGCCTCGGTCAGCCGGTACAGCGCCTCCGGCGCGTCGCTGGTGGTCTGGTAGCGCTCGACCACGTACTTGAACCGGCCGATCGCGGCCAGGGTGTCGCCTTGGCGCAGGTACCAGCGGCCGACGCTCATTTCCTTGCCGGCCAGCTGGTCGTTGATCATGTCGATCTTCAGCCGGGCGTCGAGGGCGTACTCGGTCTTCGGATAGCGGCGATCGACCTCGCGCATGGCGCTCAGCGCCTGTTCGGTGGCGGCCTGGTCGCGGCCGACGTCGAGGATCTGTTCGAAGTAGCACTCGGCCTTCAGATAGTAGGCGTAGGCGGTCGAGGCGTTGCCCGGATAGAGCTCGATGAAGCGGTTCGCATCGGCGATGGCGTCATCATACTGGTTCGCCTCGTAGTGGGCGAAGGCCTCCATCAGGATCGAGCGGCGCGACCATTCCGAATAGGGGTGCTGGCGCTCCACCTCCTTGAAATAGGTGACGCCCTCGCTCCACTGGTGACGGTCCATCCGTTCGGCGCCGGCCGCGTACAGCTGGTCGACGGGGCGTTCGGAATAGGTGGTGTCCTCGTTGTGTTTGTGCCGATGGAGCAGCGCGCACCCCGACAGCAGGACCGTACTGGCCACCACGACGAGGACGGCCGTCGGGCGGCCACGGAGTTTAGCGAGCACGGACGACCACCTCGAACAAGACGCCCCCGCGCCTGGAGTGAATGGATGACCCGTCGGCTTCTACACTACGCCGGTCGGAGCGCAAACGATGTGACGTGGCCGTGGGAAGCCGTTCGCGTCCAGGATCAGCCGGCTTGGGCGTAGGACTCGGTGAAGGTGCGAACCCGCCAGGCGTCGGGTTGGGCCAGAAGCGCCCGCACCAGGGCGTTGTTGATCCCGTGGCCGGCGTAACGGCCCTCGAATCGGCCGATCAGCGGCGCGCCCAGCAGGCTCAGATCGCCGACCGCGTCGAGCGCCTTGTGGCGAACGAACTCGTCGGCCCAGCGCAGGCCCTCGGGATTGAGCACGCGGTCGGAATCGATCACCACCACGTTCTCCATCGACCCGCCGAGCCCCAGGCCCATGCGCCGCAGGGCCTCGACCTCCTGGATGAAGCCGAAGGTGCGCGCGCCGGCCAGTTCGGCGCGGAAGCTGCGGGCGTTGACGGCCAGGTCGATGCTCTGGCGGCCGATCGCGCCGCTGGAAAAGGCGATCTCGAAGGCGATCTCGAATTGGTCGGCCGGCAGCAGCGCGGCGCGCTTGTCGCCTTCGACCACCTCGACCGGCGACAGGATCTCGATGTAGCGGCGCGGCGCGTCCTGGAGGCGCAGGCCCGCGCGGTCGAGCAATTGCACGAACGGCTCGGCCGAGCCGTCCATGATCGGGGCTTCCGGGCCGTCCAGTTCGACGGTGGCGTTGTCGACGCCGAGCGCCGCCAGGCTGGCCGAGAGATGTTCGACGGTGGCGACGGTCACCCCGGCGGCGTTGCCGAGCACCGTCTCCATCCGGGTTTCGACCACCGCCTCGCCGAGGGCCGGGATACGATTGTCACGGTCGAGGACGTCGGTGCGGACCCAGACGATGCCGCTGTCGGCCGGCGCCGGGCGGATCGAGACGCGCACCCGCCGGCCGGTATGAACGCCAACGCCGGCGATGATCGCCGGCGCGGACAGGGTATGTTGGAAAGCCGCCGAAGACACCAAGATCGAAACCTTCCGAAACCCGAGCCAGGGAACGCGGCCAACCTGGCCTTAACCTTGGCATTAGAAGTTGCGCCGCCTGGCGGCAACACAACTCCTGTTTCGGAATGTTTCGACCTTAGCCGTTGAAAAACCGAACTAATTTGCGAGGCGACGGAGGAAGGAGGGGATCTCCAGATCCTCGGCCGAATCGGCCTGCTCTTCCGGGGCCGGCTGGACCGCCTGGGCGGCCGCGGCGGCGGCCCTGGCTTGCAGCACCGGGGTCGGGTCGTTGCGGTAGTCGCGCAGCGGCGCGGGCGCTTCCTGACGGGCGCGGCCGCCGCCGAACAGGCTGAGCCAGCCGCCCTTGCTGTGGCGCGCGTCGTCCTGGGCCAGCGGCCGGTCGGCGAACAGCGGCGCCTCTTCCTCGATCTTGGCGACCTTGGCCGCCGGACGCGCGGGCTCGATGATCGCCGGCTCGTCGTAGGCCTCCGCTTCGATCGCCGCCTCCATCGCCGGCTCGGCCATCGGCTCGAGTTCGGCGGCGGGGCGCATCTCGACCGGGGCCGCGTCGGACAGGTCGGGATAGAGCGAGGGCTGGGTCGGGCGAGCGGGCTCGGCCAGCGACTGGGCGTAGACCGGGGTCTGGGCCGGCTCGGTCACCGGGGCCTTGGCCACCGGTTCCTTGATCTTCAGCGCCGGCGCGGTGACCGGCACGCGGACCGGCTTGGGCTCGATCGCCGAGATCGACATGCCGTCCATGCCGGTGGCGACCACCGACACGCGGATCTTGCCTTCCAGGGCCGGATCGAAGGCCGCGCCGAAGATGATGTTGGCTTCCGGATCGACCTGTTCGGAGATGGCGTTGGCCGCCTCGTCGACTTCCAGCAGGGTCATGTCCAGGCCGCCGGTCACGTTGACCAGCACGGCCTTGGCGCCCTTGAGCGAGACCTCGTCCAGCAGCGGATTGGCGATGGCGTTCTGCGAGGCCATCAGCGCGCGGTCGTCGCCGGTGGCTTCACCGGTGCCCATCATCGCCTTGCCCATCTCGGTCATGACCGTGCGGACGTCGGCGAAGTCGAGGTTGATCAGGCCCGGCAGCACCATCAGGTCGGTGATCGAGCGGACGCCCGAATGCAGCACCTGGTCGGCCATGCCGAAGGCTTCGGCGAAGGTGGTCCGCTCGTTGGCGATGCGGAACTCGTTCTGGTTCGGGATGACGATCAGGGTGTCGACGTAGCGTTGCAGCTCGGCGATGCCGGCGTCGGCCAGGCGCATCCGATGGCGGCCTTCGAAGGTGAAGGGCTTGGTGACCACGCCCACCGTCAGTATGCCGCGTTCACGCGCCGTCTTGGCGATGATCGGCGCGGCGCCGGTGCCGGTGCCCCCGCCCATGCCGGCGGTGATGAACACCATGTGCGCGCCATCGAGATGCTCGCCGATCTCCAGGCCGCTCTCCTCGGCGGCGGACATCCCGATCTCGGGATGGGCCCCGGCCCCCAGGCCCTGGGTCACGGTCACGCCGAGCTGGATGCGCCGCTCGGTCTTGGAGAAGGCCAGCTGCTGGGCGTCGGTGTTGGCGACGACGAACTCGACGCCCTCCAGGCCCGCCTCGATCATGTTGTTGACGGCGTTGCCACCCGCGCCGCCGACCCCGAACACGACGATACGCGGCTTCAACTCGGTCGTACGCGGCGCTGAAAGATGAATAGCCATGGGACCCCTGCGTCCTTGATCCGTATGCTGCGGAAGCCGGCGACCCGCCCGCCAGGCCCTTCGACGGATTGGGTTAACTGAACGCCCACCATCGTTAATCGGCAGTTAACTGCATACTGTGAGTCGGACGCCGATCGAGCGGCGCACGTGAATTTTCTTCATCCGAAGGCGATTAAGGCCAAATCAGGCCGCGGGGAGCGCCGATTTCGCGCGGCGTACGGATGATCCCTCCCCGCCGCGGCCCGGCGACGACGGCTCTCGTCGGCCCGAAGTGGGTAGAATCGGGCCGAGTCGCCGCCGAATCACTCGACGGAACTGATTCGAGCCGCTCGCGCCAGTGATCTAAACAGCATTATCCACCGCTAGACTGAATTCCCGCGGCGGCCGGAAAGATCGCTTAGAGGTTGTCGCGCAGCCAGGCGGCCGCGCGCGAGAGCGGGGTGTCGCGTCCGTTAACCGGCTGGGGCTTGGGCTTGGCGCCCAGGAGGGTGCGCAGCGAAACCACCTCGCGCGGGCCGAAGGCTGCGCGCTGCAGCACGCCCGCGGCGGCGCAGAAGGCCGGGCCCGAGGCGGCGTCGGCCAGGTGCGGCACGCGCCGTGGCCGGCCGAGCCGGACCGGGCGGTCGAACACCCGCACCGCCACCTCGCGCACGCCGGCCAGCTGGCTCGCCCCGCCCGTCAGGACGATCCCCGCGCCCGGGTCGAGCGGCGCGCCGGACGCCTTCAGCCGCTCGCGCAGCAGCTCCAGCGTCTCCTCGACGCGCGGGGCGATGATGCCCTTGAGCAGCGAGCGCGGGGCGATCACCGGGCCCGCGCCCGGGTCGTCGCCCCGGGGCGGCGCCTCGATCATCTCGCGGTCCTCGTTGGCCGAGGCGATGGCCGAGCCGTGCAGGGTCTTGATCCGCTCGGCCCCGGCGATGGAGGTCGACAGGCCGCGGGCGATGTCGGCGGTGACGTGGCCGCCGCCCACCGCCAGGCTGTCGACGTGGACCAGCGAGCCGCCGGCGAACACCGCCACCGAGGTCGAGCCGCCGCCCATGTCCAGGCAGATGCTGCCCAGGTCCATCTCGTCGTCCTCCAGCGCCGCCAGCGCCGAGACGAAGGGCGCGGCGACCACGCCCTGGAACTCCAGGTGCGCGCGCTCGACGCAGAAGCCGAGTGTCTGGAAGACGCTCTCGTTGATCGAGACCACCACCAGCTCCAGGCCGAGCTGGCGGCCGAACATCGAGCGGGGGTCGCGGACGCCGCGCTGGCCGTCGACCGACCAGGCGATGGGCAGAAGGTGGATCGGCCGGCGGCCGGGCATGCGCACCTTGGCCAGGGCGGCCGAGATGCCGCGGTTGAGGTCGCCGTCGCCGATCGGCCGCGCGCCGAGCGAGACTTCCGAGGTCACCCGGTGGCTGGCGAGCTGCCCGCCCGAGGTGGTGACGGTGACTCCCTGGACGCTGACCCCGGCGACGGTCTCGGCCCGCTCGACGGCGAGGGCGATGGCGTCAGTGGCCTCGTCCATGTTGACGATCGAGCCGCCGCGCACGCCGTGCGACTGGACATGGCCCACGCCGACGGTCTGCAGGGTGCGGGTCTCACGGTTGACGCCGCCCGGCTTCATGATGAAGCAGGCGACCTTAGAGGCGCCCAGGTCCAGGGCCGCCACCACGGGCTGACGCACCGACAACCCCTTCAATCCATCCCGCGCCTCGCGCCGGTCCTCAAGTTTCGACATCGCGCCCAATCCCCAGCAACCCGCCCGTTACGCGCCGTTGGCCACCAGCTGGCCCGGCGGCGCGGTCTCCCGCGGCCGCACGGCCACCAGCGACGGATCGCGCATGTCGATCCGCTCAAAGCCCAGTTCGAGGATCCGCGACTTCTGATCGAGCTGGTCGAGCTGGATCAGGGCGGCGTCCTCGCCGCTGGCCGGAAGTTGGATCAGGCTGCCGTCCTTCATCCGAAGGTCCCAGCGGCGTCCGTCCACCCGGATCAGCGCGTCAAGATGGTCCATCACCTGCGGGTGCGCGCGCACGACCGGCAGGATCGCCGGCGCGGCCTGGTCGGCGCCGTCGCCGACGACCAGCGGCAGGTTGGCGAAATGAGCCGGATCGGCCTCGGGAATGGCGTGGCCGGTGTTGTCGATGACCAGCGCCTTGCCGCCGTGCTCCCACACCGCGAAGGTCGGCCGCTGGGTGACCGCGACGACGATGGTGTCGGGCAGCAGGCGCACGACCCGGGCGCTCTTGACCCAGCCCACCTGCGCGACGCGGTCGCGCAGCGTCTCGAGGTTCAGGTGCAGGATCGGCTCGTCGCGGTAGAGGCCGGTGGCGCGGGCGATGTCGGCCTGGGCCTCGGGCGTGGCGCCCTGGATGGTCAGGGTCTGCACCCGCAGGCCCTGGGCGATGAGCTGCTGGTCGAGGCCGGCGCCGATCCGGCCGGCGAAGGCGCGCACCCGCGCGTCGGTGGCGACGATCGCCAGCCCGCCCAGCACCACGACGGCGGCGGCGATGGAGACGGCGCTGGCCGGCGAAAGGCCCGCGCGACGGGCGGCCGAAAGCTTGGCGGGGTTATAGCCCTGGCCCTTGCCGCGCTTGGCGGCGCCGGCCTTGGCGGCTGACCGGGCTCGGGGCTGTGCCGAACTACGCGCCGCCCCCCGCACCACCGCGGCCATATGCGTCCTCCACCATCCAGCACACAAGGTCGTCGAACCCAACGCCAAGGTGGGCCGCCTGCTCCGGAACGAGCGAAGTCGGCGTCATGCCGGGTTGGGTGTTGACCTCTAAAAGGACCAGAAGGTCGTTAACGTCGTCATAACGAAGGTCGGATCTGGTAACGCCGCGACAACCAAGCGCGGCGTGCGCCAGCTCGGCCATGGCCAGGGCCCTGCGGGTCGCCGCCTCCGGCAGGGGCGCGGGCACCACGTGCCTGGAGCCGCCCTCGGCGTACTTGGCCTCGTAGTCGTAGAAGCCCGCGCGCGGCAGGATCTCGGTCACCGCCAGGGCCCGCCCGTCCATCACCGCCACCGCCAGCTCCTTGCCGGCGACGTAGGGCTCGATCATCACCTCCTCGCCAAAGGTCCAGGCCGGCGAGGCCAGTTCCTGGGGCGGCGAGTTGGCGCCCTCGAACACCAGGATGACGCCGACGGACGAGCCCTCGGCGTTGGGCTTGACCACATAGGGCGGGGCCATGACGTGCTCGCGCGCCGCCTCGAAGCGGTTGAACAGCCCGCCGCCCGGCACCGTGACGCCGGCCGCGGCCATCACCGCCTTGGCCTTGGCCTTGTCCATCGCCAGGGCCGAGGCCAGCACCCCGCAGTGGGTGTAGGGCAGGTCCAGCGTCTCCAGCACGCCCTGGACGCAACCGTCCTCGCCCCACTCGCCGTGCAGGGCGTTGAACACCACGTCGGGCCTGGCCTGGGTCAGCGCCTGGGCGAGGTCGCGGCCGGCGTCGATGCGGGTGACCCGCGCGCCCGAGCGCTCCAGCGCGTCGGCGCAGGCCCGGCCCGAGACCAGCGACACCTCGCGCTCGGACGACAAGCCGCCCATCAGGACGGCCACATGCTGGCCAGACAGCCTTCCGCTCATGAACCCGCGACTCCCACGGCGCCCAACCGCGCCCATCGGGGCCGCTTGTCGCCCAATCGCCGCGGCCTGTTAAGCCGTTTCGGCGCCCCGCGCGGACGCGTCCTGGGCCAGGGCGCGACGCCAGCGGGCGCGCAGGGCGTCGCGGCGCTCGCCGTGGCGCTCGTCCAGGAACACCGCCTCCGCCACCCGGTCGGTGCGGAAGCGGCGGAAGTCGCCGCGCAGCTCGCACCAGGCGACCAGCATGCGGGTGGCCTCGAAATAGCCCACCACCACCGGCCAGATCACCCGCCGGGTCTCGCGGCCCGCCTCGTCGAGGTAGCGCAGCCGGATCTTGCGGCCGGCGTGGATCCAGGCGCGCACCTGGGCGATGTCCAGCCGGTCCTCGGTGCGGGCGCGGACCGGCGCCGAGACGCTCGCCGGCTCCAGCAGGAAGGACCGCAGCCGCTCGGGCACCGCCACGCCGATCTTGGCGATCAGGTCCTGCGCGGCCTTGGCCAGGGCCGGGTCGCCCCGCGCCGCGACCCACTGGGCGCCCAGCACCGCCGCCTCGATCTCGTCGGACGTCAGCATCAGCGGCGGCAGGTCGAAGCCGCCCTCCAGCACATAGCCGATCCCCGCCTCGCCGCGGATCGGCACCCGCTGGCCGATCAGGGCGGCGACGTCGCGGTAGACGGTGCGCTTGGACGTCTCCAGCTCGGCCGCCACGGCGTCGGCCGTCAGCGGCCCGCGCGCGCGGCGCAGGATCTGGATGATCTGGAACAGGCGGTCGGCGCGTCTCATCCGGTCGGTCCTAACCGATCCATGCTGACAGCATGGTGGCGGCAGGGTGGCGGTAGGCAAGGCCTATCTGACCAAGGAGCCCCGCGATGATCACCCTTTATGGCTTCGGCCCCGGTTTCGGCCTGCCGGAAAAGAGCCCCTACGTCACCAAGACCGAGGTCCAGCTGAAGCTGGCGGGCCTGGCCTACCGCAAGCTGACCGCCACGCCCGACGCCTCGCCCAAGGGCCAGTTGCCGTTCATCGACGACGACGGCGAGCGGATCGCCGATTCCACCTACATCCGCGCCCACGCCGAGTGGAAGTACAGCGTCGACCTGGACGAAGGCCTGAACGAACAGGAGCGCGCCAGCGCCTGGGCCATCGAGCGGATGCTGGAGAACCACCTCGGCCCCGCCGTCATCTACGGCCGCTGGCTGATCCCGGAGAACTTCAACAAGGGACCGGCGCACTTCGTCGACGCCGCGCCCGAGGCGGCCCGCCCGGCGCTGCGCGCCGACATGCTGGCCAAGGTGACCGCCGCCCTGCGCGCCCAGGGCGTCGCGCGCCACGCGCCCGACGAGGTGGTCGAACTGGGCGTGCGTTCGCTCTCCGCCCTGGCCCTGTTCCTCGGCGACAAGCCCTGCCTGATGGGCGCCCAGCCCTGCGGCGTCGACGCGACGGCCTTCGGCCTGCTGGCCGGCCTGCTGACGCCGTTCTTCGACTCGCCCCTGCGCCGGCAGGCGGAGCAGTTCGACACCCTGACCGCCTACGTCGACCGGATGATGACCCGGTTCTATCCGGAATTCCCCTGGGCCGGCGTGGCCCAGGCCGCCGCGCTGGAGCCGGCTTAGGGGTCCGGGTTCAATTTGCGGGACGGATCAATCGGGGGGCCTGACACCCACTCCGCTCATCCCCGCGAAGGCGGGGATCCAGGCTTTTTCGTTGCAGCCTATCGGCGCCTCGGCTGGTCGTAAGTCCTTCCGAACACAAAACGCCTGGGTCCCCGCCTTCGCGGGGACGAGCGGCTTTAAGGCGGACCTTGCTAGGCGCAGTCGATCCGCTCCTCGACGCCCTGTTCCAGCCGGAACAGGGCGTCCTGGGGCGCGGGCAGGCGCATGGCGGCTGCGAGGTCCAGGCCCAGCCAGAGGCTGCGCAGCACCCGGCCGGTTCCCGAGTGGCTGACCGCCAGGTGCGCCGCGGCCGGCTCGGCCGCGACCTCGGCCAGCCAATCGCGCAGCCGCGCCTGGACGGCCGCCAGCCCCTCCCCGTCCGGCGCGCGCAGCAGCAGAATCTCGTGCGCGCCGGCCTCGGGGACGCGGGCGAGGATGTCGTCGCGCGACAGTCCCTCGAAGCTGCCGCCGCCGATCTCGGCCAGCCGCTCGTCGACGGTGATCGCGCCCGGATGGCCGGCGGCCTCGGCGATGATCTGCGCCGTCGTCAGGGCGCGCGGCAACGGGCTGGACCAGAGCCGGAAGGGCCGGGCCTCGCGCGCCTGCAGCCGCCCGAGCTGGGCGCCGACGCGGCGGGCCTGCGCCCGGCCCGCCTCGGTCAGCGGCGAGTCCCCGCGGCCCTGGACCAGGCCCGCGCGGTTGAACTCGGTCTCGCCGTGGCGCGCGAGGTAGATCGGCGCGCTCAAGGCTTGGCCTGCGCGGTGGGGAGCGCCGGGGCCGGCCGCAGGTCCACGTCGGAATCGCCGACGATGGTGAGGAAGGCGGCCCAGGCGGCGACGTTCTGGTTCATCTGGACCGGGTCGACCTTGTCCAGGGTGTCCTCCGAGGTGTGGTGCCAGTCGAAATAGCGGCTGGCGTCCTGGTGGAAGACCACCACCGGCGCGCCGGCGGCGGCCAGGCCGCGGATGTCCGAGCCGCCGAACTTCGCCGGGTCGGGCGAGACGAAGATCTTCAGCGGGGCCAGGCTCGCGGCCAGGGTCTTCATCTGCGGCCGTTCGCCCGCGCCCTCCGGCAGGTCGACCTTCCAGACGTTGTCCGCCCCCTCGTCGATCTCGCCGACGGCGACGAGGCCCGGGACCTCGGCCTTGTGGGCGGCGGTGAAGGCGGCGTTGGTGAAATCCATCTCCTCGGCCCCGAACATGGCCACGCGCACCGTGCGCTTGAGCGGATGGCCGGCGGTGGCGACGTGGGCGGCGCCCACGGCGATGGCGATGCCCGCGCCGTCGTCGATCGAGCCCGTGCCCGGGTCCCAGGAATCGAGGTGGCCGCCGATCAGGATCACCTGGTCCGGGTGCTCGCGCCCGGGGATTTCGCCCACCACCGTCCAGCCGGTCGCCGGGCCGCTGGCGGAGGCCAGCTTGAGCCGGATGCGGATCGGCGCGCCCTCGGCGGCCAGGCGGTCCAGCAATTGGGCGTCGATCACCGACAGGGCGGCGGCCGGGATCTTCGGCGCGTCGGCGGCGTAGTTCAGCGCGCCGGTGTGCGGCTCGCGGCTGACGCCGGTGGCCAGGGAGCGGATCAGGTAGGCGACGGCGCCGCGCCGGGCGGCCTCGCTCGCGCCCGAGCGGCGGATGGGATTGGCCGCGCCATAGCCCGCGCCGTCGTCGGTGCGGGCCATGCCCTGGGTGACCACGGCGATCTTGCCGGCCAGCGACCCCGGCGGGGCGGCCAGGAGGTCGGCGTAGCTACGGAACACCACCGCCTCGCCCTCGACCCCGTCGGGCGGCGTCGGGACCGAGCCGCCGAGGCCGAGGATCGCCAGCCTCTCGGCGTAGGGCGCGGTCAGCGTGGCCTCCTCGGCCCCGCGCGCCCAGGCGGTGATCGGGAACGGCTCGACGTGGACGTTGGAGAAGCCCAGCGCCTTCAGCCGGGCCACGCCCCAGTCGCGGGCGCGGGCGGCGGCCTCGGACCCGGCCAGGCGCGGGCCGACGTCGGTCGAGATCGATTCGACCAGCTGGTAGGCGGTGGGGTCCTTCAGCCCCGCGTCGCGCGCCGCGTCGGCCGCCGCGCGCAGCGGATCGGCCGCAAGGGCGGGCGCCCCGACCAAGGCCGCGGCGGCGGCCAGCCCCAGGATCACGCGCATGCTCACGCCCCCAACAAACAAAATCCGACTGTTCCTAACCCGCCGCGACGACGCTCGCCATGACCGGGCCGATCTCGTCGTGCAGCACCAGGTCGGCCAGCGGGTCCTGCTCGGTCGGCTCGCGGTTGACGATGACCAGGCGCGCGCCATTGCGCTTGGCCAGCACCGGCAGGCCCGCCGCCGGATAGACCACCAGGGACGAGCCCAGCACCAGGAAGAGGTCGCAGGCCAGGGTCTCGGCCTCGGCCCGGCTCATCTGCGCCTCCGGCATCGGCTGGCCGAACGAGATGGTGGCGCTCTTGACCAGGCCGCCGCAGGCCCGGCAGCTCGGGATCTCGCCGCGCTCGACGAACACCGGCCGCAGGTCCTCCAGTTCGTGCCGCAGGCCGCATTCCAGGCAGGTCGCATAGCTGGCGTTGCCGTGGATCTCGATCACCCGTTCGGCCGGCACGCCGGATTCCTGGTGCAGGTTGTCGACGTTCTGGGTGATCACCGCCGCGGCCCTACCCTGCTCGACCAGGCGGGCGACGGCGAAGTGGCCGGCGTTGGGCGCGCGGCCGGTCCAGCCGGCCGAGCCGGCGAACACCCGCGTCCAGGCCTCGCGCCGCTTGTCCTCGCTGGCGACGAAGTCCTGGAAATAGATCGGCTTCATCCGGCTCCAGACGCCGCCCGGACTGCGGAAGTCGGGAATGCCCGACTCGGTGGAGATGCCCGCGCCGGTGAAGACGACGATGCGCTCGGCGTCGCGGATCATCTCGGCGAGGGTGGCGCGGGGCGACATCAGGGCAGGCTCCGGCAGGCTCGGCGGCCAGATTGCCGGGTCGCGGGCCAAAGCGCCACCGCCGATCGGGCGGCGCCCCTCACGGCGCGGGCCGGCCGATGCGCTTGATCTCCCACTCCAGCGCGACGCCGAAGCGGGCCTTGACGTCCGCGCGCACCTGCTCGCCCAGGCCCTCCAGGTCGGCGGCGGTGGCCTCGCCGCCGTTGATCAAGAAGTTGGCGTGCTGTTCGGAGAAGCGCGCGCCGCCGAACGGCTTGCCGCGCCAGCCGGCCGCGTCCACCAGCCGCCAGGCGCTGTCGCCGGTCGGGTTCTTGAAGGTCGAGCCGCCGGTCTTCTCGCGGATCGGCTGGGAGGCCTCGCGCCGCTCGGTGATCGCCGCCATTCGCGCCTCGATCGCGGCGGGCTCGTCCGGCTGGCCCCGGAACAGGCCGCCGGTGAAGATCAGCCAGCGCTCGGCGGCCGCGCGCGACTTGCGATAGACGAAGTCCATCTCGGCGTTGCTCAAGGTGATCCGCCGGCCGTCGCGGGTGACGGCGTAGGCCTCGGCCAGCACGTCCTTGGTCTCGGCGCCATAGCAGCCGGCGTTCATCACCAGCGCCCCGCCGACCGTACCCGGAACGCCGCGGTAGAATTCCAGCCCCGCGATCCCGGCCCGGGCCGCCTCGCGCGCCAGGGCCGCGTCCAGCGCCGCCGAACCGGCGAAGATGGCGCCCTGCCCGCGCGGCTCGACTCGGGCGAAGGCGCGGCCCAGGCGGACCACCACCCCCTCGACCCCGCCGTCGCGCACCAGGAGGTTCGAGCCGACGCCGATCGGGGTGACCGGGACCGCCGGGTCGAGCCCGGCCAGGAAGGCGGCGAGGTCGTCCTCATCCTCGGGCAGGAACAGCGCGTCCGCCGGCCCGCCGACCCTGAGCCAGGTGAAGGGCGCCAGCGCCTCGTCGAACATCAGCTTGCCGCGCGCCGGCGGCAGGCGGTCGCGCCAAGTCATTGGGCGGGCGTCGCCTCGCCGGCCAGCGCCTCGAGCTGGCCCGGGAGGGCGTAGGCCCAGGCGGTGATGTCGCCGGCGCCCAGGCAGACCACCAGGTCGCCCGATTTGGCCTCCTCGGCCACCACGCCCGCCAGTTCGGCCGGCCCGTCCAGCGCCAGGACCCGGCGGTGGCCCCAGCGGCGCAGGCCCTCGACCAGGGCGTCGCGGCCGACGCCCTCGATCGGCGCCTCTCCGGCCGGATAGACGTCGGCGACGATGACCACGTCGGCGTCGTTGAAACAGCCGCAGAACTCCTGGAACAGGTCGCGCAGGCGGGTGTAGCGGTGCGGCTGGACCACGGCGACGACCCGGCCCTCGGTCACCGCGCGGGCGGCCTTGAGCACCGAGGCGATCTCGACCGGATGGTGGCCGTAGTCGTCGATCACCCGGACGCCGCCCGTGGTCCCGGTGGTGGTGAAGCGCCGGCGCACCCCGCCGAAGCCGTCCAGCCCCTTGCGGATCGCCTTGTCCCCGACGCCCAGCTCGCGCGCCACGGCGATGGCGGCGAGCGCGTTCAGCACGTTGTGCAGGCCCGCCATCGGCAGGCGCAGGCCGGCGAAGGTCACCGCCTCGCCCTCGCGCGGGGTGATCACCACGTCGAACCTGGCGCCCGAGGCGCCCATGGTCACGTTGACCGCCCGGACCTCGGCCTGGGGATTGGTGCCGTAGGGGATGATCCGCCGGTTCTCGACCTTGGCGGCCATGGCCTGGACCTCGGCGTGGTCGGTGCAGACCGCCGCGAAGCCGTAGAAGGGGACGCTCTCGACGAAGTCCAGGAAGGCCTTCTTGACCGCCTCGAAGTCGCCGTAGTGGTCCAGGTGCTCGGGGTCGATGTTGGTCACGATGGCCACGGTCGAGCGCAGGCGCAGGAAGGTGCCGTCGCTCTCGTCGGCCTCGACCACGATCCAGTCGCCCTCGCCCACCTTGGCGTTGGTGCCGTAGGCGTTGATGATGCCGCCGTTGACCACCGTCGGGTCCAGGCCGCCGGCGTCCAGCAGGGCGGCGACCATCGAGGTGGTGGTGGTCTTGCCGTGGGTGCCGCCGACGGCCACCGAGAACTGCAGCCGCATCAGCTCGGCCAGCATCTCGGCGCGGCGCACCAGCGGCAGGCGGCGCTCGCGCCCAGCGACCATCTCCGGATTGTCCGGCTTGACCGCCGTCGAATAGACGATGGCCGAGGCGCCCTCCACGTGGGCGGCGTCGTGGCCGATGAAGATCCGCGCACCGAGCTTCTCCAGCCGCTCGGTGTTGGCGGAAGCCTTGGCGTCGGAGCCCTGCACCACATAGCCGATGCGCAGCATGATCTCGGCGATGCCGCTCATGCCGATGCCGCCGATGCCGATGAAGTGGACAGGGCCGAGGTCGAAGGGGACGGGTCGTCGGTTCATTCCGGCTAGCTAGCCGATTTCCGCGCCGCGCGACAGCTTGGCCGTCGCGGGCCGGAGCCGGCGCGTCGCTAGTCGAGCTGCAGCAGGCCGACCCCCTGCGGCTCAGGGGCGGGGACGAGACCCTATCGACCGCTCGTCCCGGTGAGCGGCGTTTCCTGACCCGCCGTCGCCTCGACCACGTCGGCCAGGCGTTCGGCGGCGTCGGGCCGGGCCACGGCGCGGGCGGCGGCGGCCATGCGGGCCAGGCGGGCGGGATCGCCCAGCAGGCTCTCCAGCGTCTCGGCCATGCGCTCGACGGTCAGCTCGTCCTCGCGCAGCACCACCGCCGCGCCGGCCTCGGCCAGGAGGCGCGCGTTCTGGCCCTGGTCGTCGTCGAGGGCGATCTTGAGCGGCACCAGGATCGAGGGCCTGCCGGCCACCGCGATCTCGCAGACGGTCGAGGCCCCCGCCCGGCCGACCATCAGGTGGGCCTGGGCCAGCCGCTGGGCCATGCCGGTGAAGAAGGGCGCGATCTCGGCCTCGACCAGGGCGTCGCCATAGACGCGCCGGGCCTCGTCGATCGATTCCTGGCGGGTCTGTTGCTGCACGGTCAGGCGGCAGCGCAGCGCCTCCGGCAGCAGGGCCACGGCCCGCGGGGTAAGCTCGGAGAGCAGGCGCGCGCCCTGGCTTCCGCCGGTGACCAGCAGGCGCAGCGGACCGTCGGGCGGGACATAGGGCTGGTCGGCCAGGGCGCGGATCTCGGGCCGCACCGGATTGCCGACCACCTTGGCGCGGGCGGCGACGGCCGGGTCGGCCTTCTGCAGGGTCGGGAAGGCGCAGGCGACCGTCGTCACCCGCGGCGCCAGCAGCCGGTTGGCGCGGCCCATGACCGCGTTCTGCTCGTGGATCACCGTCGGCCGGCCCGCCGTGACCGCCGCGATCAGCGCCGGCAGCGAGGGATAGCCGCCGAAGCCCACCACCACGGCCGGCGACAGCCGCCTGAACGCCGCCCTGGCCTGCAGCACGCCGCGCACGATGGCCAGGCCCGCGCGGACCATGCCCAGGGGATCGCCCGGCCGGTAGGTCGCCGCCGACAGCGCGATCCGCTCCTTGGCCGGGAAACCGCCGGCGTAGGCCGCGCCGCGCTCGTCGGTGGCCAGGACCACCGTCCAGCCGCGCGCGATCAGGGCCTCGGCCAGGGCCTGGGCGGGGAACAGGTGGCCGCCGGTGCCGCCGGCGGCGACGACCGCTGTCCGGCTCACGCGAAGGCGCCGGCGGCGGCCTCGGGATGGCTGTAGGCGCCGGGACGCTTGCGGGTCAGGGCCAGCGCCATGCCCATGGTCAGCCCCATGGCCAGCATCGAGGAGCCTCCGTACGAGATGAACGGCAGGGTCATGCCCTTGGTCGGGATCATGTTCAAGTTGACCGCGATATTGATGAACGCCTGCTGGCCGACCAGCACGAACAGGCCGCCGGCGGCCACCTGCTCGAACGGATCGGACAGCTTCATCGCCTTGTAGAGGCCGCGGATGACGATGAAGCAAAACAGGCTGATCAGGAGCAGGGAAAAGATCAGGCCGTACTCCTCGGCCGCCACCGAATAGATGAAGTCGGTGTGCAGGTCGGGTACGTGGCGCTTCATCACCCCCTCGCCCGGGCCGCGGCCGAACAGGCCGCCGGCGGCGATGGCCTCCTGGGCGCGGTCGACCTGGTGGGTGTCGGCGCCGTCCGGCGACAGGAACCGCTTCACCCGGCTGGCGACGTGCTGGAAGGCGAAATAGAGCGAGACCCCGCCGCCCATGGCCACGACGCCCAGGCCGACGATCCACTTGAACGGCACCCCGGCCATGAAGAAGGCCGCGCCGAAGGCGATGGTGATCAGCACCGTCTGGCCGACATCCGGCTGCACCAGCAGGAGCGCGACGGCCAGGGCGTAGAGCACGAAGGCGATCGAGACGCCCGGCACCCCCTCGCCCTTCTGGCCCTCGGCGAACATCCACGAGGCCAGGACGATCAGGGCCGGCTTCATGAACTCGGACGGCTGCAGCGAGAAGCCGCCGAACTCCAGCCAGCGGGTGGCGCCCTTGGCGTGGTGGCCCAGCAGCGGCAGGGCGACCATGATGGCGATGGCGACGCCATAGATGAAGAAGGCCGACCGGCGGATGCCCTTGGGCGACATCATCGAGACGCTGAGCAGCACCGCCGCCGCCCCGACCGCGAACACGCACTGGCGCACCGCGAAGTGGAACGGGTCGCCGATGTTCATCCGCTGGGCCGCCGCCGGGCTGGAGGCGAAGGACAGGAGCACGCCCAGCACGATCAGGATGGCCGCCGCCCCGAGCAGCAGGTGGTCGGTGGTCCACCACCACACGCCCATGCGCGATCGGTCCGTCCGCGGAAAGGCGTGCTGCTGTGGCGTCATCGGGCGACCCCTCTGAGCGGCTGGTCCAGAAGGCCCTGGACGGCGGCGCGGAAGGCGTCGCCGCGGACCTCGAAGTCGGGGAACTGGTCGAACGAGGCGCAGGCCGGCGAGAGCAGGACGATCGCCTCCTCGCCCGCCGCCCGCGCGTCGGCGAAGGCGGCCCGGGTCGCGGTCTCGATGTCGCCGGCCAGGACGTAGGGCGCCTTGCCCTCCAGCCGCTTGCCGAAATCCTCGGCCGCCTCGCCGATCAGATAGGCCTTGGCCACGCGCGGGAAGAGGTCGTCCAGGCTGTCGACGCCGCCCGCCTTGGGCCGGCCGCCGGCGATCCAGTAGAAGCGCGGATAGCTGCTCATCGCCTGGCGCGCGGCGTCGGCGTTGGTGGCCTTGCTGTCGTTGACGAAGCGGACACGGTCGATCTCGCCGACCGTCTCCATCCGGTGGGCCAGGCCCGGGAAGGTGACCAGGCCGGTCGCCGCGTCCTCGACCGAGACCCCGAGCGCGCGCACCGCGGCGTAGGCGGCGGCCGCGTTCTGCCAGTTGTGCCGGCCGGGCAGCGAGCGGGCGCGCAACAGGTCGGCCACCTCGACCACCCGCTCGCCGGTCGCGTCGTAGAGCACGCCCTGCAGCGCGTAGACGCCGCGCCCCATGGCCCGCTTGGCCGAGATCGGCCAGATGGTGCGGCGGTTGGCGGCGGTGATCTCGGTGCAGATCTGCTGGCACCAGGCGTCGTCCACCCCGATCACCGCGGTGTCGCCCTTGCCCTGGTTCAACAGCACCCGCCGCTTGGCCTCGACATAGCCGTCCATGCCGCCGTGGCGGTCCAGGTGGTCGGGGCTGATGTTCAGCAGGATGGCGACGTCGGGCTTGAGGCTCGAGGTCAGGTCAAGCTGGTAGGACGAGACCTCCAGCACATAGACCGCCCCGCCGTGCATGTCGTCCAGGCCCAGGACGCCATAGCCGATGTTGCCGCCGATGCGCGCGTCGCGCCCCGCCGCGGTCAGCATGTGGCCGACGAGGGCGGTGGTGGTCGACTTGCCGTTGGTGCCGGTGATGGCGATCACCTTGGGCCGCTTGTACTCGGGCGCGGCGTTCACCGTGCGGGCGAAGAGCTCGATGTCGCCGAGGATCTCGACGCCGGCGGCGCGGGCCAGCTCGACCGTCCAGTGCGGCTGGGGATGGGTCAGGGGCACGCCGGGCGAGAGCATCAGGGCCGCAAGGCTCGACCAGTCGACCTCGCGCAGGTCGGCCAGTTCGAAACCCTCGGCGGCCGCGGCCTGGCGCGCGGCGGGCTTTTCGTCCCACAGCACCGGCTCGGCGCCGCCCGCCTTCAGCGCGCGCGCAGCCGTCAGCCCCGTACGGCCGAGGCCGAAGACGGCGACGCGTTTGCCCTCAAATCCGCGGACGGGGATCACGGCTGCCTATGCCCTCCCCTACCTGAGCTTCAGGGTGGCGAGGCCGAGCATGGCCAGCACGATCGCCACGATCCAGAAGCGGATGACCACCGTCGATTCGGCCCAGCCGAGCTTTTCGAAATGGTGGTGGATGGGCGCCATCAGAAACACCCGGCGGCCGGTGCGCTTGAAGTAGGCGACCTGGATGATCACCGACAGCGCCTCGGCCACGAACAGGCCGCCGACGATGGCCAGCACGATCTCGTGCTTGCAGGCCACGGCCACCGCGCCCAGGGCGCCGCCCAGGGCCAACGAGCCGGTGTCGCCCATGAATATCTTGGCCGGCGGCGCATTGTACCAGAGGAAACCCAGGCCGGCGCCGATCATCGCGCCGCAGAACACCGACAGCTCGCCCACGCCCGGCACGAAGTGGACCTGCAGGTAGTCGGCGAATTTGAAGTTGCCGACCAGGTAGGCGATCACCCCGAAGGTCGCCGCGGCGATCATCACCGGCACGATGGCCAGGCCGTCCAGCCCGTCGGTGAAGTTCACCGCATTGGCCGCGCCGACGATCACGAAGCCGGCGAAGGCGAGGTAGAACCAGCCGAGGTTCAGCAGCAGCGCCTTGAAGATCGGGAAGGCGATCGAGGTCGAAAGCCCAGCCGTGCCCGGCGTCGGCGCGCCGAACTTGATCATCGCGGCCGCCGCGGCGAAGGCGACCAGGAACTCCAGCACCAGGCGGGCGCGGCCGGACAGGCCCTCGGTCGACTGCTTGGTCACCTTGGCGTAGTCGTCGAGGAAGCCCAGGCAGCCGTAGGTGGCGGTCACGCCCAGGGCGACCCAGACGTAGACGCTGGTCAGGTCGCCCCAGAGCAGGGTGCCGCCGATCAGCCCGGCCAGGATCATCAGCCCGCCCATGGTGGGCGTGCCGGCCTTTTCGATGATATGGCGCTGGATGCCTTCCTTGCGGATCGGCTGGCCCTTGCCCTGCTTGGCCTGCATCCAGCGGATGAAGCGCGAGCCCATGGCCACGACGATGATCTGCGCCGTCACCACCGACATGCCGGTGCGGAAGGTCAGATAGTGGACGAGGTTCAGCACGGGCACGTAGTGGTGGTGCTCGGCGAGCCGCAGATACAGCAGATACAGCATCAGCGGGCCTCCCCACCCATCGCGGCCGCCGCAACGCCGGCCAGCGCGGCGGCGACGAGCGACGCCTCCGAGCCCTTCGAACCCTTGACCAGAACCACGTCCCCCGGCGCGACGGCCCGCACCACCTCAGGCGCCAGCTCCACCGCTGTCCCGGCGTAGCCGCCCCGGCGAGTCGGCGGAAGGGCTTCCCAGAGCGCGCCCATCAAAGGACCGGCGCAGAACACCAGGTCGACACCCGACGCCTCGACGTCGCGGGCGATCTCGGCGTGGCGCCTGGCCGCGTCCGGACCCAGTTCCAGCATGTCGGTCAGGGCGACGATCCGCCGCCCCTGGGGCCGGCGCGCGCCCAGGCTGCGCAGGGCCGCGGCCACCGAGATCGGATTGGCGTTGTAGCTGTCGTCGATCAGGACGAAGGCGCCGCCGGGGATCTTGACGCTGCGCTCGGCGCCGCGGCCCTCCAGCGGCGCGAAGTCGGCCAGGGCCTGCAGCGCCGCCCCGCGCCCGACGCCCATCGCCTCCAGCATCAGGAGCACCGCCAGGCTGTTCATGCCCCAGTGGAAGCCGGTCTGGCGGATCGGAAAGGCCAGGCCTTCGCCGCCCAGCCGCGCGCTGACCCGCGCCCCGTCGCCGGTGAGGGCGAAGTCGAGCAGCTGGGCGTCGCAGGCCGCCGCCGCGCCGAAGCTGACGACGTCCGCGCCCGCCGCCTCGGCCGCGGCCTTGAGCAGGCCGAACCAGGCGTTGTCGGCGTTCAGCACCGCGACGCCGCCGGGCTGCAGGCCGGCGAAGATCTCGGCCTTGGCGCGGGCCACGCCCGCCTCGCCGTCGGGGAAGTTCTCGGTGTGCACCGCGCCGACCGTGGTCACCGCCACCGCGTGCGGGGCGATCATCCGCGACAGGGGCTCGATCTCGCCGGCGTGGTTCATGCCGACCTCGAACACCGCCCGCTCGGTGGCGGCGGGCATGCGCGCCAGGGTCAGGGGCACGCCGATGTGGTTGTTGTAGGACTTGACCGAGGCGTGGGACGAGCCGGCCAGGGCCAGGCCGGCGGCGACGGCCTGGGTGACGCTGGTCTTGCCGACCGAACCGGTCACCGCGCCGCGGCGCGCCTTGACCGCCCGCTCGCGGGCCGCCAGGCCCAGCCGCTCCAGCGCCCTCAGCGTGTCGTCGACCATCACCGCCGGCCCCTCGACCGGCCTGGAGGCCAGGACGCCGGCCGCGCCCCTGGCCAGGGCCTGGGCGACATAGGCGTGGCCGTCGCGCTCGCCGGCCAGGGCGACGAACAGGTCGCCGGGCTCGAGGCTGCGGGTGTCGATCGAAATCCCCTGCACGGCGAAGGCCGGGCCGGCGAGCCGTCCGCCGGTCGCCCGCTCGATCGCCTGGCTGGTCCAGAGCGGCTCAGCCATGGGCGCGCTCCAGGCCCAGCGCCGCAGCGGTCTCGGCCACGTCGTCGAACGGGTGGACCACGCCGGCGACGGTCTGGCCCTGCTCGTGGCCCTTGCCGGCCACCACCAGCACGTCGCCGCTGGACAGCATGGCGGCGGCGGCGCGGATCGCCTCGCGCCGGTCGCCGATCTCCGTGGCGGTGGGCGCGGCGGCCAGGATGGCGGCGCGGATCGAGGCCGGTTCCTCCGAACGCGGATTGTCGTCGGTGACGATCGCCACGTCGGCCAGCCGCGCGGCGATCTCGCCCATCATCGGGCGCTTGCCGCGGTCGCGGTCGCCGCCGGCGCCGAACACCACCATCAGCCGCCCCGCCGTGTGCGGACGAAGCGCCTTCAGCACCGTCTCCAGCCCGTCGGGCGTGTGGGCGTAGTCGACATAGGCCTCGCCGCCCCGCGGGCCTGCGCCGACGCGCTGCAGCCGGCCGGGCGCGCCCTCGATGCGCTCCAGCGCCGCCAGCACGCCCTCGACCGGCTCGCCGGCCGCGACGCACAGGCCCGCCGCCACCAGGGCGTTGGAGGCCTGGTAGGCGCCGACCAGGGGCAGCCCCACCTCGTACCGGCGCCCGTCGGCCAGGATGACCAGCTGCTGGCCCTCCGGCGTCGGGACCCGCTCGGCCAGGGTCAGGGCCTGGCCCGCCTCGCCGACGGTATAGAGGGTGTGGCCGGACAGGGTGGCGGCGGCCGCGAAGGCGCCGAAGGCGTCGCTGTCGGCGTTCAGCACCGCGGTCCCGGCGCGCGGCAGGAGGGTCTCGAACAGCCGCAGCTTGGCCGCCAGATAGGCGTCCATCGTGCCGTGGTAGTCCAGGTGGTCCTGGGTCAGGTTCAGAAAGCCCGCCGCGGTCAGGCGCACGCCGTCCAGCCGGCGCTGGTCGACGCCGTGCGAGGAGGCCTCCATCGCCATGTGCGTGACGCCCCGCCCGGCCAGCTCGGCCAGGAGTCGCGCGACGTCGCCGGCGTCCGGCGTCGTCAGGCCCGGCGGGGTCAGCTGCTCGTCGCCGGCGCGCACGCCCAGCGTGCCCATGCTGGCGGCCGAGCGGCCCAGGACGGTGAAGACCTGGCGGCAGAAGGTGGCGACCGAGGTCTTGCCGTTGGTGCCGGTGACGGCGACGCACACCCGCGGCTGCTCGCCCCAGAAGGCGGCGGCGGCCAGGGCGTAGGCCCGGCGCAGGTCGCTGGCGTGGACCACGGGCGCGGCGATCGCCTCGACGTCGTTGTCGGCCAGCACCGCGGCGGCGCCCGCCCGCAGGGCGGCCGGGATGAAGCTGCGGCCGTCGGCCTTCACCCCCGGCAGGGCGGCGAACAGGTAGCCGGGGCGCACCTGGCGGCTGTCGGCGGTGACGCCGGTGATCTCCGGGTCGACCGCGACGTCGCGGCGGATCAGTTCGGACAGCCGCACCGCGCTCATCGTTCCTCTCCCAGGGCGGCCGCCGCCTCGCCCGCCTTGGGGCCGAAGGGGATCACCGGGCCGGGCGAGCGGCGCACGTTGAGGTAGGGGACGATGCGTTCGATCACCCGGCCGGCCGCCGGCGCGGCGGTCCAGCCGCCGGTGGCGAAGCCGTAGGTTTCCTTGGTGGGCTGGGGTTCGTCGAGCATGATCAGCACAAAATAGCGGTCGGCGTCGAAGGCGCCGTCCGTCGGGAAGACGGCGGCGAAGGAGGACACCAGCTTTTTGCGCTCATAATGGCCGCCCATGGCCTTTTCGGCCGAGCCGGTCTTGCCGCCGACGCTGTAGCCCGGCACGTCGGCCTTGGTCCCGGTGCCGCTGAGCACGTTCAGCCGCATCAGGGCCAGCATGGTGCGCGAGGTGCTCTCGGCGATCACCCGGCGGCCCTGCGGCGCGTCGCCCGGTCCCAGCTTGCGGATGGTCAGCGGGACGTAGTTCCCGCCGTTCAGGATCGCGCCCATGCCGGTGGCGATGGCCAGGGGGCTGACCGAGATGGCGTGGCCGAAGGCCATCGAGGCGACGACGTTGTCGCTCATCCGCTTGTTGACGATGGGATGGGCCGATTCCTGCAGCTCGCTGGGCGCGGCGTCGAACAGGCCGAAGTTGCGCCAATAGTGGCTCATGCGGTCCGCGCCGCAGCGCAGGCCCAGCCGGGCCGCGCCGATGTTGGAGGAGTGGGTGAACACCTCCCACAGCGGCAGCATCGAATTGTCCTTGTCGTAGTCGTGGATCACCTGGCCGGACAGGGCCAGGGGCGTGCGCGCGTCGAACATGGTGTTCGGCGTCACGTCGCAGGCGTCGAGCCCCATGGCCAGGGTGAACACCTTGAACACCGAGCCGGGCTCGTAGACGGTCGCCGCGGCGTGGTTGACCATGTTGGCGGGCGGGCTGGCGCCGGCGGCGTTCGGGTCGAACTCCGGATAGCTGGCCATGCCCAGGATCTCGCCGGTCCGCACGTTGGTCACCAGGCCCACCGCGCCGATCGCCTGGTGCATCACCGCCGCCTTGCGCAGCTCGTCCTGCAGCGCGGTCTGGACCCGCAGGTCGATCGACAGCGGCACCGGACCCTTGCCGGCGCCCGAGCGGATGGCGTCGTCCAGCGCCAGCTCCGCGCCCGACAGGCCCGCGCCGCCGCGGTCGACGAAGCCGATCAGATGGCCGGCGGTCGGCCCCAGCAGGTAGACGCGTTTGGATTCCGGCTCGAACGAGACGCCGGGCAGGCCCAGGTCGTCGACGCGGTTCTTCTCCTGCGGCGTCAGGCCGCCGATCAGGTACTGGCGCTTGTCGGCCCGCAGCGCGCGGTCCAGCCGCTCGGGCGACAGGTCCGGCAGGGCGACCGACAGGGCGCGGCGCACCTCCTCGGGGTTCCAGTTCTCCTTCGGGTCGTAATAGACGCCGTAGTGGGGCAGATCGACGGCCAGCAGCTGGCCGTTGCGGTCGGTCAGGTCCGCCCGCTCGCCCGGCGGGCCGCCGGCTATGCCGCCGCGGTCGACGTCGGAGAACAGCACCGACTTCACCGCGCCCGCCGCCAGGGTCAGGAAGCCCGCGGCGAACAGGGCCAGGACGAAGAAGATGCGAAGGCGGGTGTCGTCCTCGGCCCGGCCCTCGGCCTTGGCCCGTTCGAAGGCGTGCTCGACCCGCCAGATGCGCTCGATCAGCCAGCGCCAGGTCGGCGGAAAGCGATAGAGGGTGAGGTCGGTGGGCCGCATCAGTGGGCGCTCGCCTGTGGGACGGCGGCGGCCGGCGCGCCGCCGACAGGCTGGGGCGCCGCGGCCGGGACCAGGTCGGGCGAGCCGGCCTGGGTCAGCGGGTCGGCGACCACGGGCGTGGTCTTGTGGTCGACCACCGCGACGATGGCGACGTCGGCCAGGGCCTGGGGCGTCACCTCGCGCCGGGCCGAGATCGGCTCCAGGCCGAGGTAGCGGGCGGACAGGGTCTCCAGCCGCTCGGGCTGCTCGAGGTTGGCGACCTCGGCGCGCAGCAGGCGGATCTGGGTCTGCTCATCGCCGATCTGCTGCTGGATGTGGTCGATGTCGGCCCGCTTGCCGCCGGCCCCGGTCTTGGCCAGGTAGACCGTCAGGATCAGCGCCAGGAGCACCAGGAGCCCGCCCAGCTCGACCACGCGAAAGCCGCGGACGCGGCGCTCGAAGAAAGCGAAGGGCCTCATGCGGCGTCCCTCCAGGCCGGGGCGGCGGTGCGCACCCCCGCGCGAAGCTTGGCCGAACGGGCGCGCGGGTTGGCCGCCATCTCGGCCTCGCTCGGCGCGCGCGCGCCGTTGAACAGCAGGCTGAAGGTCGGCTGCGGCCCCTTGGCCGCCGGCGGCAGGTGGCGCGAGCCCGAGGCGGTGCGCCCGGCGCGCTCGGTGAAGAAGGCCTTCACGATCCGGTCTTCCAGCGAGTGGAAGGTGACCACCGCCAGCCGGCCGCCCTCGGCCAGCACCTGCTCGGCCGCGTCCAGCCCGGCCTCGAGCTCGTCCAGCTCGGCGTTGACCGCGATGCGCAGGGCCTGGAACACGCGCGTGGCCGGATGAACCTTGGCGCCGCGCCGCCCGCCCAGCGCCCGCTCCACCACCTCGGCCAGGTCCAGGGTGCGGGTGAAGGGCGCCTCGGCCCGGCGGCGGACCAGGGCGGCGGCGATCCGCCGCGACTGGCGTTCCTCGCCATAGACCCAGAAGATGCGCGCCAGTTCGGCCTGGTCCTCGGTGTTGACCAGGTCCGCGGCGCTGGGCCCGGCCCGCTCCATCCGCATGTCCAGCGGCCCGTCGCGCATGAAGGAGAAGCCGCGCTCGGCCTGGTCCACCTGCATCGAGGAGATGCCGAGATCGAAGGCGACGCCGTCGCACCCGGGCGCCACGTGCTCGGCCAGGGTGGAGAAGCGGTCCTCGACCAGGCGGAAGCGGCCGGTGGCGACAAGGGGCGCGGCGAAGCCGGCGGCGGTGGGGTCGCGGTCGAAGGCGACCACGTCCGCGCCCGCGTCCAGGAAGGCGCGGCTGTAGCCGCCGGCGCCGAAGGTGGCGTCCACGATCCGCTTGCCGGGCGCGGGCTCCAGCGCCTCGACGACTTCCTTCAGCAGGACGGAAACATGGGCCGGCCCGCTCATGCGCCGCCCCCGATCCGCGCCTGACGCTGCTGGGCGCGCATGGCGGCCAGGCCGTCGCGGGCGACCTGCAGCTGGGCGGCGCGCTGGGCCTGGAAGGCCTGGGGCGACCAGATCTGGAAGCGGTCGCCGAGGCCGACCACGGCCACCCGGTCGGCCAGACCGAACATTTCGCACAGGTTTTCCGGAAGGGTCACCCGCCCCGCCGTGTCGAACGACAACTGCGCCATCCCGCCCCGAATCGAGAACTCCAGCGCATAGCGTAGCGGATCACCGACCTCGAGTTCGCCGATGAGGTTTTCGTAGCGGTCGAACAGGGCCTTGCCGCCGCCTTCGATGCAGTCGGCCTCGATCGAGGGGAAGCAGAAGACGCCATCGAAGGGGCCGGCGACCGCAGCGCGGAATTCGACCGGCACGACCAGACGTCGTTTGGCGTCCAACGGTTTCTCGAATGTCGAGAGAAACACCTCGCCCAGCCCCTGCCGTCCTTGGGCCCGATCGCCCCTCTACGCCCTGTCGCCCTCCGTCCGCCGCCCCCGCGACGCACGACCAAATCAACGTCAACTGGGTTAACATGGGCGTGAATGGGATACAATGACTCTAATTGCCTATTCTGTTCAATTTCAAAGATGAAAGCCCCCACGAAGGTTAACGACAGAGGGTTATCCACAAGAACATACAGAGAACTAGTAAATGCAGCGGCTGTCGGACCGGCCTTTGGAGGCAGATCGTCCCATTCGTGCGTCTTTGGTCTGTGGAGAAAACGAGGGGATCAGACGGCCTGTAAGCCGGGTTCTGTGCCGCCCGCCTTGCGGCGGACGCGGCGGCCATTCCTCTGGACCGGCCATTGCTGGCCGGTTCTCGCGACCTACCCGGACGGCTCGGGCCGGCGAGGCCCTGCCGGAGCCCGAAGGCGCCGGCGCGTCGTCCCTATTCGGTCTTGCTCCAAGCGGGGCTTGCCGTGCCGTCCCCGTCGCCGGGTCCGCGGTGGGCTCTTACCCCACCCTTTCACCCTTACCCTCCGCGCGGACGCGCAGGGCGGTTTGCTTTCTGTGGCGCTATCCCTGGGGTCGCCCCCGGCGGGCGTTACCCGCCGCCTTTTCGCCGTGGAGCCCGGACTTTCCTCCCCCTTGGCGAAGCCAAGAGAGCGACCGCCCGGCCGTCTGATCCGGCGCGAAGGTGGTCCCTGCCCCGCCCAGCGTCAACCCGCCCGCTTTGGCCGCCCGCTTTGGCCGCCCCGCTCAGCCCACCGGGTCGCCGGCCAGCCGGGCGTAGAGGATCTGGTCCCAGAACCGCTCGCGCCAGAAGGCGTAGTCGCGCAAGACGCCCTCGCGCCGGAAGCCGTGCCGCTCGAGCACGGCGCAGGATCGGGCGTTGCCGGGGGTGACCATGGCCTCGATCCGATGCAGGCCGAGGACGTCGTAGCCGAAGGTCAGCGCCGCCGGCAGCACCTCGGCCATCACCCCACGGCCCCAGAAGCCGGGCTCCAGGTCGTAGCCGATCTCCGCCCGCCGGCCGCGCTCGAAGGTCATCATGTGGAAGCCGCAGGTGCCGACGAACCGGCGCGCCTCGTCGCGGATCCCCCAGCGCAGGCCCAGGCCCGAGCCGCGCAGGGCCTCGGCCCAGTCGAGCACGTCGCGCGCGCCGGACCGGTCGACCAGGGGCTGGATGTCGAGGAATTCGGTCACCCGCGGATCGCCGAAATGGACCAGCAGGGCGTCCAGGTCCTCCGGCGCCAGGGGCTCGAGGCTGAAGCGGGCGGTGCGCAGGTTGCAGGCCGCGTCGTCGTCCAGGACCTCGAAGGCCTGGTCGAGGCTCACGCCGCCGCCCTCAGAAGGTGGACCAGCCGCGCGCGCGTCTCGCCGTCGGCGACGCCGTCGACCCGCTCCGGCCGCCAGTGGCGCTGGAAGGCGCGGACGATGGCCGCAGTGGCCGCGTCGTACTGGCCGGACGGGGCGCTGTCGTAGCCGAGGCGGGTCAGGCCCGCCTGCAGGGCGAAGACCCCCGCGCCCTCGTCGCCCTCGGCCAGGGGCGCGCCGGGGGCGGCCGGCGGCTGGACCCAGAGGCCGTGGCCCGCCGCGGCGAGCCTGGCCCAGGGGAACAGCTCGCCCGGGTCTTGCTTGCGCTCCGGCGCGACGTCGGAGTGGCCGACGATCCGCCCGTCGGGCACGCTCCAGCGGCCGCGGATCTCGTCCAGCAGGCCGATCAGGCTGGCGACCTGGGGGTCGGGAAAGGCGCGGTAGCCCCACTCGTGGCCCGGGTTGACCAGTTCGATCCCGATCGAGACGGCGTTGATGTCGCGCTGGCCCTTCCAGAACGAGACGCCCGCGTGCCAGGCGCGCCGCTCCTCGGCCACCAGCGAGAAGACGCGGCCGTCCTCTTCGACGAGGTAGTGGGCCGAGACCTTGGCCTGCGCGTCGCGCAGGCGGGCCAGCGCCTCCTCGCCGGTCGGCATGCCGGTGTAGTGCAGCACCACCATGTCCGGCGGGGCGGTGCGCGCGTCGAAGTTGGGCGAAGGCGCGGGAATGGGTTCGATCACGGCTCGACTCGGCTGAAGCAGGTCCCGGGCCGACTGTAGCGCCGCCCGCGCAGGCGGTGCAGGAAGATGGGCCGCACGCCGGTTAGCGGTCGTGTTCGTCCCAGCCGTACGCCACCCAGGAATGGCCGCCCACGTTGCGCGCCTCGATCAGCGTCGGATCGTCCGGCGCGCGCACGCGGCGGCGGGCCCGCAGGGCCAGGCCCGCAAAGGCGACGAGCATGAGACCCATCAGGCTGATGACCACCAGGCTCGCGGCGAAGACCACCGCCAGCACCGCCCCGACCGCCGCCGCGGCCACCGTGGCCACCGCGCCGCCGAGCCAGGCCAGGCCGCGCCAGGCGCCGTCGAACCTTAGC
>JARLIQ010000123.1 GCA_031291645.1 Caulobacteraceae bacterium | reverse complement strand
TGGCGGCGGGCGTGGCGCTGGCCCTGGCGCCGCTGGCCTTCGCCGCCGGTCCGGCCGACCGTGTCGTCGTCGGGGCCAAGAACTTCTCCGAGCAGTACATCCTGGCCGACGTCATGGCCGGCCGGCTGCGCGGCGCCGGCTATGCGGTGACGACCAAGTCCGACCTCGGCTCGGCGATCGCCTACCGGGCCCTGGCCCGCGGCGAGATCGACGTCTACGTCGACTACACCGGCACCTTGTGGACCAATGTGCTCAAACGCACCGACAATCCGCCGCGCAAGGTGGTGCTGGACCAGCTGACCGCGGTCCTGAAGACGCGCGACGGGGTCCTGGCGCTGGGCCCGCTCGGGTTCGAGAACGCCTACGCCCTGGCCATGCGGCGCACGCGGGCGGAGGCGCTGGGCGTCCATTCGATCGCCGACCTGGCGGTGCGGGCGCCGACCCTGACCCTGGGCTCGGACCTCGAATTCCTGTCCCGGCCCGAGTGGGCGGCGCTGGACCGGGCCTACGGGCTGAGGTTCAAGGCCGAGCGCCGCTACCAGCCGACCTTCATGTACAAGGCGGTGACCAGCGGCGAGGCCGACGTTATCTCGGCCTTCTCCAGCGACGGGCGGATCGCGGCCGACGACCTGGTGGTGCTGAGCGACCCGAAGCAGGCGATCCCGCCCTATGACGCGGTCATCCTGGTCTCGCCGAAGCGGGCGGGCGATTCGCGGTTCCTCGCCGCCCTGAGGCCGCTGGTCGGCGCGGTTCCGGTCGAGGCGATGCGCAGGGCCAACCTCAGCGTCGACCGCGACGCGGACAAGGCCACCCCCGCCCAGGCCGCGCGGGCGCTGGAGGCGGTGATCGGGCGCCGTCCTTAGTCCGGCGTTAACCATATCCGGCCGAGTTTGAGCCCCAGCGCGGCGGGGCCCGCGACTCTCGAAAGGCTGTGGGCATGACGGGCGCCGAAGTTCTGGATGTCGGGCGCGACGCGATCTGGCTGACGCTGCAGATATCGGCGCCGATCATGATCGTCGGCCTGGTGGTCGGGGTGTCGATCGGCCTCTTCCAGGCCCTGACTCAGATCCAGGAGGCGACGCTGGTCTACGCGCCGAAGATCCTGGCGATCTTCATCTCGCTGCTGATCTTCCTGCCGATGATAGGCGCGCTGATGGCTGGCTTCATGCGCCAGATCGCCGCCCGCATCGCCGGGATGTAGCCTTGGAACACTACGCCACGGCGCAGCAGGTCTGGGCCGCGGGGATGGTTCTCTTCCGCGTCGGCTCGATGGTCATGGTCATGCCGGGGATCGGCGAAACCGCCGTGCCCGCGCGCATCCGCCTGAGCTTCGCCCTGCTGCTGGCCCTGTGCCTGGGCCCCATCGTCGCGCCGTCCCTGCCGGCCGTGCCCGACAGCGTCGGGACCATGGCCGGCTACGTGTTCAAGGAGGTGCTGATCGGGCTGATGATCGGCGGCATCCTGCGCCTGTTCCTGACCGCGATGACCACTACGGGCGAGTTGGTGTCGCTGCAGACGACGCTGGCCTTTTCCCAGACCGCCAATCCGCTGGGCGCCCAGCCCTCGACCAGCCTCAGCGTCTTCCTGAACCTGATGGGCGTGGTGCTGGTGTTCGATACCGACCTGCACCAGATGTTCCTGGCCGCGATCGTGCACAGCTACAGCCTGTTCCCGCCGATCAAGCACGCGCCGATCGCCGACGCGGCCCAGCTCGCCGAGGAGACCGTCGGCAAGTCGTTCGCCCTCGCCGTCCAGCTCGCCGCCCCGATCCTGATCTTCTCGCTGGTGTTCAACGTCGCCGTGGGCCTGGTCGGCCGGGTGATGCCGCAGTTCCAGATCTTCTTCGCCGCGACGCCGCTCACCCTGCTTCTGGGCCTGTCGCTGTTCGCCCTCAGCCTGGGCGCCATCGGGCTGGTCTGGACGCAGGCCTACGAAGCCCTGCTGCACTATTTCGTCTGAGGCCGCGCCGTGTCCGACACCAGCGACGCGTCCTCCAAGACAGAAGAGGCCACCCCGCGAAGGCTGGAGGAGGCGCGCCGCCGCGGCGACGTCGCCAAGTCGCCCGAGGTCGGCCAGTGGGCCTCGCTGGCGGCCGCCAGCGGCGTGGTGGCGATCTGCGGCGGCTGGATGGCCCAGGACCTCGCGGCCCGGCTCGCCCCCTTCCTGCGCCATCCGGACGCCTACGACCTGGTCAACGGCGGCGCGGTCGCGGTCGCGCGCGCGGCGATGCTGGCCGGGGCCCCGATCATCCTGGCGGTCATGGGCGCGGCCAGCCTGGCGGGCGTGGCCGGCAACCTGATCCAGACCGGCTTTCTGTTCTCGCCCGACAAGCTGCGGCCCGACCCCTCGCACCTGTCGCCGATGGAGGGTTTCAAGCGCCTGTTCGGCATCGACGGCCTGGTCAACTTCCTGAAGTCGGGGCTCAAGATCGGCGTGGTGGGCGTCGTCACCTGGATGGTGATGAAGCCGCATGTGCGCGAGTTCGAGCTGCTGCCCACCCTCGAGCCGATGGCCCTGCTGCCGATGGCGGCCCAGCTGCTGCGCGCGCTGCTGATGGCCATCCTCGGCCTGCTGGGCGTCACCGCGCTCCTTGACTGGTTCTGGCAGCGCCAGCGCTTCCTCCAGCGGATGCGGATGACCAAGGAGGAGATCAAGGAGGACTTCAAGCAGTCCGAGGGCGACCCGCACGTGCGCGCCCGCCTGCGGCAGATCCGTTTCGAGCGGTCCCGCCGGCGGATGATGCAGAACGTGCCCAAGGCGACGGTGGTGGTGATGAACCCGACCCACTACGCCGTGGCCCTGCGCTACGTCTCCGGCGAGACCGCCGCGCCGCTGTGCGTGGCCAAGGGCATCGACAGCCTGGCGCTCAAGATCCGCGAGATCGCCGAGGAGCATAAGGTGGCCGTGGTCGAGGACCCGCCGCTGGCCCGCGCCCTCTACGCCACCGTCGAGATCGACCAGACCATCCCGCGCGAACACTACGAGGCGGTGGCCAAGGTGATCGGCTTCATCATGCAGCAGGCCCGCCGCCGCCGCGCCCGCTCGCTCCGGTGAGGCCGGGTCGCAGTGCGGACATATTCCAGGGAAGAGTATTCTAGTGTCTGATTCGCAGGGCTTTCCGGCCGAGCGCCGGGGATGGGGGCCGCCCGACATGAACGATCCGCAGGCGCTGGGGGCCGGCCGCACGCGCCGGATCGATCCGCTGGCCGCCGCGGCGGCGGTGTTCTTCGCCATGGCCCTGGCCTTCGCCGCCTATCCGGCGGTGCACGCCGGCTCGGCCAGCGTCGGCGGGGTGTTGCTGCTGCTCGGCCTGGCGGGGGTCGCCGTCTTCACCATCCTGGCGCTGCGCGGCGGGGCCGCGGACGCGGCGGCCGAGGGCGTGTCGCCCGACGCCCTGCTGCTGGCCCTCGGCGAGCCGGCCTGCCTGGTCACCGCCGACGGGCGGATCACCGCCGAGAACCCGGCCTGGGAGGCCGCGCTCGGCCCCTCCAGGCGGCTGCCCAAGGCGTCCGGCCAGGGCGGCCTGTTCTCGGCCCTGACCATGGCCCGGCGCAGCGGGGCCGGCGCCGCGACCTTGCGGGTCGGCGGCGAGGAACGCCGCGCCGAGGTCTCGGCCCTGGGCCCGCGCCGCTACCTGGTCCGGCTCGAGCCCCACCGGCCGGCGCCGGCGGCCTCGTCGCAGGGCCAGGCCGTGGCGGTCGGCGCGCCGACCCCCGCCGCGCTCGACCGCTTCGCCGCCGCCGCCCCCTTCGGCGCCGCCCTGCTGGACGGGGACGACCCGCTGCAGGCGACGATCAAGGAGGCCAATGCGGCGATCGAGGCCATGTGCGGCAAGCCGCTGGCCGGCCTGCGGCTGGCCGAGCTGATCGAGCCGGCCTCCTGGGCCGAGGCCTCCCAGCGCATCGCCGCCGGACGGGCCGGGCCGGTCGAGGTCAAGCTCGCCCAGACGCCGGCCAAGGTCGCTCACCTCTATCTCACCCGCGCCGGAGCCGGCTTCGTCGCCTATCTGGTCGACGTCTCCGAGCAGAAGCAGATCGAGCTGCAGTTGGCCCAGTCCGAGAAGATGCGGGCCATCGGCCAGCTCGCCGGCGGCGTGGCGCACGACTTCAACAACCTTCTGACCGCCATCCAGCTTCGCCTGGACGAGCTGTTGCAGCGCCACCCGGTGGGCGATCCCTCGTACGAGGGGCTGAACGAGATCCGCCAGACCGCCGTGCGCGCCGCCGACCTGGTGCGCAAGCTGCTGACCCACGCGCGCAAGACCACCGTGCAGCGCGAGACGCTGGAGCTGGGCGAGCTGATCAGCGAGTTCGAGGTCCTGCTGCGCCGCCTGCTGCGCGAGGATGTCAGGCTGGAGACCGACTACGGCCGCAACCTGCCGCTGGTGCGGGCCGACAAGAGCCAGCTCGAGACCGCGGTGATGAACCTGGCGGTCAACGCCCGCGACGCCGTGCGCGCCCAGGGCGGCGGGGTGGTGCGCATCCGCACGGCCCGGCTGACCGCGCAGGAGGCCCGCGACCTGGGCTACGCCGACGGCGGGGCGAGCGCGGGCGACGTGGCCCTGATCGAGGTGGCCGACAACGGCCCGGGCATCCCGCCGGAGGTGATGACCAACATCTTCGTGCCCTTCTTCACCACCAAGGCGGTGGGCGAGGGGACGGGGCTGGGGCTGGCCACCGTCTATGGCATCGTCAAACAGGCGGACGGCTGGATTCACGTGGCCAGCGAGCCGGGCAAGGGCGCGGCCTTCCGCATCTTCCTGCCGGTCTACACCCCGCCCGCCACCCTGGCCGCCGCGCCCCAGCCGGCGGCGCCGGCGCGGCCCGTGGCGCGGGACCTGTCGGGAGCCGGCCGCATCCTGTTCGTCGAGGACGAGGACATCGTCCGCGGCGTCGCCGCGCGCCTGCTGCGCGCCCGCGGCTACGAGGTGATCGAGGCGGCCGACGGCGAGGAGGCGCTCTGCCTGGCGGAGGAGCACGCGGGCAAGATCGACCTTCTGATCTCCGACGTGATCATGCCGGGGATGGACGGGCCGAGCCTCCTGAAGAAGGCGCGCGGCTTCCTGGGAAACGCGCCGGTGATGTTCATCTCGGGCTACGCCGAGGCCGAGTTCTCGGACCTGCTGGAGGACGAGCCGGGGGTGACCTTCCTGCCCAAGCCGATCGACATCAAGATCCTGGCCGAGCGGGTCAAGCAGCAGCTGCAGCCGGGCTGACGGTGAGGCTCGCGGCGGAGCGGCGGGCGCTCGGGCCGGTTTAGGGTGAGTGCGTGATGATCCGCCGTCGTCTGTTGCTCTCGGCCGCCGCGGCGGCGCTCGCGGGGTCCGGCCTGGCCGCCCGATCGGTGGCCGGCCCGTCGCCCGCCAAGGCGCGGCTGGACGCCCTCCTGACCGCCCTGGTCGACGAGGAGATGCGCCGCTCGCCCGAACTGGTCACCCAGCTCGGCCTGGACAAGGACGAGCGGGGCGCCGCCAAATGGCGGCTGGACGACCGCTCCCTGGCCGCCCGCGCCCGCGACCGGGCCGACAACCGCGACCGGCTCCGGCGCCTGCGCGCGCTCGACCGCCGCGCCCTCGGCGGGACCGACGCGGTCAGCTACGACACCGTCGCCTTCGGGTTCGAGAACCAGGCCGAGTTCGACCGCCGGTTCGACTACGCCGACGGTCCGGGCGAGCCCTATGTGATCAGCCAGCTGACCGGCGCCTACCAGTCCGTGCCGGACTTCCTCGACAGCCAGCACACGATCGAGACCCGCGCCGACGCCCAGGCCTATCTGGCGCGGCTGGAGGCCTTCGCGCGGGCGATGGACCAGGAGGGTGAGAAGGCGCGCCACGACGCCGGCCAGGGCGTGATCCCGCCCGCCTTCGTCATCGAGCGGGCGCTGGGCCAGATGGCGGCGCTGCGCGGCCAGCCGGCGGCTGCGGCGCCGCTGGTCCAGTCTCTGGTCCGCCGCGCGAAGGAGAAGGCGATCGTCGGCGACTGGAGCGGCGAGGCCGGCCGGATCTACGCCGACAAGGTCGTCCCGGCCCTGGACCGGCAGATCGCCCTGATGCGCGCGCTACGCGCCGGGGCCGGCCAGGACGCGGGCGTCTGGCGCCTGCCCCAGGGCGAGGCCTACTACGCCGTCTCGCTGGAAGGCGCGACCACCACCACCATGAGCCCGGCCGAGATCCACCAGACCGGCCTCGACCAGGTCGCCAGCCTGACCGGCGAGCTCGACGCGCGGCTCAAGGCCCAGGGCCTTTCGAGCGGGACGGTGGGGGCGCGGCTGCGCGCGCTCTACGACGATCCCCGCTACCGCTATCCGGACACCGACGACGGCCGCGCGCGCCTGCTGGCCGAGCTGAAGGCCAAGGTGGCGGTGGTGCGGGCCAGGCTGCCGGCCTGGTTCGGGACCCTGCCCAGGGCCGAGGTCGAGGTCCGCCGCCTGCCGCCCTACCTGGAAGCCGGCGGCTCGACCGAATACCAGCAGGGCTCGCTCGACGGGAGCCGGCCGGGGATCTTCTACATCAACCTGCGCGACACGGCCGAGGTCCCGAGCTGGAGCCTGCCGACGGTGACCTACCACGAGGCCATCCCCGGCCATCACCTGCAGCTGTCGCTGCAGCAGGAGGCCCGGCTGCCGCTGATCCGCAAGGTGACCTGGTTCTCGGCCTACGGCGAGGGCTGGGCGCTCTACGCCGAACAGCTGGCCGCGGAAATGGGCCTTTACGAGGACGATCCGATGGGCCGCATCGGCTACCTGCACGACGCCCTGCTGCGCGCGGTCAGGCTGGTGGTCGACAGCGGCTTGCACCAGATGCGCTGGAGCCGCGAGCAGGGGGTGCGCTACTACGTCGAGGTCCTGGGCGACCCGGAGGCCGCGGCGGTCAGCGAGGTCGAGCGCTACTGCGTCTGGCCGGGCCAGGCCTGCAGCTACATGGTCGGCAAGCTGACCTGGCTGAGGCTGCGCGAGCGGACGCGGACGGCGCTGGGGTCGCGGTTCGACATCGGCGCCTTCCACGACGCCGGCCTGCTGCCCGGCGCGATGCCGCTGACGGTGCTGGACCGGGTGATCGCCGACTATACCCGCGCCGTCCTGGCCTGAGGCCGGCCGGCGCGGCAGGGCCGTTCAGGACGGCTCGGGCCCGATCACCGGCGCGGCCCGGAAGGCCAGGTGCTTGGAGCCGACGAAGGTGAGGCACAGGCCGGCCGCCGAGCCGATCGCCAGCGGGATGGCCAGCATGTGGGCGAGCGCGGGCGCGGCGAAGATCGCCGCCGAATAGGCGCTGTAGTTGGCCAGGCCGCCGGCCCCCTGGACCGCGAAATAGAGCATGGCCTGGCGCATCGGGCCGTGGCTGGTGCGGTGGCGGAAGGTGAAGGTGCGGTTGAGCAGCCAGGTCGTGGCCACCGCTACGCTGAACGAGACCAGCCGGCCGGAGAAGGCGTTCAGGCCGAAGACCTGGACCATGGCCTGCAGCACCAGATAGTCGACGGTGAAGCCGGCCACCCCGACCATGCCGAAGCGGATGAAGGCCGGGTCGATCCGCCGCTCGACCGCCTGCACCAGGGGCAGGGCGCGCAGGTTCTCGGCCCAGGCGGGCAGCTTCAGCGAAACGCGCGCCGGCAGCTTGGAGAGCGCCGCCAGCGTCGCGGCCGCGGTGATCAGCCAGGTGATCCGCGCCTGGTAGCGGGCGAACGGCCCCGACAGCGCGCCGCAAACGAAGGCGTTGATCAGCACCGCGCCCAGCAGCAGGGCCAGCAGAGCCACCAGCCGCGTGCGCTCTTCGTCCCAGGCCAGCCGGCGTTTCAGCAGCGGCTTTCGGATGTCAGCCAGGCAGAGCCGCCAGCAGACGATCGCCAGCCCGACCCCGGCCAGGATGCCGTACAGCCACTCCGAGCCCTCGACCGACATGCGCGGCGCGCAGCCCCAGTGATCGCGCCCGCAATTGGCCGCGTGGTTGATCAGCCAGGGAAGGTTGGTCGTGCTCCAGTAGGCGTTGGTCAGATAGTAGTGCGGGTTCTTCAGCGGATCGTCGAGGTAGATCAGGAACAGCTGCTCGCCCCAGTTCTTGACCGAGGCGACCACCTGGCCGAGCGGGTCGAAGGCCACCGCGTCGAGCACGAAGCGCGTCTCCTCGCGCTCCATCTGCAGGCGGTTCTCGTAGGTGGTGACGTTGAAGATCCCCTTATGGCGGTCGTCGGACCACAGCATGTCCTGGGAATCGTCCAGCGGCAGGGTCTTGAACTGGCAGAGCACGTAGCTCGCCCCGCGGTCGCAGGCGTAGCGCAGGTATTCGCGGCCGGGGCCGTCGGCGACCACGCGCATGGCCAGGAAGGGCGGGCGGCGCATCTCGTCGCCGGTCTTCAGCTTCACCGCCTCCTTGTAGGCCATGCTGGCCGCGAAGGCGCCGACGATGGCCAGGAACACGGTCAGCAGCGGGGCGGCGACCTCGAACGGGCGCGCCCTGAACAGACGGTAGAGGCCAGCCGCCAGCACCATCACCGCCGCCACGTCCAAGAGGTGCGAGGTGTGGAAGGTCATGGCCGCGCCGAGCAGCAGGGCCAGCGCGCCCCGCTCCACCCGGCCGAGACGGTCCCAGAAGACCAGCAGCAGTATGGCCGAGGCCACCGCGTAGCCGGAAAACACGTCCGGCATGGTGAAGGCGGCGAAGAAGGGCAGGCTCGAGCCCAGGGCCACCGCCGCCTCGGTCGCATAGGCGGTCCAGGCCGGCGCGCCGGGCGCGGCGGCGCGCCAGAGCATGAACACCAGCCAGGCCCCGACCGCGGCCTGGATCGCGGTGGTCAGCCAGATGGTCCCGATCCGCTGCGAGGCGTAGAGCAGCAGGCCGTAGTAGGGCGAGCGGGCCCCGATCTCGGTGTGCGACATGTGCAGGTCCTCGGCGGCCTGCTTGGCGTCGGCGATGTCCTCGGGCGTGGTCGGCGGCGGATCGGGCTGCTTGAGGTGCAGGGCGTAGGCGATCGTGTAGGCGAAGGTGCGTCCCTCGACGAAATAGTCGTCGGTGTCGGTGAACACCGACGGGCGCCCGTTGGCTAGGACCACGCCCATCAGCATCAGGGTCCCCACCAGGACCGGCAGGAACGACAGGACTCGACGCATCATTTCGATCCCGATCAGCGCCGCAGACTGAACACCGAAGCCAGGAAGCCGGCCGCGGCGAGCTGGATGGCGACGGCCACCCCGGTCAACGACAGCACGAGCAGTCGCATCACGCCATAGTACTGGATGGGTCCGAAGCCGGAACCGGCCCACTGGATCACCGCGAAGGCAGTTCCGCCCGCGCCGAGCAGGAAAATGACCAGCGCCGCGCGCAGGATGGGCTCCAGGCTCAGCCCCATGAGGAATTTCTGGAAGTTGGCGGTCGGGGGCAGCACCCCCTCGAGCATCTGGTAGCGGCGCGCCAGGGCGCCGAACATCACCAACTGCACCCCGATCAGCACCGAGAAGCAGGCGACCACCAGCGAGTGGATGTCGAGCGCGATCCGCGGCGTCACCTGGACCGCGCCGCGCGCCAGCAGCGCCGAGCCGGCCACGCCGAGGATGATCAGCAGCACGCCCGGATAGATGAACAGCCAGCGCGGGCTGTGCAGCAGCAGGAAGCGCAGGTGGCGCCAGCCGTCGCGCCAGGTCTTCAGGTGCGGCGGCCGCGAGCGGCCGTCCGGCTTCAGCGTCGTCGGGGTCTCCTCGATGCGCAGGCCGTTCAGCGCGGCCTTGACCACCATCTCGCTGGCGAACTCCATCCCCGGGCTCTGCAGCCGCAGGCCCTGGATCGACTCGCGCGAGAAGCCGCGCAGGCCGCAGTGGAAGTCGCCGACGGGAATCGAGAAGAACAGCCGGCCGATGAACGACAGCACCGGGTTGCCCAGGTAGCGGTGCAGGACGGGCATGGCCCCCGGCGCGATGCCGCCCTGGAACCGGTTGCCCATCACCAGGTCGGCGCCGCCGCGCAGGTGCTGGATCATGCCGTCCAGGTTCTCGAAGTCGTAGCTGTCGTCGGCGTCGCCCATGATCACGAAGCGGCCGCGGGCCGCTGCGATGCCGCCGATCAGGGCCGCGCCATAGCCCTTTTCCGGCACCGCCACCACGCGCGCGCCCTGCGCCTCGGCCAGGGCCTGCGAGCCGTCCGTCGAGCCGTTGTCGGCGATCAGCACCTCGCCGGCGACGCCGCTGCGGGCCAGATAGCCCATCGCCTTCCTGACGCAGACCTCGATGGTCTCCGCCTCGTTCAGGCAGGGCATGAGGATGGTCAGTTCCAGAGCCTGGGGCGCCGCGGCGGGGGCTGCGCGCTGGGGCGACGGGTCTAGGGCCGACTGGGCCATGGGATCTCCTCGGCCGTCCGGGTTCGAGACGGCGTTCGTAGCGCCGTCGCTACGTCGGCTAGGGCGCCATCGTCAACTATTCGTGAAGTCGCGTCGAGCCGCGCCGTCAGCCCCACTGTTCGACTGCGCCCATACGCCGCGCGGCGGCGCGGGGCGATCCGGCGATCGCGGTCACCGGCTCGCGGCTCGGCTGGCCGAACAGCCAGCCCTGGGCGTAGTCGACTCCCGCCCGTCGCAGCGCGTCGGCGACCTCGCGCGTTTCGACCATTTCAGCGACCGTCGCCACGCGCAATTCGCGGCACAGGCCGACCAGGTGGCGGATCATGGCGTCGTCGCGGCCGGAGCTGACCAGTTCGCGCACATAGGCCCCGTCGATCTTGACCACGTCGACCGACAGCTGCTGCAGGTAGGCGAACGAGGCCGCGCCGGCGCCGAAGTCGTCAAGGCAGACGTGGAAGCGCATGGCCTGCAGCGCCTGCACGTGCTTCTGGGCCAGGGCCAGGTCGTCGATCACCGCGCTCTCGGTGACCTCGAACATCAGCCGGTCGGCCAGGTCGCCGCCGGCGGCGAGCCGGCTGATCATCTCCAGGAAGCCGGGGCTGACGATCGTCCGCCCCGAGACGTTGACCGCCAGGCGCAGCGTGCGTGTCCGGTCGGCCCGCAGGCGCTTGACCGCCTCGTCGGCGACGGCCCGGTCCAGGCTCTCGATGATGTCCAGCTCTTCGGCCATCCGGATCATGGCGAAGGGGCTGCGGTCGCGGTCGAAGCGGACCAGCACCTCGTGGTGGCGCACCGAAAGGTCGCTCAGCGCGACCACCGGCTGGAACATCAGCTCGAATCGCCGGGCCTGGACCAGGGTCTCGAAGGCGCCGGCCTTGGCCATGGTCTGCCGGAGCGACAGGTCCACCACCTCGGACAGGCTGGTCGCGCCCGCCGTCTCGCCGTCGCCGGCGACGAAGCTGTCCACGGCGAAGCGCAGGGCGCGCATCATGCGGGTGGGATCGGCGGCGGGGTCGACGGCCAAGGTGCGCGCCCGCGGCTCCAGCCAGGCGCCCAGCACCCGGACCAGCCGCCGCGCCAGCACCTCCGGCGGCTCGCCGCGCCGGTGCAGGATGGCGAAGCGCTCCCCGCCGAGGTCCGCCGCCGCGTCGGCCAGGGCCTCGGCCCTGAGGGCGCCGGCCACACGGCGCGCCAGCGCCTCGGCTTCGGGACCGGCCAGTTCGCCCTTGCGGCGGGCCAGGCCCTGAAGCTCGATCAGGGCCAGTTCCAGCTCGACGCCGCCGGCCTGGGCGGCCTCGATCGCAACCTGGGCGGCGGTCTCGAAGCCCGCGCGGTCGTGCAGCGCCCCGTCCGGGCGCGCGCCGGCCGCCGGCGGGTCCGTCGCGGTCAGGGCGCAGGAGACCCGGCCGCCATTGCCCGGCAGCCGAAAGACCGAAAGCGCCGCGAAGCGCGGCCCGCCGTCGGCCTCGAAGGCCAGGCGCACGGCGACCGGGCCGCGCCGCTCGCCCTCTTCGACGCCCGCGACCAGGCTCTCGCCCAGCGCACGGTCCGGCTCGGCCAGCAACCGCGCCCAGGCGGAGCCCGCCAGGGCCTCGCCGGACTGGCCGGCCAGCCGCATGCTGGCGCCCGCCGTGAAGGTCACCGCCCCGCCCGCGTCGACCTCGAACAGGAGGTCGGCGGTCGCGAAGGCCAGCGCCAGGAAGCGGATCGGCTCGACGGTCACACAGGTCTCCAGGGTTCGGTCCAGCGGCCTGGTTAGCGGACCTTCATTGAAAAGACGTTCAGCCTGGAGCGCCGGCCCATCTTCCGGGCGCGTCGAATCGCCGCGTTCGCGCGAGTTGGGACGGCAAGTCGATTATTGTGACACTTACATGAATATACTCAGGCGCCGGATCATATATGCCTGAAGGAGTTGAATTAGCGAAGTATTAGCCCGCAAGGCGCTAACACGACGCCGCGGCGGGCGGGGAGATGGTCGTGTTGCGTATGTTCGATCTGGCCGAGGCCGTGGAGCCGGTGGCGCCGGAGACCCCCGGTTCGGTGATCTATGATCGCTTCCAGACCGACCCGAACCTGCTCAACATCGCCGTGGCCGACGCCAAGGGCCGTCCGATCGGCCTGATCGAACGCAACGCCTTCGCCCTGAAGCTGGCCGGCCAGTACGGCCGTTCGCTCTACGCCGGCCGGCCGGTGACCATGCTGATGGATCCCGAGCCGAGCGTCGTCGACGGCCAGGTTTCGATCGAGGCGTTCACCCGGGACTCCCTGCTCAAGGCGCCGTCCGAGCTGCTGCACGGCTTCATCGTCACCCGCGACGGCCGCTACGCCGGGGTCGGCAGCACCCTGTCGCTGCTGCAGGCCCAGAACGTCAGCATCCGCCACCACGCCGCCGAGGCCCAGGCGGCCCTGCGCGCCAAGGCCGAGTTCCTGGCGGTGATGAGCCACGAGATCCGCACCCCCCTGAACGGCGTCCTGACCATCGCCGAGGTGATCAGCCGGCGGCTGGCGCAGGAGGAACTGCGCCCCTACGTCGAGACCATCGTCAGCTCGGGCCAGACGCTGCTGCGGCTGCTGAACGACGCGCTGGACCTGTCGCGCGCCGAGGCGGGACGGCTGGAGCTGCAGGAGGACAGCTTCCGCCTGGCCGGCCTGATCGAGGACATCGACGCCCTGTGGCGGCCGCGCGCGCTCGAGGCGGGCCTGGTCCTGGTCACCGCCTTCGAGGCGGAGGACGAGCCCTGGGTGCTGGGCGACGCGGTGCGGCTCAAGCAGGTGCTGAACAACCTGGTGGGCAACGCCATCAAGTTCACCGCCGCGGGCTCCGTCGAGGTGCGGCTGAGGGCGCGGGTCGAGGACCTGCATGTCTTCGTCGAGGGGGAGGTGGTCGACACCGGCCCCGGCATCTCGCCCGACCAGATCGACGGCCTGTTCACCCCGTTCGGCCAGACCGAGACCGGCCGCAACGCCGGCGGCGCGGGCCTCGGCCTTTCGATCTGCCGCCAGCTGATCGAGAAGATGGGCGGCTCGATCGGCGTGCGCAGCGCGCCCGGCCTGGGCTCGGTCTTCGCCTTTGAGGTCACGCTGTTCCGCACCCAACGGCCGGGGCTGGAGCCGGCCGCGCCGGCGCCGGAGAACGTCGTGCGCGTCCCGCCGGCGCGGGTCCTGATCGCCGACGACAACGCCACCAACCGGATGGTGGCCGAGACCCTGTGCCGGATGTTCGACTGCGCCTGCGAAAGCGTCGAGAACGGCGCCCAGGCGGTCGAGCTGGCCAGGAGCGGGCGCTTCGACCTGGTGCTGATGGACATCAAGATGCCGGTGATGGACGGGCTGGAGGCCACGCGCCGCATCCGCGGGCTGGGCGCGGGCCTCGCCGGCCTGCCGATCATCGCCCTGACCGCCAACGCCGACCCTTACGATGCCCAGGCCTATCTGGCCCAGGGCGTCGACGCGGTGGTGGAAAAGCCGATCAAGCCCGACGCCCTGCTGGCCGCCATGACCCGGGCCCTGGCCGGCGGTTCTGTCACCAATCCGTCCGAGATCCGTGTGATAAACGTCGCCTGACCGAATGTGTGGGGGCGTGGCGTGGGCGTTGGCGGATCGAGGCGATGGGGCCGCGCCGGCGCCCGGATCGCAGGGCTGCTGGCCGCCCTGACGGCGATGGCGGCGGGCCCGGCCGGCGCGGCGGCGCCCTATCTCAGGACCTTCCTTCTGATGGGCCCGGACGGGGCGCGCATCGCCCGGGCGGTGACCTCGGCGCCGGACTGTCCGTCCATGGTGGTCGACGGCCGCGCCCGGCCGATGCGGGTCCGCTCGCCGGCCGGGACCGCGCCCCAGCGCCCGACCATCTCGGGCCCCTCGCAGTCCAAGCCCTCGGTCTTCGCCCTGACCGTCTGCGAGGCGCGCGCGCCGGCGGGCGCACGGCGGGTCTCGATCGCTGGCCGGCGCCTGCCGCTGCCGCCGACGGACATCCGGCGCATCGTGGTGATCGGCGACACCGGCTGCCGGCTGAAGGCGACCGACGGCGTCTTCCAGGCCTGCGACGATCCGGCGGCCTATCCCTTCGCCAGGGTCGCCGCCTCGGCCGCGCGCTGGAAGCCGGACCTGGTGGTGCACGTTGGCGACTACCTCTATCGCGAGACCGCGTGTCCGCCGGACCAGGCCGCCTGCGCGGGCAGCCCCTGGGGCTACGGCTCCGACGCCTGGCGCGCCGACTTCCTCGATCCCGCCGCGCCCCTGATGGCGGCCGCGCCGCTGGCCCTGGCGCGGGGCAACCACGAGACCTGCGATCGGGGCGGGCAGGGCTGGCGCCGCTTCCTGGACGCCCATCCGCTGACCGCCCAGACCAGCTGCGACGATCCCGCCGACGACGGGGTCGGCGACTTCAGCGCGCCCTTCGCCGTCCCGCTCGGCGGCGGCGCCCAGCTGATCCTGTTCGACAGTTCCGACACCACCGCCGCGCCGATCGCGCCTGGCGACGCGCGCGCCGCCCGCTATCGCGAGACCTACGAGGCGATCGAGGCGCTGGCCCGGCGCGAGCCGCACAACATCCTGGTCGACCACCATCCGATCCTCGGCTTCGCCGCCAAGCGGGCCAAGTCGGGCGCGATCGTCCTCTTGCCCGGCAACGGCGGGCTGCAGTCGGTGTTCGGCGCGATCAACCCCGGCCTTGTCCCGCCCAACGTCGATTTCCTGCTCTCGGGCCACATCCACCTGTGGGAGGCGGTCAGCTTCTCCAGTCCCCATCCCGCCCAGTTCATCGCCGGCTTCTCCGGCACCCTGGAGGAGACCGTCCCGCTGCCGTCCGCCCGGCCGGCCGACGCGACCCCGGCGCCCGGCGCGGTGGTGGCGAGCCTGAGCTCCTGGCTCGACGGCTTCGGCTTCATGACCCTGGAGCGCGCCGGGCCGGCCCGCTGGCATGTCCAGGTGCGCGACGTCTCGGGCGCGGTGGTCAATACCTGCGAGGTCAGAGGCTCGAAGGCGCAGTGCGCCAAGGACGGGGTCGGCGTGCGCTAAGTCATAAATCGCACCTCGCCGCAGCTTTTTCACATTTTGTACATTATAGTGTCTGGGAGGGACGAACCGAGTATCTGGAGAATCCCATGCGCAGACTGACATTGGCCGCCGCGGCGGCCCTGGCTCTCGCCGCCGGAACGAGCGGCGCGGCGCCGGCTGACGCCCAGACGCATCATGGCGGCGGTGGCGGCGGCTACCGCGGTGGCGGTGGCGGCGGATACCACGGCGGCGGCGGTTATCGTGGCGGCGGCGGCTATCGCGGCGGTTACGGCGGCGGCTATCGGGGCGGCTACCGTGGAGGCTACGGCGGCTACCGTGGTGGCGGCCGGGGCGGCGGCTGGTACGGACCGGGCTGGGGTTGGGGTCTGGGGTATGGCCTGGGCTATGGCTTGGCCGCGCCCTACTATTATGGTTACGGCGATCCCTATTATTACGACGCGCCGGCCTATGGCTGCGGCGGCTGGACCTGGGACGCCTATCGCGGCCGCTACATCTGGCTCGATGAGTGCTGAGCCGGCTTCGGCCCCAGGCTTGCAGCACGTCTGACGCTTCACACCGGCTGGACCCAGGTCCGGCCGGGCGGGGCGCCTGACCTGCCAGCCATGTGGGTGGCGGCCGGCGACGGGTTTGACGGAAATTCAAGGGCTTGAGGCTTCGGACTCGACCCGCGGACCGTCCGGCCGGGCCGCGCCGTCGCCACGCCGGCTGACCGGACGGGCAGTTTCTGCCGCCCAGCGCGGCAAGTCCGACCGCAGGGAGCCGCGCCATCGCCCCGTCCGAGATTGTCGCCGAGACCACGGCCGAGGCCCTGGTGGCCGCCGGCCTCGAACGCCACCAGGCCGGCCTGCGCGACGAGGCCGAGCGCCTCTACGCCCAGGCCCTCGACCGCGACCCGCAGGAGGCGACCGGCCTCTACCTCCTGGGCCTGCTGGCCTTCGAGACCGGCCGTCCGCAGCAGGCGGCGGTGCTGCTGCAGCGCGTCTGCGACCTTCGCCCCCGCAATCTCGACGCCCGCTTCACCCTGGCCGGGGTGCGCCACTGGCTGGGCGAGCACGCCGCGGCCTGCGAGGCCTACCGCGGGGTGCTGGCGCGCGAGCCGGACCACGCCGGCGCCCTGGTCGGCCTGGCCAACGCCCTGAGGGACGGCGACGACATCGACGGCGCGCTGGCGGCGGCGCGCGAGGCCGCCGCGCGTCATCCGCAGCTTGCCGCCGCCCAGTCGGCCCTCGCCGCCAGCCTCGCCGCGGACGGCCAGTCCCTCGCCGCCGCCGACGCCTGGCGCGAGGCGATCCGGCTGGACCCGGCCGCGCCCGCCGCCCACGTCGGCCTGGCGCTCGCCCTCTTGCAGGGCGAACGGGCCCAGGCGGCCCACGACGCCGCCGAGCGCGCCCTGGCGCTGGACCCGGGCCTGGCCGAGGCCTGGTTCGCGCGCGGCGCGGCGCTGTCGGCCCTGCACCGCCACCTGGCCGCGGTGGAGGCGCTGGAGCGGTCGATCGACCTGGACTCCAGCCGCGCCGCCGCCCACCTGGCGCTCGGCGCGGCCTACGCCGAGCTGGACCGGGCGGCCGAGGCCGAGCGGCGCTTGAGACAGGCGATCGCGCTCGACCCGATGATGAGCGAGGCCCACGCCAGCCTCGGCGCGATCTATCTCAAGGCCGACCGGCCGGACGCGGCCCTCGACTGCTACGAGATCGCCCTGGTGATCGACCCCGACATGGTCGCCGCCCACCAGAACCTCGCCGCCCTGCTGGCCGAGGCGGGCGACGCGACCGGCGCGCGCCGCCACCGCGACCGGGCCTACGGCCGCCAGAACCTGTTCGTCGAGCCTGCGCCCGATCCGCTGGCGCGCGTCCTGATCCTGACCACCGCCGAGGGCGGCAACACCCCGTTCCGCCACCTGGCGCCCAAAGACCGCTACACCCGGATCAACTGGTTCGTCGAATATGCGACGCCGGGCCAGGCGGCGGACCTGCCCGAGCACGACGTGGTGTTCAACGCCATCGGCGACCAGGACCTGGCCGGACCGACCGCGGCCAATGTCGAGGCCTTCATGGCGGTCTCGGACCGGCCGCTCCTGAACCATCCGGCCAAGGTGGCGCGCACCGCCCGCGACCGCACGCCCGAGCTCCTGGGCGGCATCCCCGACGTCGTGGCGCCGCGCACGGTGCGCGTGAGCGCCGGCCAGGGGAGCCTGGCCGAGGCGATGGAGGCGGCGGGCCTTCGGCTGCCGGTGCTGGTGCGCCCGATCGGCTCGCACGGCGGCAAGGGCCTGGTGCTGGCCGACACCCGCCGGGCGCTCGACCAGGCCGCGCCGCCGGCGGGCGAGGCGGTCTACCTGACCGCCTTCCGCGACTTCCGCTCGCCCGACGGCTACTATCGCAAGTACCGGATGATCTTCGTGGACGGCCGGGCCTATCCCTACCACCTGGCCATCTCGCCTCTGTGGCTGGTGCACCACGGCACCGCCGGCATGGCGCGCGACCCGGCCCGCATCGCCGAGGAACTGGCCTTCCTGCGCGATCCCACCGCCGCCATCGGCGAGCGGGCCCTGGCGGCGGTCCGGGCGATCGGCGAGCGGCTCGGTCTCGACTACGCCGGGCTCGACTTCTCCGTCCTGCCGGACGGCCAGGTCCTGGTGTTCGAGGCCAACGCCACCATGCTGGTCCACCCGGAGGCGCCGTCCAGCCCCTTCGCGCACAAGAACCCGTACGTGACGACGATCCTGGACGCCTTCCAGGCGATGCTCGCGCGCCGCTGACGCCGAGCGCCGGCTTCGCCCCGCGAGGGCCGCACGCATCCACAGCCGCGCTCGCGCGTTGTCTCACCGGTTGGGGTGACGCCGCGAGGTGGAGATATGCATAGATCGCTCGTCATGGCCGGCCTGGCCGCCGCGATGGCGCTGCCGCTGCTGGCGGCGCCCACGCTGGCCCGCGCGTCCTGCGAGGACCGCAAGGTGGCCGGCACGGTGCTGGGCGGCGTCGGCGGGGCGCTGATCGGCAACTCGCTGTCGCGGGGCGGCGGCGGGGCGGTCCTCGGCGGTCTCGGCGGTGCGGTCGTCGGCCACGAGGTCGCCGCCAGCGGCTGCCGGCGCTATCGCGCCAGGGCCTACTACGACGGCCGCCATCGCTGGTATTCGCAAGGCGCCCGCTATTCGCAAGGTGCGCGCGGCGAGCCGGCGCCCCAGGCGGTGCGCTACGTCTACTACGACCAGTACGGCGATCCGGTCTCCGAGGGCCCGGCGCCGGGCGCGGCGGCCTATCCGCCGGGCGGCTATGGCGGCGATCCGCCGGCGGCGGCCTGCCATACCGAGATGCAGTCCTACTACGACGACAGGGGCGCGCTGGTGCAGCGCCCGGTGCAGGTCTGCGCGCGCTGACCATGGTGCGGCCGACGCAACGACAAGGGATCAACGGATGAAACGCAATACGGCCCTGGCCCTCGCGGCCCAGACCCTGGCGGCCCTGGGCCTTTCGGCGTGCGACCGCCACGACGGGCGGATGGTCAACGCCGCGATCTGCCCCGACTTCAGGGCGACCAGCGCGCCCCAGGCCGGCGCCGCGCCGTCGCCGGCCGACGCGGCCGCGCCGGTGGACGAGTGCGTGCGGCGCTGGGCCTTCAGCCTGGCCGGGGCGCGGGACGGCGCCGACGTGGTGGCCGACGCGGCCGTCGCGGCGTGCGGGCCGGTCCTCACCCGCTGGAACCAGGCGGGCCTGGCCCAGGAGGCCCAGAGCGGCGGAGCGGGCGGCCCGGTCGAGGCGGTCAGCATCACCACCGGCCTGCCGACCAACGCCCTGGCCGAACACGCCGCCTTCGCCCACGGCCGGGCGCTGCTCTACGTCACCGAGGCGCGCGCGGGCCGCTGCGCCCCGCCGCCGGTCAAGAACGGCGCGCCAGCGGGAACCTAGCTGGCGCTGCGCGCGGCCGCCTCGCCGACCTCAGATCAGGGCGATCATCCGGTCGACCGCCGCGCCCGCCGCGCCGAACGAGCCGTAGTCGGCCACCATCACGGCTGCGGCGAGCAGCATGACGGCCAGCACCAGCAGCGACACGGTCCCGGCCCGCGGACCGCGGGGCTGCAGGCGCTGGTGGCGCTCGTAGGCCTCGTCCAGCGCCCTCCTGGCCAGGCGGTCGTCGACGCTGTCGGCTTCCAGTCGGACGGCCAGGGCGGGCGGGTCCAGGGTGGTCTCTTGGGTAAGGGGCGGCATGGCGTCCGGTCTGCAGGGGCGATAGAAGCGTCACCGTGAACGGCGCCGCCATCCGATCGGTTCCACCGGCAAGCGCGACGGCGTCGGCCGCGACCCGCGCCTCCGCCGGACGGGGCGGCTTCAATGTCGCGCGGCCAGGGCCTATCGTTGCGGTCCGAACCATACCCCAAACCGGAGCAAGGCATGAAACGGGCAGCCAAGGCCGTCGTCCTGACCGCCATCCTGTTGTCACTCGCCGGCTGCGTGGCCGGGTCCGCGGACTCCGCGCATGCGGCGTCGGGCGGGTTCCTGTCCCAGCTGCTGCTCGGGTTCTGGCACGGCCTCATCGGTCCGCTGACCCTGATTGTCGAGGTGGTCAACCGCTTCTTCCCGCATATCCTGCCCTGGCAGGCCCACCTGTATGAGGCGAAGGCCCAGGGCGTCGCCTACGACCTGGGCTTCTATCTGGGGCTCGCGGGCAGTCCGGTCGTGGTCTGGTCGCGCCGCCGCTGAGGTGCGCCGGGCCGGCGGCGGCGTCCTAACCCCCGTTCAGCGGATAGGGCGTCCCGTCGCGATGGAGATAGGGCTCGACCCCGGGCTCGGCCACCATGTCGATGTCCGAATAGACGCAGCGGTCGTGTTGCGGGTCCGCGTTTCCGATCTCCAGCACCACGGCGTCGCGGTCGGAGCGGTTGACCAGGTGGTGCCCGTCGGGCTCGCCTGCCTTGAAGGCCGCGCAGTCGCCCGGGCCGAGCGTTTCCTCGCCGTTGTCGGTGACCAGCGCCAGTTCGCCTTCCAGCACCATCACGAACTCGTCCTCGTGGCTGTGCCAGTGCCGTTGGCTTGACCAGACGCCCGGCGGAATGCGGGAGAGGTTGACCCCGAAGGCCTTGAGCCCCGCGGCGCGCCCGAGGCGGCGCCAGGTCGCACCCAGGCAGGGGGCGTCGAACGGGGACGGGTAGTTGCAGCCGCTCTCGAGCGGTATCGCCTCGACGTCGAGTTTCTTCATCGCACCGGCCCGTTGATCGCAGACCGGCCGATGCTACCGCTCCGCGCGGCGCCTCGCCACCTGGGCCGTGAGGGGGCGGCCGCTGAGGGCCGCGCCGGCGTCGTCCGAGAACCGCCAGTTCCAGATCGTCGCCAGGGCCGAGATCGCGGTCACCACCCAGAAGGCCAGGCTGAAATCGCCCAGTCCGGGCGTCCCGCGCCGCGTGGCCAGCATGCCCAGGTGCAGGGCCACCGCGCCCACGCAGATGCCCAGCGACAGCATCAGCTGCTGGAAGGTGGCGTAGAAGCTGGTGGCCGCGCTCATCCGCTCGGGCGGAATCTCGTCATAGGCGATGGTGTTGTAGGCGGTGAACTGGAACGACATGAAGAAGCCGCAGGCCGTCAGCACCGCGAAGATCGCCGCGACCGGCCAGCCCGGGCGGAACAGGCCGCACACCGCATAGCCCACGCTGGCGATCAGGCCGTTGACGATCAGGCTGTTCCTGAAGCCGAACCGCCTGAGCGCGCCCGGCGCCAGCCACTTCATGCCCAGCGAGCCGATGGCGCCGGCGATGGTGATCGAGCCGCTGGCCGCCGCGCTCATGCCGAAGCCCAGTTGCAGCATCAGCGGCAGCAGGAAGGGCTGGGCGCCCTGGGTGATGCGGGTCAGCGAGCCGCCGATCACCGAGAGCCGGAAGGTCGGGACCTGCATCAGCGACAGGTCCAGGATCGGGTCGCTGGTCCGCCGCGCGTGCCGGACGTAGAGCGCGCCCGCGGCCAGGCCCATCACGATCAGCGCCAGGGCCGTGCGCAACTCGCCCGTGCGGCTGGTCATCTCGAAGCCGAACAGCAGCCCGCCCAGCGACAGGCCCGACAGGACGAAGCCGGTCAGGTCCGGCCGCGGCCGCCGCTCGCCGCGCACCTGGCCGATGAACTTGGTGACCAGCACCACGCCCAGGACCCCGACCGGCAGGTTCAGGTAGAAGATCCACCGCCAGTCCAGGTAGGTCACGATGAAGCCGCCCAGCGGCGGGCCGACGATCGGGCCGACCAGGGCGGGCATGATCAGCCAGGACATGGCCTGGACCATGTCCTCCTTGGCCACGCTGCGCAGCAGCACCAGCCGGCCGATGGGGATCATCATCGCCCCGCCGATCCCCTGGATGAAGCGGGCGGCGATCAGGAAGGTCAGGTCCCTGGCCTGGCCGCACAGCACCGAGCCGGCCAGGAACAGGATGATGGCCAGGCGGAACACGGTCTTGGAGCCGAACCGGTCGGCCAGGCGGCCGCTGGCCGGGATGAAGATCGCCAGCGCCAGCAGGTACGAGGTCAGGGCCGAGCTCAGGTGGGTCGCCGGCACGCCGAAGTCGCGCGCCATGGTCGGCAGGGCCGTGGCCAGGATGGTGGCGTCCATCTGCTCCATGAACAGGGCGCAGGCGATGATCAGGGCGACGGTGCGGTAGTTGCGGCGCACCGCGCTGTCGGCCGA
>JARLIQ010000122.1 GCA_031291645.1 Caulobacteraceae bacterium | reverse complement strand
GCGTGCAGCACGCCCGCGCCGCCGCCCCCTCCGCCGCCGCCGCCCGCGCCGCCGGCGCCCGCGGGCTTCGCCCTGTCCACCGCCGTGGTCCAGGACGCGGCGGTCTACCGCGACTACATGACCCGGGCCGCGGCCATCAACCCGGCCTTCACCTCCGGGGCGGACGTCGCGCAGTCGCTGAGCCAGGGCGAATCCATCTCCCCGGGCCAGTTGCTGCGCGGCGAGGTCGCCTTCGCCGCGATCGCCGCCCTGCAGGACCCCAACTTCGTCGCCAACGTCCGCGCCTTCGCGGCCGACCCGGCGGTGCGCGAGCAGATGGCCTCGACCCTGGTCAGCAACCCGGGCTACGCCGTGGCCTTCAAGGGGTCGGACACCGCGGCGGGCCTGGCCGCCAGCGCCATCATCGCCCAGGGCCGGCGGCTCTACGACGACGGACGTTCGGTCAAGCAGGCGGCCTACGACGTCCAGGCCCAGTCCTGGTCCAAGAGCGCGGTCGAGGACCGCAGCCAGCGGCTGGCCAACGCCAAGAACGTCTCGGTAATCAACGCGGCGGCCGCGATGGACGAGGTGGCGAACCTGCACGCCGCGGCGATCGGCCAGAGCCAGATGCCGCTGCACGCGCCGGCCGCCACGCCGCCCTATTCGCCGGTGATCGTGCGCGGCCTGGCCGTGGCGGCGCTCGCCGCGCTGGGCGAGGCGGGCGACGAGAACCTGGTGACGATGGCGCCGCTGTTCCAGGACGCGCCCACCGCAACCTGCCTCAACACCGCCAAGCTGAACCTCTACCAGTGCCTGGCGGTGGCCCGGCCGCACTACGAGGACATCTTCTGCCTCGGCCAGCACGTCATGATGGACACCGCCCAGTGCGTCATGATCGCCGCCGGGGCCCCCGCGCCCGCCTTCGCGCCGCCGCCCCTGCCGGTCGTCACCCCGGTCAGCACGCCCAAGCGGCCCAAGCCCGTCCGTCACCGGCGGCCCAGCTAGCAGAACCGTTCCGCCCCGGCGGCGTTGCGCTGGCGGGCGGAAGCGTGTATCAAGCCGCCCCGAATTCACCCGACCCACGCCGCGCGGTCTGCGCGGCGTTTCGTTTCGAGAGCATGGCCATGGCCGAGATCGTCCTGAACGTCGAAATCCGCGAACACACCGGCACGGGCGGCGCCCGCGACGCGCGCCGCGCCGGCAAAGTCCCGGGGGTCCTCTACGGCGGCTCCAAGCAGCCGGTGGCCATCGCCGTGCGCTCCAACGAGTTCCGCAAGGCGCTGCACTCGGGCAAGCTTCTCGGCCACATGGTGACCCTGAAGTACGGCGAGGAAACCCAGCCGGTCATCGCCAAGGACGTCCAGTTCCATCCGGTGACCGACGAGGCCGTGCACTTCGACCTCTACCGCGTCGACGAGCACCAGCTGGTGCGCATCTCGATCCCGGTCCACTTCCGCAACCAGGAAGCCTCGCCCGGCATCAAGCGCGGCGGCACGCTGAACGTCGCCATCCACGAAGTCGAGCTGATGGTGCCGGCCGATTCGATCCCCGAGGAACTGGTGGTCGACCTGACGGGCCTCGACATCGGCGACGCGGTGCGCAGCGCCGACCTGGCCCTGCCCAAGGGGGCGCAGCTTTCGGCCCACGACCGCGACGTCGTGGTCGCCTCGATCGCCACCTCCTCGGCCATGCAGTCCGAAGAAGCGTCCGAAGCCGAGGGTTCGGCCGAGGCCTGACGCCCGGCCCGGCCTGGCGGATGCGACGCCGGTGAGCGGAGGCCTTTTTCCCTTCCGCTCATCCCCGCCCTCCTGGGGACGAGCGGCTTTAGGATCGCCATGCTGATCATCGCCGGCCTGGGCAATCCCGGGGCGAAATACGCCCACAACCGCCACAACATCGGCTTTCTGGCGCTGGGCGCGATCGCCGCGCGCTGGCGCTTCGGCCCGGAGCGCTCGCGCTTCTCCAGCCTGGCCGCCGAGGGGACGATCGACACGCCCGACGGCCCGGCGCGGGCCCTGCTGCTCAAGCCCCAGACCTACTACAACGAGACCGGCCGGGCGGTCGGCGAGGCGATGAAGTTCTACAAGCTGACGCCGGCCGACGTCGTGGTGTTCTACGACGAGATCGACCTGGCGCCGGGCCGCTTCCGGATGAAGACCGGCGGCGGGGCGGCCGGCAACAACGGCATCCGCTCGATCACCGCCCACATCGGCCCCGACTTCCGCCGCGCGCGCATGGGCACCGGCCATCCGGGGCACAAGGACAAGGTTATGGGCCACGTCCTGTCCGACTTCCACAAGGTCGAGCAGGGCTGGGTCAACGCCCTGTGCAACGCCTGCGCCGAGGCCCTGCCGCTCCTGGCCGCCGGCGAGGACGAGAAATACCAGGCCGAGGTGATGCGCCTGGCGCCGGCCGAAAAGGCCGACCCGCGGCAGGTCTCGCGCAGGCCGGACTAGCGAAACAATACGGGAACATCGCCCTCGACGCGCCCGATGCAATCTGGCATGGATCGATGGCCAAGATCACGGTGAAGCTGAATGTTCCTCTTCGGCGGCCTGTCGCTCCTGCTCGCCATCGCCCTTGCCGTGCACGTCGTGCGCTCGGGCCGCGAGCTCTACTGGCTGTGGATCATCCTGGTGTTCCAGCCGCTCGGCGGCCTGGTCTATCTGTTCGCCATCGTCCTGCCCGAGCTGATGGGCGGGCGCACGGCGCGGCGCATCGGCCGGACGGCGCGCGAGACTTTGGACCCGAACCGCGCCTGGCGCGAGGCCAAGGCGGCCTATGACGACACCCCGACGGTGGCCAACGGCATGCGCCTGGCCCAAGCCGCGGCCGGGCTCGGCCGCTACGCCGAGGCCGAGGCCCTGTACCGCGAGGCGGCCCAGGGCGTCCACGCGGACGATCCCACCCTGCTGCTCGGCCGCGCCAACGCCCTGATCGAGCTGGGCCGCTTCGCCGAGGCCCTGGCGGTGCTGGAGGCCCTGGGCCAGGACGCCGACCGCGGCCGCACGCCCCAGGCGGCGCTCGCGCTCGGGCGGGCCTACGAGGGCCTGGGCCGCTACGTCGAGGCCGACACCGCCTACGAATGGTCGGTCGAGCGCCTGCCGGGCCTGGAGGCCATCAGCCGCTACGCCGCCTTCCAGGCCCGCACCGGCAAGCGCGACGCGGCCGAGGCGGCGCTCAAGGAGATCGACCGGCGCATCGCCCGCGCCGACCCCGCCTTCCGCAAGGAGGGCCGCGCCTGGCGCGCGCTGGCGGCCGAGGCGATCGGATGACGATCGGCCTGCTGCTGGTCTGAATATATGCCGCTCATCCCGGCGTAGGCCGGGATCCAGATGAAGGAACACGGCCTATCGTGAGTGGAGTACGGGCCTTCATCCAAGTCCAGAGCCATATGATCTGGGTCCCGGCCTTCGCCGGGACGAGCGGTTTGTTTTGGAGAGGGCGACTTAGACTAAGCGCCCCGCCTCCTAGAACCGCCCAGCCCGGTAGTCGTCGAACGCGGCCATCACCTCCTCGCGGGTGTTCATCACGAAGGGGCCGCCCCAGGCGACCGGCTCGCCGATCGGCCGGCCGGCGATGACCAGGAAGCGGGCGTCGCGTTCGGCCGTGACCTCGACGGTCTCGCCCTCGCCCAGGAAGACCGCGCCGACCGCCTCGACCTGTCGTTCGCCGATCCGCACCGCGCCGTCGTAGACCACCACCATCACGTTGCGACCGGCCGCGACCGGTTCCTCGAAGCGGGCGCCGGCGGGCGCGCTGACGTCGAGATAGAGGGCGTCGACCGCCCCGTCGGCCACCGGGCCGGCCAGGCCCTGGCTGGTGCGGCCGGCGACCACCCGCACCTCGACGCCGCCGGCGCGGGCCTCGCGGGGGATCTTGTCGGCGTCGAACTCCTGGTAGTCCGGCGGGCTCAGCTTGAGGGCCGCCGGTAGGTTCACCCAGAGCTGGAAGCCGCGCATCCGGCCCTCGGCCTGCTCGGGCATCTCGGAGTGGACCACGCCCTTGCCGGCGCGCATCCACTGCACCCCACCCGGGCCGATCACGCCCTCGCGGCCGGTGCTGTCCTTGTGCCGCATCCGCCCCTCGAGCATGTAGGTCACGGTCTCGAAGCCGCGGTGCGGATGGTCCGGGAAGCCGGCCATGTAGTCGCCGGCGTCGGCCGAGTCGAAATGGTCCAGCATCAGGAAGGGGTCGAACATCCGGGCCTCGGGCGTGCCCAGGAGCCGGGTCATGCGCACGCCGGCGCCGTCGGAGGTCGGCGCGCCCTTCACCGCGGCGGCGACGGGGCGGATGCGGGCGGCGGCGGGGGTGTCGGTCATGGCGCGGGCCTTCCAAACGCGGGGACGGCCATGATGTCGTGGACGGCGGCTTCGGACGCAAGAGCGCGGCCCCGATGGCCGGCGCGGCGATCAACCCTTTCCCCACCGGGCCGCCGATGTGCTAGGTCCCCCCGTCCATCCACGAAACCCGAGCTTCCATGGTCCTGAAAGTCGCCATCGTCGGCCTGCCCAACGTCGGCAAGTCGACCCTGTTCAACGCCCTGACCCAGACCGCGGCGGCCCAGGCGGCCAACTACCCGTTCTGCACCATCGAGCCCAATGTCGGCGACGTGGCGGTGCCCGAGCCCCGGCTGGACGGCCTGGCCCGGATCGCCGGGTCGAAGGAGATCATTCCGGCGCGCATCAACTTCGTCGACGTGGCGGGCCTGGTGCGCGGCGCCTCGAAGGGCGAGGGCCTGGGCAACCAGTTCCTGGCCAACATCCGCGACTGCGACGCCATCGCCTTCGTCGCCCGCTGCTTCGTCGACGACGACATCACCCACGTGGAAGGCCGCATCGACCCGATCTCGGACCTCGACATCATCGACACCGAGCTGATGCTGGCCGACCTGGAGAGCCTGGAAAAGCGGGTGGTGAACCTGGAGAAGCGGGCCAAGGGCGGCGACAAGGAGAGCGCGACCACCCTGCGCCTGGTCAGGCTGGCGCTGGACCAGCTCAACGCCGGCCGCCCCGCCCGCGTGGCCGAGGTTCCCAAGGAGGACGACAAGGCCTGGCGCATGCTGCAGCTTCTGACGTCCAAGCCGGCGCTCTACGTCTGCAACGTCGACGAGGCCTCGGCCGCGACCGGCAACGCCCTGTCGGCCAAGGTCGCCGAGCGCGCGACCCAGGACGGCGCCAAGTACGTCGTCATCTCGGCCAAGATCGAGAGCGAGATCGCCCTCCTGGACCCCGCCGAGCGCGCCGAGTTCCTGGAGACCATCGGGCTGGAGGAGCCGGGGCTGAACCGGCTGATCCGCGACGCCTATTCGCTGCTGGGCCTGCAGACCTATTTCACCGTCGGGCCCAAGGAGGCGCGGGCCTGGACCATCCCGACCGGCGCGACCGCCCCCCAGAGCGCGGGCGTGATCCACACCGACTTCGAAAAGGGCTTCATACGGGCCGAGACCATCGCCTATGACGACTATGTCCGGCTGAACGGCGAAGGCGGCGCGCGCGAGGCCGGCCGCATGCGTCTGGAAGGCAAGGACTACGTCGTCCAGGACGGCGACGTGATGCACTTCAGGTTCAACACATAAGCTTGCAGAAACGACGGGAGAGGACGCCGATGAGCCAGATGATCAAGATCAAGAGCACCGCCGACGACGGGTTCGCGTTCGGCGCGCTGCACGCCGAGCCCAAGGGCGCACGGCGCGGCGGGGTGATCGTGATCCAGGAGATCTTCGGCATCGACGAGTACGTCCAGGCCGACGTCGAACGCTGGGCCGGGCTCGGCTTCGAGGCGCTGGCGCCGTCGATGTACGACCGGATCGAGCCGGGCTTCGTCGTCGGGCACGACGAGGCGGGCATGAAGGCCGCGATCGCCACCGTGACCCAGGCCAAGCCCGAGCACGCCCTGGCCGACATCGCCGCCTGCATCGCCTACCTGGCCCCGCGCGGGCCGGTGTTCATCGTCGGCTACTGCTATGGCGGCACCATGGTCTGGCATGCGGCGGCGCGGCTGGACGGGCTGGCGGCCGGTTCGAGCTACTACGGCGGCGGCGTCGCCGGCGCGGCGGAGCTGAACCCCAAGTGCCCGGTGATCTGCCACTTCGGCCGCAAGGACGGCCACATCCCGGCCGACGAGGTGAAGGACAAGATCAAGGCCGCCCACCCCGAGATCCCGGTCTACGTCTACGAGAACTCCGGCCACGGCTTCAACAACGCCGGCCGCCCGGACGCGGACCCCGACGACGCCCAGCTGGCCCGCGAGCGGACCCTGGCGCTGTTCGAGCAGCACGGCGCGGCCTGACGGCCATGGCGGGCGGCCACACTATCCGGCTGCAGAACCGGGCCGACGGCTTCAGCTTCGAGGCCTATCACGTCGGCCCCGACGACGCGCGCCAGGGCGGGCTGGTCCTGATCCAGGAGATCTTCGGGGTCACCGACCACATCCGCGAGCTGGCCGACAGCTTCGCCGCCGTCGGCTACGAGGTGGTCGCCCCCTCGCTGTTCGACCGCCAGGCGCCGGGCTTCGCCGCCGCCTACGCCCCCGAGGCGGTCGCCCAGGCCGTGCGCTATTCCGAGGCCGCGCCCTGGGGCGAGGTCGAGGGCGACCTGCAGGCGGCGATCGACGTCCTGGCCCCGCCGGTGTTCGCCGCGGGCTTCTGCTGGGGCGGGACGGCGACGTGGCTGGCGGCCTGCCGCTGCCGGGGCCTGGCGGCGGCCTCCAGCTTCTACGGCCGGCGGATTCCGGAGCTGGTCCAGGAGACGCCGCGCTGTCCGATCATCCTGCACTTCGGCAAGACCGACGCCTCGATCCCGGCTGGGACGATCTCCCAGATCCAGGACGCCCACCCGGACATCCCGGTCTATCTGTACGACGCCGGCCACGGCTTCGTCTCCGACCGGCGCAGGGACTACGACCCCGACAGCGCGCGCCTGGCGCGGCTGCGCACCCTGCAGCTGTTCCAGCGCGGCGGCGGGGCGCGGGGCGAGGTCTAGAGGCCCCCCTGGACTCCGGGGTTCAGCGCTCCTCGATCCGCTGGCGCACGTCGGGGCGGCGCTCCAGCAGGCGCACGATGATCGCCTGGGCCAGCAGGATGCCGATCCCCGCGCCGTAGCCCGAGAACACCCCGGCCGGATAGCGGCCGCCGCGGGCGACGCCGCTGACCTGCAGGTAGATGAAGGCCGCCGCGGTCGCCAGGACCCCCACCCCGGTGATCACCGAGACCGGCGTCTGGCCGAAACCCGCGTCGAAGCTCATCCAGACATAGCGGCCCAGGAGCTTGCGCACCGGGGCGACCAGCAGCGGGCCCAGCAGGAACAGCAGCAGGAAGGCCGACGGGAACAGCAGGGTCAGCTCGAACTTCAGGAAGGCCGGCCCCGGCAGCACGCGCCAGGCGTGGACGACCGCGCCGGCATAGATCAGGAGGCCGGCCGTCACGGCGACGTCCTGCATCCGCTTGAAGTTCCGCCAGGCTCGGGTCTGGGTCACGAGGCCTCCTTACCACGCCCTTAGAGCGCGTTCCGCAAAAGTGGAGCCGGTTTTGCGACAAGAACGCGCTCAAACTTTTGAATCTAGAGCACGTTTCAACGATCAGACGATTCCGTCTGATCGCATCGTGCTCTAGGCGCCCTGGGCGGCGACAAAAGGGCGCCGGACCGGTCGAGTCGGTCTAGGCTTGGTGCGGCATGGGTTTCTCGGAGTGCGGCATGCGGCGGCGCGTCCTGGCCGGGCTGGCGGCGGCGATGGTGGGCGGGCCGGCCTGCGCGGCGCCGGCCTGGACGGCCTGCCGGGTCGAGCACGGGGTGCTGGTGGTCCCGGCCCGGGCCGCGGGCCTGACGGGGGCCTTCATCCTCGACACCGCCGCGCCCCGGAGCCTCCTGGACGCGACCCAGGCGAGCCTGGCGGGGATCGACGGCGAGGTCGCCAGCGCGCCGGTCGACCTGGCCGGCCACAGGCTCGCCAAGGTCGAGATGGCGGTGGCCGCGCTCGACGCGCGCACCCGCAGCCAGCCCACCCCGATCACCGGCGTGCTGGGCGCGGACCTGCTGGCGGGCCTGGTGCTGGAGGTGCGGCCCGGGCCCTGCCGCTTCCGGCTGACCACCCGCGCCGCGCCGGTGCGGCCCTTGGCCAGCCTGCCGGTCGAGCTGCGCGGCGGCGCGCCCTACGTCCAGGCGGGCGTCTCGGACGGCGCCAGGGCCGAGCTGGGCCGCTTCCGCGTCGCAACCGGCTCGCCCGCCGCCGTGCGGCTGAACGACGGCCTGGCGCGCATCGAGGGGGCGTCCAAGGCCGTCTCCGCGCCGCTGCGCGCCCTGTCGGTGGGCGAGGTGCTGGTCGAGAACCCCGCCGCCGAGGTCGCGCCCGAGGCCGACCCGGGCGTCGCCGGCGAGATCGGCGAACCGGTCTGGGCCGCCCACGGCTTCCAGCTGGACCTTCGCCGCCAGCGGCTGGTGCTGTTCGACCCCGCACAGCAAAAGACCCGCCGGAAGCGCTCCGGCGGGTCCTGAGGTCGTGGCTGCGGGTCGGGATCGGGCCTTGTCAGTGCTCGATGTTCCGCCACAGGCGCCGGTAGCTGGCGTAGAGCAGGCCGGCGAACAGCAGCAGGTAGATCATCACCGCGAAGCCGATCTTCTTGCGCTCGTCGGCGTGCGGCTCGGCCGCCCAGGACAGGAAGGCCACCACGTCCTTGGCTTCCTGCTCGGCGGTCGCCTTGGTCCCGTCGTCGAAGGTGACGCGGTCGGGCGTCAGCTGCAGCGGCATGCCGATGAAGCCGCCGACCGGCACGTGCTTGGGATCGCCGGTCCAGTAGGCCGTCAGGTCGCCCGGCATGTAGGGGTTATAGAACTTGCCGGCCGGCGCCTTCAGGCCCGCGGGCGGTGTCACATAGCCGGTGAGCAGCGAGTAGACGTAACGCGGGCCGTCCTCGCGCGCCTTGATGATCAGCGACAGGTCCGGCGGCAGGGCGCCGCCGTTCGACGCCCGGGCGGCGTATTCGTTGGCGAACGGCGAGACGAACGTGTCGGCCGGGGTGGCCGGACGCTTGATCACGTCGCCCGTGTCGGTGTCGACGTCCGGGACCTGGAAGTCCTTGACCAGCGTCTTGACGTAGGGGTTGTCGTTCGGGTTCGCGTACTTCGGGTCGAAGAACGGACCGCCCGGCTGGCCGAGGTTGCGGTACGACATCAGCTTCATCGAGTGACAGGCCGAGCAGACGTCGTGGTAGACCTTGTAGCCGCGTTGCAGCTGCTCCTGGTCGAAGCGGCCGAACGGCCCTTCGAAGCTCCAGGTCGCGTCCTTGAGCGGCGCGGAGGTGGTGGCGGACACAGCCGGCTGAGCCGCGGCGGCGAATCCGAGGACCGCCGCGATAACGAGCGCTTTGCGCAGCATCAGGCTCAACCCTTCTTTTCAGGCGACGCGGTCGCGCCGGCCGGCATCGCGGAGCCGGCGGCAAGGACCGGGTTGGAGATCGATTCCGGAACCGGCAGCGGGACTTCCCGCAGGCCCAGGATCGGCATGACCACCAGGAAGTAGCCGAAGTAGCCGAGCACCCCCAGGCGCGACAGCCAGACGAAGCTGTTGATGTTGGAGTCCATCAGCTGGAAGCCGCCGAAGCCCGGAATGACCTGCTGGTCCGGCTCGTGCGCGCCGCAGAAGCCGAGGATGATGCAGGTGACCACGAAGATCCAGAAGAACAGCCGCGCCGACGGGCGGTAGCGCATCGAGCGGACCTTGGAGGTGTCGAGCCAGGGCAGGACGAACAGGAAGCCGATCGAGGCGAACATCGCCAGGACGCCCATCAGCTTGTTCGGGATGGCCCGCAGGATGGCGTAGAACGGCAGGAAGTACCATTCCGGCACGATGTGCTGCGGGGTCACCAGCGGGTTGGCCTCGATGTAGTTGTCCGCGTGGCCCAGGCCGTCCGGATTGAAGAAGACGAAGGTCGCGAACAGGATCACGAACACCGCGACCGCGAAGCCGTCCTTCACCGTGTAGTAGGGGTGGAAGGGGATGGTGTCCTTCTCGCTCTTCACGTTGACGCCGAGCGGGTTGTTGTTGCCCGGCACGTGGAGGGCCCACAGGTGCAGCACCACCACGCCGGCGATCATGAACGGCAGCAGGTAGTGCAGCGAGAAGAAGCGGTTCAGCGTCGGGTCGTCGACCGCGAAGCCGCCCCACAGCCAGGTGGTGATCGCCCCGCCGATGATCGGCAGCGAGCCGATGATGTTGGTGATCACCGTCGCGCCCCAGAAGCTCATCTGGCCCCAGGGCAGCACGTAGCCCATGAAGGCCGTGGCCATCATCAGGAGGTAGATGATTACGCCCAGGAGCCAGATCACCTCCCGCGGCGCCTTGTAGGAGCCGTAGTAGATGCCGCGGAACATGTGGATGTAGACGGCCAGGAAGAACATCGAGGCGCCGTTGGCGTGGATGAACCGGATCATCCAGCCGTAGTTCACGTCGCGCATGATGTGCTCGACGCTGCCGAAGGCGAGGCCGGCGTTGGCGACGTAGTGCATCGCCAGGATGACCCCGGTGATGATCTGGGTCGCCAGGCAGAAGGCGAGGATGGCGCCGAAGGTCCACCAGTAGTTCAGGTTCTTCGGCGTCGGGAATTCCATGAAGTCCAGGCCGAACCGGATGATCGGCAGGCGCGTGTCGAGCCAGCGCTCGAAAGCCGTTTTCGGCTCGTAGGTCGAATGTCCGCTCATCTGGATGTCAGCCGATCTTGACCTTGGTGTCGGAAAGGAACGTGTAATCCGGCAGGTACAGGTTCTTGGGCGCCGGGCCCTTGCGGATGCGGCCCGAGGTGTCGTACTGCGAGCCGTGGCAGGGGCAGAACCAGCCGCCGTAATCGCCCTGGCCGAAGTTCGGCACGCAGCCCAGGTGGGTGCAGACCCCGATCAGGATCAGCCACTGCGCCTTGCCCGGCTTGTGCCGCGACTCGTCGGTCGCCGGATCGCGCAGGTCCGCATGGTCGCCGGCGACCGCCTCGGCGATCTCCTTGGGCGTGCGGTAGCGCACGAACACCGGCTTGGAGCGCCATTTGACGACGACCTGCTGGCCTTCCTGGACCTTGGTCAGGTCGAATTCGATGGAGGAAAGGGCCAGGGTGTCCCCGGACGGATTCATCTGGTCGATGAACGGCCAGGCTATGGCCGCAGCTCCGCCCACGGCGGCCGCGGTCGCGGCGATGTGGATGAAGTCGCGCCGGCTGGGATCATCCCCCGGACTGGTCGTTGCGACGGTGTCGGCCACCTCAGCTCACCCTTCGATTCGCGCCGCCGCGAACAGGCGCGGCGCGCTCCCCACGATCTCGACCTTTATCAGGCCGCTTGCGACAAGAGCACCAGCGGAAATCGAAGCGTCGCACACGGCGTTTATGCCGTCTGAACGCCCCCCCTATGCGAGTCGGCTGCACCCGCCAGCAATTCTTGTGTGGTTCGCTTAGAATGCGCCTCGCCTTTTTTCAACCGGACATTCCGCAAAACCTCGGCGGAGCGGTCAGACTGGGCGCCTGTCTGCGCGCGGCCATCGAAGTGATCGAGCCTTGCGCGTTCCCGTTGTCGGATCGGGCGGTCCGGCGCGCGGCCCTGGACTACGGCGGCAAGGCCGAGGTCATCCGGCGCCGTTCGTGGAGCGAATTCCTCGCAGCGCCCGAGCGCGCACAGGGCCGGCTGGTGCTGTTCACCACCGCCGGGGCCACGCCCTACGCCGATTTCGCCTTCGCGGCGGGCGACACCCTGCTGTTCGGCCAGGAGAGCGCCGGGGCGCCCGACTTCGTGCATGCGGCCGCCCAGGCCCAGCTGATCGTGCCCCTGGCGCCCGGGACCCGATCGCTGAACGTCGTCACCACCGCCGCCATGGCCCTCGGCGAGGCGCTGCGCCAGACGCGGGGCTTTCCGAGCGCGGACGCGGCGGGTTAGTAGGGCGGCGGGAGCGCCGCATGACCGCCATCACCGCCGAGATCGAACAGCGCCGCGAGCGCGCCAGGGCCTGGTTCGAGTCCCTGCGCGACCGGATCTTCGCCGCGCTCGAGGCGATCGAGGAGGCCGCGCCGGCCGACCTCTATCCGGGCGAGCCGGGCCGCTTCGAGCGCCGGCCCTGGACGCGGGAGACCGGCGCCGGCGGCGGGGTCGGCGGCTTCCTGCACGGGCGGGTGTTCGAGAAGGCCGGGATCCACACCTCCTCGGCCAACGGACGCTTCTCGCCGGAGATGGCCGCCACCATGCCCGGCGGCGACAAGGACCCGAACTACGTCTCCTCCAGCATCAGCCTGATCGTCCATCCCCGCTCGCCGCGCGTGCCGGCCGTGCACATGAACACCCGCTTCTTGTCGACGGCCGAGAGCTGGTTCGGCGGGGGTGCGGACCTGACGCCCCTGCTGGACGAACAGCGCCGCCAGGACGCGCCGGACGCAGTGGACTTCCATGCGGCGATGAAGCGCGCCTGCGACGCCCACGACCCCGACTGGCACGCCCGCTACAAGGCCTGGTGCGACGAGTATTTCTTCCTGCCGCACCGGGGCGAGCCGCGCGGCGTGGGCGGGATATTCTACGACCGGCACAATTCCGGCGACTTCGAACGCGACTTCGCCTTCACCCGCGACGTGGGCGAGGCCTTCCTGGAAGTCTATCCGAAGATCGTCCGCCGCCGGCTGGCCGAGCCGTGGACCGAGGCCGAGCGCGAGGAGCAGCTGGTGCGCCGCGGCCGCTACGTCGAGTTCAACCTGCTCTACGACCGCGGGACCATGTTCGGCCTGAAGACCGGCGGCAACATCGAGACCATCCTCTCGTCCATGCCGCCGCTGGTGCGCTGGCCGTAGAGAGCGTCAGGCCGCCGTCCTTCGGCGCAGGAACGCGCCGATCCAGCCGCCGATGCGGGCGCAGTCGTTGGGGTCGTCGAGGCTGGCGATGGCCCGCTCGGCCTGGCCTTCCGCATAGAGGCTGCCTCGGCGCGCCTCGATCAGGGCCTTGGCGTAGGCGGGGTCGAACTCGGGATGCAGCTGGATCGAGATGGCCGGCTGGTCGTCATAGGCCAGCATGCCGTTGGGGCTGAAGCCGCTGGCGGCGATCACCCGCGCGCCGGGCGGGGTCACGACCACCTGGTCCTGGTGCGAGGCGGGGGCGGAGAAGGCGGCGACGGGCTCCATCCAGGGCTCTTCGGCCCGGGCCTGGTAGGCGTGCAGACCGATGCCCCAGCCCTTGGGCGAGCGGATCACCTTGCCGCCGAAGGCCTCGGCCATGATCTGGTGGCCGAAGCAGACCCCGACCAGCGCGGCGCGGCCCCGGGACGCGGCCAGGAAGTCGCGCAGCTGGCCGATCCAGGGCTCGGGATCGTAGACCCCGTAGGCCGAGCCGGTGACGACATAGGCCGCGCAGGCCTCGGGCGCGGTGGGCAGCGCGCCCGAGCGCACGTCGAACGCGGTGAATTCGAAGGCTCCCTCGCCGCCCAGCAGGCGCTCGAACATCGAGGGATAGGAGCCGAACCGCGCGGCCAGGCCGCCAGGCGGCGAGCCCGCCTCCAACACGCCCACGCGCACCTTGCCGCGCCCGCTCAATAGGCCATCCCCTGGGCCACCGCCTTGAGCTGCTCGACCATCGAGAGCGTGTCGTCGGTGAAGTCGTGGTCGATCCACCAGTCCTCGACCTCGCGCATCACCTCGCCGACCAGGGGCCCGCGCGGCACGCCGGCGGCCATCACCTCCTCGCCGGTCAGCGGGAAGACCGGCTTGGGCCAGGTCTGGGCCATGGGCAGGAGGGCGCGCCACTGGATCGCCGCCGCCGGCCGGCCGCTCTCGGCCCAGGCCAGCAGCACCCGGTCGCAGAAGGCCTGGACGCCGAGGCGGTAGACCGCGCGCCGCGCCTCGCGCGGGCTCATCCAGGACACCACCCGCGGCTCGCTCCCGAGCGCGGCGGCCAGCCGGTCACGCTGGGCGTTGGAGAGGCGAAGCCGCCGCGCGGTCGCCTCGCCGACGGCCGGGTCGGCCGGCAGCAGGGCCGCCAGCCGCATCAGCGGGTCGCACTGGAACAGCTGCTCGGTCTCGATCCCGACCAGCCGCTCGAACCGGCCGAGCCCCTCGGCCTGCGGCAGCGCCAGGGGCAGGACCCCGGTCTGGGCCATCAGCCGCACGACGCCGCGCGGATCGTCCGCGGCCAGCAGCTTCAATAGCTCGGCCGAGACCCGCTCGGCCGACAGGTCCGCCAGCCGCCCCTTCAGCCGCTCGCAGGCCGCCAGGGCCGCCGCGTCCGGCTCGCCCCGGCCGTACCAGGCCAGGAAGCGGAAGAAGCGCAGGATGCGAAGCCCGTCCTCCCGGATGCGGGTCTCCGGGTCGCCGACGAACACGATCCGGCCGGCGCGCGCGTCGGCGACGCCCTGCCCCGTCGGGTCGAACAGCCGCCCGTCCGGATCGGCGTAGAGGGCGTTCAGCCGGAAGTCGCGCCGCTGGGCGTCCTCGGCCCAGTCCTCGGTGAAGGCGACAACGGCGCGGCGCCCGTCGGTCTCGACGTCGCGGCGCAGGGTGGTGATCTCGAACGGCTGGCCGGCGGAGACGGCGGTGACGGTGCCGTGGTCGATCCCGGTCGGCACGGCCTTCAGGCCCGCCGCCTCCAGCGCCGCGACCACCCGGTCCGGGGTCAGGGGCGTTGCGATGTCGACGTCGGCCACCGGATGGCCGGTCAGGGCGTTGCGCACGCAGCCGCCGACGAAGCGCGCGCAGCCCGGCCCGCCCGCCGCCTCCAGCGCCGCGATCACCGCGCGGGTCGCCTCCGCCCGCATCCAGCCGCGCACGCCGATCGTCTCGCCCGCCTCAGCCCCCGCCATCATTCACGGCTCCCTGCCATCGACCGGCCCGTACAACCGCTCATATAGGATGCGCAACATGCCCGCCGTCACGCCCCAGATCAGCCGATCGTGGTAGGGCATGGCGTAGTAGTGGCGGGTCATGCCGTCGGGCAGCTGGCGCGACCGGCGCTCGTGGTTCTTCTCGTCCATCAGGAAGGCGAACGGGGTCTCGAACACGTCGGCGACCTCGGCCGGGTTGGGCTTGAGGGCGAAGCCGGGCCGCACGAAGCCCACCACCGGGGTGATGTCGAAGCCGGAGAGGGTCTGGTAGCGGGTCGAGAGGCCCGCCAGGGTCACCCAGCCGGGCTCCAGCCCGACCTCCTCGTGGGCCTCGCGCAGGGCCGTCTCCCACGGCGTCTCGCCGGGATCGCAGCGGCCGCCGGGGAAGGCCACCTGGCCGGTGTGGGCGCGCAGGGTGTCGGCCCGGCGGGTCAGCAGCACCGTCAGGCCCGCCTCGTGCTCGACCAGGGGGATCAGCACGGCGGCCTGGGTCAGCACCACCCCGTCCGGCACCCCGCCCTGTTCGTCGAAGTCGGAATGGCCGGTGCGGGCCGTCGGGTCGTAGGTTTCGATCGGGTCGAGGCGTGAGGCGATCCAGGCCCGCAGCTCGGCCGGGCTCACGTCAGGTGCGCCCGCGCCGGCGCGACCGGGAACCAGGCGCCGTTGGACCAGACCCCCAGCCTCGGCCCCTCGGGCGTCTGGCGCTCCTGCGCCATTTCGACCAGTTCGTAGAACACCGGCCGGTTGATGCGCGCCTCCAGGCCGCGGCGCACGTGCAGGTAGGGCCGGGGTTCGCCGGTGAGCGGGTTGGCCTCGACCCGGATGGCGTTGTCCGGCCCGGCCTCGACCTCGTCACCGACGTTGGTCAGGAAGCGCAGCGCCTCGCCCACCCGGTCGACCCGCACGGCGACGAAGGGCGCGTCCTCGACCGTGATCCGCATCTTCTCCACCGGGGTGACCAGGTGGAAGCCGTCCGGGTCCTTGCGCAGCACGGTGGAGAACAGGCGCACCAGGGGCTCGCGGCCGATCGGCGTCCCCTCGTGGATCCACACCCCGTCGCGCCGGATCACGATGTCGATCTCGCCGCAGTGGGCGGGGTTCCACAGGTGCACCGGCGGCAGGCCGCGCCCGGGGGCCTGGCGCGCCGCCGCGGCGACGCCCTCCAGGCCCGCCTTCGCTTCGGTTTCGTTGCTCATGGTCCAAGTCTAGCCGGCTCGTCGCCGGCCGCACGCGGAAACTCAGCCGGCGACGACCGCACCGCGCAGGTCCCGGTCGGCGCCGGGCTGCAGCGCCAGGGTCAGCACCCGAGCCGGGTCCACCGGTCCGGGCAGGACTAGGCGGCCGGGCGGGACCCTGGTGAAGCCGAGCGGCTCGAAATAGGCGCCGTCGCCCACCAGCAGGACCAGCCGGTGGCCGGCCTCGCCCGCCGCCGCGCAGGCGCGCCGGATCAGGGTCGCGCCGAGGCCGAGGCTGCGGAACTCAGGCTCGACCGCGAAGGGACCGAGGAAGACCGCCGGTGTCCCGCCCACGTGGATCGGCCACATCCGCACGCAGCCGACCAGGCGCACGCCCGACCAGGCGACGAAGGAGATGTCCAGCAGCGGGGCATTGCGCTCGCGCAGCCGCTCGGCCGCCTTGGCGTAGCGGCCGGGGCCGAAGGCGCGCTCGATCAGGCCCGCGACCAGGCGGCCGTCTTCGGGCCGTTCGGGGCCGAGAATCGGAAGGGTGTTCGAGGCGGCCCGCGCGGGGGCCAGGGATGCGGTCATGTCAGGGTCACGGAATGCGGTGATCGAGGTTCTGATCCCGAATCGTGACGAGAGCGCTAAGCGCGCCGATCCGGGCGTTCAGTCGCGGAGGGTCCGCGCGGAGGTGGATCGTCGCAGGCGTCGCATGGGCGCTCACAGAATAAGGGGGACCGCTACGCCCCAAGAAGGCGCGCGAAATAGGGCCTATCGAGGGCCGCGTCAACGGCCCGCCCGGCCACCGCCGAGATATCCGTTGTGACCGATCGTCGCCCAAGCCAAGGTGGCGGCGACCATGCCCTCCTCCGAAATCGACCCGGCCGAAGCACCCAGCCTGCTCCGACAGCAGCCCTTCGTACTCTTCTGGACGGGGCGGGTGCTGTCCTCGCTCGGCCAGCAGGCCCAGGCCGTGACCATCGCCTGGCAGGTCTACAACATCGCCCGCGACAGCCATCAGGACGTGCGTCACGCCGCCTTCGCGGTCGGGATGATCGGCCTGGCCCAGTTCCTGCCGGTCGTCGCCCTGACCCTGCCGGCCGGCGAGATGGCCGACCGCTACGACCGCCGGCTGATCGGCGCGGTCTGCCTGGTCGTCAACGCCGCGACGGCGGGAGCCCTGGCCCTGCTGGCCCTGGTCGACCGCCATGCGATCTGGCCGATCTACGTCGCCGCCATCCTGTTCGGGGCGGCGCGGACCTTCCTCAGCCCGGCCAACACGGCGCTGGGGCCAATGCTGGTGCCCAGGACCCTGTTGCCGCGGGCGATCGCGTGGAACGCCCTGGCCTGGCAGAGCGCCTCGATCGTCGGGCCGGCGCTGGGCGGGCTCCTGTGCGCCATCTCGCCGGTGGTCTCGTTCGCCGCCGCCTTCGCCTGCCACCTGGCGTCGGCGGCCTTTCTGATGCTGATCCGCGCCGAGACCCGGCCGGTCCCTCAGGCCGGGTCGCGCTGGGCGCTGGTCAAGGAGGGACTGGCCTATGTGTGGGAGAACAAGATCGTCTTCGGGGCGATCTCGCTCGACCTGTTCGCCGTGTTGCTGGGCGGGGCGACGGCCCTGCTGCCGGTGTTCGCGCGCGACGTGCTGGCGGTCGGCGCCCAGGGCTTCGGGATCCTGAGGGCCAGCCCGGCGCTGGGCGCGGCCTGCGTCGCCGTCGTCCTGGCCTCGCGGCCGATCCGCCGACGGGCGGGGCTGGTGATGTTCGCCGGGGTGGCGCTGTTCGGCGCGGCGACCGTGGTCTTCGCCCTGTCGAAGTGGCTGGTCCTGTCGGTCGCCGCCCTGGCGGTGCTGGGCGGGGCGGACATGCTGAGCGTGTTCGTGCGCCAGACCCTGGTCCAGCTGGTCACCCCCGACGCCATGCGCGGGCGGGTGGGCGCGGTCTCGACCCTGTTCGTCGGCGCCTCCAACGAGCTGGGCGAGTTCGAGAGCGGGGTCGCGGCCCGGTTCCTGGGAGCGGTCGGCGCGGCCCTGTTCGGCGGGGTCGGCGCATTGATCGTCACCGGCCTGTGGGCGAAACTCTTTCCAGCCCTGCGCCGGGCCGACCGCCTGGAATAGGGGACGATTACAAAAGAACACGATTTCAAAAAGGGAGAGACAGATGGGCGTGCTGGACGGAAAGGTCGTCCTGGTCACCGGCGGCGGCAACGGCATCGGGCGCGACTGCGCCCTGATCGCCGCGCGCGAAGGGGCCAAGGTGGTGGTCAACGACCTGGGCGGGTCGCTGTCGGGCGGCGACGAGGGCTCGGCCGGCCCGGCCGAGACCGTGGCCCAGGAGATCCGCGCGGCGGGCGGCGAGGCGGTCTCCAACTCCGAAAGCGTCACCTCCCTTTCAGCGGCCCAGGGCATGGTCGAGCAGGCGCTGGAGGCGTTCGGCGGGCTGCACGCGGTGATCAACCCGGCCGGCATCCTGCGCGACGGCATGTTCCACAAGATGAGCGAGGCCGACTGGGACGCGGTGATCGCCGTCCACCTGCGCGGCTCGTTCAACGTCTGCCGCGCGGCGATCGAGCATTTCCGCGAGCAGCAGGACGGATCGTTCGTCCTCTTCACCTCGACCTCGGGCCTGATCGGCAACGTCGGCCAGACCAACTACGCCGCCGCCAAGCTGGGGATCATGGGCCTGTCGCGGGTGCTGGCGATGGAGGGGGCCAGCAAGAACGTCCGCTCGAACATCATCGCGCCGGTGGCCTGGACGCGGATGACCCAGTCGGCGCCGGTCAAGGACGAGGCCCAGGCCGAGCGGCGCCGACGCATGGCCGAGACCATCCGCCCCGACCAGCCGGCCAAGCTGGCCGTGGCCCTGTGCGCCGAGGCGGCCCGGTCGGTCAGCGGCCAGATCTTCGGCGCGCGCGGCGACGACCTTTTGCTCTACAGCCAGCCGCGGCCGATCGAGACCGTGACCCGCGACGAGGGCTGGACCCCCGCCAGCATCCTGGCCGAGGCCCTGCCGCTGATGAGCGACAAGTTCTACCCTGTGACCGCCCCCAGGCCGGCGCCGGCGGCGGCGACGGCGTAATCACTTCACTTAGGTCCGCTCGTCCCCGCCTTCGCGGGGATGAGCGGGATTTGAGATACGCCGCCTACTCGCCCGATGCTTCCGCCAGCTCCGCCAGGGCCTCGCCGGACAGTCTTCGGGTGATCCAGTCGCTTTTCGCGCTGGCGCCCAGGCGGTCGTAGAAGGCGATGGCGGGGGCGTTCCAGTCGAGGACGGCCCATTCCAGGCGGGTCAGGCCCTCGTCCAGGCAGCGGCGCGCCAGGCGGGCCAGGAGGGCCTTGCCGGCGCCGGCGCCGCGGGCGATGGGGCGGACGTAGAGGTCCTCCAGATAGATCCCGTGCCGGCCGGTGAATGTCGACAGGTTGTAGAACCACAGGGCGAAGCCGACCGCCTCGCCATCCAGCTCGGCGATGTCGCAGAAGGCGCGCGGCGCGGGGCCGAACAGGACGGCGGCGATGTCGGCCTGGCTGGCCTCCACCTCGTCCAGCAGCTTCTCGTACTCGGCCAGCTCGCGGATGAAGGCGTAGATCAGCGGCGCATCGGCGGGCTGCGCCGGGCGGATGGCGATGCTCATGCGCCGGTCTTCACCCCGGGCGGCGGGGCGGGCGAAACCGCCCGGTACCAGATCACCCCGTCGGCGTCCGCCTCGCCGACGATGCGGCCGCGGCCGACCAGGCAGTTGAGGTGCGCCAGGCTCTCACCCGTGGCCATGCCCAGAAGGTCCGGGCCGATCCTGCGGGCGAACAGGGCGCCGAAGACGTCGATCGAGCGCCTCGGCTCGGCCAGAAGCTTCTCGAGCCGGTCCAGGCCGCGCTCGTGCCCCCGGATCAGGTGGTCCAGCCGCGCGTGCAGGCCGAAGAAGGGGTCGTTGTGCGCCGGCAGCACCAGGACGTCGTCGGGCACCAGGTCCTTGATCCGCGCCAGCGACACCAGCCAGTCGGTCAGGGGGTCGCCGTCCGGCTCGGTCGGGAAGACCGAGACGTTGGACGAGATGCGCGGCAGCACCTGGTCGCCCGAGATCAGGAGCTTGAGCTCCGGGCAGTAGAGGCAGGCGTGCTCCGGCGAATGGCCCGAGCCCACGACCACGCGCCAGACGTGGTCGCCGATGGTGATCTCCTCGCCGTCCTCGATCCGCCGGAAGCTGTCGGGCAGCTGGTAGATGGCCTTGCCGAAGCCGCCGAATTTGGCCTTGTAGTTCTCCAGCGCCTCCTCGTCCCAGCCGGCGGCGCGGTAGAAGTCGATGGCGTCCTGCGGCGCCTCGCGGCCGGTGTCGGCCACCAGCATGCGGCACTGCAGGTATTCCAGCCGCGTCATCCACATCCGGCAGTGGAACTTGCGCGTGACCCAGCCGGCCAGGCCGATGTGGTCGGGGTGTAGGTGGGTGACGAACACCCGGGTGATCGGCGCGTCGCCCAGCGGGCCGGCGATCACCTTGCGCCAGGCCTTGGAGGTCGGGCTGGTCTGCATGCCGGTGTCGACCAGGGCCCAGCCGTCGCCGTCCTTCAGCGCCCAGACGTTGATGAAGGCCAGCGAGCCGCCCAGTGGCATGCGCGCCCAGAAGACGCCGGGCGCGACCTCGATCGCCTCGCCCAGCTCGGGGCCCTGCTCGATCGGATAGACCAAAGCCGGCCGGCGCTCGGCGCCGTCGCGATCCTGAACGCCGTCGGCCACGCTCTCCCCCTGCCCGGTCCAGCGGGCCCCTCGCGGCCCCGATCCGGGGTAGACCGGCCCCGCCCGTGCGTCCAGCCCGATCGCCACACTGATGTCACGCGCCAGCCTCAGCTTGACCCGCGCGCCCGCCACGCGTTTAAGCTCCGCGCCCAGTGGTACGACCCAGGAGAACGAAGAATGAGGGCCCCAGGAATTGGCCTCGCGGCCGCCCTGATCGTCGCGATGATGGCCAGTACGGCCTTCGCCCGCGACTCCGACATATCGCCGGACCAGCGCAAGGCCGGGATGAAGGCCGCGCCGGCCTTGATCACCGCCGCCAAGCTGCCGTGCACCCTGGCCGACGCCCGGATGATGGGCGAGGGCGTGGGCGCCGACAAGGTCAAGTCGACCTATTACGAGATCGCCTGCAAGGACGCCCTCGGCTACGTCCTGGCGGTCAAGGACAAGGACCCGACCCCGACCGCCTACGACTGCGTGATGATGTCCACGCCCGGGCCGGACGGAAAGCCGAACCCCTCGTCCTGCAAGCTGCCGGGCAACGCCAACCCGGCCGCCAGCCTGACGCCGGTCGTCGCCCAGACCGGTCGCGCCTGCGCGGTCGACAAGGCCCGCTACATCGGCTCCAGCCCCGAGCAGAGCTTCTATGAGGTCGCCTGCCACGAGGGCGGCGGCTACATCCTGCAATGGCCCAAGGCCGCGGGCGCGACGCCGACCGCCAGCATGTGCCTGGCCTTCGGTCCGACCAGCAACGTCAAGTGCGAACTGACCCCGCCGGAACAGCAGATGGTCGTCATCGACCAGCTGGTCGCCGGCAGCGGCAAGACCTGCACGGTCAAGGACCGCCGCTACATCGGCTCGACCGCCGACCACAGCGACTTCTTCGAGGTCGCCTGCGCCGACGGCAAGGGCTTCATGCTGGAGGCCGACGCCACCGGCAAGCTGAAGCAGGCGGTGGACTGCGCCAAGGCCCAGAACATCGGCGGCGGCTGCACCCTGACCGACACCCGCCTGGCCCAGACCGAGCAGAACACCATCTACAGCGACCTGGCCAAGAAGGCCGGCTTCGACTGCGCCGTCTCCAAGTACGCCGACTTCCCGACCCAGACCGACGGCGTCGAGGTGGTCGAGCTGGCCTGCTCCAACCGTCCGGACGGCGGCGTCGGCTACTTCCCGAACAAGGGCGCCCCGATCGTCTGGGACTGCCTGCGCGCCGAGACCGAAGGCTACAAGTGCTCGTACTCGCAGCCGGACGCCCTCTACAGCAAGTTCAGCAGCCAGCTGAAGGCCCGCAACAAGGGCTCATGCGTCGTCAACGGCGCGCGCGCCTACGGCCGCACCACCGCCGGCGCCGACCTGATCGAGGTCGCGTGCAACGACGGCGCCCCGGGCTGGGTGCTGGAGTACGCGGCCGGCTCGAACGTCCCGACCGACCTGCTCAACTGCGCCCAGGCCTCGCAGACCGGCGGCGGCGGCTGCCAGCTGCCGACCAACAAGGGTCACTGAGGCCTGCAGGCCTGCATCGACCGAGAACGGGGCCCGCCGGAGCGATCCGGCGGGCCTTTTTCGTTGGGAGGACGGAGCGGCGCGAGGGGACGGCGGCTCGCGTCCGATGTCAGGCTTTCGCAAGGTCGGCGCGTAGGCGAGCCTCGGCCGGCCGGGTATGATGCGGCATGAGCAGGACCGTTGTTCCCATTGGCGCGGACCACCGCGGATACGCCCTGAAGGCCCAACTCATCGGCTGGCTAGAGCAAAACGGCTATGCGCCCAAAGACCTCGGGGCGCACGGCCCGGAGCGTTGCGACGCGCTGGATTACGCCAAGGCGCTGGCGGCGGCATTCAAGTCGAATTCGATTCGATTTGGAATCCTGATCTGCGGTTCGGGCCAGGCGATGACCATAACCGCCAATCGCTACCAGCATTTGCGCGCCGCGCTTTGCGGCGGCGTCGCAATGGCCAAGACCACGCGCGAGCACAACGACGCCAACGTGCTTGTGCTCGGCGCGGACTTCACGCCGCCGGACGAGGCGCTGAAAATCCTCCAGACATTCTTGGACACAGAATTCCTCGGCGGCAGATACGCCGAGCGCCGCGACGCGCTGACGGCTCTAGGCGGCCTTTGAGCGGGAGGCCATCGCCTTCGATCCGGCGGGTCTTTTTCGTTGGGGGACGGAGCGGCGCTCACGCGCCGTGCGTCTCGCGCTTTGCCGGCCATTGGCCTATATGTAGGTCGGGTTTGAGGCCTCAGCGCCAAGGAGGGACGGGTGACGACCGCACGCAAGACCGCTCCCGCGACCGCCAAGGCCGCCAACCCGGTGCGCCCGCGCCCCGACGCGCCGGACATCGCCGCCAGCCACGCGAAGATCGCCAGGCGGTTCCCCAAGGTGTTGGCCGAGCTTGCGAAGTGAGCCGCGCTGGCTGACGCCAGACGACATCATCGCCCTGAACCAGTGCGTCGTCGCGGCGACGGGCGAGCCGTTTGGGTTGCTGTTTTCCGATCTGCTGGAGAGCGCGCTCGGACGCCTGCAAAGCCACTGGGCCTACCAGGATGAAGACGACGCCCTCTCGCTGGCGGTGACGCTGCTATTCGCCCTCGCCCGCAATCATCCCTTTGAGCAAGGTAACAAGCGAACCGCCTTCGAGGCCGCCATCATCTTCCTTGAGGCGAACGGCTATGGCCTCAGCGATGACCTGCCCGACAGCGAGGAACTGGCCCGCCTGATAACGGCGGCGATCGCGCACGAGCGAGACGAGGCGGATGTCGAGGCCGCTCTGCGGCCCTACGTCATCTCGTTGGAGGACGAGTGATTTCGCCGGTGAGGCGCAACGAGCTTTAGCGGGCCGCGGGCGCGCGCGGCCCCATCAAGGACGGCTCGGACTTGATCAAGGTGGTCTACGCCGGCGGCGGCCCGGCTGGATGCTGGAGTACGCGGCCGGGTCGAACGCTCCGACCGATCTGCTCAATTTCGTCCAGGTGCCGCAAATCGGCATCCGGGAAAAGTGTCATTTGCGATCGAACAAGCGACGCCCGGGTTATTAATTGCCAACTCCCGATTCCGCCGCTCTTCTTACGGGCGACGCACACCCCTATCCCGCCAGGGTGGCGGCTCCCTTCAGGAGGGCTCTTCTAGTGGCTGAATCGCGATCTCGATCTAAGTCGAGGCCTGCCAAGCAGGCAAAAGTAGTCTTTCGGCAAGACTGGAACATTGGAAAAGCGGCCGCCGAATCGGATGCCGAACTGTTAAAGACTTGCTTTGTTGACAATGGGCTTTCAGCCCAACTGGAGGATACAAATAATAATGCCTCGATAATTCTTGGACGCGTTGGAGCGGGGAAAAGCGCGTTGTTGGCACATGTGAGCGAACGGCAGGAACATGTAACTCGCATTGATCCATCACTATTTTCAATTAGATATATAAGCAATTCAAACGCTCTTCAATTTGTGGCGGCCTTGGGGGTAAAACTTGACCCTGTATTTCAGGCCCTCTGGAAACATGTGCTTTGCGTTGAATATATAAAGATGAGATTTAATATTCGAAACAGGTCGGACGCCGCAAGCACTTGGGCGAAACTTACGACGGCAATTACGTTTAACGAAGCAAAACGCAAAGCATATGAATATTTTAGAGAGTTCGGTGGAATAGATTTTTGGAAAACAACTGAGGTTAGGTTAAAGGAAATCGATCAAAAATTGGAATCGAAATTGACCTCTGATTTAATGGTTGATGCAAAGGTCATAAAAGCTGGAGCCCAGGGAGCAAAAACGCTTTCCGAATCACAGAGATTGGAAATTATCGATAATGCAAAGTCATTTATTAGCAATATTCAAATGGCCTCACTCCAATCCGTGGTTGAGGCACTGGCCGAATATCAATCAGGTGGCTCAAATGCAAGATACTACATTATAATAGATGATTTAGACACCGATTGGGCAGACACAGAGCTTAGACATCGACTGATAAGGGCGCTAATAGAGAGCATTAGAAGATTTAGACCCATAAGACAGCTCAAAATATTAGTGGCTATGCGCACAGACTTGCTGCAAAGCGTAATTAGCACGACGAGAGATTCCGGCTTTCAAGCTGAAAAGCTGGAAGATTTTTTCATAAGAATATCGTGGACAGATCGTGAATTAAAAGAATTGTTAGACAGCAGAATCAACACCGCGCTGAAAGCGGCATACACGAGAAGTGCCGTTAATTTTCAAGATGTATTTCCCAAAGAAGTTAGAAAACAATCTACCCTAGATTATATATTAGAACGAACACTGCGGCGCCCTAGGGATGTTATACTTTTCATAAACGAGACCTTTAAAGTGGCCGCCGGTCGCGTAGAAATGACCCCCGCACTTGTACAAACGGCGTACCGTTCATATTCATTTGGAAGAAGAATTTCGCTCCTGGAAGAGTGGAATGACATCTACCCGGATCTTGATTTGCATCTTGGCTTTCTATCTGGGCTAAGAACAAGAACCGTAATAAGAGATATATTACCAGATAGATATAATAACTTCGCGTTAAAATGCATGGCTAGGGAAGGGTCGGCCGATCCGGTAACCATTGCCACAGTGGCGATGGCGGCTAGAACGGGGCATGTATCGAATATATTCGATGCATTACCCTCAATTCGCTTGCTATGCGAATGCATATACAATGTTGGGGCTGTGGGGTTCATATTACCACCGGCGAGCGGCATCCGATGGGCGGGAAATCAAATGGATCAATTCGCCGCTTCGTCTATTGATCTCGATGCGACAATTGTGATTCACCCAATGCTAGTTGAAGCGTTAGGCATTAACGCTTCCTCGACGCAACCATTCCAGGGCACGTGACCATCGGAATTCCCCGCTGATGCTTCTCTCGAAAGCGAGCGCACCCAATCGACTGTCTAACGCTTCCATAGTGGCAGTAAGTTCATCAGCTCGGTCTCACGATCGATGATACCCCCTGAACATCACCAGAAAGTCGAGCATATCGTTCCCCCCCTACGCCAACTGCACCTCGATCAGCGTCGGGCCCTTCTGGCCCATGGCGGCGGCGAAGGCGGCGTCGAAGCTTTCGGCGGTGGCGCAGCGGACGCCGGGAACGCCCAGGCCCGAGGCGAGGGAGACCCAGTCGATGCGCGGGTCGCCCAGGTCGAGCAGGCCCGAGGCGGCCGGGCCGGGCTTGCCGGCGGCGGTGCGGGTCAGCTCTATGCCCAGGATGCGGTAGCTGTGGTTGGCGAAG
>JARLIQ010000121.1 GCA_031291645.1 Caulobacteraceae bacterium | reverse complement strand
TCCGATCTCGGGCGGCGGCGGCGGAGGGGGCGGCGGCGCGGGCGTGCTGCACGCGGCCAGGACCGCGGCGGCGGCGAGCGCGAGGCCGGTCAGGGCTGTGCGGACACGCTGGATGGACATCTGGGCCGTTTCCCCTTGAAGCAAGGACGGGCGCTTAGCGGGCCTCATGGCCCTGAATATGGCGCCCTGGATATTAATCCCTGGCTAACCATCTTCGCTCGCCCGCGCCAGCAGGCAATTCGGACGCGTCGTCGCCCCTCGAGCGCAACGGCCGGACCGGTGAGCGGCTCCGGCGTCCGTCACGCTCTGAACTTTGCATTAGAGCACGTTCCGCCGGATCACGCGACGCCGCCTGGTCCGAACCTGCTCCAGACCTCAGTCGAACAGTTTGGAGACGGATTCCTCGTTGGCGATGCGGCGGATCGCCTCGCCGATCAGCGGCGCGATGCTGACCAGGCGGACCTTGTCGCAGGTCTTCACCGGGTCGGGCGCCTCGATCGAGTCGGTGACCACCAGCTCCTTCAGCACCGAGGCCCTGACCCGCTCGACCGCCGCGCCGGACAGGACGCCGTGGGTGACATAGGCCGAGACCTCGGTCGCGCCGTGCTCGATCAGGGCGGCGGCGGCGTTGCACAGGGTGCCGGCCGAATCGACGATGTCGTCGAACAGGATGCAGCGCCGGCCGCGCACGTCGCCGACGATGTTCATCACCTCGCTCTGGCCCGGGCCGGAGCGGCGCTTGTCGACGATGGCCAGGTCCGCGTCGAGCCGGTTGGCCAGGGCGCGCACCCGCACCACCCCGCCGACGTCGGGCGAGACGATCATCAGCTCGTTGGCGTCGCGATAGTGGCGGCTGATGTCGGCGGCCAGCACGGGGGTGGCCACCAGGTTGTCAGTCGGGATGTCGAAGAAGCCCTGGATCTGGCCGGCGTGCAGATCCATCGTCAGGACCCGGTCGGCCCCGGCGCGGGTGATCAGGTTGGCCACCAGCTTGGCCGAGATCGGGGTGCGCCCACCGGTCTTCCGGTCCTGCCGGGCGTAGCCGAAGTAGGGGATGACCGCCGTGATCCGCCGCGCCGACGCCCGGGTCAGGGCGTCCATGCAGATCAGCAGCTCCATCAGGTTGTCGTTGGCCGGATAGCTGGTCGACTGGATGACGAAAACATCCTCGCCGCGCACGTTCTCGTCGATGACGACGAACACCTCGTTGTCCGAGAAGCGGCGGACCTGCGCCTTGGTCAGCGGGGCGTCCAGATGGTCGGCGATCGCCTCGGCCAGGACCCTGTTGGAATTGCCGGCGAGCAGCTTCATCGATCGAGTCTCCTCACGGCGGCTGTCGCTTGGGGCTTCTAGCAGCCGCGCCGCCGGGAGCAAGTCCCGTGATCGGACGATTACGGCTCAGCTTCCCGATTCCAGCATGATCGCCGACAGCAGGCGGCCGTAATCGCCTTCCCCGCGCTTGACCGCGCGGCGGTTGGAGAAGAAGTCGGCCTCGTCCGCGCAGGTGTCGCGGCCGATCCATTCGCACGAGGTCACGCCCGCCCCGCGCAGGCGGGCCAGCACGAAGCCGGGCAGGTCGAACAGCCGCTTGTCGGCGGCCTCGGCTGCGGCGAAGAACCGCTCCGACCCCGGCGCCTCGCCTGCGAACCGGTCGAGGAACTCCAGCCCCACCTCGTAGGAGGCCGGGCCGATGCAGGGGCCGACGGCCGCCACGGTGCGGGCCGCGTCGGCGCCCAGGCCGCGCATGGCCTCGACCGCCGCCTCGATCACCCCGCCCAGCGCGCCCCTCCAGCCGGCGTGGGCGCAGGCCACCACCCCGGCCTCGGCGTCGACCAGCAGGATCGGCGCGCAGTCGGCCGACAGGGCGCCCAGCACCAGGCCCGACGTCCGGCTGGCGATGGCGTCGCCCTCCGGCGCCCGGGGCCACGGCCCGTCGACCACGTGGGCGGTGGCCGAATGGATCTGGTAGGCGGTCAGCAGCCGCTCGCCGGCGACGCCGAAATGCGCGGCCGCCCGCTCCCGGTTCGCCTCGACCGCCGCGGGGTCGTCCTTCGAGCCGCGCCCGACGTTCAGGCTCTGGTAGACCCCGTGCGAGGTCCCGCCGTTGCGGGTGAAGAAGGCGTGGCGCACGCCCGGCAGGGGCGACAGCAGCGGCGATTGCAGAACCGGGATGGGCGCCATTCACGCGTCCTTTTCAGCAAATTCGAATGCAGGCGGCGCGGGCTCGCCCTCGGCGAACAGGCAGGCCGCCTTGAACAGACGCCCCATCTGGGCCGTGTCGGTCAGCCGCGCAAGTTGCCGCGCGATCGTCCCGGCCCGGTCGGGCCGCGCGCGCGACAGGGCCGCCGCCCGCTGCTCGACGCCCAGCCGGCGCAGGAATTCGCCCTGGGTCAGGAGAGCGGCGCGCGCGCCCTCGGCCCTGGCGGCGGCCAGCACGGCGCGGAAATCGGCGTGCACGGTCAGGTCCGCCTCGCCGGCGGTGGCCAGGGGATCGACCTTCCGATGGGCCTTCAGCGCCTGCAGGGTGTCGCCGCCGCTCGGCTCGCCGCCGTAGTCGATCAGAAGGGCCGCGCCGCCGAAGCGGGCGATGCGCCGCGCGATCGCGGCCACGAAGGCCCGCTGCGCGGCGGAGACCTCGACCAGGGTCCCCAGGGGCGCGGCGTCGAGAGGCGCGGCGTCTCCCGGCGGCGCGGTCAGCGGCGGGGCGAGGGCGAAGGCCAGTTCGCCGTCGGCGTCCAGCCCGACCACCCGCTCGGCCCAGCCCTCGGCGCGGCGGACGAACTGGACCACCGGCAGGCAGTCCAGCACCTCGTTGGCGACCAGGATCATCGGCGCCTCGCCCGGGACCTCGTCCAGCGCGGCGGCCCAGCGGACCGGGGCGCCGGCCAGGCGCTCGCGCTGCAGCGCGGCCAAGGGGGCGCTGGTCTCGACCAGCCACAGGTCCGCGGCGGCCAGGAAGGCCGGCTCCAGCCGGGCGGCGCGCAGCATGTCGGCGAACAGGGTCCCGTCGCCCGGCCCGACCTCGACCAGGCGGAAGGCCGCCGGCCGGCCGAGCCCGACCCAGGTCTCCACGGCCCACAGGCCGATCAGTTCGCCGAACATCTGGGAGACCAGCGGGGCGGTGATGAAGTCGCCCGCCTCGCCCAGCCGGGGCCGCGTGGCGTAGTAGCCGAACTCGGGGTCGTGCAGGCAGGCGGTCATGAAGGCGTCGACGCCGATCGGTCCGGCCGCCCGGATACGCGCCTGGAGCCGCGCCTTCAGGCCCATGCCTAGGGCTGATGCGCCGGTTGTTCCGCCGCCGGCGCCGCGGCTGGCGGCGGCGCGCGTAGGCCGCGCGCCACCAGGCCGATCCCGATCAGCACCATGGGGATCGACAGGATCATGCCCATGGTCAGGCCCAGCGGGAAGTCGGGCATGCCGATGTCGGGGTTGCGCACCGTCTCCAGGGCGATGCGGAACAGGCCGTAGAACATCAGGAACAGGCCGGTCAGAGCCCCCTGTTTGGGCAGCCAGCGCGCCCGATGGGTGGCCCAGCGCAGGATCAGGAACAGCACGATCCCCTCCAGCCCCGCCTCGTAGAGCTGGCTCGGGTGGCGCGGCAGGGCGTCGGGCGCGCTCGGAAAGATGATGCCCCACGGCAGGGTGGTCGGCCGGCCCCAGAGCTCGCCGTTGATGAAGTTGGCCAGCCGGCCGAAGAAAAGGCCGATCGGCACGCACGGCGCGACCAGGTCGCCCAGCCTCAGCATGTCGATCCGGTTGACCAGGGCGAAGACGACGATGGCCAGGATCACCCCCAGCATGCCGCCGTGGAACGACATGCCGCCGTGCCACAGCCGCAGCATCTCCATCGGGTCGTGGTCGAACTGCCCCCGGCCATAGAACAGGATGTAGCCGATCCGTCCGCCGGCGATGACGCCGAGGGTGACCCACAGGATCAGGTCGTCGATCTGGGCCGCGCTCGCCGGCGGGGCGACGGGCGCCCAGATCCGCGGGTTGCGGATCAGGGCCACGCAATAGCGCCAGCCCAGAAGGATGCCGGCGATATAGGCCAGGGCGTACCAGCGGATGGCCAGGGGGCCCAGGTGGATCAGGACCGGATCGAATTTGGGGAAGGGCACGGCGCATCCTCTGGCAAGGGCGGTGGGCGCCGGTTTATCAGGCGTCGCGTCCGGTTGGGAGCCTGCGCTAACGCGCCTCTTCGCATTAAGGTGGCATTTCCCATATAGAAGGGCTCATGCAGACCCAAAATCCGTTTCTCGACGAGTTCGCCAAGCTCACCACCGCCGCCCTCGGCCTGGCCCAGACGGCCAGCGAGGAGGCCAGAACCGCGTTCCGCGCCCAGGCGGAACGCTTCATCGCGGACTTCGACCTGGTGCGGCGCGACGACCTGGACGCGCTGAAGGCGGAACTGGCCGCGCTGCGCGAAGAGGTGGTGGCCCTGAAGGCCGCGCCCTCCGCCGAGCGCAAGGCCCCGGACGAGAACACGGCTCGCCCGTGACAAGAAGCCGGTTGAGACGCCGGCCGCGAAGCAGATTAGGCTCCTGATTCAGGGGCGATTCACCGGCGCCGCGCCGGAGAGCGCTCCCAACCTCGACGAGGTCCCATGGACACCCCGCAATCGGAAGAAGACGACGTCGAACTGGGGCTCGATCCCCTGGACGTGGTCGAACACGTGCTGTCGTCCGAGAACCTGACTTTCGACCGCACGGAAGACGGCGACCTGGCCTTCGCCCTCGCCGGCGACTGGAAGGACTACGAACTGTGGTTCGCCTGGCGGCCGGAGGTGGATTGCCTGCAGCTGTGCCTGTCGCTCGACATGCGCGCGCCCAAGGCCCTGCGGCCGGCGGCCTATGAGCTGCTGTCGCTGATCAACCAGCGGATCTGGCTCGGCCACTTCGAGGTCTGGGCCGACGACGGCGAGGTGGTCTTCCGTCACGCCCTGTCGCTGCCGCACGGCGAGCGCCCGACGCTGGCCCAGGCAGCGTCGATGATCGACGCGGCGGTCGAGGCGGCGGACCGGTTCTATCCGGCCTTCGACTTCCTCGTGAAGGGCGCCAAGTCTCCGGACGAGGCGATGGCCGCCTGCATGTTCGAGACCGTCGGCCAGGCCTGAGTTTTCGTT
>JARLIQ010000015.1 GCA_031291645.1 Caulobacteraceae bacterium | reverse complement strand
CGAAGTGCTGATCGAAGACGTCGAGCGCGCCGGCGTCCAGTCGGTGAAGGTTCGCTCGTCCCTGACCTGCGAGGCCAAGGTCGGGATCTGCGCCGCCTGCTACGGGCGCGACCTGGCCCGCGGCACCCAGGTGAACATCGGTGAAGCGGTGGGCGTCATCGCCGCCCAGTCGATCGGCGAGCCGGGCACCCAGCTGACCATGCGGACCTTCCACATCGGCGGCACCGCCCAGGTGGCCGAGCAGTCGTTCTTCGAATCGAGCAACGACGGTATCGCCCGGGTCACCGGCCCGACGGTCACGGCCTCCGACGGCCTCCTGATCGTCATGAGCCGCAACACCCAGGTCACCGTCCAGGTCGACGGCAAGGACCGCGAGGCCTACAAGCCGCCCTACGGCGCGCGCCTGCGCGTCAAGGACGGCGATGCGGTCAAGAGGGGCCAGCGCATCGCCGAGTGGGACCCCTACACCACGCCGATCATCACCGAAGTGGGCGGCAAGGTCCGCTTCGAGGACCTGGTCGACGGGCTGTCGGTGCGCGACGAGGCCGACGAGGCCACGGGCATCTCCAACCGTGTGATCATCGACTGGCGCGCGAGCCCCCGCGGCTCGGACCTGCGCCCGGCGATGGCCGTGCTCGACGCCGACGGCGGCTACAAGCGGCTGGCCAACGGCGGCGAGGCCCGCAACCTGCTGCCGGTGGGCGCCATCCTCTCGGTCGGCGACGGCGACGAGGTGAGGCCCGGCGACGTGCTGGCCCGGATCCCGACGGAAAGCGCCAAGACCCGCGACATCACCGGCGGTCTGCCGCGGGTGGCGGAGCTGTTCGAGGCCCGCCGGCCGAAGGACTGCGCGGTCATCGCCGAGATGGACGGCCGCGTCGAATTCGGTCGCGACTACAAGAACAAGCGCCGCATCAAGATCACTCCGGAAGACGGTGGCGAGGCGGTCGAGTTCCTGATCCCCAAGGGCAAGCACATCGCCGTCCACGACGGCGACGTGATCCGCAAGGGCGAGTACCTGATCGACGGCAACCCGGATCCGCACGACATCCTGCGCATCCAGGGCATCGAGGCGCTGGCCGAGTTCCTGGTCAACGAGATCCAGGAGGTCTACCGGCTGCAGGGCGTGCCGATCAACGACAAGCACATCGAGACGATCGTCCGTCAGATGCTGCAGAAGGTCGAGATCATGGAGGCCGGCGACACGGGCCTGCTCAAGGGCGACCACCTCGACAAGCTCGAGGTCGAGGAAGAGAACGCCAAGGCGGAAGCCCGCGGCGGGCGTCCGGCGATCACCCAGCCGGTCCTGCTGGGCATCACCAAGGCCAGCCTGCAGACCCGCAGCTTCTTCTCGGCCGCCTCGTTCCAGGAGACGACCCGCGTCCTGACCGAGGCCTCGGTCCAGGGCAAGGTCGACACCCTGGAAGGGCTGAAGGAGAACGTCATCGTCGGCCGGCTGATCCCGGCGGGTACGGGCTCCTACCTGCGTGGCCTGCAGCGCATCGCCGCCAAGCGCGACGAGGTGCTGGCCGCCAGCCGCATCGACGCGATCGAGGAGGCCCTGCCGGCCGAGATCGCCGAGGCCGCCGCGGCCGAGGCTGCGCCGGCCGAATAGGCCGGGTCTCGCGATAGAGTTGGAGACGGCCCCGGAGCGATCCGGGGCCGTTTTCGTTTGGGGGAGGCGACGCATGATCATCCGGCCCTATGATCCGGGACACCTCGAGGCGACCGCGCGCCTGTGGCGGGCCAGCACGGTGTCCAGCGGCGTGGTCGCCGAGGATGCGGTCAGCCTCGCCGACCTGGTCGAGCGTCTTCCGGTCGAGATCGCCGCCGGCTGGGCCGCCTTCCTCGGCTGGCGGGGTGAGACGATGGTCGGGTTCCTGGCGCTCAAGCCCGACGAGGCCTGCCTCTCCCAGCTTTTCGTTCTGCCCGAGGCGCAGGGGCGCGGGGTCGGCGCGGCGATGCTCGACTTCGCCAAGGAACGCCTTCCGGACGGGATGTGGTTGAGAACCAGCGCCGACAATTATGGCGCCAGGCGCTTCTATGAGCGGCACGGCTTCCGGCTGACCGAGACCGGCCTCCACCCGCGAGCGGGCTATCCAACCGTCACCTACCGCTGGCCCTGACGCCGGTCACGGCGTGCAGCTGAAGCCGAGGTTCGACATCCGCCCGGTGCAGGGGACCAGCGGGTGGGTGGGTGGCGCCTCCAGCTCCCGCCAGCGCTTCTCGTTCTTGGCCGCCTGCTTGTCCAGGAAGGCGCGGTGGACCGGATCGGACGGGCCGACGGCGTAGGTCGGCGCGCCGGTCCCGAGGTCGTGGTTGCGCTTGCGGCAGGCTTCCCGCTCGGCCGGCGACAGCTTCAGCCAGTCCGCGTCCGTGCAGCCGCCGCTGGTGCGCAGGCCCTCGCGCACGTGGTCGTGCGGCGCGAAGGGCGCGGCCAGCAGGCGCTCGCGGGTCACCGTGTCCGGCGGGGCGGCGGGGATGGACAGGGGCGCGACCACCTCCGGCCCGACCTGGCGCGCGGCGCGCGGCGCGATCGGCCGCTCCTGGCGCGGACGGGCCGGCGGCGGCTTGGCCGGGGCGGGCGCGCGGATGCGGAAGGGCGGAACCAGCCGCACCTGGATGGCCGGCGGCTCGACCATGTGCGGAATCTGGATGGCCAGGATCAGCCCGGTCGCGATCGCCAGGTGGACGGCGACGGCCGTGCCGATGCTGAAGGCGCGCGCCCGCGCGCGGGCTGGTCGATGATTGTGGGGGGATCGGGCCAAAACGCCTCGCGAGCTGAGCGGTGGAACCTCCGCCGCGCCGGTGACCGCAAAATGGCGCTGCGTGACACGCCCTGCAAACTCCGGCTTAACCCGGATGGCTACAATCACCGGCCTGGCGCGCGGGGGGACGAGAGCCGATGGACGGGCGAAACGCGCGATGGTCCTGGATCGCGGCGATGCTGGCCCTGGCCTTCCACGCGGTCAACGGCCTGTTCGCCCTGCTCATCGGCGCCTTTCCGACCAGCCTGGACGAGCTGCAGCACCTGTCCTTCATCCGCTCGATGGAGGCCCGGCCCAGCCTGCTGCCCCGCTACGAGGACCTGCGCGTGCTGGACGACAGTGGGCGGACGTTCACCGCTGCGCCCAACTACCTGAACCATCCCTCGCCCTATTACGTCGCCATGGGCTGGGTCGACAGGGCGGTCGGCGGCGACATCCGGGCCCTGCGGCTGGTCGACCTCGGTCTGTCGCTGGCCGCGGTGGCGCTGATGCTGCTGGCCGGCTTTCGCGTGCTGAAGGACTGGAAGTCGCGGACGGTGTTCGCCGCGGCCCTGGTGCTGTTTCCCAAGGCCGGCGTGGTGGCCGGCCTGATCAACAACGATAACGCCGCCCTCCTGGTCACCGGCGCCGCCTTTCTGGCCCTGGTCGAATGGCAGCGCAGCCCCTCGACGCGGAACGCCGTCTTTCTGGCCCTGGGCCTGGCGGCCTGCGGCTGGACCAAGCTGACCATCCTTCTGATGCTGGCCTTCGGCGCCCTGATCGCCGAGGCCCTGCGGCTGAGGGTTCGTGGGCCGCGGCCGACGCTCGGGGCCTGCGCCGTCGTGGCGGCCGGCCTGGCGGTCGGCGCGATCCCGAGCCTGGCCAACCTCGCCGCCTATGGGCGGCTGCTGCACCACACCAGCGCCTTCTACGTTGCGCCGGCCTCGCGGCTGGACCTGTCGTTCGGGCGCTACGCCCTGATCTTCTTCCGGGACATGGAGGAGAAGTGGCCGGCGCTCGAGCCCAGCCGGCTTCCCCAGCAGCTCGGCCTCTGCCTCGTCGTCGTCTGGGCCGCCTGGGCGCTGGCGGTCGGCCTGCGCCGCAAGGCGGGCGAGGGCGACCTGGACGCCGCCTGGCGGACGGCCTGCGGCCTCGTCCTGGCGACGGCGCCGGTGATGGCCATCCACCTCTATTTCGGCTGGCGCACCTTCGTCGAGGACGGCTTCGTCGAGATGGCCCAGATGCGCTATTACTATGGGGTCTGGCCCGGCTTCGCCCTCGGGCTGGCGCTGCTCTGGCTCAGTCGGCCGGAGCGGTCGCCAAGGACGCCGGCGGCGCTCGTCACGGGCGTGCTGATGGCCTCGGCGTCGATGACCTACCTGGGCCTCATCGCGGTGGCCCACGGCCGCGCCATGATCCGCTGAGGGGGCGGAACGGTCGGCGCAGGCCGCTCTTGACCTTGTCGGCCGGTTTCATTAGTTTCCGCGCTCTTTTCGAGACCCGGGCTTGCCCGTGTCCCGATAGACGCGACCTCCGCAACGAGGACCGCCAGACGCGCCGGATCGCTCAACGCGCCCGGCGCCGTTTCGTGTTTATCGGGTCGCGTTCGAGGCCGGACGACAAACCAAAGGACCCTCACGTTCGAGGACAACGAAGGCGCCCCGGCCGAAAGGCACACGCCTCCAAAGCGAAAGACACGATGCCTACGATCAACCAGCTTCTGCGCAAGCCCCGCCGGCCTCTGCCGACCCGCAACAAGGTCCCCGCCCTGAAGGGCTGCCCCCAACGTCGCGGCGTCTGCACCCGGGTCTACACGACGACCCCGAAGAAGCCGAACTCGGCGTTGCGGAAGGTGGCCAAGGTCCGCCTGACCACGGGCATCGAAGCCCTCTGCTACATCCCCGGCGAAGGCCACAACCTGCAGGAGCACTCCGTGGTGCTGATCCGCGGGGGCCGGGTGAAGGACCTTCCGGGCGTTCGCTATCACATTCTGCGCGGCGTGCTGGACACCCAGGGCGTCAAGGACCGTAGGCAGCGGCGTTCGCTCTACGGCGCCAAGCGTCCCAAGTAAGGAAGAAAGACCATGTCCCGCCGCCGCCGCGCCGAGAAACGCGAAGTCCTGCCGGATCCGAAGTTCGGGGACCTCGTGGTCACCAAGTTCATGAACTACGTGATGTACGAGGGCAAAAAGGCCGTCGCCGAGAACATCATCTACGGCGCGTTCGACATCCTGGAGGCCAAGCGCCGCGACCAGGGTCCGCTGGAGACCTTCCACGCCGCCCTCGATAACGTCTCGCCCGCGGTCGAAGTCCGCTCGCGCCGGGTCGGCGGCGCCACCTATCAGGTGCCGGTCGAAGTGCGTCCGGACCGCCGCCGCGCGCTCGCCATCCGTTGGCTGGTCACCGCCGCCCGCAAGCGCGGCGAGAACACCATGACGGAAAAGCTGGCGGGGGAACTGCTGGACGCGTCGAACAACCGTGGAACCGCAGTCAAGAAGCGCGAAGACACGCACAAAATGGCCGAGGCCAACCGCGCCTTCTCGCATTACCGCTGGTAGGCCCCCATATAGGGTCCATTCCCAGCTAACCCTTTCGTGGGGGGGGGGGGGGGGGGTGTACCCCCCCCCCCCCCCCCCCCCCCCCCCCCAAACCCAAAACCCCAACCCCCCCCAAAACCCCCCCCCCCCACAAAAAAAACCCCCGCCGGGCGTACCCCGCGGCGCCAGGTTTAACACAAAAATACCCCCCCCCAATGGCAACGCGCAAGCCGCGCCGATTATTTATAAAAAAAATTT
>JARLIQ010000120.1 GCA_031291645.1 Caulobacteraceae bacterium | reverse complement strand
GGCCCCACCAGGGCCAGGAAGATCGAGGACAGCACGCCGATCCACAGGCCATAGGCCACGCCCCGGCGCAGGACAGCCCCGGCTGCGCCCTGGCGGCCCTCCCCCACCGCCCGGGCGGTCATCACCTGAACCCCGGCGAGCAGACCCACGGCCACGGTCACCACCACGCTGGTGGGCGCCCATCCCAGGGAGTGATAGCCCAACTCCGTCGCCGAATAGCGCCCGACCACCAGGGCGTCGGACAGGCCCATGGTCATGATGCCCAGGCGCGACAGGATCACCGGCCAGGCCAGGTTGAGCAGCCCGCCTACCGTGGTGGGAGCAACGCCCGGCGCCGGCCCTTTGATCACGGCGTCCGCGGCGCTTCCATCCATCTGCGGCTCCGGTCAGGAAAGGCGGGAACCCTGGGGAGACTCACCGCCCAAGGCAAGGCCGGCGACAGTAGCGGCGCCTGTTCCGTCCCCCTGACTATTTTCCCCTCCTCCCCTAACGTAAATCAGTGCTAAGGTGATCGTTGATCAGTCAGCGGCGACGCACCGTAGGGCTGGCGGGGAACGGAACAAGGAAAGGTCATCCTAATGGAGCACTTGGACGTGCTGGTCGTCGGCGCCGGGATTTCCGGCATCGGGGCGGGTTATCATCTGCAAACCCTCAGCCCGGGCCGGACCTACGCCATCTTCGAGGGCCGCCCGTCCATGGGCGGGACCTGGGATCTGTTCCGTTACCCCGGCATCCGCTCCGATTCCGACATGTACACCCTGGGCTTTTCCTTCCGGCCCTGGAAAGAGGCCAAGGCCATCGCCGATGGCCCCTCGATCCTGAAATACCTCAAGGAGACCGCCCAGGCCTACGGCATCGACCGCCACATTCGCTATCAGCACAAGGTCAAGCGGGCGTCCTGGGATTCGACCGCGTCCCAATGGACCGTCGAGTTCGAACATGGCCCGGACGGCGCCCTGGACAAGATCACCTGCAACTTCCTGTTCATGTGCTCGGGCTATTATAACTACGCTCAGGGCTACCGCCCCGACTTCCCCGGGGAAGCCGAGTTCAAGGGCCGGATCGTCCACCCGCAGCACTGGCCCAGCGACCTGGACTATGCCGGCAAGACGGTGGTGGTGATCGGCAGCGGCGCGACCGCGGTCACCCTGGTGCCGGAAATGGCCAAGACCGCCGCCCACGTGGTGATGCTGCAGCGTTCGCCGACCTATGTGGTCTCGCGCCCCGCCGAGGACGCCTTCGCCAACAGGCTGCGCAAGATCCTGCCGGCCAAGCTCGCCTACGACATCATCCGTTGGCGCAACGTGCTGTTCCAGATGTATTTCTACAACTTCGCCCGCAAAAAGCCGCAGCAGACCAAGGCCGGCATTCTTGACCGCGTGCGCCAGGAACTGGGGCCCGACTACGACATCGCCACCCACTTCACCCCCAAATACAATCCCTGGGACCAGCGGCTGTGCCTGGTGCCCGACGCGGACCTGTTCCAATCGATCCGCTCGGGGGCGGCCGAGGTGGTCACCGACCATATCGAGACCTTCACCGAGAACGGCATCCGCCTGAAGTCCGGCAAGACCATCGAGGCCGACGTCATCGTCACGGCCACGGGCCTGGATATGCAGCTGATGAGCGGGCTGGAGGTCACCGTGGACGGCGCCCCGACCGACCTGACCCAGTGCTTCAGCTACAAGGGCATGATGTATAGCGGGGTTCCGAACCTCGCCTCGACCTTCGGCTACACCAACGCCTCCTGGACCCTGAAGGCCGACCTGACCTCGGAATATGTCTGCCGCCTGCTCAACCACATGGACCGCAAGGGTCTGACCGAATGCCGGCCGATCAATGACGATCCGAACCTGGAAGCCGCGCCCTGGTTGGATTTCAGCTCCGGCTACGTGACCCGGGCCATGAACCGCTTCCCCAAGCAGGGGCTGAAGGCGCCGTGGCGGGTCTATCAGAACTACGCCCTGGACCTGCTGGCCTTCCGCTATGGCGCTGTGGACGACGGGGTGATGCGCTTCTCGGGGCCGGCCAAGGCGGCGACGCCCGCGGCTTTGGCGAAGGTGGCCGAACCGGCCTGAGGCTGAAGGCCGGGGCCACGAGCTAGTGCGGCCGCGGCCCCGGTCCCGAGCGCATCGCGCTGGGGGTTACGCCATAGCGGGCCTTGAAGGCGGTGGAGAGGTTGCACTGGTGACGAAAGCCCGTGCGGGCGGCCACCTCGGACAGGGGCTCGTCGGTTTCCGTCAGGAGGCGGCGGGCCTCCTCAAGCCGCCGCGCGCGCAGGAAATCGCTGATGCCCATGCCGAACAGGTGCTTGAAGCCGTAGTGCAGCTTGTTGCGGTTGACGCCCACCATCAGGCCCAATTTCTGCAAGGTCGGCGGATCGGCCAGACGGTTGCTTAGGATCAGGCAGGCCTCATGCAGGGCCCGCTCGTCCCGGGGCGTCAGGCGCAGGGACTGGGGCTCCCTGGCCTGCTCGGTGAGCATCTCGTCCAGGGCAAGGATCACCAGTTCCTGGGCCTTGGCCTCGACAAAGGCCGAGCGCAGCCCTGAACGCAGGGGCCGGCGCAGGGCGTCGCCGGTGGCGTTGGCCAGGTTGGGCCGCAGGGAGAAGGGCCGATAGACCACGTCCCCCTCCCCGTCCGGCGCCCCCGCGATCCGTCCAGGCAGGTCGTCCAGGGCCATGCCCGACAGCCGGCTGATCATGTCCGGGCGGCAGCACACCGTCACCCAGCGCAGATGCGCGGCCCGGGGGATGGTCTCCACCACCAGGGCCTCCGGCGGCGCATGGATCAGCCGCCAGGAGGGTTGGTGCTCATGCACCTGCAAGGCGTCGCCGAAGGCCATGGCGACCTCCATGCGCAGGCTGAAGTTCAACCGCACCCAGCCGTCATCCCGAATATGAAAGGCGCGGTCGGCGTCGAACATGCAGTCGAACATCACGACCCGAAAGGCGTCGCTCTGGAAATAGCCGATGGAGCCCGAGCCGCCGTGCCCGGCCAGGTCGAACCGGCTCAGCCGCGCCCCGCCGGGACGGCCATCATGGTCGATCTCGATCGGATCGTGGCCGATATAGTCGGCGAAATCGTCCGTACCGCCCCAGCGAAACGTGGCGCCGGAATGAGCTTGCGCCGCCTGAACCTGAGCTTCGATGTTCAACGTGAATCCCCTCAAGTCACAGCATTGGGTGAAGCTGGGCCCTTTGTCGAGGCGCCACCCCCACAGCGCGAGCCGCTGCGTGCATTCAGCAAAAACCTCCGTGCGCCCACCAAAAGACACACAAGGCCCCGTTTGCGGAAGCTCCTTGGAATCGAATGAGACAAGGGGATGGGTTCATGGCTGCGGGTTTGATCAAGACGGTGCGTTCGGTGCTTCTGGCCGGGGCGAGTTTGGCGTCGCTGACAGCGCCGACCTGGGTCCACGCGCAGCAGGCGAGCCCCGCCGCCGACAAGCCCCAGCAGGTCGAAGAGGTGGTGGTCACCGCCCGCAAGCGCACCGAAAAGCTCCAGGAAGTGCCGGCCTCGATCAGCGCCGTCTCCGCCAGCCGGCTGGCCGCCTCGGGCATCAATGACATCCAGGGCGTGGTCGGCTCCGTGCCCAACGTCTCCTTCAGCGGCGGCATCGCCGGAGCGATCCAGGGCCAGGTGGGCATCCGGGGCATCTCCACCCTGGTGCGCAATATCGGCGTCGAGTCCGGGGTCGGCTTCTATGTGGACGGGGTCTATCTGGGTCGGCCGGACAGCTATAACCAGGAACTGATCGATATCGACCGGGTCGAGGTGCTGCGCGGCCCGCAGGGCACCCTGTTCGGCAAGAACACCATCGCTGGCGTGTTCAACATCACCACCAAACAGCCCGGCGACCACCCCGAGGCCGAGATCCGCGCCGAGGTCGGCAACTATGACCTCGCCCGCATCCAGGCCTATGTCATGGGCCCGATCGCCGACGGCGTCGCGGCCAAGCTGGCGATGGGCTACGTCCACCGCGACGGGACCTACAAGAACCTGTCCGGCGGCCAGAACGGCGACCAGATCGACACGGCGTCGATGCGCGCCCAGCTGTTCTACACCCCGACCGACAAGGACAAGCTGATCCTGTCGTTCGACGGCCTGCGCGACCGCAGCCATCCGGCCTTCTTCCAGGTCACCGACCTGGCGGGCGCCACGGGCAAGGCCCTGATCGAGGAGACCACGCCCCACACGATCAACAACAATCGGCCCGACAAGCTGAACCGCGACAACTACGGGACCTCGATCACCTACAGCCACCAGTTCGCCGCCGGCGAGCTGACCTCGATCACCGCCTTCCGCCACTCCGCCTACGAGGCCTGGCTCGACGACGACCAGAACCAGGTCGACAACCTCTCGGCCGACCACTGGGGCGACAAGACGGACTTCTTTTCGCAGGAAGTGCGCTTCAGCGGCGCGGTCGGCCGCAAGCTGAGCTACATCGTCGGCCTGTATTACGCCGACCAGCTGGTGACCACCGACCGCATCCTGGCGATCGGCAACGACCTGCTGGGCGTCCCGCTGGGCGATCCGCCACTGACGACCAAGGGCTCGGTCAGGACCCACAGCTACGCGATCTTCGCCAACGCCGACTACAAGCTGACCGACCGCGCCACCCTGTCGGTGGGCCTGCGTGGCTCGCAGGAGGACAAGAAGGTCGCCTTCGACCAGGCCGACCCGACCGGCATCTTCGCCTCGATCGGGCTGCCCAGCCTGAGCTACGCCGCCTCGGCCTCGAACGGCGACCTCTCGCCGACCGTGTCGCTGTCCTACAAGCTCGCCCCGGCCATCACCGTCTACGGACGCATCGCCGAGGGCTTCAAGAGCGCGGCCTTCAACGTCGACCTGGTCTCCTCGACCAAGGGCCTGGCGGCCGGGCCGGAGAACGCCACGACCTACGAGGTCGGGGTCAAGTCCGACCTGTTCGAGCGGCGGCTGCGCGCCAACCTGGGCGTCTTCACCACGGCCTACGACAACATGCAGGTCTCCCAGCTCCTGGGCTCGGGCGTGACGCTGAACAACGCCGGCAAGGCCACCATCAGCGGGGTCGAGGCCGAGTTCACCGCCGTTCCGATCGAACCGCTGCGGCTCGACGCCTCGTTCGGCTACCTCAACGCCAAGTACGACAAGTACAAGAACTGCGGCGTGCCGACGTCGCTGGGCGGCGGCTACACCGATTGCTCCGGCAAGTGGATCGTCGGCGCGCCCGAGTTCACCGCCCGCTTCGGCGCCGAATACGACTATCCGGTCAGCCTTGGCGACATCGTCCTGCGCGCCGACGTGACCCACGAATCGCCGGTCTATTTCGACGCGACCAACTCCGACCGGTTCCGCAGCGACGGGCACACCCTGCTCGACATGCGGCTGGGCCTGCGCACCGACCGGTGGGACATCTTCCTCTGGTCGAAGAACATCACCAACGCGACCTACATCACCTATCGCGACGACCGCACCTCGGCGGGCGCCTTGCAGACCACCGCCTACGGCGATCCGCGCACCTTCGGCGCCACCCTGACGGCCCGGTTCTAGAGGCGAAGCCGATCATGACGACCTCAGTGAACGGGCCCCGTCCGGCGGGCGTCGCGGACGGCCGCCTGCGCCTCGCAGCCGGCGATGTCGCCTATTGGGACCGGCCGGGCCACGGCGCGCCGATCGTGCTGTTGCACGGCAACAGCGCCTCGAAGGCGGTCTTCGGCGACCTGTTCGCCGCCCCCGCGCTGGCGGACCGGCGGCTGGTGGCGCTGGACTTCCCGGGATGCGGCGGCTCGTCGGACGCCATTGATCCCGAGGCCGCCTACACCATCCCCGCCATGGCGCGCACGGCCCGCGAGGCCGTCGCCCAGCTCGGGCTCGCCTCCAGCGTTCTTTTGGGCTGGTCGCTGGGCGGGCACGTGGCGATAGAGGCGGCTGGCCAGGGCGGCCCGTTCGCGGCCCTGGTCATCACCGGCGCGCCGCCGTGCGGGCCGGGCGGCGAGGAGGTCCTCCAGTCCTTCCACCAGAACGAGGTGATGGACGTCACCTTCACCGAGGCGCCCTCGGACGAGCAGCTGAACGCCTATGTCGGCCAGGTCTATGGCGCGCGGCGGCCGATCCCCGACGCCTTCTTCGCCGACGCCCGCCGCTGCGACGGGCGCCTGCGGCGGCGCTTCGCCGAACACTGGCTGTCCGGCCAGGAGGGATTTCACCAGCGGTCGGTGGTGGCGAGCTGGCCCCATCCGATCGCGCTCATCCAGGGCCAGGACGAGCCCTTCTTCGACGCCACCCTGGTCGACCGGCTGGCCTGGGCCAACCTCTGGCGCGGGGCCAGCCAGATGATCCCTGGCTCGGGCCACGCCCCGCACTTCGACGCGCCGGACGCCTACGCCGAGCTTCTCGCCGCCTTCCTGCGGGAAGCCGCGCTCTAAATCTAACGTTTAGAGCACGTTCGGGCGGCGAAACCGCGTACACCCTCGCCTAACCTGCTTCTCAGCGGCCCTCCGCATCGCCGCCGCGACGAAGCCGCGCCTCGTCTATGCGGACGACGTTGTCCGCGGGCGCCGCCGCGGCGGCGTCGATGGCTTCCGCGACGGCGCGTTCGAGGTCCTCGATGCCGAACGGCTTCTGCAGGACCGGAAAGGTCTCACCGACCTCGTTCAGCACCCGGGCGTAGCCGCTGACCAGCAGCACCGGAAGCCGCGGGCGCCGCTCGCGCAGGGCGCGCCCCAGGCTGAGGCCGTCCATCGCGCCGCCCAACACCACATCGGTGATCACCATCGCGTAGCGCTCCTCGCCCTCCAGGGCGGCCAGGGCGGCCTCGGCGCTGCAGACGGCGTTGACGCGCGCGCCCAAGAGTTCGATCAGGCCCGACGTCACCTCGACCACGTCGGGGTTGTCGTCGACGACGAGAACCGGGCCGTCCAGCTGGATGGCGCGCTCGGGGGCCCCCCTGGCCGCGCTCTCGCCGCCCTGGACGCGTGGCAGATAGAGGGTGATGGTGGTCCCGCCGCCCACGACGCTGCGCGCGCTCGCCGCCCCGCCCGCCTGCCGCGTGAAGCCGTAGACCTGGCTGAGCCCAAGTCCCGTGCCCTTGTCGGCCTGTTTCGTCGTGAAGAAGGGATCGAAGATCTTGGGCAGGACGTCCTCGGGGATGCCCACCCCGGTGTCGGCCAGGCTGAGGGCCACGAACTCGCCGACCAGATCGGCGTCCGTCTCGCCCGGCCTCAGGACCACGTTCTCGCCGGTGATGGAGAAGCCGCCGCCGTCGGGCATGGCGTCGCGCGCGTTGACCGCCAGGTTGATCAGAGCCAGCTCGAACTCGTTGGGGTCCACCTCGACCGGCCACAGGTCGGAGGGCAGCTCGACCGCGAGCCGGCCGCCCTCCCCCAGCGACTTGGCCAGGATGTCCTTGAACGCCTCGATGCGGCCGGCGGGGTCGATGACGGCCCGGCTGAGCGGCTGGCGCCGGGCGAACGACAGCAGCTTGCGGGTGAGCGCCGCGCCGCGGGCGGTCGCGGTCTCGATCACCGCCGCGGCCTGCCGCACCTTGGTCTCGCTGGCGGGGGCCCGCTTGAGCAGCTGCGCCTGCCCCCCGATGATCATCAGGAGGTTGTTGAAGTCGTGCGCGACGCCGCCGGTGAGCTGGCCCAGCGCCTCCAGCTTCTGGCCGTGGAACAGGCGTTCCTGGGTCTTGTGCAACTCCAGCTCGGCGTTGCGCCGTTCGGTGCTGTCGCGGGTGATCTTCGCAAACCCCGCCAGGCCGCCGCCGGAGTCGGTGACCGCGTGCAGCACTACGCTCGCCCAGAACCGGCTGCCGTCCTTGCGCACGCGCCAACCTTCGGCCTCGTAGCGGCCGTGTTCCATCGCCGCGTACAGCCCCCGCGCCGGAAGGCCGGCGGCCCGGTCGTCCTCGGTGAAGAACTTGGCGTAATGCTGGCCGATCACCTCGTTGGCGGAATAGCCCTTGATCCGCTCGGCGCCGGCGTTCCAGCTGACGATGACGCCGTTGGGATCGAGCATGTAGATGGCGTGGTCGGCCAGCCCGTTGACCAGGAGCCGGAACTGCCGCTCGCTCTCACGCAGGGCCTCCTGAGCGACCCGCCGCTCGGTCACGTCGCGGACGATGTTCGCAAACCCGATCAGCTCCCCGTCGTCGTCATGGATGGCGTTGATCACCACCCAGGCCCAGAACCGTCCGCCATCCTTGCGCACGCGCCAGCCGTCGGACTCGAAGGTCCCGTCGCGGCGGGCCCTCTCCAGAGCGCTCGCCGGCAGGCCGGACTGCCGGTCGTCCGCCGTGTAGAAACGGTCGAAATGGCGGCCGACGATCTCGGCGCCGGCGTAGCCAAAGGTCCGTTCCGCACCGATGTTCCAGTCGGTCACCAGGCCGGCCGGCGACAGCAGGCAGATGCCGTAATCCTGCATGCGCCCGACCAGCAGGCTCAGCCGCCGCTCGCTCTCCTTGCGCGCATGTTCCGCCGTTTCGTCGCGGCAGACGACGCCAAAGCCGACGAGGCCGGCGCCGGCGTCGCGGATCGACGACAGGGTGACGGAGATCCAGACCCTCGCGCCGTCGCCGCGGGTGAGCCGCGCCTCGCCCCGGAACCGGCCAGCGATGCGGGCGGCCGAGAGCGCCCTGGCCAGGGCCTCGTTCGGCCGGCCCTCTTCGCCGAAGACCAGCGCAAGATCGCGGCCCGCAAGGTCGTCGGGCCGATAGCCCAGGACCCATTCGGCAGGCGCGCTGGCCGCCACGATGCGACCATCGGCGTCGAGCCTCAGAATGGCGTGGTCCGAAAGCGCATTGACAAGGAGCATGTCCTCATCGCCTGCGGCGCCGCTCTGAAGCCTCTCCACCATCGAAGCCACCGTTTACGAAGGCTGCCTGTCGCGGACTCGCGTTCAGTTACGCATGATCGGAAACGCCGCGGTGAGTCAATTGACACAATTCGCCTGCCGCGCGATGGAGTCTCTCCAATTGCGTGAAATCGGGCTCGATCGGGAACGTTTTCGGAAGGGTGAGCGGGTGGGGGGCGCCGTGTTTGCGAACGCATATCGGTTCGGACCGTCCGACGACCCCGCCGATGGCGGCCCTGGCGCGCGATCGACGCCGGAGACTGTGACGCCCGAAAGCGAGGATCTGGGCTACAAGGTCGAGCTCTGGGATCGCAACGGCGACGCGGTCGAACAGGTGCTCGCGATCACGTCGAGCCCCAGCATAGGCTACGCGGCCTATTATGCGGCCACGCGCGAATTCCCGGACGCGGTCATCACGCTTCGCCACAAGAACAGCATCATGACGAAGTGGGGTGGAAAGCCCCATTGAATGGCGTTCCCAGATGGTTAATGGTTTCCAAGCGGACGTTCATTCCGGGAAGTCCAACCGTGCCCTCCCAGCGCAGGAAGATCGGCGTGAGGCAGGTGGCGGCCGAGCCGGTCGGACCGACAGAGACCCTGCCCTTTACAGTCGAGTTGTGGGACCTGACCCGCTTCGAGATAGAACGGGTGCTGGGGCGTGCGTCCAGTGCGACCCTGGCCCAGGCGATCTTCGCGGCCGCCAAGACCGAGCACCTGGGACGGCGGGTGACCCTGCGGCAGGGTCAGGTGATGCTCGCCGACAGCGGCTGATGGCGCAGAAACCTCGTGGCACGCCCCGCCGCCGTCACCGGCCGGCGTTCGTCTCGACCAGGGCGATCAGGCCGGCGAGCAGGGCGGCCGGGGTCGGGGGACAGCCCGGGATGTGGGCGTCGACCGGCAGCACCTCACCCACCCCGCGCTCGCAGGCGTAGCCGCCCGCGAACATCCCGCCATCGAGCGCGCAGGCGCCGGCGCTGACCACCCACTTCGGCCCCGGCGTCGCCACCCAGGTGCGCACCAGCGCCTCGCGCATGTTCAGCGTCACGGGTCCGGTCACCAGCAGCACGTCGGCGTGGCGAGGCGAGGCGACGACGCGCAGGCCGAACCGCTCCAGGTCGTAGAAGGCGTTGGCCAGCGCGTTGATCTCGAGTTCGCAGCCGTTGCAGGAGCCGGCGTCGACCTCGCGGATCGCCAGGCTGCGGCCCAGCCGGCGCTGGGCGGCCGCGTCCAGCCGCGCGGCGAGCCTGCGCACCTCGGTCTCATCCGCCCGCGGCGCCGGCTCGGTCAGCGGCCCGCGCAACAGGCCCTCCAGGATGAAGCGACGCGCCGTCATCAGAGGTCGCACCCCGCGTAGGAACAGTTGAACGACTTGTTGCACAGTGGGAAGTCGGCGACGATGTTGCCCTCGATGCAGGCCTCCAGCAGCGGCCACTGGAACCAGGACGGGTCGCGCAGGTGGCATCGCTCGACGCGGCCCTCCCGCAGCCGGACCCAGGCCAGGACGTCGCCGCGGAAGCCTTCGACCAGGGCCGCGCCCTCGCCCGCGCCCGCCGGCGGCTCGGCCCGCACCGGACCGTCCGGCAGGCCATGCAGGATCTGCTCGATCAGCGACAGGCTCTCGCCGACCTCGTCGATCCGCACCCAGACGCGGGCGTTGACGTCGCCCTCGGCGCGGGTCGGGACGCGGAAGTTGAGCCGGTCGTAGGGGGCGTAGGGGAAAGCGCGGCGGGCGTCGAACGCGCGACCGCAGGCGCGGCCCACGTAGCCGCCGGCGGCGAAGCGCCTGGCCAGCTCAGGCGCCACCACGCCGGTCCCGACGGTGCGGTCCTGCAGCGAGGCGGTGTCGTCGTAGAGTTCGGTCAGCGCCGGCAGCCGCTCGCGCACGGTGGCCGTCAGCTCGCGCACCAGTTGCTCGCCCGGGCCATCCAGGTCGCTGGCCACGCCGCCGGGAACCACCTGGTCCATCATCAACCGGTGGCCGAAGACCGCGTGGGCGGTGCGCAGCACGTTCTCGCGCAGCACCGCGCAGTGGGCGAGCATCAGGGCGAACGCCGCGTCGTTGCAGATGGCGCCGATGTCGCCCAGGTGGTTGGCCAGCCGCTCCAGCTCGGCCATCAGGGCGCGCAGCCACGCCGCGCGCAGCGGCGCCTCGAGGCCCAGCGCCGCCTCGGCGGCCCGGGCGAAGGCCAGGGCGTAGGCGACCGTGCTGTCGCCCGAGGCGCGGCCCGCCAGCCTGGCGGCGCGATCGAGGTCCGCGCCGGCCATCAGCCCTTCCAGCCCGCGGTGAACGTAGCCCAGCCGCGCCTCCAGCCGCACGACGGTCTCGCCGTTGACGGTGAAGCGGAAATGCCCCGGCTCGATGATCCCGGCGTGGACCGGGCCGACCGCGATCTGGTGCAGGCTCTCCCCCTCCGCCGGCAGGAACGGATAGGTTGTCCTGCGCTCGGACGGCTCGGCCGCGCCGAGCGGATGGCTGACGGCCCAGCGGCCGTGGTCGAGCCAGGGCCGCACGTCGGCCGCGCCTTCGGCGGTCAGGCCATAGAGCTCGCACAGGGCCCGCTCCAGCCGGATCGCCGGAGCGTGCGCCGCGCCGACCGAGGGAAAGCACCCGTCGGGGCAGGCCAGCTCCAGCACCGCGGCCTCGCCCACGCCGTCGCCCAGCGCCATGCGCACGACGCCCGGCTCCGCCCACAGCCCGATCAGCTGCAGCTCGCCCGCGGCCAGGGTCTGCACGGCCGTGCGCCAGACGGCGGCGTCGACGCTCACCGCCCGCCAGGCGCCCAGGCTGCGGGAGCGTCCGTCGATGCCGAGGGTCCCGGTCATCCGAGCATCCTCGCCACATGCTGGAACCACTCGGTCAGGAGCGGCGGGAAATAGAGGCCGGCGGCCAGCACCAGGCCCAGGTGGGCGACCATCGGCAGGTAGGAGGCCGTAGCGGGGGCGTCGCCGGGCGACGGCTCGCCGAACGCCAGGCCCTGCAGGCGCAGGAGCAGCGCGCCGAACGCGACCAGGATGCCGAACACCAGCGGCGCGGCCAGCAGCGGCTGGCGGGCGAAGGTCGAGGTCACGACCAGGAATTCGCTGGTGAAGATGCCGAACGGCGGCAGGCCGGCGATGGCCAGGACGCCCACCACGAGCGCCCAGCCGAGCACCGGATGGGTGACCGTCAGGCCACGGATGTCGGCGATCCGCTGGGTGCCCTTGACCTGGGCGATGTGGCCGACGGTGAAGAAGATCCCCGACTTGGTGAGGCTGTGCATGGTCATGTGCAGCAGGCCCGCGAAGTTGGCCAAGGGGCCGCCCATGCCGAAGGCGAAGGCGATGATCCCCATGTGCTCGATCGAGGAGTAGGCGAACATCCTTTTGATGTCGCGCCGCCGGTAGAGCATGAAGGCCGCGAAGACCAGCGAGACTAGGCCCATGGTCGCCATCAACGGGCCCGGCGCCAGGGCGGCGTGGTTCGCCGCCAGCAGCATCTTGAAGCGCAGCACCGCATAGAGAGCGACGTTGAGCAGAAGGCCCGAGAGCACGGCCGAGATCGGCGTCGGCCCCTCGGCGTGGGCGTCCGGCAGCCAGGCGTGCAGCGGCGCAAGCCCCACCTTGGTGCCGTAGCCCAGCAGCAGGAAGACGAAGGCCACGTTGAGCAGGGCCGGATCGAATGCCGCGACCTTGGTCATCAGCACCGTCCAGACCATGCTCTGCAGGCCCTGGCCGACGACCGGCTCGGCGGCGACATAGACCAGTATGGTGCCGAACAGGGCCAGCGCGATGCCGACGCTGCCCAGGATGAAGTACTTCCACGCCGCCTCGATCGCCTCGTGCGTGCGGTAGATGCCGACCATGGCCACCGTGGTCAGGGTGGCCAGCTCGATCGCCACCCACATGACGCCCAGATTGTTCGACACCAGGGCCAGGTTCATGCCGAACATCAGCACCTGGTACATGGCGTGGTAGAAGCGCAGCCGCACCGGGGTGAGCCGGCCGATCTCCACCTCGTGGGCGATGTAGCTGGCGCTGAACAGGCTGGTGGTGAAGCCGACGAAGGCGCCCAGCACGATGAAGACGACGCTGAGGTCGTCCACCTGCAGGTAGTTCCCGGCCGGCGGGCGGTGGAAGAACAGCGACGCCGACGCCAGGAAGGTGGCCAGCGCCGCCACGGTGTTGATCCGCGCGCTCAGCCGGTAGCCGGGGGTCAGCGCCAGCGTCGCGGCCGCCAGGGCCGGGATCAGCAGCACCAGATGGACGGCGTTGAGACCGTACAGGGTCATTCGCGCGCCTCCCGGAAGCGGTCCAGCGCCTCGATGTCGATGGTCTCGAACCGCTCGCGGATGCGGAACAGGAAGACGCCGATGACGATGAAGGCGATCAGCACCGAGAAGGCGACGCTGATCTCGACGACCAGCGGCATGCCCTTGGCCCCGGCCGCCGCCAGCACCAGGCCGTTCTCCAGCGACATGAAGCCGATGATCAGGCCGACGGCGTTGCGCCGGATGACCATCATCAGAAGGCCCAGCAGCACCACCGACAGGGCGAAGGCCAGGTCCTCGCGCGCCAGCCGGTCGGCGTCCTCGGTCACCCGCAGCATCACCACCATCGACAGGGCCACCAGGCCGATGCCGACGAGCATGGCCGGGCCGACGCCGACCACCGTCTCGATCTCGCGATGGATGCCGAGCTGGCGGATGATCCGGTGCAGGGCGAGCGGGATGACGATCGCCTTGAACGCCAGGGCGATCACCGCGGTGACATAGAGGTGGGGCGCATGCTGGACGTAGGCCTGCCAGGCGACCGCCAGGGCCAGCACCAGGGCGTGCAGGGCGAAGACGTTGATCAGCGCGCTCAGCCGGTCCTGGTAGAGCAGGGTGAAGCTCATCAGCACCAGGCCGCCGGCCAGAAGGTGGGCGACGTCGAAGGAAAGGCCAGTCATCTGAGCCCCCCGCGCGAGACGAACAGCAGGAGCGCGCCCAGCAGCCCCAGCATCAGGGCCGCGCCCAGGTAGTCGGGGACGCGGAACACGCGCATCTTGGCCAGGCTGGTCTCGAAGACCCCGAGCAGCACGCCGCCGACCGCCAGCTTGCCGACGTAGGCGCCGAGCCCGATCAGCGCGGCCAAAGCGCCCGAGCCCACCGGCGCCAGCCCCCAGGGCACGAAGACGCAGGCGATCAGCGACACGTAGAGCAAGAGCTTCAGGAAGTTGGCCAGCTCCAGCACCGCCAGGTGCCGGCCGGAGTACTCCAGGATCATGGCCTCGTGGACCATGGTCAGCTCCAGGTGGGTGGACGGGTTGTCGATCGGGATGCGGCCGTTCTCGGCGACCGCGACCATCAGGATGGCGACCAGCGCCATGGCCAGGGTCACGCGCAGGCCCACGTTCGACGACAGGGTGTAGGCCGCGATGGTCGACAGCTGGGTGGAGTGGGCCAGCAGCGCCAGGCTGAAGACGATCATGATCATCGCCGGCTCTGCCAGGGAGGCGATCATCACCTCGCGGCTCGATCCGATGCCGCCGAAGCTGGTTCCCACGTCCATGCCGGCCAGGGCCAGGAAGAAACGGGCGCTACCCAGAAGCGCGGTGATCGCGATCAGGTCGGCCGACCAGCTGAACATCAGGCCGGTGGCGAAGGTCGGCGCCAGGGCGGCGGCGACCCAGGTGGCGGCGAAGATCAGGTAGGGCGCGGCGCGGAACAGCCAGGAGGCGTTCTCGGCCAGCACCACCTCCTTGCGCATCAGCCGCCAGAGATCGCGGTAGGGCTGGAGCAGCGGCGGGCCGCGCCGCCGCGTCAGGCGCGCCTTGACCTTGCGCACCCACCCCGTGAGCAGCGGCGCCAGGGCCAGGACGAGCAGCATCTGCACGCCCTGGATCGCCAGATCGCGGATCAGACCCATATCGCCAGCACCAGCAGAAGGCCGACGAGGGCGAGGAAGACAAGGCCGAGATAGAGCCGGATGGTCAGGAACTGCAGCCGGTTCAGCCGATCGGCCGCGTAGCCGATGGCCAGCTCGATCGGGACGTAGAGCGTCTCCCAGATCCGGTCGCGCACGATGGCGGTGAAGCGCGCGGGGCGCAGCTCGCCCGGGCCGGGCATGTCGACCACGTCGCGGGCGGCGAAGGCGAAGCCGCCGAACACCCGCCGGATCGGCTGGGCGAAACCGCCGGCGGAATACTGGGTCAGCGGGCTGGGGTCGGGAAAGCCGCAGTCCCAGGCCGGCGCGCGGCGCACCGCCCGTGAGGCGAAGCGGTGGATGGCCAGGGCCGCCAGGCCCGCCGACGCGGCGATGAAGACCAGGACCAGCAGGCCGTTGTAGGAGCTGCGGCTCTCGGCGATCGGGACGATCGAGAGCCACGCCTGGCCCGCCTGCACGGGCATGCGGCCCGCCGTCATCGCCTGGGCCACCGGCGAGAGGGCGTCGATCACCAGCCCCGGCAGGACGCCGACGGCCAGGCACAGGCCGACCAGGACGAACATCGCCGCCCTCGACCACCGGTCGGTCTCGCGCGCGGCCTGCGCGGCGGGGCTGCGCGGCCGGCCGAGGAAGCCGACGCCGAAGGCGCGCACCATGGCCGCGGCGGTCAGGGCGGCGGCCAGGGCCAGCATGGCGCCCACCGCGGGAACCAGGAACTTGAGCGCCGTGGTCCCCAGCAACGGGCTGACCAGCACCGCCTGGAAGGTCAGCCATTCCGAGGCGAAGCCGTTCAGCGGCGGCAGGGCGGCGATGGCCATGGCGCCGACCAGGAAGGCGAAGGCGGTCTGGGGCATGCGTCCGATCAGTCCGCCCAGCCGCTCCAGGTCGCGCTCGCCCGTGGCGCCCTGCACCGCACCGGAGCCCATGAACAGCAGGCTCTTGAACAGCGAATGGTTCAGCACGTGGAACAGGGCCGCCGTCGCCGCCAGGGCCGCGGCCAGCGCCAGGTTCTCGGCCTTGAACGCCAGGGCCAGGCCAAGGCCGATGAAGATCACCCCGACGTTCTCGACCGTGCTGTAGGCCAGGAGCCGCTTCAGGTCGGTCTGCATCATGGCGTAGAGCACGCCGAGCACGGCCGTGAACGCGCCGAGCAGCAGGGCGACGACGCTCCACCACACCTGCGGCGGGCCCAGCAGGTCGAACACGATCCGGATGAAGGCGTAGATCGCCACCTTGGTCATCACCCCGCTCATCAGGGCCGAGACGTGGCTGGGCGCGGCCGGGTGGGCCTGGGGCAGCCAGACGTGCAGCGGGACCAGGCCCGCCTTGGACCCGGCCCCGAGGATCGTCAGGCCGAACACCAGGCCCGCGACCCCGGCCGCCGGCGGATGGCCGCGCATAGCGTCGAAGCCGTAGCCGCCGCCGGGACCTGCCAGCAGGCCGAAGCCTAGAAGCAGGCAAAGCGCGCCGAAGCTGGCCATCACCAGATAGAGATGCGCGGCGCGGCGGTTCGCCGGGTCCTTGTGGTGCGCCAGGACCAGAGCCCAGGAGCTGATCGACATCACCTCCCAGGCGACCAGGAAGCCGAAGGCGTCGTCGGCCAGGACCACCAGGTTCATCGCCGCCAGGAACACCGGATAGAAGGGCAGGATGCGCTGCGGCTCGCGTTCGTGGGCGCCGTAGCCGATGGCGTAGAGGCTAGCGACCGCGCCGCCGAGGTCGACCACCAGCAGGAAGGCCGCGGCCAGGGCGTCCAGCCGGAAGCGCGCCCCGACCCAGGGCAGGCCGAGCGGCAGGGTCGCAAGGGCGGGCGGCCCGGCTGACAGCAGGGCGTTCAGGGCCACGGCCGCGGCGATCAGGCTGACGATCCCGCTGGCGGCGTAGATCAGGGCTCCCGTCCTCGGGCGGCGCGCCAGCCCGATCGCGGCGAGGCCGATCGCGCCGAGGCCGAGCGCAAGCAGGCCGCCGACGCAGGCGAGCAGGAGGCTGATCGCCGGGGCCGCCATCATCCGCGCAACCTCACGCCCCGGCCGCCGCCGGTGCTTGGCGCGCCCTCGCCGATCAGCTCGAGCCCGGCCGCCTCCAGGGCGCCGATCAGCTTCATCAGCGAGTCGACGTTGCCGCGGATCACGCCATCGCTGGCCTCCATCCGCTGGATCGTCGGGACAGACAGGCCGGCCATCTCGGCCAGAGTCTTCTGGTCGAGCCCGAGCAGGGATCGCGCAGCCCGCAATTGAGCAGCACTTATCATGTATGAGACATCACATAGCCCGTTCCAGACGGCATAAATGATGGATACAGCACCGACCCGACTCATTCAATCATGCGCCCGCCGCTAGCCATCGTCGAGGCCGCGCCTAGCCATCTCGGCCCCTTGCCAAGGCGGCCGGGCCGATAAGCTGCCGGCCTTGGCGGCCCGTCCTCTGGTCCCGCCCGACCTTCCAGACGAGGCGCCGATGACGGATTCCGCCCAGACCCACGACGGCTACGCGCGCGAGCTGGTGCCGGACTCGGCCACCGGGCCGGGGCGGCGGGTGTTCTTCATCGTCGCCGGCAGCCTCTGCGGCCTGCCCGTGTTCCTGCTCTCGGCCCAGGTGACCTCGGGCCTGCCGCTGCCGCGGGCCTATCTGGCCATGCTGACCGGCGGGCTGCTGTCGGGGCTTCTGGGCGGCCTCAGCGCCTACTCCGGCGCCCGCTCGCGCATGACCCTGGCGCTGCTGGCCGAGCTGGCGTTCGGGCGATGGGGCGCCCAGGCGGTCAAGCTGCTGATCGCGGCCGCCCTGATCGGCTGGTTCGGGGTCATCGTCAGCGCCTGCGGCGGGACCGCGTCCAAGGCGCTGGCCGCCGCCGCGGGCGTCACCGTCGCGCCCTACGTCTTCTCCATCCCGCTGACCGTCGCCATCGCCGTCGTCACCCTGCGCGGCGTCCAGGGACTGGAGAAGCTGGGCCAGGTCATCGTCCCGCTGACCGCCGTGCTGCTGGCGCTGTCGATCGGCCTGGTGCTGCACAGAGGCGGCCCCGCGGCGGCCCACGTGGCCGGAGGTCTCAGCTTCAGCGCCGCGGTCTCCGCCATCACTGGCAGCTATATCGTCGGCATCGTCATCCAGCCGGACTATGGTCGGTTCGTGCGCCGGCCGGCGGCCGCTGGCCTGGCCGCGGGCCTGGCGCTGGGCGCCGCCTATCCGGCGATCCTGATCCTCTCGTCGATCCCGCCGGTGGCCCTGGGCAAGTCGGACCTGATCACCGCCATGATCGCGCTGGGCGTCGGGGCGCCGGCCCTGGGCATCCTGCTCCTCGGCGCCTGGATCGACGCCTCGGCCTGCCTCTATTCCGGCAGCCTGTCGCTGACCAACCAGTTCCCGCGCCTGCACCTGGCGCAGGTGGTGATCGCCGCGGCCGTGCTGGGCGCGATCTCGGCCCTGGCCCACGCCGAGCGGCACTTCCTCGGCTTCCTGGAGGCGCTGGGGCTGATCCTTCCGCCCCTGGCCGCCGCCCAGATCACCCGGGCGCTGTCGACGCCGCGGGCCGGACTGACCCTGGAAGCCATCGAGGGCGGCCCGGCGCTGCGTCTGGCCCCGGCCGGCGCCGTCCTGGCCGGCGTCGCGGTGGGCGTCGCCGAGAGCCGCGGCTGGATCAGTTTGTCGGGCCTGGCGACGCTGGACTCGGTCTGCGTCTCCGGGGCCCTGACCGGGCTGGCGGCGCTGCTGGCCCGGCGCAAGGCTGTGAGCGCGGCCCAGGCGGCCTGAGCCGGGCTTCCTACGCGGCGGTCTCCACCCCGTAGCGGGCCCGCGCCTGTTCGGCGGTGATGTAGCCGTTCTTGAGGTCGGCCAGCACCTGAGCGCGGTCACGCTTCCTGGGGTCGCCATAGCCGCCGCCGGTGGCGGTGATCATCCGGAAGGTCTCGCCCTTCTGCGCCCGCGCGGCGGTGACCATCGAGAAGCGCTCGACCGAGCCGTCGGCGTGGATCAGTTCGGCGCGGTTGTGCGAGCCTTCCCGTCCGCCGGCCGCGCCCCAGGGACGCGAGGTGGTGCGGGTCGCCGAATAGGTCAGGAAGGCCTCCTCGGCGGTGATGCGGTAGTCGAGCACCACGCCCTTGCCGCCGCGCCGCTCGCCCTCGCCGCCCTCGTCGCCGTGGAAG
>JARLIQ010000119.1 GCA_031291645.1 Caulobacteraceae bacterium | reverse complement strand
CAGGATGGTCTGCTCGCTCTTTCCTGGTGGGACTGGACCCATGACCGCCTCGCCGGCGCCCTCGAGGACTTCCGCCATCTCGACGCCGACGCCTTCGTCGAGAAACACGCCTGAGGCTGGCGTGCTGGTGCTGGTCGTCGGTCCTTCCGGGGTGGGCAAGGACACCCTGCTGGACGGCGCCAAGGCCGTGCTCGCGGGCGATCCTCGCGTGGTGTTTCCCCGACGACAGATCACCCGCCCGGCCGAGGCCGGCGGCGAAGATCACGTCCCGATCGGCGAGGCCGAGTTTGCGGCGCGCGACGCCGCCGGCGGCTACGCCCTAGCCTGGCGGGCCCATGGTCTGGCCTATGGCGTGTGTCTGGATATCGACGCGAGTCTCGCAGCCGGCCGCATCGTGGTGGTGAACGTCTCGCGCCAGGTGCTGGACGCCGCCCGCAGCCGCTACGGGACGTTGCGGGTGGTCTCGATCACCGCGGAGCCGCACGTGCTGGCCCAGCGGCTGCGCGATCGGGGGCGCGAGGACGAGGCCGGCATCGCCGGTCGGCTGGTCCGGGCCAAGGCCTACGAGGTCGACGGCGATGATGTGATCGTGGTGCGCAACGACGGGGCCCCGCAGGAGGGTGTGGCCCGGCTCGTGGCCGCGATCAGGCCTTAGCCAGGGCCGCGGCCCGGAAGTCGAAACGCTGAAGAATGTCGAACGGCCGGGCGCGGTCCGCCTGTTTGAAGACGGCGATCCCGTCAAAACGATGCGGGCCGGTCTCGGCCTCGAAATGTTCGCACAGGACCTCCAGCGCCCCGGCGCGCACCGCCTCGTCCGCGATCTGACCGGTCAGCGTCATGTGGAAGCGAAAGTCGTCGAACACGTAGGGATAGCCCCACGTCGCCAGCCGCACATCCTGTTCGCTTGTCAGGGGCGCCTTGCGCCGCCGCGCGAGGTCTTGATCGGAGAGCGGCGCGCGGAACGGCTCGAAATCGCGGACGCAGGCGGCGTGCAGGTCCTGCATCCGCGTTGTCGTCGCCTGCAGTCGAAAGGCCAGGAAGCGGCCGAGCGCGGCTGGCGCCATGGCGGCCTCAAACGGCGATTGGCGCGCCGCGAACTCGCCGGCGGCGGAGAGCAGTTCGCTTTCGGCGGCGCCTGCGGCCAGCTCGAAGGGCGCCTTCAGAGTGGCGTGGAAGCCATAGCCGCGCGGATCGGCGGTCAGGGCGTCGAGGTCCAGCCCCTCCAGGCCCGCCAACCGGGGACGGGCGCGCGGCTCGCCGGTATAGGCGTCGCGGCCGAGCCAGGCTGCGGCCTTGCGCCAGAGCGGCGTGTCGGCGGGCGGGGCGTAGTAGATCGCGTAGCGCGCCGTCATGCGACGCGCCGGCCTTGCCGCCAGACCTCGGACGGGACCGGCCAGCCGGCGGTGCGCCGCGAAACCCGCACCAGGTCGGCCCGCTGGCCGGGCGCGATCTCGCCACGGTCATCCAGGCCGAGCCAACGGGCCGGGCCGGCGGTCACCGTGGCCAGGGCCTTGTGGGCCGGCCAGCCGAAGTCGTCGATCAGCATGAAGGCGGAACGCAGCATGGAGAGCGGGACATAGTCCGAGGCCAGGATGTCGAGCACGTCGTGTTCGGCGCACTCACGGGCCGAAAGATTGCCCGAATGTGAGGATCCCCGCACGAAATTCGGCCCCCCCATGCAGACGCCCATGCCGTGTTTGCGCGCGGCCTGGGCGGCGGCCAGCGTCACCGGGAACTCTGCGATGACACAGCCGTCGTCGCGGGCCTCCTCGACCTGCTCGATCGTGGCGTCGTCATGGGCGCAGAGCGGCACGCCATATTCGCGGGAGAAGGCCACGACGCTGCGGCGGTTGGCCTGCGCCACCGTGGGGTCGCGGCCGGCATGGCGCCGGCTCAGCATCTCGCCGATCTCTTCTTCGCTGTGGCCGGCCGCCACCATCCGGGCCTCCAGGTTCGAGACATCGGTCGTCTGGCGTTGTCCGGGGGTGTGATCCATCACTGACAGCAGTCTCAGTCGCGGATTGTCGACATGGGGTTCGAGCAGGCGCAGCAGTTCGGGGTTGGTCACCTCGCAGCGCAGGTGCAGCAGGTGTTCGGCCCGCAAGGCGCCGTCGGACTGGGCCGCGTCGATACCCCTGATCATCGGGCCGAGCGAGGCCCTGCGATCGAGGCCGTCCTTGCGGCCATGGAGACTGAGCGAGTCCAGCACCGTGGTGATCCCGGCCGAGGCGCACTGGCCATCGTGGGCCAACGCCGCGCCATAGGCGTCCCAGAGCGCGCCGGGCCGCGGCTGGTAGTGCTTTTCGAGGTTGTCGGTGTGGATGTCGACCAGCCCGGGGATCAGCCAGTCCGCAGACCAGTCCAGGGCCTGGGGCGATGGCTCCTTGCGGGCATCCACCGCCAAAATGACGCCGGCGCGGATCACGACCTCGCCGCCGAGCAGGCCGTGAGGGGTGACGATGGCCTGGGCAAAGATGCGCTGTTCCATGGACTTAAGCCGCAGCCTTGTACTCGGACACGCTGAAAAGCTTGGTGGCGACGGCGTCGCGGACGTCGCGGTCGTGGAAGATGCCGATCATCGCCGCCCCATTCCCGAGCGCCTGCTTGACGAGCTGGACCACGATGGCGCGGTTCTCGGCGTCCAGCGAGGCGGTGGGTTCGTCCAGGAGCAACACGGGATAGTTGCGGATGAAGCTGCGGGCGATGTTCACCCGCTGTTGCTCGCCTCCGGAAAAGGTTGCGGGCGGCAGGTCCCAGTGGGCCTTGGGCAGGCGCAAGGCGCCGAGCAGGTGCTCGGCCCGCTCTCGCGCCTCCTGCGGGCCCGCGCCGTTCTCCAGCAGCGGCTCCATAACCAGCTGCAGGGTCGAGATCCGGGGGATCACCCGCAGGAACTGGCTGACATAGCCCAATGTCCGACGCCGAACGTCCAGCACCTGGTGGGGCGGGGCGCGCGTGATGTCGACATAGGCGCCGTCGTGCAGGACGCGCACGGCGCCGCGGCTCGGCAGGTAGTTACCGTAGATGGAGCGCATCAGCGTCGACTTGCCGACGCCGGACTCTCCGGCCAGCACGACGCATTCGCCCGGAGCGACCTCCAGGCGAAGGCCTTCGAAGACCGGGATCGTGGCGCCATCGGCGTTGTGCAGGATGAAGGTCTTGGCGAGGCCATCGACCATGATCAGCGGTTGGTTGCTCATGACGGAGCCTAAATCTGCAGGACGGAGGAGACGAGAAGCTGGCTGTAGGCGTGCTGAGGATCGTCCAACACCTGATCGGTGAGGCCGGTCTCGACCACGAAGCCATCCTTCATGACGATCAGGCGGTCAGCCATCAGCCGGGCCACGGCCATGTCGTGCGTGACGATGATGACGGCCAGGCCCAGGTCGCGGACCAGTTCGCGCAGCAGGTCGAGGAGGCGGGCCTGGACCGAGACGTCGAGGCCGCCGGTGGGCTCGTCCATGAACACCAGCCGCGGGCCATGGATCAGATTGCGCGCGACCTGGATGCGCTGCTGCATGCCGCCGGAGAAGTTGCGCGGCTTGTCGTCGATGCGGCGCGTGTCGAGCTCCACCCGCTGGAGCCACTCGACCGTGGCCGAGCGCATCTTGCCGTAGTGGCGATTGCCGAGGTTCATCAGCGGCTCGGCGACGTTGGCGCCGCCGGAGACGCGCATGCGCAGGCCGTCGCGCGGATTCTGGTGCACGAAGCCCCATTCCTCGCGTTGCATGCGCCGGCGATCCGGCTCGTTGAGGCCGTAGATGTCCGTCAGGCCGAAGCGGGAGGTGTCGAACTCGACCGTGCCGGAGGACGGGGGCAGCCTTCCGGAAATGCAGTTGAGCAGCGTGGTCTTGCCCGAACCGCTCTCTCCCACCACGCCGAGGACTTCGCCCCGGCGCAGCTCGAACGAGACATCACGGCAGCCCGCGACATGGCCGTACCACTTGGTGAGACCGTCCACACGCAGCAGCGGCGCGGCCTCGATCGCTTGCGGGATCGCATTCATCACGTCGGCTCCGTTTCGAGGGCGGCGAGCTGGTGATCGGCCATGGGGCCGACGTGGCCCGCGGCGCGGCGATCCGCACAGAAATGGCTGTCGGAGCAGACGAACATCCGCGCCCCGGTGTCGTCGAGCACCACCTCGTCGAGGTAGCTGTCCTGCGCGCCGCAAAGGGCGCAGTTCTCGTCCCAGGTCTGGGTCTCGAAGGGGTAGTCCTCGAAATCCAGGCTGCGGACGGTCGTGTGCGGGGGAACCGCATAGATCCGCTTCTCGCGGCCGGCGCCGAACAGCAGGATGGCTTCGTTGTCGCCCATCTTCGGATTGTCGAACTTGGGGATGGGCGAGGGGCTCATCAGGTAGCGCTCGTCGACCATCGTCGGATAGCCCACCGTCGAGGCGATGCGCCCATAGGTGGCGACGCTTTCGTAGAGGGAGACGTACTGCAGGCCATATTCCTCGTAGGCGTGCATCGCGCGGGTCTCGGTCTCGCGCGCCTCCAGACCGCGTAGCGGTTCGGGCTGAGGCACCTGGAAGACCAGCACCTGGCCGGCCTTCAACGGCTGTTCGGGGATGCGGTGGCGGGTCTGGATGATGGTCGCCTCGCCGGTGTCCTCGGTGACGGCCACATCGGCGACCTGGGCGAAGAAGCGGCGGATGGAGACGGCGTTGGTGGTGTCATCGGCGCCTTGGTCGATGCACTTGTAGACGTCGTCGGGGCCGATGATCGCCGCGGTCAACTGGATCCCCCCCGTGCCCCAGCCGTAGGGCACCGGCATCTCGCGCGAGCCGAAAGGCACCTGGTAGCCGGGGATGGCCAGGGCCTTCAGGATCGAACGACGGATCATCCGTTTGGTCTGCTCATCCAGGTAGGCGTAGTTGTAATAGCGCTCCGGCTCGTTGGGACGGGCGTTCATTCCGCGGCTTCCTTCATCGCGGCCTCGCGCGCGGCGTGCTCGCGGCGCAGGCGTCGGATCAGTTGCAGATCGGCTTGGAAGTCGACGTAGTGCGGCAACTTCAGATGCTGCACGAACCCGGACGCCTCCACATTGTCGGAGTGGTAGAGGACGAACTCCTCGTCCTGCACCGGGGCGCTGGCCTCGTTGGCGGCGCCGTCGCGCAGCGCCCGATCGACGATGGCCATGGACATGGCCTTGCGTTCGCAGTGGCCGAAGGTCAGGCCGTAGCCGCGGGTGAACTGCGGAGCCTTGTCGACCCCTCCGGCATCGGTGGAGATCATCTGGCACTCGGTCAGCGTCACTTCGCCGATCTCGATGGCGAAGCCCAGTTCGTCGGGAACGAACTCCACGGCGACCTCGCCCAGGCGGATCTCGGCGCAGAGCGGATGGGTGCTGCCCCAGCCGCGTTGCGAGGAATAGGCCAGGCTGAGCAGGAAGCCCTCGTCGCCCCGGGCCAGGGCCTGCAGCCGCTGATCCCGGCCGGCCGGGAACGCCATGGGCTCGCGGGTGAGGTCGAAGGGCTCGGCCTCGGCCGTCCGGGCGTCGGCTTCCAACAGGTCTTCATGAGCGAAGACCGAGGCTATGGTGGGCATCGGATAGGCCAGGGCTTCGTCGGCCTGCGTCGCGCCGTCGATCGGGGTCTCTCCGTCGGCGGCGAGGGTGAAGTCCAGCAGCCGGTGGGTGTAGTCGAACGTCGGGCCGAGCACCTGGCCGCCCGGTATGTCCTTGAAGGCGGCCGACACGCGACGGCGGACCGCCATCTGGGCGGTCTCGACCGGCAGGGACGCGCCGAAGCGGGGCAGGGTGGTGCGGTAGGCCCGCGTCAGGAAGATCGCTTCCGGCAGGTCGCCGCGTGACTGCTTGATCGCCAGGGCCGCCAGGTCGCGGTCGTAACAGGACCCCTCGCTCATCACCCGGTCTACGGCCAGCGACAGCTGTTCGCGCAGCTGGGCGACTTCGATTTCCGGCGCCGCCGTATCACCCCGGCGGTCTTCCGCGAGCCAGCGGTGGGCGTTGGTGATCGCCTTCTCCCCGCCCTTTACTGCCACGTAGGCCATGTCAATTTCCTTGAATGGTGACGCGCGTCGAGCGCGGTAAGGCGGTCAGGCGATCGGCGGCGACGAAGATCAGATCGACGCCGAATTGGAATTTCGCCTGGTTGGCCTGGGCCTGTTCCCAGAAGCCGTTCGGCAGGCCGGCCAGGGCGAGCGAGGCCTCGCTCCTGATCCCGGGTCCGGTGAGCGTGACCCGCGGGCCGCCGTCCAGCGCCGGAAGCTGGACGACCAGGGTTGTCGAACGGTCCGGGTACTTGGCGTCGCCCTGGTTGAAGGCGGCGAGTTCGGGGGCGGCCAGGGCGTCCGTGATCAAGGCGAAAGCGGCCTTGACCGGGTCGTCCGTCAGGGGACAGCCGCAGTGGAAGCGCATCCATCCCTCGGCGGTCCCGCCGCGCAGGGCCGGATCGAGCCAGACCGGGGTCTCGAAGTCGAACAGGGTCAGCGCCACGGCGCCGGCGGCGCGGTCCAAGCCCTGGGGCGCGTCGGGGGCGAAGGCCAGGTCCTGGATCGTGCCCGGGCGGGCCACGGCGTCCATCACCTTGCGGAACACCGCCTGGGACTCCCGGGTCGGGTCGATGAAGGCCGCGGCGACGTCGGCCAGGTTGAGGATGGCGGGGGGGCAAGCGGGCATCAGCCGGGGCTCCGGGTACGGACCATGGTGAAGAAATCGACCTTGGTGGCCGCGGCCTTGCGGGCGGCGGCGTCGCGGCGTTCGTCCTGGCTGCGGGCGAGATGGGCGACCACCGCGCCTTCGACGGCGGGGCGCAGGTTGGCCGACTGCATCATGGCGTCGACCGCCGCGGCGATCTCGGCGTGCTGGCGGTCTCGGCCGGCGACATAGCCGATCCCCGTCTCACCACTGTCCAGGCGGACGGCCGCACGGGTGACGGTCATCTCGCCGAGGTTGAAGGCGTCGCCCGTCCCGCCCATGCGCCCGCGGACCAGGACCATGCCGACCTCCGGCGCGCGCAGCGCCTTATAGGCCGGCCGCTCGGCCAGGCCGTCCCAGGCCGCAATCACGTCCTTGGACGGCGCCTTGGCCAGGATCGAGAGCCAGCGTCTCCGTTCGGACGTGGCCTCGACAAGCGCTTCGACCGCCATCGATCATCTCCAACAACTAAGCAATATGTTGCATTTATCGAATTCAAAGATTAGGTGATGGCGAGTTTATCAACAACAATGAGATGATGAACTTTCTTTGACGGCAGTAAAACTTGTCTAGTCCCCTGTCTTAAGACTGATAAGGAGGTCTGATATGGCTACCGGCATGCTGCTATGGCGTGAAATCTCCCAGTCGCTCGAGCGCCGCATTCTGGCCCGCGAGCTCGCCCCCGGCGACAAGCTGCCGACCGAGGACGAGTTGTCCCGGCAGTTCATGGTCAATCGCCACACGGTGCGTCGGGCTCTGTCTGACCTGCAGGAGAAGGGCATCGTGGAATCGACGCAGGGGAGGGGCAGCTATGTGCGTCGACCCTCCGCGCCGATGCGCCTGCAGAAGCGGCCGCGGTTCACCGACCACGTGCGCGAGCGCGGCCGTACCCCGCGCACCCAGACCCTGAAGCTGCAGGTCCGGCCGGCGGACTCGCGTGTCGCGGCCGAGCTGGGCCTGAGAGCCGGCCAGCCAATGATCTATCTGGAGCGCCAGCGCTTCGTCGACGACGAACCGACGGGCCTCAGCCAGCACCACTTCAGCCACGACCGGTTCCCGACCTTCATCGAGATGTACCGGTCCCGCGGCACAATCACCCAGACTCTGATCGACTCCGGCGTGCTGGACTACACACGCCGCCGCACCGCGATTTCGGCGCGCCTTCCAACCGTCCACGAGGCCGAACTGCTGCACGTCCCGCGGCATGTGCCGCTGCTGGTGCACCGCTATCTCAATATCGACAGTCTCGGCCGGCCCCTCGAATACGGGATCTCCAGGTCCACCACCGAGGTGGAGATCGATTTTCCCGAACCTGACCGCGATTGACGCCGTAACCCATCAGGAGCTTGCCATGGAACTTGTCTACAGAAACGCCATGGTCGTCACCGGCGATGACGCCTTCCTGGGTTCGGTGCGGGTGGTCCGCGGCAAGATCGCTTCGATCGACCGCGGCGCGGGCGGGGTCGGCGAGGACCTTGAGGGCGACATCCTGATGCCGGGCGTGATTGATCTGCACACAGATAATCTGGAGAAGCACTTCTTCCCGCGTCCGAATATCGACTGGGACCCGGTCTCGGCGGCGGTGACCCACGACGGCTGTTGCCTGTCAGTGGGCGTGACGACGGTGTTCGACAGCCTCAGCATCGGCTCGTTCAACGCCGCGGCCTCGCGCAATCACGACAACCTGACCCGCCTGACCGACGGCCTGCTCGCCGCCTCCGAGGCCGGCATGCTGAAGGGCGACCATCGGCTGCACTGGCGGTGCGAGACGACGGCCGACGACCTGCCCGGTCGCCTCGAGGCCTTGGCCCGCCACCCGCTGACCTCGCTGTTCTCGCTGATGGATCACACGCCCGGTCAGCGGCAGTACCGCAATCTGGAGAACCACATGGCCAACTGGCGCGCCAACGGCATGACCGTCGAGGCGACGGAAGTCCGGTTGGCCGAGATCCGCGAGCGCCAGTCGCGCAATGCGTCCAGGCACCGCAAGCTGGTGGCCGCCGTCGCCGACGAGTATGGGGCCCCGCTGGCCAGCCACGACGACGAGAGCATCGCCCATATCGACGAGGCCTGTGACCTCGGCGCCACCGTGGCCGAGTTTCCGGTGACACTCGAGGCGGCGGAACGCGCCAGGGCGCGAGGCATGATCGTGGTCATGGGCGGACCGAACCTGATCCGCGGCGGCTCCTATTCCGGCAATGTGCCGGCCGCCGATCTGGCCCACGCCGATCTCCTGGACGCCTTCGCGTCTGACTATGTGCCGCGCAGCCTGATCGAATGCGCCTTCGCCATGACCAACGGCCAGTTCGGTTGGAGCCTGGCCAGGGCCGCCGCCCTGGTGACCGCGACGCCTGCCAAGGCGGCGCGTCTGGAGGATCGTGGGGTGATCGAACCCGGCCGCCGCGCCGATCTGGTGCGCGTGCGGGTCGCCGGCGGACTGCCCGTGATCCGCGGGGTTTGGGTCGCCGGTCAGCGCGCCGCCTGAACGACGTCCATGCGGATCGTGACCCTCAACACCTGGAAGAACGAGGGCGCGTACGTGCGCCGCCTCGACCTGATGGTCCTCGGCTTGGCGGCCTTGGCGCCCGACGTCGTCTGCCTGCAGGAATGCTTCGCGGGCGACGGGCGGGACACCGCCGCCCATTTGGCGAGCGCCCTTGGCCTGAGCCGCCACGCCCGCCCGGTTCGCTCCAAACCACGGCCGCACGAGGGGGCAATGGTCGCCAGCACGTCGGGCTTGGCCATGCTCAGTCGCCTGCCGGCCGTCGCCGAGGGCGCATGCGCCCTCGCCAGCGACCCTGCCGACGGCGAGCGTATCGCCCAGCGGCTGGACCTCGCCGTCGGTGGCCGCCGCCTTCGCATCCTCAACCTGCACCTGACCCATTTGCCGGGGCCGGACGCTGCAAGGCTGCGCACGCGGCAACTCGCCGATGCGCTGTGCTGGGCCGGTGAGGATCTCGCCGCAGGGCTTGTGGTGGCCGGCGATCTGAACGCCGGGGCCGAGGACCCTGCACTGGCGGCGCTGAAGGCCCGGGTCGGGTTCGAGGCGGCCACCTTCCTCGGTTCCGGGGGCGACCGGGACGGCCCGGCCATAGACCACCTGGTCCTGCAAGAGCCGGGCGGCTGGCGCGTCGCCTCTCGATTCCGCGCCCTCGACGAGGCTGATGCCGAAGGCGGCCTCCCGAGCGATCACGCCGCCGTCGTCGTGGACCTGGCCGCAGCCTAGACAGGGTTGGAGCGGGTTGCGGGCGGAAAGCCGCTTCGCACTTCTCCATGGCGCGCTCTAGCGGCCCATCCGGCGTTCGATCGGCGACAACCGACAACCCCGTCACTTCTCCATCCAAATCGAGCCGCCCCTAAGGTTCGGGCGTCATAATAGGATTTATACTCAGGGCATGGCCTTGCGATGAATGATCCCCGTCCCTTCCGGCGCGGTCCGGACGCTGTCGTCTCCGGTCCCGCCAAGGTCGACGTCAGGCGGATGCCGCAGGTCCTGCAGAGGATCACGGCGCTCGCCTTGCGCTATCCTGCTCGCCTGGTCCTCGCGATCACCTGTTCGCTGGGATCGGCGGTGGCGAGCCTCGCCCTGCCGAGACTGTTCGGCGCGGCCGTCGACCAGGCCCAGGCCCTGCTGAGCGCCGGCGCCGCCCATGCGGCGGAGGCGCGCGCCGCGCTGTGGAGCACGGCGATCCTGGTAATCGCCGCCAGCGTCGTCCGCGGGGCTCTGACCATGTTTTCCGGCTATCTGGGCGAGTATGTCAGCCAGCAGGTCGCCCAGGATCTGCGGCTCAAGTACTTCCAGCAGCTCCAACGCCTTTCCTTCGGCTTCCACGACCGCATCCACTCGGGCGACCTGATCACCCGCGGCATGCTCGACCTGGAAGGGGCGCGGGTGTTCATCCAGAACGGGCTGATGCAGGCGCTCACCCTGGTCATGCTGTTGAGCTTCGCCAGCTACATGATGCTTTCCACCGATCTCGTCATGGGGCTGATCGGCCTGGCCTTCGTGCCGGTCGCCGGCGCCGCGCTCGGTCGAATGGGCTTCTTGCTGCGGATCGCCTGGCTGCGGATTCAGGAACTGATGGCGATCCTGACGCTGACCATGGAGGAGAACCTCCAGGGTACTCGCCTGGTGCGGGCCTTCGCCGCCAAGCGGTTCGAAATGGCCAAGTTCGACAGGGCCTCGATCGATGCGTTGAACCACGCCTACAAGCGGATCGTCCTGCGGTGCCGCGGCGTCTCGACGATGACCGTCTCCTTCTACGGCTCGATGGGGCTCCTGCTCTGGTACGGCGGGCACAGGGTGGTCGACGGAACCATGACGGTGGGGCGGGTCACGGAATTCCTGGCCTACATGAGCCTGATGCAGACGCCGATCCGGCAAGTCGCCATGATCTTCAACTCGGCCGCCCGGGCGACCTCGGCGGGGGGGCGGCTGTTCGAAGTGATGGACCTTGACTCGGAGATCACCGACGCGCCGCGCGCCGTTCCACTGAAGCCAACGAAGGGCGTGTTGCGGTTCGAGAATGTTGGCTTCTCTTACGGTGACGGCGCGCGAGCCCTCTCGAACATCTCCTTCGAAGTTCGTCCAGGTCGAACCCTGGGGATCGTCGGGTCCCCCGGCAGCGGCAAGTCGACGATCGCCAACCTGGCGCCGCGCTTCTACGACGTGAGCGAAGGGGCGATCACCATCGACGGGCGGGACATCCGCGACGTCACCCTTGCCTCGCTGCGGGCCTATGTCGGCCTCGTCCAGCAGGAGGCCTTCCTGTTCGATAGCTCCATCGGACACAACATCGCCTATGCCGATCCGTGGGCGGCGGAGGCGCAGATCGTCGGCGCGGCCAGGACCGCCCAGATCCATGACCATATCGCCGCATTGCCGGCTGCCTATGAGACCCGCGTGGGCGAGCGCGGCGTTGCGCTTTCCGGCGGTCAGCGCCAGCGGATGAGCATCGCCCGCGGCGTGGCGCCGGAGCCTGGCGTGATGATCTTCGACGATAGCGCCGCGGCCATCGATGCGGTGACCGAGCGGCGCGTGCGCGATGCGCTGGCCCGGGCCACCAAGGCCAAGGCGACGATCATCATCGCCCACCGGCTGTCCTCGCTGATGCACGCCGACGAGATTCTCGTCCTGGACGCGGGGCGGATCGTCGAGCGGGGGACGCACATCGGGCTCGTGGCGCTCGGGGGGGTCTATGCCGGCCTCTACGAGATGCAAACCCGCACGGCGACCCTCGACGAACGCGCCCGCCACCCTGAGGACGCCTGACGATGAGCGATTTCGCCGCCGAGACCCCGGCCGCGGGCCGCCCGCCGCGCGCCACCCTCGGCTCCGCCGAAGGCGACGATGTCTTCGGAACCTTTGACCCCAAGGTCGCCCGCCGCTTCCTGGGCTTCCTGAAGCCGCATGGGAAGGCCTTCTTCTGCGCCCAGGTCGCTGTGCTCATCGCCGCGGCGTCGCAGGTGGCGATCCCCGCTTTGATCGGCCTAGCGGCGACCGCGGCGGTGGCCCGGGACGGTCGGCGACTCGACCTTGCGCTGCTGGCCTTCGCCGGACTGGCGGGCGTCTACGCCATAGCCGCCCTGCTCGAGCAGTGGATCTCGGCCAGGCTTGCCCAGCGGGTGATTTTCGACATTCGCCGCAAGATGTTCGGCCATTTCCAGGATGTCTCCCTGTCCTTCATGGACAAGACCCACGTCGGCCGGATCATGTCCCGGCTGCAAGGCGACGTGAATACGCTGCAGGATCTGCTGGAAAGCTCAACCGGCGCGGCGGGCGACTTCGCCATGTTGATCGGGATCACCGTCGTCCTGCTGGCCATGGACTGGCGGCTGGGTCTGTTGACCCTGACGGTCCTGCCGGCTCTGGTCGTCATCCGGGCGATCTGGCTACCCTTCTCGAAGAAGAGCTTCCTGGCGGCCCGCGACGCTTCGTCCGCGGCCAATTCGGCGCTGGCCGAAAATATCAACGGCGTCCGCACGGTGCAGGAGACGCGCCGCGAGGCGATCAACTTCGAACTCTACAGGGAGAAGGCCCAAGAGAATTTCCGAGCCCAGGTCGGGGCCTCCTGGATGGCCCAGATCATGACCCCGACGGTCGACGCGCTCACCGGCCTGGCCATGGCCATCGTCATCGTCATGGGCGGAGACGCCGTGCTGGGCGGCAGGCTGCAGGTCGGCGTGATGGTCGCCTTCATCTTCTATCTGCAGCGGTTCTTCGAGCCCGTGCGCGTGCTATCCACGCAATACACCGTCATGCAGCGCGCCATGGCCGCGGGGCATCGGATCTTCGAGGTGCTGGACGTCAAGGTCGACATCCAGGACGCCCCCGACGCGATCGCGTTGAAGGACGCTCCGGCGACGGTCGAATTTCGCAACGTCACGTTCGGCTACGATCCCGAGCGCCCGGTGCTGCACGATATCAACCTGACCGTGAACCCCCGCGAGGTGGTGGCCTTGGTCGGGCCGACCGGTTCGGGCAAGACCTCGATCATCGCGCTGGCCCGCCGCCTCTACGAGGTGGACCGGGGCCAGGTGCTCGTGGGCGGCCACGACGTGCGCGACCTGACGCTGGACTCGCTGGGACAGACCATCGGCATGGTGCTGCAGGACCCCTTCCTGTTCACCGGCACCATCGAGGAAAACATCCGCTACAACACCCAGAGCGCGACCGCCCAGGACGTGGTCGCCGCGGCGAAGGCCGTCTCGGCCCACGATTTCATCAGCCGCCTGCCGGAAGGCTATCAGACCAGGCTCGGCCAGCGGGGCCGCAACGTCTCCATGGGCCAACGGCAGCTGATCTCCTTCGCCCGAACCCTGGTGGCCAATCCGCAAATCCTGATCCTCGACGAGGCCACCGCGAACATCGACAGCTTCACCGAACAGGCGATCCAGAGGGCGCTGAAGGTCCTGTTCGCAGGCCGTAGCTGCATTGTGATCGCCCACCGGCTTGCCACCATCCGCGACGCCGACCGCATCGTGGTGCTGCAGCACGGCCGCATCCTGGAGCAGGGGCCACATGACGAACTGATGCGGAATGCTGGCCTTTATTTCCAGCTCTGCGCCTCCGCCCATGCGTCCTTCGATGACCAGGCGATGATGGACGATTCCCTGCATGCGATGCGGACTTGAAATGGTTGCGCCATGTCTGATGGGCGCGCGGTGTCGCCGCATCGCCGACATTGCGCCACACCGCGGCCTCTAGGCTCGGCTCCAGATGCGGCTCTTTCACTTCAGCGACGATCCGAACATAGCGTCCTTCAAGCCGAGGCCGGTCGCCGTGCCGTCCCGGCGCCCGCCGGGACGAGACTGGCTAAACGGCCCGCTGGTCTGGGGCGTCGATGAGCGCCACCAGCCGATGTACCTGTTTCCGCGAGACTGCCCACGCATCCTCCTGTGGCCACGCGCGGACACGGCAGCCGATGACTTGGACAAATGGCTCGGAGGGCGGACCTGCAGGATGATCGCGCACATCGAGTGGGCGTGGCTCGACCGGCTTCGGCAGACGACGCTCTATCGCTACGAACTGCCGGAAGACACATTCGAGGATCTTGATGACGCGGGCATGTGGGTCTCGCGACAGGAGGTGACGCCGCTCAGAATGGACGCCGTCGCAGACCTTCCGGCGGCGTTGCGCGCTGACGGCGTCGAGCTGAGGATAATGGAAAGTCTGGCGCCCCTGCGGGATGTCTGGTCGACATCGCTTCACGCCAGCGGGATTCGACTGCGCAACGCCAAAGACTGGCCCGCGCGGCCTTGACGTTCGAGACCAGGGTTTCCGCTCCATCCTGAAGCGGAAGCAGCGGCGACGCGCGACAAGCCGTCCGGTCGGTGATCCAACCGACCGCCGCCGGCGCCTGCAACTGTCGGTCTACGCTTTCTTCAACGACATGGTCGCAACCCGATACCTCCGGTAGATCGCTGGCCCGTCAAGAAAATTTGAGTGCTTTCCACGGTTCGTGTCGCCGCGCCGGCCGATTTACAACTTGTGGATTTGTCTATTGGACAACTTCTCCATGAAATACACAGTATTCATCGAAGCGTAGCTCGGATGACAAGGCCGGCCTCTATTGCCCAACCCTGTTGATGAAGGCTCACAGCTTTTCACGCGGGGATCAAATGAACATCGGTTTTAGGGCCCTGGCCATGTCCGGCGCCAGTCTCTGTGCCCTCTGGGTCGCCGCCCAGGCGTCGCCCAGTTTCGCCGCGGAAGCGGACGCCGCAGATGCGCCGAGCGCCCAGGCTTCGGCCGCCGCGGGCCTCAGCGAAGTGGTCGTCACCGCCGAGAAGCGGTCGGAGAATCTGCAGAAGACGCCGATCTCCATCTCGGTGTTGAGCACCGTCGATCTCGAAAATCGCCACATCGAGTCCTTGACGGATCTGATCGCCGGCGGGGTTCCCAGCCTGCACGTCACGCCCTACGCCGCGCGTCCCTTCAACCTGATCCTGAACATCCGCGGCGTCGGGGTGATGACGGACACCAACCAGCCGGCCCGTGACCCGGGCGTCGGCGTCTATATCGACGGTGTCTATCTCGGCCGTCCGCAGGGGCTGAACGCCGCCCTCTACGACCTGGACAGTATCGAGGTGCTCAAGGGGCCGCAGGGCACGCTGTTCGGCCGCAACACCGAAGGCGGCGCGCTCAACATCACCACCAAGAAGCCGTCCGGCGAGTTTCACCTCGATGTGACCAGCGGGGTCGGCAACTACGGCAGCTACGAGACCAAGGTCCACCTCGACCTGCCCGAGTACCACAATTTCAGCGTGAAGGTGGACGGCATCATCACCGCCCGCGACGGCACGGTCAAAAATCCGCTGGCTGGCGCTTCCGACTATGGCGCCTATGACCGCCGCGGCGTGCGCGCGCAGGTGCAGTGGCGGCCCACGGCCAATTTCACCGCCAACTATTCCTACGACAACAGCCACGACGCCTCGACCACGCTCTACGCCAACAACGTCCAGGCCGGGACGAACAAGGTTGCGGCGATCACCCCGATCCTGCCGCATCGCGTTGACACCGCCCCTATCGGCATACCCTTGCAGCCCAGCATCGGCAAACAGTCCGGCCACGCCCTCACTTTGAAATGGGACGTTTCGCCGGCGCTGACGATCAAGTCGATCTCGTCCTATCGCGAGCTTTACCAGAGCCAGTGGCAGAATAGCGCCGCGGCGGCCGTCTTCACGCCCAACGCTCAGTTCGCCCGCTACAGCCTCGCTGAGTTTGTTCAAAGTCAGTATAGCGAGGAACTGCAGGCGATCGGCGAGACCGGCCGTCTGAAGTACGTCGCGGGCGCGCTCGTCTATCACGAGCACGTGGAGGATATGGCCCAGACGTTCAACTCCATGCAGTTCAACGCCAATGGCACCGCCGCGACGGTGCTGCCGCTGGGCTCAAACGTAACCCCGGTGTCCATCGATATACCGATCTTGTTTTCCCATGCCGGCATCGACCGCGCGAGCCGGGTCAGCTCGGACAGCTACGGCCTCTACGGCCAGGCCACCTGGACCCCCCCCATCTTCAACGACATCGTCCACCTGACGGGCGGCCTGCGCTGGACGGACGACCGCAAGGACGGCCAGCTCTACGTCATCAACAACGCCGTGCCTGTCGACGCTTACGGCAAATCCGGCGTCCTCGGCTTCGAGAAGAGCTGGTCGCGGATCGATCCGATGGTCAACCTCGCCGTCGATGTCACGCCCGACGTGGAGGTCTATGCCAAGTGGGGCACGGGCTATAAATCGGGCGGGGCCAATTCACGCTCGCTGACCTATAAGGCCTTCAACCCCGAAGAGATTTCGATGTCTGAAATCGGCGCCAAGACCGAATTCTTCGAGCATCGTCTCCGTCTCGATATCGCGGCCTATACCGGCATCTATAAGAATGTTCAGGTCGACTTCTCGGCTCCCTATTATTCTTATGATGCGAACGGCAACGTCATCACCTCGGCGTCGACGACGCGCACGACCACCGACACCATCAATGCGCCGGGCAACGGCCGGGTGAGCGGCGTGGAGACTGACTTCATGCTGGCCCCGATGGAGGGGCTGACGCTCTCAGGCAGCTATGCCTACGCCTATGTCCACCTCCCGGCTACGATCAATCCCTTCCCGACCTATGTCGCGGGCGTCGGCATGGTGGTCACCACTACGCCCACGGTCATTTACCAGGAGTATACGCCGGCACACGCCGTGACCGCTGCGATAGACTACCGTACGCGGCTCGAGTCCGTCACACTACAGGCTCACCTCGACGGCAATTGGGACTCGGGCTCATACGGCACCGACCGCGATCCCAGCCCGACCCTGAAGGCGATCAAGAGCCAGCCTGGCCTCGTGTTCAACGGCCGGATCGGGCTCGCCGATATCCGGGTTGCTTCGGGTGCGAAGATGGCCATCTCGCTCTGGAGCCGCAATCTGTTCAACGAGCAGCACCTCTACACTCGCACGATCAGCAGCACGACCGGGGTTTCCGGCATTTTCAACGACCCGCGCACCTTCGGCATCGAAGGCAACGTCAAGTTCTAGGTCTCAGGCGACCTCCGCACGGCCCGCGCTGGGCGGCCCGGTCCGCGTTCGCCCGAGCGCGGACCGGGGATTTGTCAGAGCTGCGGCGTCGGGTCGCTGGCGATGGCTTGAGCAGGGCCAAATCGCGCGCCAGGCCGGGTCCGGAACGGGTTCCTAATCGATCCGGCGATTTGGCGCGGCGAGGTCAGGCTTTCGTGGATCGATGGCTCGCGCCGCGGCGACTGGGCTTGCGTGCTTGGACGTTCGGGCGTTCGCGGCCTATGTCATGGATAGGCGGCGGCGCGCGATAAGAGGCGAGGGCATGCGGGCTGAGCTTCTGATCCCGTTGGACGCAAATGGCCCGCTCAGCCTGCAGGACCAGGTCCGGCGCGGGGTGATCCGAGCGGTCGCGGCGGGCGATCTGCCCCGTGGCGCGAAGGCGCCCTCGTCGCGCAGCCTGGCGGCCAAGCTCGGCGTATCGCGCAACACCGTGCTTCTGGCTTACCAGCAGTTGATCGCTGAAGGCTTCCTGGTCGGGCGCGAGCGCAGCGGCCTCTATGTCGCCTCGGACCTGGCCCCGGTCGGCGGAGGGCTCGGCGAGGTGGCGGGCGTGCGCGGCGAGGCGGTCACCGCGCCGCTGCTGTCCCGGCTGAAGAGCGGCCTGCGCGAGCCCGCGCCGCGCCGAACCCCGCCCGACTGGGCGCGCTATCCCTATCCGTTCATCGACGGACTGATCGACCCGTCGCTGTTTCCCGCCGCCGACTGGCGCGAGGCCAGCCGCCGCGCGCTCGCCGCCCGCGACGTGGCGACCTGGGCCTCGGGCCAGGGTGATGCCGACGATCCGATGCTGATCGACGAGATTCGGACCAAGATTCTGCCGCGCCGGGGAATCTACGCTCGCCCGGACGAGGTGATGATCACCCTGGGCAGCCAGCAGGCAGCCTCCATCGCACTCAAGCTGTTCGTCGACCGGCGGAGCACCGTGGCGCTCGAGGACCCCGGTTACGCCGATCTGCGCGACATGGCCCGAGACCTGGAGGCGCGGCTGCGCCGCCAGCCGGTCGACGCCGCCGGCATGGTTGTCGACGAGCGCCTGGCCGACGCGGACGTCATCGTGGTCACCCCCAGCCACCACTATCCGACCGGCGTCACTCTCAGTCTGGACCGGCGCGAGGCCCTGCTGGCGCTGGCGGCCCGCACCGACGCGGTGATCGTCGAGGACGATTTCGAGTGCGAGGCCAGCTATTTCGAGCCGGCGCTGCCGGCCCTGCGCGCCCTGCCGGGCGGCGAGCGGGTGGTCTATGCGGCCAGCCTCTCGGCGGTGCTGGGGCCGGCGCTCAGGCTGGGCTTCATGGTCGCCGATGCGCGGGTGATCGCCGAGGCCAGGCGGCTGCGGCGGCTCTCGATCAAGCACCCGCCGTTGGCCAGTCAGCGCACCGCCGCCTACTTCCTCGGCCAGGGCTTCTACGACAAGACCATGGCGCGCACCGGCCGGGTGTTCCGCCGCCGGCGCCTGGCCCTGCGCGACGCGTTGAACCACTATTTGCAGCGCTGGGTGGCGATCGACCCCTCCGCCGGCGGGACCAGCTGCTGGGTGCGTGGCCCCGATGGCATCGACATCGGCGCCCTGGCGCTGGAGGCCGAACGGCGCGGCGTGCTGATCGAGCCGGTGGACTCCCATTATGAGGCCGACGCGCCGCCCAACGTCTTCCGGCTGGGCGTGACCGGCGTGCCGGTCGAACGCATCCGCGCCGGGATCGAGGTGCTGGCCGGCCTGATCCGCGAGAAGATATCGCCCAGCTTCGACACGGCCAGCCTCGCCCCGGTGTTGGCCAGCGGCGAGCGGCTGCGCGCGGCCATGGCCGGCGCCACCTTGCTGTGCAAGACGGTCTATGGCGCGCCGTGCACCATCGAGCTCCTGGCCGACGGCGCGATGCTGGGCCGCGCCGGCTACGCCAACGAGGACCGCGACGAAGGCCGTTGGTGGGTCGAGGGCGACATCTGGTTCCGGCAATGGAACAGCTGGGCCTATGGCGAGCCCTCCGGCTACCGGCCGCTGATCGAGGACGGCCGGGTGCAATGGCTCAACGCCATGGGGGTCGCCGTCGATTCCGCGGTCTATGTCGCGCCGGGCGCGGACCGGGAGACCCTGGCCGAACTGGCGCCATAGATTCTTCCATCTGGCTCTATAGTTGAGGGCCGATTGCGGAGACCTTTGCCGAACCGTCGCAAACAGTGCGCGGCGGCAAGCGGGGGTTCATGGCGCATCTGGCGGTCGCGGGCTTGCAGCTCGACCTGAGGGCCGAGGACAATCTCGACCGCATCGCGGCCGAGGTCGCCGCGGTCAAGCGCCGCTTTCCCTGGATCGACCTGGTGCTGATCGGCGAACTGGCCGGCTTCGGCGCGCGGCTGGATTGCGCCCAGCCGATGCCCGGTCCGGCCGAAGCGCGCCTGGCGCAGATCGCGGCGGCGAACCGGGTCTGGTTGATCCCGGGCTCGTTGTACGAGCGTTTCGGCGATCAGGTGTTCAACACCGCGCCGGTGATCGACCCGGCGGGTCAGGTCGTCGCCCGCTGCCGCAAGCTCTATCCGTTCCGACCCTATGAGCGGGGTGTCGCCGCCGGCGACGAGCCGGTGGTGTTCGACATGCCAGGGGTCGGCCGGATCGGGGTTTCGATCTGCTACGACATGTGGTTCCCCGAGACCACCCGCGCGCTCGCCTGCCTGGGCGCCGAGGTGGTGCTGCATCCGACCATGACCAACACCATCGACCGCGAGGCCGAGAAGGCCATCGCCCGGGCGAGCGCCGCCCAGAACCAACTCTGGTTCGTCGACATCAACGTGGCGGGAGACCTCGGGGTCGGCGGCTCCGGCATCTATGGGCCGGGCGGCGAGGTGGTTCACGAGGCCGGAGTCGGACGCGAGGTGATCGCGCTCGATCTCGATCTCGGCCACGTGCGGCGGGTGCGCGAGCGCGGCTGGCACGGCCTGGGTCAGACCCTGAAAAGCTATCGCGACGGGCCGGGGCCCTTCGCGCATGAACGGCCAGGCGGGCGATCCGGCCCGGCCCTGGCTTCACTCGGGCCGCTGGAGTTTCCGCCCGCCAGGGACGGCGCGGATTCAGATGGTCCGCCGACCGGTCCGCCGGCGTCAGAACCAGAGCCGTCCAAGGCCAGGCGCTAGCGGATCCGGCGGGGCAACCGGGACCAAGGGGGACTAAGGCATGACCAAACTCAGACTGTTCTGTGCGACAGCTTTGGCTGGCGGGTTGGTGGCGGGGGCCGCCGGGGCCCAGACCGCGCCGCAGAGGAAGGCCGACAATCCGACCTCGCTCACCGAGGTGGTGGTCACCGCCACGCGGCGCGACCAGAAGGTTCTGGACGTGCCCTACAACATCACAGCCGTCTCCGGCCGCACCATCCAGGATGACCACATCCAGAACTCGGCCGAACTGCTGCGCTCCGTGCCGGGCGTCGCCCTGGTCGACCGCGGTCCGCGCAACCAGGGCACCGCCACCAACATCCAGATGCGCGGCATCAACGTCGACAGTTCGGCGGTCGGCGACTACTGGCTGCCCACGGTCGCGCCGGTCTCGACCTATGTGAACGACACCCCGCTGTTCGCCAACTTCGCCCTGATCGACCTGGCGCGGGTCGAGGTGCTGCGCGGACCGCAGGGCACGCTCTACGGCTCCGGCTCGCTGGGCGGGACGGTGCGCTACATCTCCAATCCCCCGCAGTTCGGCCGGTTCAGCGGCAATGTCGCCTTGACCACCACCCAGACCAACGGATCGGGCGGAGTCGGCTGGGAGGGCGACGGGGTGATGAACATCCCGCTCGGCGACAAGCTGGCGATCCGGCTGAACGTGGTCGACCAGGACTATCCGGGCATCACCGACTACGTGAACCTCTACAAGCTGGGCGCCAACGGTATTCCCGTGGCTCCCAACGGCATCTTCTCGAGCACCGCCAGCTACTATCGGAAGAAGGACGCCGACACGACCCGGATCCAGTATGATCGCGTGGCGATCCGCTTCGATCCGACCAACAACACCGACTTCACCCTGAGCTACGCCCACCAGCACGACAATGTCGGCGGCCGCCGCCAGGAGACCTTCGGCGACAATGGCTACGGCGTGCCCTATGGGTCTTATCAGAACGGCGCGGTGCTGCTGGAGCCGTCAAAGCGCAACGTCGACCTGGTGGCGCTGGAAGGGGTGGTCGACTTCGGCTTCGCCACCCTGACCTCGAGCACCTCCTACTTCGACCACACCGGCTCGAGCACGACGGACAACACCGGCTTCTACGCCAACGACACTCTGTTCCATAACTACTACTACAACTACCCGCGCCCGGCGGCGCCGGCTTACCGCACCTACGGCGACCAGGGGCTGATCGAGGAAGTCCGGCTGGTCTCCAAGGCCGGCAAGCGTTTCGACTGGGTGGTCGGGGTGTTCGCAGAGCGCGACCGCAACGACCAGAAGCAGGACGACTATGTCCTCGGCTTCAAGCAGTACATCAATGCCTACTTCGGCCTGCCGGCCGACTCCAACCTGGTCGCCAGCAGCGATCACCAGTTCCTCTACCGCGCCCACGAGACCGTCAACGACATCGCCGGTTACGGCGAGCTGACCTGGCACGTGACCGACCGGTTGCAACTGACCGGCGGCCTGCGTCACTTCCGCACCGACCAGGCCACAAACCTTCTGATCGACTTCCCGGCGTTCACCGCCGTCTCTTCGCCCGACGCGCCGCCGACCATCAAGCAGGATAGCGAAAAGACGCTGTTCAAGTTCAACGGCTCCTACAAGATCACCGACAACAGCCTGGCCTACGCCACGGTCTCCCAAGGCTATCGGCGCGGCGGGGTGAACGAGGTGGCGACGACCGGCCGCTGGGCCGAGGATCCGCGCTGGCGCACCTATGCGCCGGACACCGTGGTCAATTACGAGGTCGGCGTGAAGGGCCTGGTCCACGGCGTCACCTTCAACGCCGCCGCCTATTACGTAGACTGGTCGAAGATCCAGCTGAACACCTTCAGCGACCTCTACGGCTTCTATGTGGTGGCCAACGGCAAGACCGCGCGGTCGGCCGGCTTCGAAGGGCAGATCGCCGGCTATCTGGCGCCGCGACTGCACTACGACATCGGCTATACCTACACCAACGCGTCGCTGACCTCGAACTTCATCTCCCCGACGGGCGTCCTGCTGGCCGGCAAGGGTGAGATGCTGCCGGGGACGCCTGAACACGCCGTCACCGTCGCCGGGGACTACACCGTGCCGCTGGACGGCGGCGCCAAGCTGATCTTCCGGCTGAACGGGTACTATCAGTCGATGACCCGCAACGCGCTCGGCCACCCGAGCACCGTGGCGGCCGACCTGTTCGACGCCAACCTGCCGCCGTTCTCGCTGTGGAACACCACCATGACCTGGTCGCTGGACCGCGTCGACGTGAGCCTGTTCGTCAAGAACATCTTCAACGCCGACGGCGTCACCGGCGAGTTCACCCAAGCCTACGAGGGGACCAATCCAGGCTTCCCCACCGTGGGAGATCCGACCGCGGCGAACTTCTACGGCAATGACGCCAAGAAGTTCATCACCCTCCCGCGCACCGTCGGCCTGGCCGTGAACTATCGATGGTGATCGCCCCGCCGAGGCATGAACGGCCGGCCGGTCCGACCTCGCCGCCGGAACGGCTCGCCGCCGTCGACACGGCGATGCGGCTGGCGGCGACCGGTCGGCCGGCTGAGGCCGGGCGCCGGCTGGTCGCCCTGACGGGCGCCTGCCGCGGCGATCCGGCGGCCCGCGAGGCCCTGGCGCGGGCGCTCTACCATGCCCGCCGCTTCGCCGAGGCCGCCGCCCTGGTGCGCGAGACTGGCGCGGGCGACATCGGCGCGCTTTCCGGCTTGGCTGCCAGCCAGGTGGCGCTGGGCGAGTTGAAGGCGGCGGAGGAGACCTTCGACCGGCTGGTCGCCCTCTACCCGAACGACGGAGCGGCCTGGTGCAACAGGGCGACGTTGAGACGCTGGCGCGACGGCGACAACCACATCGAAGCGCTAGAGGCCGCCCTGGCCCGGGCGGGCGCCGAGAGCGAAATTCCAGTGCGCTATGGTCTGGCCAAGGAACTGGAGGACGTCGGCCGCCACGCCGAGAGTTTCGCCCACCTGAGCCGCGGCGCGGCCCTGCGCCGCGCCCGGCTGAGCTACCGGGTCGAGATGGACGTCGAGGCCATGGCCGCCATCACCCAGGCTTTCGACGCCGCCCGCCTGGCCGGTGCGCCGGATGCGCGCGCCGACCAACCCGGCCCGATCTTCGTCCTCGGCCTGCCGCGCAGCGGCACCACCCTGGTTGACCGGATACTGTCGTCACACAGCCAGGTGACCAGCCTCGGTGAAATCCCCGACCTGGCCATGGCGCTGATGGAGACAACCCCGCGCGCTGGCGACCGAGGCGCCTTCATCCGCGCCGCCGCGGCGATTGATCCCGCGCGCCTGGCCAGGCGCCTGGCCGATCGGCTGGCCGGTCATGAGGCCGACCGGCCGTTCCTGATCGACAAGACCCCAGTCAACTTCCTCTACGTTGGCCTGATCGCCCTGGCGCTGCCGAGCGCGCGCATCGTCCATGTGCGGCGCGACCCGATGGACGTCGGCTACGCCCTCTACAAGACCCTGTTCCAGACGGGCTGTCCCTATTCCTACGACCTGACCGACATCGGTCGCTACATCGCCGCCTACCGCCGCCTGACCGATCATTGGCGCCGGGCGCTGCCGGGTCGGATGATCGAGGTCGACTACGAAGCGGTGGTCGACGACCTGGAGGGCGAGGCCCGGCCGCTGGTCGGCGCCTGCGGGCTGGGGTGGGAAGACGCCTGCCTCGCCTTCCACCTCAACGGCCAGCCCACATCGACGGCCAGCGCCGCCCAGGTGCGCCGGCCGCTTTACCGCGACTCCGTCGGCCTCTGGCGCGCCTACGCCGCCCAGCTCGAGCCGCTTCGTCAAACCCTGGTCCGGGAAGGCGTTCTGTGAAGGCGTTGTTGATCCTCGCGGCCGGCTTGGCGGCCGTTGGCTCGGCCCGGGCCGAGAGCCTCTACAACCAGGATTTCCAGAAGGGAGCCGCGCCCGAATGGGCCGCTTCCGGCGACGGCGATGTGCGGCTCACGGCCTACCAGGCCAATGTCTCGCTGAAGTTCGCCGGCCATGCCCGCTCACAGGTGACGCTCTCGACCCTTGGCCGACGCGACGTGGTGGTGCGGGCCGGGATCGCCGCCCTGGGTCTTGGCCCCAAGGACGGCTGCTACGCCGAGGTCTCGCCCGACGGCGGGGCGACCTGGCTGACCGCCCTGGCGGTGCGCAAGGGGCAGGACGATGGGGTCAGCTTCGCCCACGGCGCCTTCGGCGATCCGCGGCTGGCTGACCGCGCGCGGCTGACCATCCGCTTCCGCGCCGACCTGTCGAGCCCGGAGGCGACCTGCTTGGGCGACGACGTCAAGGTCGACGCCGATGCTGCTTTGGGACTCAGCACCGCGCCGCTGGACGCCAAGGTGCTGAACGGCGCGCGGCTGGACGGCCCGGCGCCGGTGTCCGCCTTCCTGCCCGGCCCGCAGGTCCGCCCACCAGCGGCGCGGTTCGAGGGCCGGCTGACGCTGACGCCCAAGCCCCGGCCCGATGGCCTGGTGGTGTTGAGCGACAACGCTCCCCAGGCGGTCGACCCGCGCCTGGCCTGGCCGGATCTGGCGGTCGACCTGGTGCAGGATGGCGATCGGCTGATCCCGGCCAGCCGCGGCCCGATCCCCTCGAACAGCAGCGAATGGGAATGGGTGGTCGATCCCGGCCGGGTCTGGACCGACCCCGCCGACGGCGGCTTCACCCGCGCAGTGCTGCCGGTGACGCTCCAGGAGCGCAATGCCAACTGCGTGCACAACGGCCGGCTGGTGGTGCTGTTCAAGCCGGACGGCGAGACCAGCAAGGCTGCGGTGCAGTTCGACGCGGAGACCTGCTTCTACTACAAGTTCGACGCCTGGAGCCTGACCCCCGCCGCCTATGCGCCGGGCCCGGTCGTCGGCGCCCAGGCCCTGATCGCCCGCGACCGCGCCGAGCGCGCCGGCCAGGCGCTGCTCAAGCCCGCCCAGGCGCTCGCCGCCGACCATCCCGGCGTGGACGTTGCGGCGTTGGCCCGCGCGGCCGGCCCGGACGCCGTCTGGGGCGTGGTGGCCGGCAAGACCCACTACGCCGGACCCTGTCCGACCCGGGCAGGCGAGGACCCGCTCTGCGCCGAGCGGGACCTGCCGTCCTATTCGACCGCCAAGTCGTTGGTCGCCGCCCAGTCGCTGTTCCGGCTGCAGGCGCTGCATCCGGGCGTGATCGACGAGAAAGTGGCCGATCATGTACCCGCCTGCGCCGCCCGGGCTGGCTGGAGCGACGTGCGGCTGATCGATCTGCTGGACATGGCCAGCGGCCACTACGTCTCGGCCGCGCCCAACGCCGACGAGGACTCGCCGGCCACCGAGCCCTTCTTCCTGTCGCAGACCGCAGCCGAGAAGACGGCGTTCGCCTGTGACGACCCGCGCAAGGCCGCGCCAGGTAAGGTCTGGGTCTACCACAGCTTCGACACCTACCTCCTGGGCGTGGCCATGACCGACGTGCTGCGCAGGTCGGGCGATGGCCAGGACATCTATGACGACCTCGTGCGCCCGATCTGGCGCGCCATCGGCCAGTCGGCCAGTCTGGACGTGACCCGGCGCACCTACGACGCCGCCGCCCAGCCTTTCACCGGCTGGGGCCTGACCTACCACCGTGACGACGTGGTCAGGGCCATGGGCTTCCTGGTCGGCGCCGGCCGTATCGACGGCAAGCCCTACCTCGACCCCAAACTGCTGTCCGAGGCGATGCAGATCTCCACCCAGGGCGCCGGCTTCGTCGCCCTGGCGCCCCGGCTGCGCTACCGGCACGGATTCTGGGCCCGCGACGTCGGCCCGCTGGTCGGCTGCGGCCATCCGGTTTGGGCGCCCTATCTGTCGGGCTACGGCGGCATCTCGGTGGTGATGTTCCCCAACGACGTCCAGTTCTACGCCTTCAACGACGAGAACCACTTCGACTGGGCGGCCGCGGTCGCCGAGGTCGAGAAGATCCAGGGGCTGTGCCGATGAGCGGACGCCGCGCCTTCACCGCCGCGCCGGACGGCCTCCTGGCCGCCGTCCTGCTGTCGTTCCTGGCCACCGCCGGCCTGTTCTACGTCAACATCATGCCGGCCCTGGTCGACGGGCTGAAGACCGGCCTGGGCTTCTCCGCCCGCGAGGCCGGCTTGGTCGCCTCCGCCAATGTCTATGGCGCGGCCGTCGGGGCGCTGAGCGCGGTGTTCACGGTCAAGCGTCTGGCCTGGCGCCGGGTGGCGCTGGTCGCGCTGATCGGGTTGATCGCCATTGACCTGGTCTCGACCCAGCTGAAGACGGTGTCGGCGCTGATCGCGGTGCGCTCCGTCCATGGCGTGGTCGGGGGCTTCCTGGTCGGAACCGCCTACGGCGTCTTCGCCCGCACCCGCGCGCCGGACCGGGTGTTCGGCATGCTGCTGGTGGTGCAGTTCGGCCTGGGCGGCCTTGGCCTCCTGGTGCTGCCACGGCTCGTGCCGGTGTTCGGGACGCCGGTGCTGTTCCTGGCCCTGGCGCTGTTCAGCCTGGTGACCCTGGCCATGCTGCCGTTCCTGGACGTCTACGAACGACCCGCGCCGACGCCAGGCGAGGTCCAGGGCGCCACCCTCTGGCCGCCGCTGATCACTGCGCTGGGCGCCGTCTTCCTGTTCCAGTGCGCCAATTCCGCGGTCTCGGCCTACGTCATCGGGCTTGGCCGCAGCTTCGGCCTCGGTCTCGGCGCCATCACCGGCACGCTCGGCATCGCCAACTGGATCGGCGCCCTGGGTTCGGTCGCGGTGGTCGCCGCCGGGGTCCGGTTCGGGCGCACCGGGCCAATCATGGCCGGCATGGCCCTGGTCCTGGCCGGCACAGCCCTGTTCCTGCTGCAAAGCGCGCCCTGGGCCTACGCCCTGGCCAACGCCTTGTCCGGGGTCGCCTGGTCGTTCACCATCGCCTACCTCCTCGGCCTTTGCGCCGCCTTCGACCGCAGCGGGCGCAGCGCCGCCCTGGCCGGCTTCTGCTCCAAGATGGGGCTGGCCTCTGGCCCCGCCCTGGGCGGGATACTGCTGCAGGAGACCCACTATCCGCGCCTGGTGGCGCTGGCCTGCGCCGGCCTGGTGCTGGCGGCGCTGGCCGCGGCTTGGCCGGCGGCGAAACTCGACATCGCCGGGGCGGCGTGATCGCCTTGGCCAGCATCTCCCCGTTTCCGAGGGCCGCCCCCGTGTTCCTCGACCGGGCGCCGAACAGCGAGAGCTGGGGCGTCGTGGGCCTGGGATCGGTTCGAAGACGCGCTCGGACTTGCCTGAGCCCCCTTAAGGTTGACGTTCGTTGGAGAATGAGATGCTAGACCCCAAGATCGCAGATCGGATCGTGGCCGCCGTCGATCAGGGCTTCGAGGCCCAACTCGCCTTCACCGAGGCGCTGGTGCGCTTTCCGTCGACCCGCGGCCATGAGGCGGGGGCCCAGGCCTTCATGAGCGAGGCGATGGCCGAGCGCGGCCTGGCGGTCGACCACTGGAAGATCGACGTCGAGACCCTGAGCCGGCATCCCGGCTTCGCCCCTGTCGCGGTCTCCTATGACGAGGCCTACAACGTCGTCGGGACCTACCAGCCGGACAACAACCACGGCCGCTCGCTGATCCTCAATGGCCATATCGACGTGGTGCCCACGGGACCCGAGGCGCGCTGGACCCGGTCGCCGTTCGAGCCCTACGTCAAGGATGGCCAGCTCTACGGCCGCGGCGCCGGCGACATGAAGGCCGGGCTGGCCGGCGCGCTCTTCGCCTTCGACGCGGTGCGCGCGGCGGGGTTCAAACCCGCGGGTCGGATCTTCATCCAGTCGGTGGTCGAGGAGGAATGCACCGGCAACGGCGCTCTGGCCTGCCTGCAGCGCGGCTATGTCGCCGACGCCGCCCTGATCCCCGAGCCGGTCGACCAATCGCTGGTTCGCGCCCAGATGGGCCTCCTGTGGATGAAGCTGACCGTGCCCGGCGATCCGGCCCACGCCTCGGGCGCCTACCGGTCGGGCGTCAACGCCATCGAGCGGGCCTGGCGGATCTGGGAGCGGGTCAAGGCGCTGGAGGCCGAATGGAACGCCGAGAAGGCCGACCACCCGCCCTATGGCGCGCATTTCCATCCGGTGCGGATCAACCTCGGCAAGATCAATGGCGGGGAGTGGGTGTCGAGCGTGCCGGCCGAATGCGTGATGGAGATCCGCGTCGGCGTCTATCCCGATTGGACCATCGAGGAGGCCAAGCGACGCCTGGAGGCCCGGATCGCCGAGGGCGCGGCGCTCGACGCGGACGCCCCGCCGCCGATCGTCGACTACCACGGCTTCCACACGCCCGGTTACGTGCTCGCCGGGGCGGAGGAGCCGGAACGGGTGCTGCGCGAGAGCCACCAGGCCGTGTTCGGCGAGCCGCTGGCCGAGCTCTTGTCCTCGGCCTCGACCGACGCGCGGATATTCGGTGTATTCGGCGACATCCCCAGCCTGGTCTACGGCCCGAAATGCACGGCGGCCCACGGCTTCGATGAGAGCGTCGACATCGAGTCCGTCCGGCGCACGACCAAGGCCATGGCCCTGTTCATCGCTGGCTGGTGCGGACTGGAACCGGCCTGAGCCGCCCAAGGTCGCCCCCACTGCCGTGACGTGAAAGCTGCTCATCCTGGCCAATGCGCTGATCCGCGACCAGCGCCCAGGGACGCCAAAACTCGCCTGAGCAAGACGGATACTCTAGGCTCCCCTGTACTTATAGTTCCTGTTTAGCCGGTCCAGCAGGTATTCGCCGTAGACGACAGGCTCGTATTTCGTCTCTCCAGTGTCCTGAAGCGCCCGCGGCGGACATTCGACCCGCGCGCTCATGTCCGGGTCGAAGAAGAACGGAATCGAATAGCGGTCGCGTGGCTTCAGGTTGCGCACGCGGTGAGGCGTCGAGGCGAACCGTCCATTCGACCAGCGCTCGAGGATGTCGCCCACGTTCATCACATAGGTTCCGGCGATCGGCGGCGCAGCGATCCACTGCCCATGCCGGTTGCGCACTTCCAGGCCGCCGACTTCGTCCTGGGTCAGCAAGGTGATGAAGCCGTAGTCGGTGTGGGGAGCGGCGCCGAACAGGTCGTCGTCGTCCGGGTGCTCAGGGTAGTGCAGCAGGCGAAGGAACAGGGTCGGCTTCGAGAAATGGGGTTGGAACCAGTCGCGCTCCAGGCCCAGCGCCTCAGCCAGCGCGCCGGCCATCATGCCGCCCAGGTCGGTCATGCGCCGCATGTAGGCGAGCGCGACCTCGCGCAGTTCCGGAAGTTCGTCTGGCCATTGGTTGGGGCCCTGTAGCGGTTGGCCATAGTCCGCATCGTCAGGCGAGGTCTCATGCATGACCATGAGCGACTCACTCTGGTTCGGCCGCGTCACCTTGGCGACCGTCGAGGTCACGATCGTCGAGGTCGAGAACGGCATGTAGCCGCGATGAAAGGCGTTCATCGTGAGGCGTCGCTTGGCGTCCATCGGCAAGGCGTGGAAGGCGCGCGACAGTTCGCTGAGGCGATCCGTCAGCGCCAGCGGAACACCATGGCCGCGCAGATAGGCGAAGCCGCTGCGTTCGAGGGCGTCGCGTAGTGAGTCCACGCAGGCCGCACGCGCTGTGGGGGGCGCGTCGTCGGCCAGGGGGGAGACGTCGACCAGGGGAATCTCGGAGAATTCGCCTCGCATGTGGGGCCTTTCTGCGCCGATGGCTCGGATCGTTGTGGAGAGGGGTGAGTTTTGCTTGTCGCGAGCGTCTGTCCGGGCGAATTGCGCCCAGGATTGGTCATCATCGACTATAATTCTAAGTATATTATCGATATAATTGCATTTTGATATTTTATATCTCTTGAATTATTTTATTCAATACCATTGAATGGCTGGGCATATTGATTTGTCATGGAGAGCGATGTGCATCGCGTGATTATAGATACTGACCCCGGGCAGGACGACGCCTTCGCCTTGTTGTTGGCGATTGCTTCACCCGACATCGAGGTCATTGGCGTCACGACCGTCGCAGGCAACGTCCCCGTCGCTCAGACCGCCGACAATGCGCGCCGGATCGTCGAGCTCGCAGGGCGGCCGGACATACCCGTTTTCGCAGGCGCGGCGGGCCCGATCCTGCGCGCGCCGCGGCCCGTTCCGGAGATCCACGGCGATACCGGAATCGACGGCTGGGCCTGGGAGCCGCCCGCGCATCCGATCAGGCCGCAGCATGCGGTCGACTGGATGGTCGAGACCTTGTTGCGCGAACCAGCGGGCGCCGTCACCCTGATCGCGCTCGCGCCCCAGACCAACCTTGCCCTGGCGTTGCGCCGCGAACCGGCGATAGCCGCGCGAATCCGCCAGGTGGTCTTCATGGGCGGAGGCTATTTCGAAGGCGGCAACATGACGCCCGCGGCTGAATACAACATCCTGGTCGACCCCGAGGCCGCGGCCATCGTGCTCGGAGCTGGCATGGACGTGATGGCGGCGCCGATCGACTGCACCCACAGCGCGCCCGCGCCGATCGACTGGTCGACGCAGCTGGAGGCGATGGGCACTCAGGTTGGCCGCGCTTGCGCCGGCATGATGCGCTTCTTCGAGCGGCACGGCATTGCGAAGTATGGAACGCCGACCCGGCCGCTTCACGATGCGATCGCCGTCGGCGCGCTGCTGTGGCCCGACCTGTTCGAGGGTCGCCGATGCCCGGTCGAGATCGAATGCGCCGGCCAACTCACCACCGGCATGACGGTCGTCGACTGGCTGCGTCAGACCGGCAAGGCGGACAACTGCCTCTGGCTGCGGCGCTGTCTCGACCCGGCCGAACTCTATCGCCGGATGCAGGTCGAACTGAGCCGTTTGCCCGCGACCTGAGGCCGGCGGGCGCCGCGAGGCCGTCAACTCCGGTAGTCCGGCAGAGCCGGAGCGATCAGCCTGAGCGCGGAGGTCCAGGCCAGCGTTTCCCAGTCGGCCTGTCCTTCGGGATTGGCCTGACTGGCGGTGCGGGCCTGGACTTCCGCCGGGGGGATGACGAGGTCGCCGCCGCCGGCCATCGCGGCGATCTGAATCTCGCAGGCGCGCTCGAGCATGTAGATCCGGCCGAAGGCTTCGGCGGCCGTCCGGCCTACCGCCAGCAGTCCGTGGTTGCGCATGATCATCGCGTTGTGGGAGCCGAGGTCGGCGATCAGCCGGGCCCGCTCCTCGAGGCTGAGCGCAAAGCCTTCGTAGTGGTGGTAGCCGAGCTTCTGGTGAAACATCAGGGCCTGCTGGCTGATCGGCAACAGGCCGCCGCGCTGGCACGAGACCGCGGCGCCGGCTCGCGTGTGGGTGTGGATGATGAACCGGACTTCCGGCCGGCCGCTGTGGACGGCCGAGTGGATGTTGAATCCGGCGGCGTTGACGTCGGCCGCCGCGCCCGGCGGGGCGTTCACCGCCGTTCCCGCCTCGTCGACTTCGATGAGGTCGGAGGCGCGGATCTCATGGAACAGCATTCCGTATCGATTGATCAGGAAGCGATCGCGCCATCCCGGCAATCTGGCGCTCACGTGCGTGTAGATGAGGTCGGACATGTGAAAATGACTTAGGAGTCGATAGATGGCTGCGAGCTCGCAGCGCACCGTCCATTCGTCAAATTCGCTGTCGGCGTGCTTTGTATTCTTTGCGGCTAAACTCATCGTATCGACTTCCCTAGGCGTTTGCTTGCCGTGTTTTCAGCGCGATATAGTCGCCATACGTGACCGGCGGGTAGCGAGCGGGACGATCGGCGCTGCAGAACTGCTCCAGGCAACGAATGACCGCCGCGCCGTTCGGGTTCAGGAAGAAGGGGATGGATTGGCGCCGGGAGCCTGCGCCGCTCCCGGGCGGCGGGTTGGCGACTCGGTGCGGGGTTGAAACCCACACGTCGTTGGTCCAGCGCATGAAGGCGTCGCCGATATTGATCACGAAGGCCCCCTCCACGGCCGGCACATCGATCCAGGCGCCGTCGCGGCGACACACCTGCAGGCCGCCAGCGGAAGCCTCCGAGCGAAGGATCGTCAGGAAGCCGTAGTCGGTGTGGGCGCCGGCGCGCATCTGGCCGGGGAGGGGAGGGCCGTCCGGCTCGGGATAGTTGATGACCCGAAGCGCGGAGAGATGGCCGACAAATTCCGGCTCGAAATATCCCGGCGGCAATCCGACGGCGCAGCAGAAGATGTCCAGCAGGCGGCGGGCCAGACCCTCCATCTCGGCGAAATACCGCAGGAAGGCGAGGCGAAGTTGGGGCGGCTGCGCCGGCCATGCGCCGCCGGCAAGCCGCGGTCCGTAGTTCAGGCTCTCCTTGTAGTCACCCGGCGCCGCGACCCCGGTGGTGCCGCTCAGGGATTCCTGCGCCAGGGGGACATAGGAGAGCCCGCCCTCGATCGTCCCTTCGGCCGGCGCCTGGCGCTTGTCCGCTTCGGCGCGATCGAAGAAGGCGCGCGCCTGGTCGTAGAGTTGGCCGGTGACCGAGGCGTCGACGCCATGGCCGGTCACGACAAAGAACCCAAGGCTCTGGCAGGCGCGCCCCACCGCGGCGACGACCGATTGGGCCGCAGCCGGATCGCTCGCGCCGAAGGCGGCGAGATCGATGATGGGAACGCTGTCCTGCATGGCCTCGGGTTCTTCGTCCATCAGAAGGAGGCCGACACGCTGACGATCGCGGCGAAGCCGGCGCCGGCCAGATAGGTGGGTTGGCCGGACGCGGCGATCGTGTCGCCATTGGTCGCGCGCGCCGCCTTCGCATTGTATTGGACCGTGTAGACGCCGCCGAGATACTTGGTGTCGGTGACGTTCACCAAGTTGAGCTGCACAACCGGTGTCTTGGCCCACCCGACGGCGCCCATGCGGTAGCCGATGGTCATGTTGGCCGTCGCATATCCGGGGATACGCTGGTCGTTCATGAAGGTGGAGAACTGCGGACCGGTGTAGTGCGCGTCGATGTTGCCGAAGAACGAGCCGTTGTCGTAGTCGAGGCCGAGGGATCCCATCCAGGCCGGCGAGCGGACCGCGACCTTCCCGGCGGTGGGCAGAAGGTCGCCGTTCGGCGCCGTCATGTTGCTGTCGTTCGTCGCGTGGAGGTATTCGCCGGAGACGAATGGCCGGAAATGATGCCAGGGCTTCAGGCCCAGCTCGACATCGACCCCGCGCGACGTCTGGTTGCCCGCGTTGACATATTCGCTGACCGAAACGCCATTTTGGATGACGCTGGTGGAAACCTGTCTGTTGCGGAAGTTATAATTGAAGATCGACACTGAGCCGGAAAATATATCGCCGTCATATCGATAACCGATCTCCTCGACTATGGAGTATTCGGCCTTTTGTTTGACGCCGCCTTGCTGAGTCATTTTGCCGGTCGTCATGCTGTAAACGTCGAACAGCTGTGAGGATTGCGGCGTCAGGAAGTTGGTTCCGGCGTTGGCGTATATAGAATTATGCGCGTTGATATTATAGCGGGCGGCAAGTGTCGGCAGCGGAATGCTGTAATAGGCGTTCCGGCGATAGGTCTCTCCCGGGATCAGATTGTAGCCCTGCTGAGCGAACGTCACCTGCTTGAAGCCGCCGTCGATCTCTAGCCGATCATCGAGCAGACTGGCACGATCACCGACGTAGAATCCGTTCACTTCGGCGATCGTCTTTGTGTAGGACGATCGATAGAGTTGACCGTTGCTGAGGTGGATGAGGCCCGTCGAGGCCCAGACGCTCGATGGCGCGCCCGCACTGTTGACGGCGTCAAGCACGCCCATAGTGGTCGCATAGTCGTATTCGTACCAATAGCCGGCGGTCAGGGTGTGGCCGCCCAGGTGGTAGTTGAGCGCCGCGTTCACGCCGGTCCGGAACTGATTGTAGATCGTCGGCGTGTAGAGCACGGCGGAGTCGGCCGCCGTCCCCGTGCCGCTGTCGACCGGAAGCGGCAGGAAGGAGATGTGCGTGGGGCCCGAGTAGACGCCAGTCTCGGTAAGCTGCGCGGCGCCGGGACTGGTCCCGCCGCCGTGGAAGAAGTAGGGCGTTACGGCGAGGTCCAGGTTGGGGATGAGCTTGATGCGGTTGGGCGCGCTCACGGCCACGTTGTCGAAGGCGCTCTGGTGAAATTTCCAGTAATTGGTGTCGCCGGCCGTGAACCGCCGGTCGTAGGTCCAGCTGCGGCCGTGCGCCTGCCATTGAGCGAGGGTTGGCCAGCGATCGAGCATGAAGAGCTGGTGGTTCCAGGCCACGGAGAGGGCGGACTCGCTGCCGTTGCCGAATTCCTTGATGGCCTTGAAGTCCACGTGGTGTCGCTGGTCGACGCCTGGGCCGTGCCAGGCGTCAGCCCTGGTGATGGAGGCGGAGATGAAGCCGCGCACGCCGGTGTTGCCGATTTCGCCGCTGTCCAGGCGCAGGAATTCGCTGTTGTAGCGATCGGACCCGGCGGACAGGTTGATGAAACCGCCGGGCCGCATCGCCGGATCGCGGAAGTGCATTTCGACAAGGCCGGCCGCGGCGCCGAAGGTCGGGACGTCGAAATCGACCGAGCCTGGCGTCAGGCTGATCGTCGATAGGTTCTCGCTGTCGAGAATTTCGTTGGGATAGACCGCCCCGTTGTTGAAGGGCATGCCTTCGAACAGCCAGCCGATCTCGCCGATGTCCAGGCCGCGCACGGTCATGCGGCCCACCGACAGGCCGAAGGGGTCGCCCAGGGTCACGTTGGCGCTAGGCTGCAGGACGAGAAGCTGCTCCGGGTTCGCGCTCGGCGGCTGTTTGGCGATGAAATCCCGCGTCACGGTTTGTCGGACCCGCGGCGCCGTCTCGTGGACCATCAGGCCGCCGCCGAGATCCGTGCGGGTCACGCCGTCGTGGCTCTTGCTCTGGCCCTTGACGGTGACCTCCGAGACCGTGCTGCTGGAGGTGCTCACGGGCGCGATATCCTGCGCAAGGACGGGGCCCGCCAGCGCGGTCGACGCGAGCAGGGAACCAAAGAGGACGATTCGACGCATACCTTCTCTCCTCGTGCATTGCGCCGGATGGTCCGGTGCGGTCGACTTGCGTTGATGTTTTGAAGTTGAGAGCCGCGAGCGGCGGCGGGCCGATCAGCTCGGCCGCTCGCCGCGCACGGTCACGCGGTGCATCAGGCGCCTGTAGCGCCCGCGGTCGTATTCGGTCGCGCGATGCACCATCGTGCGGTTGTCCCACACGACCAGATCCCCTGGACGCCAGGCGTGGGAATAGACCAGCTCGCGCTGCGTCGTTCGGTCCATGAGCGAATGGATGAGTGCGTCCCCCGCGGCGGGCTCCATATCCATCGGCAGCGAGGTGTCGGGGCCGAGGTAGAGGGCCTTGCGCGCCGTGTCGGGGTGGGTCCGGACGAGCGGATGGACGACATCCGGCATCGCGAGCAGCTCCGCCTCGGTCAGCGGACGCGCCCCCTTGCGGGTCCCGTGCAGCATCTCATAGCTGTGCCTGACGGCGATCTGGCCGTACTGGCGCTTTTCCTCGTCGCTCAGCCGGTCGTAGCTCACCGCCGCGCTCGCGAATTCTGTATTCGCGCCCTCCGGCGGGGTCTCGAGCGCATAGAGAAACGTGAAGGCGGTCGGATGCGCCAGGAAGCTGAGATCCGTATGCCAGGCAAATCCATCGTTCGGGTTGCCCAGCGGCTTACCGTTCTCAACGATGTTGGAAATCACGTAGACGTCGGGGTTGCTTGGTAATTGGAAGTCCTCGCGCACGCCATATTCCACCGGGCCGAAATGCCGAGCGAAATTCACGATGTCTTCGGGCTGTAACGTCTGAGAACGGCAGACCAAAACACCGCGCTGTACGAGGGCGAGACGAAGCTCGGTGACTTCGCCGTTGGCGATCGTGCGAAGGTCGATGTCCTCGACTGTACCACCGAAGTCATCGGTGATGCTTTGGATCCGCATGGTGCTATCCCCTCTGGTGAGCCAACATCACCAGAGCCCCCTTGTCGAAGTCAACAACAATTTGAACTTTCGACAACAGTTTTTAGGGGCGCCGCCTTTGCGAGCCTGAAAGGCGTTCCGCGAGCAGCATCACGAGCACGGTGGCGAACACCGTGAAGCTGGAGACGGCGGCGGCCTCGGGTGTGAAATTCAATCTAAGATAGTCAAATAGTTGCAGGGGTAGCGTCGCGACCCCGATGTCCTTCAGAAGAAATGACGTCGAGAAGGCGTCGAACGACACGATGAAGGCGAATAGACATCCGTTGATCAGGCCGGGCCTGATGATCGGTAGGGTAACCCGGCGAAATGCGGTCAGCGGAGACGCCCCGAGACTTCGCGCCGCCTGCTCCCATGACCAGTCGAATCCGCGCAGCGCGGTCGATACGTTGATGTAGACAAAGGGCAGGGTCAGCAGGATGTGGCCGGCGATCAGGGCGACCGAATGGTGCAGTCCGATCCCGAGGGCGTAGAAATAGAACAGCAGCCCGATCGCCGTCAGCACCTCGGGGAGCAGCATGGGTGCGATCATGGCCATGCGCACGCTGTTCGCGACGGCCGGTTGCGCCCGCGCGGTGAACAGGGCGGCCATCGAGCCTATGACGCCGGACACCCCCGTCGCGACGGCGGCGATCCGGATCGAGGTCATGAAGGCCTGGATGAAGACCTCATTGTGCAGGAAGGTCGAATACCAGCGCAGTGAGAGCCCTTGCGGCGGAAAGGTCAGGAAAGCGCCTGAGTTAAACGACGCGATGATCACGACCACGATCGGCGCCAGCAAGAACGCGTAGATCGCCGCGCAAACGATGGACAGAACCCGGCGTCGCGACATCAACGGTTCCAGCGCATGGGCGTCAGGCGCATGAAGGCGATGAGGATCAGGCCGCCGCAGAGGCTGAGCACCAGGGCCTGGGCGGCGCCCAGGGGCCAGCGGAAGGCGTCGATCAGGGTGCTGACGACCGTCATCGGCATGGTCTTCACCCGCATGCCGCCGAGGAGCATCGGCGTCACATAGGCGCTGATGGTTAGGATGAAGACCATCACGCAGCCGGACTGGACGCCGGGCAGGCAGAGCGGCAGGACGATGCGCCTGAAGGCGGTCCGAGGCGAGGCGCCGAGGCTGCGGCCCGCCTGCTCGAGCGCCGGGTCCAGCTCCTGCAGCACCCCCATGATCGGCAGGATCATGAACGGCAGGAAGACGTGGGTCAGCGCCACGATCACCCCGAACCGATTATACATCAGCGGGATGATGGACTGGGTCAGTCCCAGCGCCCTCGCCAGCCGGTTGATGACGCCGTTGTTGCCCAAGAGGATCGTCCATCCATAGGATCGCACGACAATGCCGACGAGCAGCGGCGACAGGGCGATCGCCCGGCGCAGGGCCTGGCTGCGGCCGCGGTTGCGCGCGAGGTCCCAAGCCACCGGAAAACCCAGCAGCAGGGCGAGGGCCGTGGTGACGAGCCCTATCCAGATGGTCGTCCAGATTTGCCGCCAGTAGTGGGCGCTGGTCAGCACCGTCACGTAGTTCGCGGCGGTGAAGCCCTGGCCATAGGCGCCGTCCGGCGAGAGCGGGCGGAAGCTGATGACGATGATATTGGCGTACGGCAGGACGATGAGGAAGATCAGCACCAGCGCCGCAGGCAGCATCAATAGCAGCCGGCGGCTCATGCGTCGCTTCCGATCGGCCAGAGGGGATCCATCGCGAGGCGAAGCCCGACGCCGACGCCGCGGCTGTGGCGGGCTGGTCCCGGGGTCTGGACGCACACCGTCTCCTGATCGGCCAGCCGGATGCGGTATTCGGTGAAGGCGCCGTTGTACTGGGCGAGCTCGACGACGCCGCTGACCGCGCCGGGGGCCGCCGAATCCGTCAGGGTGAGCGCCTCGGGGCGCACGAGGACAGACAGGACCTGCCCAGGCGAGGCGTCGGATTCCGGCGGAAGCGGCCGCGTCCCAAGGGCCGTTTGGGCCATCAATCGCCCGGTGTCGACGGTCACGGTTGCGGACAGAAAGTTCGCCTGGCCGATGAACGTCGCAACCTCGAGTCCGTTCGGACGCTCGTAGATGTCCCGCGGCGAACCGCGTTGTTCGATCCTGCCTTTGAACATGACGACGACCTGATCGGACATGTTCATCGCCTCGGCCTGGTCGTGGGTCACATAGATCGTCGTGATCCCGACCCGGCGCTGCAGTTCGCCGATGAACAGCCGCATCTCGTCCCGCAGCTTGGCGTCCAGGTTGGCCAGAGGCTCGTCAAGCAGCAGGATTCTGGGCTCGATCACCAGCGCGCGCGCCAGGGCGACGCGTTGCTGCTGGCCGCCGCTCAGCTCGCGCGGATAGCGATCGGCCTTGCCGTCGAGGCGCACCAGATCAAGGGCGCGAGCCACGCGCTCCTCGATGACGGCCCGCGGCGCCTTGCGCATCTGAAGGCCGAAAGCGAGGTTTTGCGCCACCGTCATATGGGGGAACAGGGCGTAGGACTGGAAGACCATGCCGATGTCCCGCCGCTCGGGCGGCAGGGGCGAGACGTCCTGGCCGTCGAACAGGATTTTGCCCGCGTCGGCCTGGTCGAAGCCCGCGACGAGCCGTAGCGTCGTCGATTTCCCACACCCCGAAGGCCCCAGCAGCGAGACGAATTCGCCTTCGCTGATCGATAGGGAGATCGAATCGACGGCGGCGGCCGCGCCGTAACGTTTCGTCAGATCCTGGATGACCACCTCAGTCATGCGGGTTCCATCAATGGTCGAGCGGTCGGCTCGCTGGAGCGCGATTTCATTCGAAGGCGTCAGACCAGCGGGCGTCGAGTTCGACGGCGTTGCGATCCGTCCAGGCCCAGTCCGCGGGTAGGATTCGGCCGATCTGGGACCCAGTTATCGGTACGGCGTCGTGCAGATCAGGCGGTAAGACAACCTTCCTGTTTACCGGTGAAACAAAGAACCGACGCGCGAGCAACAATTGAATCTCTGGATCCAGAAGAAAGTTCAGATATCGATAAGCCAGTTGTCGAGACGGCGCACCTGCGCAGATCGTAAAGCTCTGGTCCCACATCATCATGCCTTCTTTTGGGGCAACGCATGCTACGGGAAGACCTTGGTTTCGTAGTCGCGCGATCTCGCCAAAATCGTAGGGGGCGACAATGATCTCGCCGGTACCCATCATGGTGGACATGTTGAAGTCCGTCTGCAGGATCGGACCTAGGCGCCGCAGGGCGGCGAAGGCTCCGTCCATGTCTGTCGGGCCCTTGCCGTACAGGCGGCCGGCCAGCATGACCGTGGCCTTGCCGACGCTGTTTTGAAGGTTGTAGAGGCCGATCCGGCCACGGAACTCGGGATTGGTCCACAGGTCCCGCCAGGAGGTTGGCGGCTTCTTGACCAAATCTGTCCGGTAGCCGATCCCGATCGGCGAGATCATGCCGATCAGCGAATAGCCGTTGTGACTTTGCGCCGCCGGATAGAGGTCCTTGTAGTTGCTGAGCAGCGAGAGATCGAGCGGCTCGAAATAGCGACCCCGGATGAGCGGCTCGACGAAGTTCTCGTTCATCATCAGGATCGAATAGTCCGACCGCCCGGGCCCGGCCGCGCGCAGGTTGGCGCTGAAGGTGCGTCCGAACCCGACATCGAGCGTCACGTGAGCGCCGGTGCGCTGGACAAATCGCGGCGCGATGGTCTGCCGCCAGAACGTCTCCCAGCTTCCGCCATAGGTGGTCATGATCAGCGACCCGGCCGAGGCGCTCGCGGCCCGGGGCGCGAGGCCGATGCACGCCGCCCCGCCCGCCACTAGGCCTCGCCGCGTGACCCGGGTCATTCGACCGATGTTCCGGCCGTCACGGCGTCTGGCCCAATGCGATGGCGAGCCGGGCCGCCAGGGCCGCGTTGTTGTGGACCAGGGCGATATTCGTCTGCAGGCTGCGCCCGCCGGTGAGTTCCAGGATACGGCCGAGCAGGAAGGGGGTCAGTCCCTTGCCCGAAATCCCCTTCGAATCCGCCACCGCCTGGGCGATGTAGGCGGCCATCTGTTCGGCCGCGATTTCGTCCGCCTCGGGAACCGGATTGGCCACCACCACCCCGCCGGCAAGCCCCAGGCGCCGGCGCATGTGGATCATGTCCGCGATGGCCTGCGGCGTGTCCAGCCGAAGCGGCGTCGGCAGGCCGCTGTCGCGGCTCCAGAAGGCCGGGAAGACGTCCGTGCCGAAGCCGACCACGGGCACACCCTCGGTTTCGAGGTATTCGAGGGTGCGGGGAAGGTCCAGCAGCGCCTTGGCCCCGGCGCAGACGACGGCCACGTCGGTGCGGGTGAATTCCGTCAGGTCCGCGGATATGTCCATTGTCTGTTCGACGCCCCGGTGCACGCCGCCGATCCCGCCGGTTGCGAAGACGCCGATCCCCGCCAGTCGGGCGCATATCATCGTCGCCGCGACCGTGGTGGAGCCGTGCCGTCCGGCCGCGATCGCATAGGCCAGGTCGGCGCGGCTGAGCTTGAGGACGTCGACGGCCGAGCCCAGCCACTCAAGCATGTCGGCGCCAAGGCCGACGTGGATGCGTCCGCCGATGATGGCGATGGTGGCCGGAACGGCGCCGTGCTCCAGCACGGTGGTCTCCACCGCCCGGGCCGTGGCGACGTTCTCCGGATAGGGCATGCCGTGGGTGATGATCGTCGATTCCAGCGCGACGACCGGCTGGCCCGTCTCGACCGCTTCCCGCACTTCGTCCGACAACACCAGGGGAAGATCGTCTTTGGTAAGCATATCGAGGATCAAGACGCCTTCTTCTGACTCTTCGGTGCTGCGGGAAGTCTGTGTAGATTCCGTTCGATCAGTTGTTCCGAGATCGAGCTGTTGACGCTCTCGTCCGATTCTACGGCAAGGACCGCGGCGATCATGCCGGTCTGGCAAGCCTCCGGCAGTTGTTCGCCATGTAGCAGCCGCGCGAGCGTGCCCGCGATGAGCGCGTCGCCCGCCCCGGTGACGTCGACGACATTGGCTTTCACGCCGGCGAGGTTGATCAGCTTGGCGCCGCTCGCCACGACCAGGCCGCCGGCGCCGTTCGTCAGCACGACGGATCCGGCTCCGCGGGCCAGCAACGCCGCGGTGAGGGCGCGCGGGGTCGGGGCGGTGGACTCTCCGACAAGGGCGACCGCTTCCTGCATGTTCAGGAAGAGCACGTCGATGCCGGTCAAGTCGGCCTGCAGATGCATCACCTTGACCGCGGAGACGGCGTCGACCGCCAGCCGGAAGCGCGCGCCCACTCGGCGCTCGCGCAGCCAGGTGAGGACGGCGGGGGGCAGGTTGCAGTCGGCGAACACCCACGACGCCCCGGCCATCGCCGGCCAGAAGCGCTGCATGTCATCGATCGTAACGGAGTCGAAGATCTCCATGTCGGCGATGCCGAGCGCCAGTTCGTTGTCCGCGTTGAGGATGGCGGCGTATTCGGCTGTGGCGTAGCCGCTCACCATCAGGACGCGCGTCGTGTCGACGCCGCAGGACTGGAGATGCCGAACCAGGGAGTGGCCGCTGCCGTCGTCGCCGACCACGGAAATGAGACTGCTGGGGGCGCCCAGCCGCGCGAGCGTCTCGGCGACGTTCCGGGCCACGCCGCCGAAGCTGCGCCGACTGGTCACCGGGTTCGAGGTGCCTTGCTGCAGGGGCTCGCAGGCGCGGTATTTCCTGTCCACCGTCGCGCCGCCGACGCATACGATGCGATTGGCTTCGGCCAGCACATAGGCCCGGCCGAACAGGTAGCCCTTGCGCGTGAGATGGGCGATGTAGGTGGCGACGGTGGGGCGGGCGAGGCCGAGGCTGTCAGCAATTTCCTGCTGGCCTGCGAACGGATCCGCGGCGATGCGATCAAGAACGGCGCGTTCCTGGTCGTTGAGTTTATCCTTTTCGATCACCGGCGCTCCTATACTCGGCCCGAGGCGGACACTGCCATATAAGTGTCGACGCTGTAAACAGATGTTTGCGCCGTTTTGAGCGCCTCCCGGGGTGGCCGCAGCGCGGCCCGCGCCGGTCGGGCGTCTCGTCATCGGGCCTCGGCAAAGCGTGTCCAAGGATGAGGCGCCGACCCCCTTCGCGCTCAACAGTTGACGATATATGCGACAAATGTATTGACGCCCAAGCCGACGATGTGATGCATGGTTCGCCAGGCCCGGGGTCCGGAAGGATGGCGCAAGGGCTCGATGGCCCGATCCGTCGCCTCTATTGGCGGCGAGGCGACAAGGACCGGCGGATGTCTTGGACGGGCCGTCGAAGGATTGGGAGCGCAGGCGTCGGGGCGGGGTTTCGGCCTCGCCCGGCGAACGCATGCATTCAGCTGAAGGAGAGGCCTCTTGGAGACACCCGCGACACGATCCTGCGGATTGCGCGCTGGGCGGTTGAGTGAAGCCGACTACGCCAGGAACTTCAGCGACGCCCATCCACTGCTGACGCGCGCCCAGGCCATGATCGAGGCCGAACGCTGCTACTATTGCTATGATGCGCCCTGCATCGCGGCCTGCCCAACCGGCATTGACGTGCCGAGCTTCATCCAGCGGATCGCTCAGGACAATCTCCGCGGCGCCGCCCGCGCCATCCTTGAAGCCAATCCGCTGGGCGGCATGTGCGCACGGGTCTGCCCGACAGAGGTGCTGTGCGAAGAGGCCTGCGTCCGCAACGCCAGTGAAGCTAAGCCGGTCGAGATCGGGGCGCTGCAGCGTTTCGCCGTCGATGGCTATTTGGCCGAGCCGGGCGAACCCCTGTTCCGGCGGGCCGCCGACACGGGCCGGCGCATCGCCGTGGTCGGTGGCGGGCCGGCGGGCCTGGCCTGCGCTCACGGACTGGCCCGCCGGGGCCATGCGGTCGTCTTGTTCGACGCGCGTGCCAAGCTTGGCGGACTGAACGAATATGGCATCGCCGCCTACAAGGCCGCCGACGCATTCGCTCAGGCCGAAGTGCGCTGGCTCTTGTCGATCGGCGGCATCGAGGCGCGCAGCCAGCAGATGCTCGGGCGCGACTTCACCCTGCAGAGCTTGCTCGATGAATATGACGCCGTGTTCCTGGGGTTGGGACTTGCGGGAACCAACGCCCTCGGCGTCGACGGCGAGGCCACTGGCGAGGCGGTGCGTGACGCCGTCGACTTCATCGCGCAACTGCGCCAGGCCGAACGTCCGGCTGAGGTGCCGATCGGCCGGCGGGTCGTCGTGATCGGCGGCGGCATGACCGCTGTGGACGCCGCCGTCCAGTCGCGGCTGCTAGGCGCGGAAGAGGTGACCATGGTCTACCGGCGCGGGCCGGACACCATGACCGCTTCCCTGGCCGAGCGGCATTGGGCCCAGACCCATGGCGTGACCATCCGATACTGGTCCGCGCCGACGGCGGTGGCGCAGGAGGACGGTGAAGTCGCCGGCGTGCGGCTGGCGGCGACCGCCTTGGTCGACGGGCGGCTGGTCACCACCGGTGAGGAACACACGATCGAGGCCGACATGGTGCTGAAGGCCATCGGCCAGACCTACCTGCCGGAACCGACGGGCGCAGCGATCGCCCTGAAAGGCGGGCGCATCCTCACCGACGCGAACGGTCGAACCAGCCTCGCCAGGGTCTGGGCCGGCGGCGACTGCCGCTACGGCGGCCGTGACCTCACGGTCGAGGCCGTGGAGCACGGCAAGAGATCGGCGGTCGACATCGACTTCGCCCTGTCCGGCCAGGAGCCGGATGCGGCGCCTGAACTGGAGGCGGCCCATGGCTGACCTGAGCATCGACTTTGTCGGCATCAAGAGCCCCAACCCCTTCTGGCTTGCGTCGGCGCCGCCGACGGACAAGGCGGTCAACGTCACCAGGGCCTTCGAAGCCGGGTGGGGCGGGGTGGTCTGGAAAACCCTGGGCGAGGACCCGCCGGTCGTGAACGTCAATGGTCCGCGCTACTCGACCCTGATGTCGCAGGACCGTCGCGTTATCGGCTTCAACAACATCGAGCTCATCAGCGACAGGCCTCTCAGGACGAACCTGGACGAGATCCTTCGGGTCAAGCGCGCGTGGCCCGACCGGGCGATGGTGGTCTCACTGATGGCGCCGGTCGACGAAGCGGCGTGGCGTCGTCTCTTGCCGATGACGGAGGATGCCGGCGCGGACGGGGTCGAGCTCAACTTCGGTTGCCCCCATGGCATGAGCGAACGCGGCATGGGATCGACGGTGGGCCAGATCCCGGAATACATCCAGTTGATCACCGAGTGGTGCAAGCACTACTCGCGGCTGCCGGTCATCGTGAAGCTCACGCCGAACATCACGGACATTCGTCAAGCCGCCCGAGCGGCCCACGCCGGTGGCGCGGACTCGGTCAGCCTGATCAATACGCTCAACTCGGTGATGGGCGTCGATCTGGATCGGATGACGATGATTCCGAGCACGGACGGCGCCGGTTCGCACGGCGGCTATTGCGGGCCGGCGGTCAAGCCGATCGCGCTCAACATGGTGGCGGAGATCGCGCGCGACGCCCAGACCCGCGATTTGCCGATTTCAGGCATCGGCGGGATCTCGACATGGCGCGACGCGGCCGAGTTTATCGCGCTGGGCTGTGGTTCGGTGCAGGTGTGCACGGCCGCGATGGTCTACGGCTTCAAGATCGTCGAGGATCTGTGCGACGGCCTTTCGAACTTCATGGATCAGCGCGGCTACGCCTCCATCGAGGCCTTCCGGGGCGGTGCGGTTCAGACCGTCAAGGATTGGAACGCGCTCAACCTCAACCATGTCGAAAAGGCGGTGATCGACCAGGACCACTGCATCCAGTGCGGCCGCTGCCATGTGGTCTGCGAGGACACCTCGCACCAGGCCATAACGGCGACCCGGGACGGCCGGCGTCATTTCGAGGTTCGGGAAGAGGATTGCGTCGGGTGCAATCTCTGCGTGTCCATATGCCCGGCGCCCGGCGCCCTGGCCATGCGCGCGCTTGCGTCGGGCGAGATCGACAGGCGCACGGGCGAGCGGGTGAGCGGCGAATACGCCAACTGGTCCATGCACCCAGACAATCCGATGCGCGTGGCGGCGTCGGCTGATTGACCGTGAATCCTGGCCCGCGCGAGGAGAGGCAGATGTCCAATGGCGCCAGCGCCCCGGTTGCGGACGGCTTGCTGAACGCGGATCTCGCGCCCACGACCAGCGCTCAACGCACATGGCGCTGGCGCGATTTCGCGGCGCTTTGGGTGGGCATGGTCATGTGCATCCCGGCCTACACCCTCGCCGCGAGCCTCATCGACGCGGGGATGTCGTGGCGCGAGGCGGTCGGCGTCGTCTTCCTCGGCAATCTGATCATCCTGGCGCCGATGCTGATGATCGGCCACGCGGGCGCCAAATACGGCATTCCCTACGCCGTGCTCGCGCGCGCCGCGTTCGGCGTGCGCGGCGCGAAGCTGCCGGCGCTGCTGCGGGCTCTGGTGGCGTGCGGCTGGTACGGGATTCAGACCTGGTTCGGCGGCATGATGGTCCACGCGCTCGCGGCGGCGGTGCTTGGCCGCCCGCTGGCGGACCCACCGGTCGCGTGGCTCGGCGTCAGCCTGAGCCAACTGGCCTGCTTCCTGATCTTCTGGAGCCTGCAGCTCTATTTCATCGTCCACGGCCTGGAATCGATCCGCAGGCTCGAGACCTATACGGCGCCGATCAAGATCGTCCTCTGCTTCGTCCTGCTCGGCTGGGCCTACAGGCACGCCGGCGGTTTCGGCCCCATCCTCGACCGACCCTCTCAGTTCATCCCCGGCGGGGCCAAGGCAGGGGGTTTCGGCGCCGTCTTCTGGCCGTCGCTGACGGCCATGGTCGGATTTTGGGCCACGCTCGCGCTCAACATTCCCGATTTCACCCGCTTCGCCCGGTCCCAGCGCGATCAGGTGATCGGCCAGGCCATAGGACTGCCGGCGCCTATGGCGCTGCTGGCGACGCTGGCGGTCTTCGTCACGTCGGCGACCGTGGTCATCTACGGCAAGGCGCTCTGGGACCCCGTGGACTTGGCCGGCCGCATGACCGGCGCGGCGGTGCTGATCGCCCTTACGGTCCTGCTGGTCGACACCATGAGCGTGAACCTGGCCGCCAACCTCGTCGGTCCGGCCTACGACTTTTCGGCCCTGAATCCTCGGCGGATCAGCTACAAGGCCGGCGGCTATATCACGGTCAGCATCGCCGTCCTGATGATGCCATGGAAGATACTGGCGTCGTCGCAAGGCTACATCTTCACCTGGCTGATCGGCTACTCGGCCCTGCTCGGGCCCATCGCCGGCATACTGATCGTCGACTACTACGGCTTGCGTCGCACCGAGCTGATCGTCGGTGACCTCTATCGAGAGCGCGGCGCTTACGGCTACCGCCGCGGCTGGAACCCCGTCGCGCTTGTCGCGCTCGCGGCCGGCGTTGCGCCGAACATCCCCGGCTTCCTCAACGCGGCGTTTCCAACGCGCTTTCCCGAGGTCGGCGCGGTGTTCAGGGACATCTACACCTATGCCTGGTTCGCCGGCCTGGTGATCGCGGGCGTCGTCTATGCGGTCGGCATGCGCCTGGGCTCGGGCGCCGCCACGCTCGTGAAACAGAACAGCCAGGACGATACGGGCACGGCCGGGTCGTCCGCCGCGTTGGAGCGAACCTCGTGATGACAAGCCTTCTCATCCGCGGTGGTGTGGTGGTCAACGCCGATCGCGCCTTTCGCGCCGACGTCCTCTGCGTGGGGGATGTGATCGTGGCCGTGGGGCCCGACCTCAAGGCGGAGGCGCCGAGCGGGGCCGAGGTGATCGAGGCCGACGGGCGATATGTCATGCCGGGAGGCATCGATCCCCACACCCATATGCAGATGCCGTTCATGGGCGCGGTGACGGTCGATGACTTCTTCAGCGGCACCGCCGCCGGCCTCGCGGGCGGCACGACCAGCATAATCGATTTCGTCATCCCAGACCCGCAGGAGTCGTTGCTCGAGGCCTACCGCAAATGGCGCGGGTGGGCGCAGGCGTCGGCGTCCGACTACGGATTTCATGTGGCCGTGACCTGGTGGGGCGAGAGCGTCAGCCGCGACATGGGAACGTTGGTCGCCGAGGAGGGGATCAATAGTTTCAAGCACTTCATGGCCTATAAGAACGCCATCATGTGCGACGACGAGACCCTGGTGAACAGCTTCAGGCGCGCCCTGGAACTGGGCGCCATGCCCACGGTCCACGCCGAGAATGGCGAGTTGGTCTATCTGCTGCAGCAGGAGGTCGTCAGGTCGGGTGTCACCGGTCCGGAGGGCCATCCGCTGTCACGGCCGCCGGCGGTCGAAGGCGAGGCCGCCAATCGGGCGATCGCCATAGCCGAGGTGCTCGGCGTGCCGATCTACGTGGTCCACGTGTCCTGCGCCGAGTCCGCGGAGGCCATCGCCCGAGCCCGCGCGCGCGGACAACGCGTCTACGGCGAGGTGCTGGCCGGCCATCTCGTGATCGACGACAGCGTCTATCGCGATCCCGACGTCGCACGCGCGGCGGCCCACGTGATGAGCCCGCCGTTTCGGCCCAAGGCTCACCAGGAGGTCCTGTGGCGCGGTCTTCAATCGGGCCAGCTGCACACCACGGCGACCGATCACTGCACCTTCTGCGCGGCCCAGAAGCTGGTCGGCAAGGACGATTTCACCAAGATTCCAAACGGCTGCGGCGGCGTCGAAGAGCGGCTGGCGGTGATCTGGGACGCCGGCGTGAACACCGGCCGCCTCACGCCGAGCGAGTTCGTCGCCGTCACCTCGGCCAATGCGGCCAAGCTGTTCAACCTCTATCCCCGAAAGGGCCACATCGCCGAGGGCGCCGACGCCGACCTCGTGGTGTGGGATCCTGAACGCACCAAGACCCTGTCCGCGCTCACCCATCACTCGCGAGGCGACTTCAACGTGTTCGAGGGGCGCACCGTACGCGGCGGCCCCAGCCATACGATCAGTCACGGACGCCTGGCGTATGTCGACGGCGATCTGCGCGCCGAGCGCGGCGCCGGGCGCTACGTCAAGCGTCCGGCGTTCGGGGCCAACTTCGAAGCCGGCGCCCGACAGGCCCACGCGCGCTCGCCGATCCCCGTTCAGCGCTGATCCGGAGGACCTGATGCCGACGACCAACATCCCCAAGCTGGAAGACCTGCGCATCGACGACGAGCGCCTGTGGGCCTCGCTGATGGAACTGGCGACGATCGGCGCGACGCCCAAGGGCGGCGTGCGCCGCTTGGCCCTGACCGATCTCGACCGGCAGGGCCGGGACCTCGTCATCGGGTGGGCGCGCGCGGCCGGGATGACCGTGACCGTCGACAAGATCGGCAATGTCTTCATGCGCCGCGCCGGACGCGACAACGCCCTGCCGCCGGTCGTGACGGGCAGCCATATCGACACCCAGCCGACCGGCGGCAAGTTCGATGGCAACTACGGCGTGTTGGCCGGGCTAGAGGTGGTCCGTACACTGAACGATCACGGCGTCGAGACCGAGGCGCCGATAGAGGTGGTGTTCTGGACCAACGAGGAAGGCACGCGTTTCGTGCCGGTGATGATGGGATCAGGCGTGTTCGCCAAAGCCTTCAGCCTCGAGCACGCCTACGCCGCCGCGGACGACGAGGGCAAGACGGTCAAGGGCGAGCTGGAGCGCATAGGCTATCTTGGGGATCAGGAGCCGGGCGAGCATCCCGTCGGAGCCTATTTCGAGGCTCACATCGAGCAGGGGCCGGTGCTCGAAGACCACGGCAAGACCATCGGCGTGGTCACCGGCGTGCTGGGCATCAGGTGGTACGACTGCACGGTGACCGGCATGGAGGCCCACGCCGGGCCGACGCCGATGGCTCTGCGGCGCGACGCCTTGCAGGTGGCGGCCCGGTTGATGCAGGAGGTGGTCGCTTGCGCGCTTCGCCATCAGCCGCATGGCCGCGGAACGGTCGGCATGGTCGACGTCCGGCCCAACAGCCGCAATGTCATTCCCGGCAGCGTCAGGTTCTCCATCGATCTGCGCAATGCTAGCGATGAGTTGTGCGAGGCGATGGACGCCGACATCCGCGGCGTCGCCGATCGCCTGACGGCCGAGACGGGTCTGCCCATCCGGATCGAACAGGTCTCGGCCTATCCGGCCCAGGCCTTTCACGCCGATTGCGTCGACGCCGTGGCGCGAGCGGCGGAAGGGCTCGGCTATTCGAGCATGCCCGTGGTCTCCGGCGCCGGCCATGATGCGGTCTACATGGCGCGCCTGGCGCCTACGGGGATGATCTTCATTCCGTGCCGGGACGGCATCAGCCACAACGAGATCGAGGACGCCAAACCCGAGCACGTCGCGGCGGGATGCAACGTGCTGCTGCATGCGATGATCGAGCGCGCGGGTGTCGCCGGTCAGTAGCCCTTGCGTCGGTCGACGAGGCCGTGAAGCGGTTCGCCGCGCTGATGCCGACGCAGATTTTCCAGCACGGCCCGCGCGGCGGTCTGCGCATGGGCCATGCTCGCCACATGCGGCGTCAACAGGACCTTTGGATGGTTCCAGAGCCGATCGTCGTCCGGGAGCGGCTCCGGGTCGGCGACGTCCAGGATCGCGCCTGACAGTTGGCCCTCATCCAGGGCCTCGATCAGCGCCTGCTGATCGAGGTGGCCGCCGCGCCCGACGTTGATGATGGCGCCGCCGCGCGGCAGGGCGGCGAAGGTCCTCCGGCCGAGGACGCCTCGGGTGTCGTCCGTGAGGGGCAGAAGGCATATCAACACGTCGCATTGGCCGAGGAAGGCGTTCAGCGCCTCCTCCCCGGCGTAGCAGTCCACGCCAGGGATCGCGCGCTGGGACCTGTTCCAGCCCCTGAGCCGAAAGCCGAACGGCGCCAGGCGCGCCAGCACGGCCTGCCCGAGTACGCCCAATCCCATGACGCCGACGGACCGTCCGCCGGCCGGGCGGATGGGGAGCGACGCCCACCGGCGTTCGGCCTGGTTGGCGATGTAGCGCAGCAGGTCGCGGTGCAGCGCCAACACCGACATCGTCACATATTCGCTCATGCTGTCCGCCAGGCCCGGCTCGATCATCCGGACCAGCTGCGGCCGCGCCGGCGCCGCCGAGAGGTCGACGTGATCCACGCCGGCGCTGGCGGAAAACAGGACCTTCAGATTCGTCAGGCTCGCCAGGAACGCCGGGGGCCACTGCCACGCGATCAGGTACTCGACCTCGGCGAGGTCGCCGGCGTCAGGCCATATCCGGAAGGTGAGATCTGGTGCGTGTTCGGCGAAATACTGAGACCACGCTTCGGCCTGAGCCGCCTCCGATCGGTAGAGGACGCTCATGGACGGGGCGCCCGGCAGGGCTTGCGCGCGTCCAGCGCGGCTCGGTCCGGGGGTTGGCGTCCCGACAGGCCCGCAGCGGCTGGAGGTGTCATGACGTGCGCTCCTCTAAGGGCTGGACGGGGGCTGTTTGTCGGTGAGGCGTCGGCCATCCGCGCCGAACCCGTCAGGCGACGCGCGCCAGGGCCTCGCCGATCGACGCCGCCATCATCTCGATCTGTCCCCGCTCGACGATCAACGGCGGCGACAGCGCGACAATGTCCGCGGTCACGCGGACAAGCAGGCCGCGTTCAAAGCAATCGACGAACACCTCGTAGGCGCGCGCGCCGGGTTCGCCGGGCCTCGGTGAAAGCTCGATCCCCGCCGCCAGGCCCACGGTGCGGATGTCGATCACGTGCGGCGCGTCGCGCAGTGAGAACATCGCCTCGCGCCAATCTTCCGCGAGCGCCGTCGCGCGGCTGAAGAGGTCCTCGTGCTGATAGATGTCCAGCGTCGCCATGCCGGCCGCGCACGCTGCCGGGTGGCCGGAATAGGTGTAGCCGTGGAACAGCTCGATCGCAGTGTCGGGTCCATCGACGACGGCGTCGTGAATGTCGCGGGAAACGAACACCGCCCCCATTGGCAAGGCGCCGTTCGTGATCCCTTTTGCGGTGGTCATCAGGTCCGGCGTCACCCCGAAATAATCGGCGGCGAAGGGGGCGCCCAGCCGCCCGAAGCCGGTGATCACCTCGTCAAAGATCAGAAGGATGCCATGCCGCGTCGCGATTTGGCGCAGTCGATCGAGATAGCCCTTGGGCGGGGGCAGGACCCCGGTGGAGCCCGCCACCGGCTCGACAATGACTGCGGCTATGGTTTCGGCGCCATGCAACTGGACAAGCCGTTCGAGATCGTCGGCCAAGGCCGCCCCGTGCGTGGGCGAGCCGGCGGAAAACGCGTTGGCGGCCAGATCGTGGGTGTGACGGATATGGTCGACACCGGGAAGCAGCGGCCCGAATGCGCGTCGGTTGGCGACGAGGCCGCCGACCGATATGCCGCCGAAGCCGGCGCCATGGTAGCCGCGTTCCCGCCCGATCAACCGCGTGCGGCCGCCCTGGCCGATGCTGCGCTGGTAGGCGAGGGCGATCTTGAGGGCCGTATCGACGGACTCGGACCCGGACCCGGTGAAGAAAATCCGGTCCAGGCCCGCAGGCGCGATGCTCGCCAATCGTTCGGCGAACTGGAAGGCGATCGGATGGCCCATCTGGAAGTTCGGCGCATAGTCGAGCGTCCGAAGCTGCGCGCTCACCGCCTCGGCGATCTCCGGGCGCCCGTGGCCGGCGTTGACGCACCAGAGGCCGGACGTGCCGTCGAGCACGGGCCGGCCGTCGTTGCTTGTATAGAACATGCCTTGCGCGGCGGCCAGCAGACGAGGCGTGGCCTTGAACTGGCGATTGGCGGTGAAGGGCATCCAGAACGCGTCAAGCGCTCCGGCCCGGGCATCGGCATACATGATGAAAATATTCCTTTTCTATCAGTATGTTGGGTTCGACATCCCTGCGTGCGCAAGCCGTTTAGTTCGTCGCTGCCAAAGCCTGTGGATTCATGCGCCTCGCCCTTGAGTGTTGCCGTATATCAAACATCTGCAACGCGAACGGGGCGAACCAATGAGTCTGAGCGTGGATATCGGAAGTCGGCTGCGTCATGTCCGTGAGGCGGTGGGCCTGTCTCAACGGCAACTGGCCAAGCGGGCCGGCATCACGAATTCGACGGTGTCGCTGATCGAGGCGAACCGGACCAACCCGTCGGTTGGAGCGCTCAAGCGGATATTGGATGCGGTGCCGATCGGCCTTGCCGAGTTCTTTGCGTTCGAACCAGAGCGGGAGCCAAGCCCCTTCCACCGGGCGGCCGAACTCGTCGAGATCGGCAAGGGCGCGATCTCATATCGACAGGTCGGGCGCACCATGGCCGGCCGCCAGTTGCAGATCCTGTTCGAGTGCTATCAACCCGGGGCCGACACCGGCCGTATCCCTCTCAGCCACGAGGGGGAGGAAGGGGGCGTCATCATCGCGGGTCTGCTTGAGGTGACGGTGGATGGCGAGCGCCGGGTGCTGGGCCCCGGAGACGCCTACAGTTTCGCGAGCCGGCGCCCGCATCGCTTTCGCTGCGTCGGCGACAAGCCCGCCCAACTCGTCAGCGCCTGCACCCCTCCCAGCTTCTGACGCCGCCCGGCGTGGCTCATGGTTTCCGCGCCTCAGCCGCGATGTCGCAGATGGGCGCGCGTCAGCCCCCGGAGGAAGTCCGCGACAGCGCGGACCCGCGGCAGGCGCCTCTGATCGGGGTGCATCGCCAGCCAGTAGCTGCGCTTGATCGAAATGCGTTCGGCCATCACCCTGATCAACTGCGGGTTCTGCTCGGCGGCGAAAACGTGCAGCACCCCCAGGCCCAGACCGGCGGACACGGCGATCTGCTGCGCCGTGATGGATGTCGAGCGGAACACCGTCTTGGAGCCGTTGGCGAACTGGTCAACATAGCGCAACTCCGGAATGTCGATCATCTCGTCGATGTAGCCGACCAGGGGGCGGCCCTTCAGCGCGTCGAGACTGTCGACGGCCCCGGTCTCTTCGAGGTAGGCGCGGGAGGCGAACAGGCCCAGCTCGTAGTCGATCAGCCTTTGGGCGAACAGTCGCCCCTGCGGCGGCCGGCTCAGCATCACGGCCAAGTCGGCGTCGCGCTTGGATAGGCTGATGAGCCGGGATTCCGGGACGAGTTCGAGCTGAATCTCGGGATACTGGTCATGAAAGGCCCGCACGGCGGGGGCGACCAGCCACGCGCCGAAGGCCTCGGGCGTGGCCAGGCGCACGACGCCGGAGGCTTGCTGATCCGCGCCCTTCCACGCCGATCCAGCAACCACGGCCTCCGCCTCCATGCGCTCGGCATGCTCGATCATGCCCGCGCCGGCGTCGGTCAACCGCGCCCCGCGCGGCGATCGATCGACCAGGCGAGCTCCCACGGCCTCTTCCAGGGTCGAGATCCGACGGGCCACCGTGGTGTGGTCCAGACCGAGGCGCCGCGCGGCGGGAAGCAGGCCGCCCTCCCGCGCCACGGCGAGGAAGATGCGCAGATCGTCCCAGTTCAGCATGGCGAGCTTGGCATATGAAATTTTGCACATCTGATGGGTTGATACCGACCTACTCTAGGTCTTTTCGCCCATGTATGGCACGCGTCAAAGGCCGAAGGGATCTCCATGCGCAGCATCAGCCATTTCATCGACGGGACGAGCTTTTCCGCCGGGTCGCTCTCCCGCTCGCAAGACGTTTTCGACCCCAACACAGGCCGGGTCCAGGCGAGCGTCGAGCTTGGCGACGGCGGCACGCTTGAGCGCGCGGTCGCGGCGGCCAAGGCGGCCCAGCCGGCCTGGGCGGCGCTGAACCCGCAGCGGCGGGCGCGAGTAATGTTCGAGTTCAAGCGCCTGATCGAGGCCCATATGGACGAGCTGGCGCTGCTGCTGGCGTCGGAACATGGCAAGGTGGTGTCGGACGCCCGCGGTGACATCCAACGCGGTCTGGACGTGGTCGAGTTCGCCTGCGGCGTCCCCCACCTGATGAAGGGCGACTATACCGAAGGGGCCGGCCCGGGCATCGACGTCTATTCCATGCGTCAGCCGCTCGGCGTCGTGGCCGGCGTCACCCCGTTCAATTTCCCCGCGATGATCCCGCTCTGGATGCTGGCCCCGGCTATCGCCTGCGGCAACGCCTTCATTCTGAAGCCGTCGGAGCGCGACCCGACGGTTCCTGTCCGCCTGGCCGAGCTGATGACAGAAGCGGGGCTGCCGCGCGGCGTGCTCAACGTGGCGCACGGGGACAAGGCCATGGTCGACGCCATCCTCGACCACCCAGACATCAAGGCGGTGAGTTTCGTCGGCTCCTCGGACGTGGCCCAATATGTCTATGGACGCGGCGCAGCCAAGGGCAAGCGCATGCAATGCATGGGGGGCGCCAAGAACCATGGCGTCGTCCTGCCGGACGCGGATCTGGACCAGACCGTGGCCGACATCATGGGCGCGGCCTATGGGTCGGCGGGGGAGCGGTGCATGGCCCTGCCGGTTGTCGTGCCGGTGGGTGAGGGGACGGCTGAAGCCTTGCGCGAGAAATTGGTCTCGGCGATAGGCGGCTTGCGTGTTGGGGTCTCCACGGACGAGCGCGCGCATTTCGGCCCGGTGGTCAGCGCGGCGCACAAGGCGCGCGTCGAACGATACATCCAGATGGGCGTCGACGAAGGCGCGGAGCTGGTGATCGACGGTCGCGGCTTCGCCCTGAAGGGTCATGAGCAGGGCTTCTTCATGGGGCCGACGTTGTTCGACCGCGTCACGCCGGCCATGCAGACCTATCAGGAGGAAATCTTCGGGCCGGTGCTGCAGATGGTGCGGGCCGAGAGCCTGCCGGAGGCGATCGGCCTGGCCTCACGCCACCCCTACGGGAACGGCGTGGCGATCTTCACGCGCAATGGCGAGGCGGCGCGGGAATTCGCCGCTCAGGTCGAGGTGGGCATGGTCGGGATCAATGTGCCGATCCCCGTGCCCGTCTCCTACCACACCTTCGGCGGCTGGAAGCGCTCGGGCTTCGGAGACCTGAACCAGTACGGCATGGATGGCGTCCGCTTCTACACGCGCACGAAGACGGTTACCTCCCGCTGGCCGAAGACGGGGCCGGTCAGCGACCAGAGTTTCGTCATGCCGACGCTCAGCGGGCGATGACGCCACGCCCCGGCCGTCCGGTATCGCCGACGGTGCATGCCTGACGCGGCGACCATCGACCGGAGGAGGCAACGATGACGCGCCTGGATGTGGGCCTTCGCTGGCCAGGCGGGTGAGGCTGACGGCGGCCTTGATCGGCGCCGACCTCAGCCCTTTCGCTGGGCCATGACGTAGGTCAGTTTGCGGATCGCCGCCATCTTCAGCACGTGTTCCCCGGCGTTGGGATCGCCGACCAGCGAGACCTCGGTATCTGTGGCCACGTGCAGGGCCGAGACCTTCACCGCGTTCCCTACGCGGCGGAACTCGATCAGGATCTCGCCAGGTGGCGTCTCGGGCATTGGCGCGCTGAGGCTCCGTGCGACAGAGCCTAGAGCATGCCCTGATTCAGCCCCAGGGCGCCAAGACGCTCATCACGGTCGCGGCGCCGAACAACAGCACGAGGGCGCCGGCGATGGCCGCGAGCGATGCAAGTCCCGGCGAGACGTGGAACTGCGGTCCATGCAGGTGGAGATCGTGGATGCGTGGCCTTAGGGCCATCGTGAGTCCTCCCTATGTGAGACTCTTATATTGGATGAGATAATGTTTCGAATGCGAGACTTCAGCAAGGGCCCGAATGTCCGTATCAAGAGATTGGGATAACGCCGCCGCGAGGGACGTCCGGACCCGATGACGGTGCTTGTCGCGGCTGAAGACGCGGATTTCGCCTGGATGTTGGGTGAGGGCCCAGGGCGTCCAGGCCTGGTCCTGCCGCCGGGCGGGGTGGATGACCCGGTCAATCTGGCTCAGGTGCGGGCGATGTGCGGCAAGCTGCGCGGGGCGCACGACCGCGGCGCCTGGATGATCGTCTGCGACGGCGAGGTGGTGGGCCTGTGCGGCTATCTGCGCCCGCCCAACGCGGAGGGCGAGGTCGAGATCGGCTATGGCGTCGCCGCCAGCCGCCGCAACCGGGGGCACGCCACCCGGGCCGTGACGGCCCTGCTGGACGCCGTCGCGGAGGATCCCGCGGCGCAGGTGGTGACGGCCACGACGGCGAGCGCGAACATCGCCTCCCAACGAACCCTGGAGCGCAACGGCTTCGAGCGCATCGGGATCGGCTTCGACCCGGAGGACGGGGAGGTCGTCCGCTGGAGCCTGCTTGCTTGAACTATTTGTCAAGACAAGGGTTTAGCGCGATGTCCGGCTGGACTGGACGAAGGCGACGTTGTTAGTCTGGCCATGACGCTCCCCATCGCTCATCGCCGCTCATCGGAAAGATCCATGCCGCTCGAACTGATCGACGCCCTGAGCGCGCCGGGCAATCCGGCCAAGCCGAACGACGACGCCTATTGCCATGCCGGGCGACTGGCCGCGGTGTTCGACGGCGCGACCGGGATCGCCGACGAGGACCTGCTTCCGGGCGGCAGCGATGCGGCCTGGCTGGCCCGGTTGGGCGCCGAGCGGCTGGCCGCGCACGCCGCCCGGCTGAGCGGCCACGACGCGCTGCGGGCGACCGCCGCGGACGTCGAGGAGGCTTATGTCCGCCAGCGTTCGCGGCCGCCGGCGCACAACTACGAGACGCCGTTCGCCTCGATGATGATGGTCGAATCGGTGAGTGACGGCGGACTGGACGCCTTCTGGTTCGGCGACTGCGCCGCCCTTGTCCTGCGGCCGGGCGAAGAGGCCCAGGTGGTCGGCGAGGCGTTCGGCAAGCGCGCCGCCGAGGCCAACGCCGCCGCACGGCTGGCGGCGACCCACGGGATCAACCCCGCCGGCGCCACCGTGCGACGGCCGTTCCTGGAGGCCCAGCGTGCGTCGCGAGCGCGCTACAACACCGAAGGCGGGCCATGGGTCTTCGGCCCGACCCGCCATTGCGCCGACCAGGTCAGCCGCGGCGCCGCGGCTGCGCCATCCGGCGCCCTGGTGCTGCTGGCCAGCGACGGCTTTCTGGCGCTCGGCACGGATTATCTGCGCTACGACGCGAGCGGCCTGGTGCGGGCCGCGCGCGACAAGGGACTGGCCGTCCTGCTGGATGAGTTGCGGGCCATCGAACAGGACGACGCCGAGGGGGTGCGCTATCCGCGCTTCAAGACCAGCGACGACGCGACCGCGGTGCTGCTGCGGGCGGTGTAGGGACGCACCCGGTCGCAAGGTTCCGCCAAAGAGCCGCAGAGTCAGTCGCTAACGGCGGATTTCTAATCCCATCCGCCGCCCAGGGCGTTGTACAGAGTCACGAGGTTGGTCGAGCGCGCCAGCTGCGTCGCCACCAGCGTCTGGCGTGCGGAATAGAGCGTCCGCTGGGAGATCAGGAGGTTGAGATAGGTGTCGCTGCCGCGCTCGTAGCGGGCGGTCGACAGGCGCAGGGCGTCTTCCGCGGCCGCACTTTCGGCCTTCTGGGCGGCGAGCTGCTCGTCGATGGTGCCGCGCCGGGCGAGCGCGTCGGCCACCTCGCGGAACGCCGTCTGGATCGACTTTTCGTAGGTGGCCACCGCCGAGTCGCGCTCGGCCTTGGCGTAGGCGAGGTTGGCGATGTTCTTGCCGCCCTCGAACAGCGGCAGGGAGATCGAGGGCGCAAAGCTCCAGGCGCCGGCGGCGGACGAAAAGAGCCGGGAGAGGGCGGTGCTGCTCCCGCCGCCCGAGCCGGTCAGGCTGATGGTCGGGAAGAAGGCGGCGCGCGCCGCGCCGATGTTGGCGTTCTGCGCCTTCAGCTGGTCCTCGGCCTCGACCACGTCCGGCCGGCGCAGCAGCACCGTCGAACTGACTCCCGCCGGGGTTTCGGCCACCGGCGGCGTCTCGTCCAGGCCGTCGGGCAGCAGGGCGTCGGCCACCGGCGCGCCGACCACCAGTTCCAGCGCGTTGCGGTCCTGGGCGACCTGGGTGATGTCGGCGGCGACGTCGGAGCGGGCCTGTTCGAGCGCGGTCCGGGCCTCGGCGACGTCCAGGGCGGTGGCCACGCCGGCGTCCAGCCGCCGCTGGGTGATGGCCAGGCTCTCGGCGTCGCTGGCCTGGGTGTCCTGGGCGATCTTCAGCAGGGTGCGGTCGGCGCCCAGCGTCAGCCAGTCGCCGGCGACCTCGGCCACCAGGCTGATCTGGGCGGCGCGGCGGGCCTCCTCGCTGGCGAAATACTGCTCCTGCGCAGCCCGGGTCAGGCTGCGCACCCGGCCGAACAGGTCGAGTTCATAGCTGCTGAAGCCGACGCTGGCGCTGTAGAGATGCTCGTTGACCCTGCCCGTTCCACTCCCGCCCGTGACCGCGGACGCTGGTTCGCCCGCATAGGTCGCGCTGGCGTTGGCGGTGATGGCGGGGAACAGGTCGGCGCGCTGCACGTGGTACTGGGCGCGCGCGGCGACCATGTTGGCGACGGCGATGCGCAGGTCGCGGTTGTTGGCCAGGGCCTGTTCGACGACCTGCTTGAGCCGGGCGTCGGTGACCACGTCGCGCCAGCCGGCGATCGTCGCCTGGCCGCTCGTGGACGGATAGGCCGCGCCGGTCGGCCAGGCGGACGGCACGGGCGCTGCGGGCCGCTGATAGGCGGGATCGAGGGTGCAGCCGGCGAGGGCGCTGGCTGCGACCAGCCCGGCCGCGAGCTTGAGACGGGACGGGCTCACGGCGCCTCTCCTTCGTGGCTCTGGCCTTGCGGACCTTCCGGACCGTCCTGGCTCTGGACCGCCTTGGTTGATCGGCCGTGGGCGAAGGCGCTGCGCACCCCGACGTAGAACAGCGGCACCAGGAAGATCGCCAGCCCGGTTGCGGTCAGCATGCCGCCGATGACCCCGGTGCCGATGTCGTTCTGACTGGCGGCGCCGGCGCTCGACGCGATCGTCAGCGGGAAGACGCCGGCGATGAAGGCGAGCGAGGTCATCAGGATCGGCCGCAGCCTCAGCCGCGCGGCCAGCATGGCGGCCTGGAACGGCGTTGAGCCGTTCCGCTCGGCGGCTTCGGCGAACTCGACGATCAGGATCGCGTTCTTGGCCGAAAGCCCGATGGTGGTCAGAAGGCCGACCTGGAAATAGATGTCGTTGTAGAGTCCGCGCAGGGTGGCGGCGAGCACCGCGCCCACGACCCCCAGGGGGATGACCAGCAGCACCGAGAGCGGGATCGACCAGCTCTCGTAGAGCGCCGCCAGGCACAGGAACACCACCAGGATCGAAAGGGCGTAGAGCGCTGGCGCCTCGGACCCGGACAGGCGCTCCTGGTAGGACAGGCCCGTCCATTCGAAGCCCACGCCGTTGGGCAGTTTGGCGATCAGCTTCTGCATCTCGGTCATCGCCGCGCCGGAGCTCTTGCCGCTCGCGGCCTGGCCCTGGATTTCCAGCGACGGATAGCCGTTGTAGCGGTCCAACTCGGCCGGGCCCGTGGTCCAGTCGTGGCTCGAGAAGGACGAGAACGGCGCCATCGTCCCGCTGGACGATCGCACGTACCAACGGCCGAGATCGTCCGGGTTCATGCGGAACGGCGCGTCGGCCTGCATATAGACGCGCTTGACCCGCCCGCGGTCGATGAAGTCGTTGATGTACGACCCGCCCCAGGCGGAGCTCAGGGTGTTGTTGATGTCGCTCTGGGACAGGCCGAGCGCTCCGGCGCGCGCCTGGTCGACGCTGACGTGGATCTGGGGCGTGTCGTCCTGGCTGTTGGCCCGGACGGAGGAGAGGATCGGGTCCCGGGCGGCCATGCCCAGAAGCTGGTTGCGGGCCTTGACCAGGGCCTCGTGGCCGATGCCGCCCCGGTCCTCCAGCTCGAGGTCGAAGCCGGAGGAGTTGCCCAACTCCTGCACCGCCGGCGGCACCAGGGCGAAGATCTGGGCGTCGCGGACGCGCGACAGCGCCCCCATCGCCCGCATCGCGATCGCCGGCGCGCGGTTGGCGGAGCCGGGCCGATCCTTCCAGTCCTTCAGGTGCAGAAAGACCATGCCGAGGTTCTGGCCGGAGCCGGCGAAGCTGAAGCCTCCGACCACGAACACCTTGTCGACGTTGGCCTTTTCGTCGACCAGGTAGTGCTTTTCGATCTGACGCGCCACGTCGAGAGCGCGCGACTGGACGGCGCCGACCGGTAGGGTGAACAGGGTCATGATCGTGCCCTGGTCCTCCTCCGGCAGGAAGCCGGTCGGCAGGCGGATGAACAGGACCGCCATCACGACGACGACCACGCCATAGACCGCCATGGCCGGCAGGGGGCGGCCCAGGATGCCGCGCAGGCTGCGGTCGTAGCGCTCGACGCCGCTCGCGAAGGTGCGGTTGAACCATCCGAAAAAGCCGCGTTCGCTGACGTGCTGGCCCTTGGCGGCGGGCTTCAGCAGGCTGGCGCAGAGCGCCGGCGTCAGCACCAGGGCCACCAGCACCGACAGCGCCATGGCCGAGACAATGGTCACCGAGAACTGACGGTAGATCACCCCGGTCGACCCGCCGAAGAAGGCCATCGGCATGAACACCGCCGAGAGCACCAGGGCGATGCCCACCAGGGCGCCGGTGATCTCGCCCATGGACTTCTTGGTGGCCTCTTTGGCTGAAAGGCCCTCCTCGGTCATGATCCGCTCGACGTTCTCGACCACCACGATGGCGTCGTCGACCAGAAGGCCGATGGCCAGCACCATGGCGAACATGGTCAGGGTGTTGATCGAATAGCCGCAGGCGGCCAGCACCCCGAACGTGCCCAGAAGCACGACCGGCACCGCGACCGCCGGGATCAGGGTGGCGCGCCAGTTCTGCAGGAACAGGAACATCACCGCCACGACCAGGAAGATCGCCTCGATCAGGGTTTGCACCACCTGTTCGATCGACAGCGTGATGAAGGTGGTCGAGTCCACCGGGAAGGCGAGCTTAATCCCGGGCGGGAAGTTGGCGGAGAGGAGGGTGGCCTCCTTCTTGACCGCGGTGGCGGTCTTGAGCGCATTGGCGCCCGGCGCCAGCTTGATGGCGATGCCGGCCGCCGGCATGCCGTTCATCCGGCTGATGACGTCGTAGCTGTCCGAGCCCAGCTCGACGCGGGCCACGTCGGACAGGCGCACCAGCGAGCCGTCCGAATTGGTGCGCAGGATGATCGCCTTGAACTGGTCGGCGGTCTGCAGGCGGGACTGGGCGGTGACGGTGGCGTTCAGCTGCTGGCCCGCCGTCACCGGCTGGGCGCCGACCTGGCCGGCGGAGACCTGGACGTTCTGCGCTTCGACGGCGGTGCTGACATCCGACGGCATCAATTTGTAATTGTTCAGCTTGTACGGATCGAGCCAGATCCGCATCGCGTATTGGCCGCCGAACACCTGCACGTCGCCGACGCCGTCGATCCGGGCCAGCGGGTCCTGCAGCTTGCTGTTGATGTAGTCGGAGATGTCCCGGTTGGTGTAGCGGCCCGTATCGTCATAGAGGCCGACGACAAGGAGGATGCTGGTCTGCGACTTGGCGACCGTCAGGCCTTCCTGCTGCACGACCTGGGGCAGGAGCGGGGTCGCCTGCTGGAGCTTGTTCTGCACCTGGACCTGGGCGATGTCCGGGTTGGTCCCGGCCTCGAAGGTCGTGGTGATCGTCACCTGGCCGTTCGAACTGCTGGTCGACGAGAAGTAGAGCAGGTGGTCCAGGCCCTTGAGCTGCTGCTCGATGACCTGGGTGACGGAACTCTGGAGCGTCTGGGCGTCCGCCCCCGGATAGGTGGTGCTGATGCTCACCGCCGGCGGCGTGATCGACGGATACTGAGAGATCGGCAGGCTGCGGATCGCCAAAGCCCCCGCCAGCATGATCACGATCGCGATGACCCAGGCGAAAATGGGCCGCTCGATGAAGAAGCGGGACATGCTAGTGGCCGGCGCTGGAGCTGGGGGAGGCCGGCAGGTTGGCCGGCACGGCGTGGACGCTCGCGCCGGGCTGGACCCGCTGCACGCCCTCGACGATCAGCCGGTCACCGGCCTTCAGCCCGTCGCTGACCAGCCATTTGTCCCCAATCGCCTGCGCGGTGCGCAGGGTGCGCAACTGGGCCTTGTTCTGGGCGTCGACGATCCAGGCGGTCGGCTGACCGGTCTGGTCGCGAGTGACGCCCTGCTGCGGCGCCAGGAGGCCCTGGTTGTCGACCCCTTCCGTCACCACCGCGTGCACGTACATGCCCGGCAGCAGCACGCCGTTCGGGTTGGGGAACACCGCCCTCAGGGTCACCGAGCCGGTGGTTTGGTCGACGGTCACGTCTGTGAACTGCAGCTTGCCGTCCAACGGATAGTCCGAGCCGTCCTCCAGTTTCAGCCGTACGACCATCGAGGCGGCGCCGCCTCGGTTCAGCTGGCCCGCCGCCAGGTCGCGCCGCAGCTTGAGCAGTTCGCTCGCCGACTGGTTGATGTCGACATAGATCGGGTCGAGGCGCTGGATAGTGGTCAGGGCGCTGGTCTGGCTGGCGGTCACCAGCGCGCCCTGGGTGAAGGCCGAGGCCCCGATCCGCCCGCTGATCGGGGCGGTGACGCGGGTGTAGTCCAGGTTGATCCGGGCGCTCTCGAGCGACGCCTTGTCCTGCTGTACGGTGGCTACGGCCTGGCGGTAGGCGGCCTCCGCGTCGTCGGAGTCCTGGCGGCTGACGCCGTTGATCTTGACCAGGTCCGCGTAGCGCTCGGCCTTGACCTTGGTGGTGACTAGGTTGGCCTCGGCGCTCGCCAGCTGGGCCGCGGCCTGGTCGTAGGCCGCGCGATAGGGCGCCGGGTCGATCTGATAGAGCACCTGGCCGGCCTTGACGTTCGAGCCTTCGGTGAACAGCCGCGCCTTGATGATGCCCCCTACCTGAGGCCGCACGTCCGAGGTCTCGTAAGGGGTGGTGCGTCCGGGCAGTTCGGTCTGCAGGGTCACGGACTGGGGCTCGATGGTGACTACCCCGACCTCGGCCGGTCCGCGGTTCTGACCGCCCTGACCGTGGGGGCTGCAGCCCTGCAGGACGAGCGCGGCCGCCGCGGCCAGGCCTGCCGCCATGAGACAGGATATGGCTGGGCGACCCGGCGGGGCCATCTTTCGCTCAGACAACACGCAATACCCCTGAGGTGAGAATGAACGTTCACTCTTTCATGGCAGCAGCTAGGGATATAGCCTATCATTGTCAAGGCGACGTTGGGGCAGGATCGCGTCGGGAGTTGAAAAGAATGGTTTCGGCGGAGGAACAATCGCCCCGGGTCGCCGCGCGTCGGCGCCAGGTGCTGGACGCTGCGATCCGCTGTTTCCGCCGGCACGGATTCCACGCCACCAGCATGGCGGTGATCGCCGCCGAAGCCGGTATGAGCGTCGGCCATATCTACCGCTATTTCGTCGGCAAGGACGAGATCATCCAGGCGATCGTGCGCGAGGACGTGGACGAGGCCTTGGCCGGCATGGCCGAGCTGGAGGCCACGAGCGACGATGTCTACGGCAAGCTCGTCGAGGACATCGACCGGGCGGCCGACCGCAGCCTCGACCTCGACCGTGCCGCCCTGATGGTCGAAATCCGGGCCGAGGCCGCCCGCAATCCCAAGGTCGCCGAGGTGGTCCAGGCCGCCGACCGCGTGCTGCGCGCCAACTTCGCCCGGGTGCTCGCCGGCTCCAAGCCGGACGGCTGGAGCGACGCGGACATCGCCGCGAGGGTGGAGGTGATGGCCCTGATCTTCGATGGCGTCCCGTTGCGGGTGATCTCGCATCCGGACCTTGACCGCGCCGCCCTGTTCGGGCTCATCCAGCGGTTGCTGGCCGTGCTGCTGGAACGCCCTTCGAGCGCCGGGCGGCCATCGGGTTCTTGAAATGTTCACGGTCTTGGCGTTAGCCTCAGGTCAGCAAGGGAGAACGCCATGACGGACGAACTCGTCTTCTACACCCATCCGATGTCGCGCGGCCGGATCGTGCGCTGGATGCTCGAGGAAGTCGGCCAGCCCTATCGGACCGAGATTCTGGGCTATGGCGCGTCGATGAAGGCGGCCGAGTATCTGGCGGTCAATCCGATGGGCAAGGTTCCGGCGATCCAGCACGGCGACACCGTCGTGACCGAGGGCGGCGCGATCTGCGCCTATCTGGCCGATGCCTTCCCGCAGGCGGGCTTGGCGCCGCCGCAAGGCGACAGGCGCCGCGGGCCCTATTACCGCTGGATGTTCTTCGCCGCCGGCCCCGTCGAGGCGGCCACCACCGACCGCTCGCTGGGCGTGACGGTCCCGGACGAACAGAAGCGGATGGTCGGCTACGGCTGCGTCGAGGACGTGGTCAACGCACTGGAGATCGCCGTGTCGGGGGGCGACTACGTGGCCGGCGACCAGTTCACCGCGGCGGACGTCTATTTCGGCTCGCAGATCGGCTGGGGCCTGCGCTTCGGCACGCTGGAGAAGCGACCGGCCTTCGAACGCTATTGGGAGCGGATCGGCAATCGCCCCGCCGCCATCCGCGCGGCCGAGATCGACGACGCCCTGATGGCCCAGCCTGCGTCCTGATCCGCTCGTGGCGTCCATCATCAGCGTTTCCGGCCTGACCAAGACCTACGCCTCCGGACAGACCGCCCTGAGGGCGGTGGACCTGGAGATCGAGGCGGGCGAGATCTTCGCGCTTCTGGGGCCGAACGGGGCGGGCAAGACCACGCTGATCGGCATTGTCTGCGGTCTGGTCAACGCCAGCGGCGGGCGGGTCGTGGCCGACGGCCACGACATCGTCGCAGACTATCGCCAGGCGCGGACCAAGATCGGCCTGGTGCCGCAGGAATTGACCACCGATTCCTACGAGACGGTCTGGGCGACGGTGAACTTCAGCCGCGGCCTGTTCGGCAAGGCGCCGGACAAGGCCTATCTGGAGAAACTGCTCAAGGACCTGTCCCTGTGGGACAAGAAGGACAGCAAGATCCTGGCCCTGTCCGGCGGCATGAAGCGGCGCGTGATGATCGCCAAGGCGCTCAGCCACGAGCCGCGCATCCTGTTCCTGGACGAGCCGACCGCCGGGGTCGACGTCGAGCTGCGGCGCGACATGTGGGCGATGGTGCGCGGCCTGAGGGACAGCGGCGTCACCATTATCCTGACCACCCACTACATCGAGGAGGCCGAGGAGATGGCCGACCGCATCGGGGTGATCTCCAGGGGCGAGATCATCCTGGTGGAGGACAAGGCCGTCTTGATGGAGAAGCTCGGCAAGCGGCAGCTGACCGTGCACCTGCAGGCGCCGCTGACCGCCGTCCCCGCCGAACTGGCCGGCTACAACCTCGAACTTTCGGCGGACGGAACCGAACTCACCTACACCTTCGACGCCCAGTGCGAGGGCACGGGCATCGCCGGGCTGATGCGCCAGTTCAGCGCCTCCGGGCTCGACTTCAAGGATCTGCAGACTCGCCAGAGCTCGCTGGAGGAGATCTTCGTCAGCCTGGTGAGCGAGCGCCGATGAGCGAACGTCCATGAACCTGCACGCCGTCCGCGCCATCTACGTCTTCGAGCTGTCGCGCTGGCTGCGCACGCTGAGCCAGTCGATCCTCGCGCCGGTCATCTCGACCTCGCTCTATTTCGTCGTGTTCGGCTCGGCGATCGGCTCGCACATGGCCGCGATCGGCGGGGTGCGGTACGGCGCCTTCATCGTGCCCGGCCTGATGATGCTGTCTGTGCTGACCGAGAGCCTGGCCAACGCCTCGTTCGGCATCTTCATGCCCAAATGGTCGGGGACCATCTACGAGCTGCTGTCCGCGCCCGTCTCCTGGATCGAGGCGGTCCTGGGCTACATCGGCGCGGCGGCGACCAAGTCGGTGCTGCTGGGCGTGATCATCCTCTTCACCGCGCGCCTCTTCGTGCCGTTCGACGTCCTGCACCCGTTGTTCATGGCCAGCTTCCTGGTGCTGACCGCGGTGACCTTCAGCCTGTTCGGCTTCCTGATCGGGGTCATGGCTGACAGCTGGGAGAAGCTGCAGGTCGTGCCGCTGCTGGTCATCACCCCGCTGACCTTCCTGGGCGGCAGCTTCTATTCGATCGACATGCTGCCGCCGCTCTGGCGCAAAGTCACCCTGTTCAACCCGGTGGTCTATCTGGTCAGCGGATTCCGCTGGAGCTTCTACGGCCAGTCGGACGTCGGGGTGGGTCTGAGCCTGAGCATGACGCTAGGCTTCATGGCCCTGTGCCTGGCGGCCGTCTGGTGGGTGTTCAGGACCGGCTGGCGGCTGAAGGCCTGACCGGCTCGCACAGGGGCGTCGGATCGCGGCGGCCTCGTTCGTCCTGTGGCGCGAAGCCTCCCGAGCGAAAGGATGCGCCATGGCCGAGACCGACACCAACGTCCCCGTGCGCGGCGGGGTTACGCCCTATCTCATGGTCGACGGAGCGATGAAGGCGGCCGAATTCTACCAGAAGGCCTTCGGGGCCGAACAGGTCGCGGCTTAGCGCCCGCGGTTCATCCAGATCATCAGGGGGATCAGCGGCAGGCTCCAGGCCGTGCCGGCCACGGCGTAGAACGCCAACCGCAGCCACCACTGGTCGGGCATGTGGCCGCCGACGCTGGCGGCGACGGCGATGTAAAGCAGCATGAAGGCCACGATGACAAAGGAGCCGATCGCCTTGCGGACCCGCGCGGTCATGGCCTTGATCCCCTGCTGAAGGCGAGGCGTGGTGAAGGTCCGCCATGGACCTTCGCGCCCGACCGGTCTAACCGGACAGCCGATACGCTGTCGCCAGGGATGTTGTCACGCCCATGGGTCATTTCGTCCGATGAGGTCGTTCCTGAGGTCGGACCGCTCGCGCCTCGTCGGCGCGTGGCTGTTCATCGTCGCGGCCCTGGTCTTCGGCATGGTGGTTGTGGGCGGCGCGACGCGGCTCACGGGCTCGGGCCTGTCGATCACCCAATGGAAGCCGGTGACCGGGGTCATTCCGCCGATGTCGCAGGCCGCCTGGATGGCCGAGTTCCAGCGCTACCAGCAGATCCCGCAGTACCAGCTGCTCAACAGGGGCATGAGCCTGGACGCCTTCAAGGGCATCTACTGGTGGGAGTGGACCCACCGGCTGATCGGGCGGCTGCTGGGGGTGGTGTTCGCCGGACCGTTCATCGCCTTCCTGGCCGTGGGCGCGATGCCGCGGCGGCTGATCGGGCGCTGCCTCGTCCTGTTCTTCCTGGGCGGGCTGCAGGGTTTCGTCGGCTGGTGGATGGTGAGAAGCGGGCTCGAGGCGCGGGTGTCGGTCGCGCCGGAGCGGCTGGCGACCCACCTGGGCCTGGCCCTGATCCTCTATTGCGCCCTGATCTGGACCGGCTGGGAGGCCTGGTCCGGGTCCCAGCGGCCGCCGCGGCCGACTCGGTGGGCGCCGATTGCGGCGGCGATCGCCGGACTGGTCTATCTGCAGAGCCTGCTCGGCGCGCTCGTCGCCGGCAACCAGGCGGGCCTGGTCGACAACGACTGGCCGCTGATGCGCGGGCGCGTCTTCCCCGAGGACTATTGGAGCGGCGGCCTGTGGCGGACCCTGCTGCACAGCCAGGCGGCGGTGCAGTTCAACCATCGCATCATCGCCTATCTGCTGTTCGCCCTGGCCGTGGGCACGGCGATCGCCGCCGCCCGGGCGCGCCGTGCGGCCGGGGCGGTGAGGGGGCTCGCCGTCACCCTGGGCGTGCTGGTCACCGCCCAGGTCAGCCTGGGCATCGCGACCCTGATGGCGCGCGCGCCCTTGTCCCTCAGCATCGCCCACCAGGCCGGCGCGGCGATCGTCCTGGCGACGGCGATCACCTTCGCCTGGCGGGCGCAGCGGACCTGAGAGAGTGGAAAATCTTGCGGTATGGTGGTACCGCAAGGCAAATTCCCTTATGAGGTAAGGCTTTGTGCAGACACCTGCGACGTAATTGACGTTGACATGGCCTGCCAGCGCCTGTACCAGCGCCACCTCACGACGAGGGGTGGGTATTCTCCTCTCGCGCCCTTATTGGATCTGACCCATGACGACCAAGACCACGGCGTCGCTGAAGCCGGCGGACGTCGAGAAGAAGTGGATCGTGATCGACGCCAAGGACGCCGTCGTCGGCCGTCTGGCGACGTTCATCGCCATGCGCCTGCGCGGCAAGCACCGCGCCGACTACACCCCGCACGTCGACTGCGGCGACCATGTCGTCGTGATCAACGCCGACCAGGTGAAGTTCACCGGCCGCAAGCTCGACCAGAAGACCTACTACTGGCACACCGGCTATCCCGGCGGCGTCAAGGGCCGCACCGCGGGCAAGATCCTCGGTGGCCGCTTCCCCGAACGCGTCCTGATGAAGGCGGTCGAGCGGATGCTGCCCAAGGAAAGCCCGCTGGCCCGCCGCCAGCTCACCCATCTGCGGCTCTACACCAGCGCCGAGCACCCCCATCAGGCCCAGAACCCGGAAGTCGTCGACTTCAAGGGCTTCAACGCCAAGAACGTCCGGAGCCAATAGTCCATGGCCGAAGGTCTCGAGGCTCTCCGCAGCCTGTCCTCCAACCCCGAAGCCGAACCGGTCGTGCACGAGCCGCAGATCGATGCCCAGGGCCGCGCCTACGCCACCGGCAAGCGGAAGAACGCCATCGCCCGCGTCTGGATCAAGCCGGGCAAGGGCCAGATCACCATCAACGGCCGCGACCAGGAGATCTATTTCGCCCGGCCGGTGCTGCGCATGATGATCGCCCAGCCGCTGCAGGTCGCCGACCGCCTCGGCCAGTTCGACGTCGACGTCACAGTCGTCGGTTCCGGCCTGTCGGGCCAGGCCGGCGCGGTGCGTCACGGCCTGTCCAAGGCGCTGACCTACTATGAGCCGGGCCTGCGCGCGGTGCTCAAGCCCTATGGCTTCCTGACCCGCGACAGCCGCGTCGTCGAACGCAAGAAGTACGGCAAGGCCAAGGCCCGCCGCAGCTTCCAGTTCTCGAAGCGCTAAACGCGTCGTCACACACGCGTTGTCCAAAGGGGCGCTTCGGGAAACCGGGCGCCCTTTTTCTTTGGGGAGATGGTCATGGCCTACAGGGTCTTCATCGACGGCGAGGCGGGCACCACGGGCCTGCAGATCCACGCGCGGCTGAGGGACCGGCGCGAGCTTCAGCTGGTCTCGATCGATCCCGAACGCCGCAAGGACCCGGCGGCGCGGGCCGAGATGCTGAACGGCGCGGACCTGGTGATCCTGTGCCTGCCGGACGACGCCGCGCGCGAGGCCGTGGCCCTGATCGAGAATCCCAAGGTCAAGGTGATCGACCCGTCGACCGCCCACCGGGTCGCGCCCGGCTGGACCTATGGCTTCGCCGAGAGCGAGCCGGGCCTGCGGGCTGAGATCGCCGCATCGACCCGGGTGACCAACCCGGGCTGCTGGTCGACCGGGGCCATCGCCCTGCTGCGGCCCCTGGTGCGGGCGGGGATCGTCCCCGCCGACTGGCCGGTCACGATCAACGGCGTCTCCGGCTACACCGGCGGCGGCAAGTCGATGATCGCCGAGTTCGAGGACGCGGACGGGCCGACCTACACCCAGGTTCCCTACCGCATCTATGGAACGGGGTTGGAGCACAAGCACGTGCCTGAGATCATCGCGCGGGTGGGCCTGGCCCACCGGCCGCTGTTCGCCCCGGCCGTTGGCCGCTACGCCCAGGGCATGATCGTCGAAGTCCCGCTGCAGCTCTGGGCCCTGCCAGGCAAACCCGCCCTGGCCGACCTGCACGCCGTCCTGACCGAAGCCTACGCCGGCGAGCGGTTCGTCGAGGTCGCCTCCGTGGCCGAGGCCGCCGCGGTCAAGACGCTGGACCCGGAGGGGCTGAACGGGACCAACCGGCTGAAGCTCTTCGTGTTCGGCAACGCGCGCGAGGGCCAGGCGCGGCTCATCGCCTTGCTGGACAATCTCGGCAAGGGCGCGGCCGGCGCGGCGGTGCAGAACCTGAACCTGATGCTCGGCCTGGACGAGGCGGCGGGCCTGGGCTGAGGCCGAGGCGGCCCGGTCGAGCGCATGCGCTCGATCAATGTCGCCCCGCGCGCGCGGTGGCGCCCTGGCGCCCTGGACAACGCGGGAGGCGCCGATGACCAGCCGCTTCGGGGCGTGGGCCGCGATGGCCGCGGCCGTGGCCGCCGTCGCCTACGACGTGCCGCAGGTGCTGCAGGTCGCCGGCGTGCTGACTGATCCGTGGGACCGGATCCTGACCTTCGCCCCGTCCCTGGTCCTGGCGCCGGCTTTCCCGGGCGGCGGCGCGCGGCGCTGGCTGCGGTGGGCGCTGATCGTCAACGGCGTGCTCGGGCTCGCCATCTTCGGTCAGCCCGCCTGGCCGTGGCTGATCTACGTCGCCTCGCCCTGGATCGTCGTCTTCCCGGCCGCCATGGTCCTGCTGGCGAGGGGCCTGGCTGAACCCGATCGGCTCTAGGCTGGGCAGGCGCGCTTGGGCAGGGAGAACCGCAGGTCGCTGACGAAATCCTGGTCGGTCAGGGCACCGAGGAAGGCCTTAAGGTCCGCGACCTCGGCCCCGGAAACGCTGCGGCCGGCCAGCGCCGGATCGCGCAGCGGATTGGTCCCGCGATAGTGGGCGCGGACGGCCTCGCCGAGATCGGCGATCGAGCCGTCGTGCATATAGGGCGCGCTCAGAGCGACGTTCCGAAGGCCGGGCGTGCGGAACCGGCCCTCGTCGGCGGCGCGGCCGGTGACCTCCCTCAGGCCGTGGTCGGAGGCCGGATAGCCGCCGGCGCCGTCCAGGTCATAGAGGCCGATGTCGTGGAAGGCCGTGTCGGTGAAGTTCGGCCCGGCATGGCAAGCCGCGCAGTCCAGCCGGGGCCCGAAGAAGAGGGACTCGCCGCGCCGGGCCGCGTCGGACAAGGCGGCCGTCTCGCCGCGACGGTCGTGGTCGTAGGGCGTCTCGTGCGAGACCAGGGTTCGCTCGAAGGCGGCGATGGCCTGGCCGATGCGGGCTACGGTGATCGTCCCGTCGCCCGGAAAGGCCGCGGCGAACATCCGCCGATAGCAGGGCTCGGCCGAGAGCCGGTCGGTCAGCATTTTGGCCTGGCCCGCCATGCCCATCTCGACCGGGTGCTCGCCCATCAAGGGCACGTTGAACTGGGTCTCCAGGGTCTTCAGCGACGGGTCGGCCCAGGTGAGGGGACTTAAGTCGCCGACGTCGGCCAGGCTGGGCACGTTGCGCCGCGCCGTCTCGCCATGAACGCCGGGATGGCTGGTGTTGCCGTCGGTGAAGCCGCGTCGCTGTTCGTGGCAGGTGGCGCAGGCCATGGTTCCATCGATCGACAGGTCGGCGTCGTAGAACAGGCGCCGCCCAAGCTCGACCTTGGCGGGCGTCTGGGGATTGTCGGCCGGAACCGGCGGCGGGGCGTAAGGCGCCTGCGCGGCCGCGGCGGCCAGGCAGGCCAGGCCCGCCGCTGCGATCGCCAGCCGTTTGCCCAGGCGGCGCACCCTACGGACGGCGCACGATCATCAGGCCAAGGTCAGGGTCGGCGTTGGCCGAGATCTGCAGCACGTAGCGGCCGGGCTGCAGGGAGAAGTCCACCATCTTGCGGATGGTCGAGCAGGCCGGACCATGGCCGTGCGCGGTCGAGACCACCGCCTGGCCCTTGGCCACCACATCGATCCAGGCGCCGCTGGAGAGCGCCACCTGGTAGTCGCCCGCGGCGGCCACGCTGAATTCGACCAGCCCGCCGTGGCTGACCGAGCCGCCGGGCTTTTCAGGCTGGAGCGGGTAGGCGACCTCGGGCGTCGGGTGCAGGCTCACGCGCGCGGCCTCGCCGACGGTGAGCCGGGCGTTGGAAAGGCCGGCGGCGCTGGTCGCGCCGGCGACCGCGGCCTTGTGGGGCCAGCCGGCCAGCGCCGGCAGCAGGCTGGCGTCCGCCGCCGGGCAGGCGGCGGGGGGAGCCTCTTGGGCCATCTGCGCCTCGGCGGCGAGCGGCAGGGCGGCCAGCGCGGCGGCCAAGGTCCAGGCTTTCAAGGTCATCGAACCGGCTCCCACCTAGAGGTGCATGTGCAGCGACAGGTATTCGGTCCTGCCGGCCTCGGGGAAGCCGTAGACCAGCTGGTAGTTCCGATCGAAGACGTTCTTCACCCCGGCCAGGACGTCCACGTGGCTGTTCATCCGCCAGGTCAGGCCCAGGTTGGCCAGGGTGTAGGACCCGATCTTGAAATAGGCCGTGCCGGCGGTGTTGGTGGTCCACCGGCTGCTCGCCATGTCGAGGCTGGGCGTGACGGTCAGGGCCGGCAGGGCGCGCCAGTCGAGATAGATGAAGGCCTTGTTGATCGGGACCCCGGTCAGTTCGAAGCCGGCCGTCGCCGGATTGTCCACGACCCGGCGGATGTAGGTGTAGTTGGCGCCCACATCGACGGTCGGGCTCAGGTTGGCGTGGATCGAGGCCTCGGCCCCATAGTACTTGCCGGAGCCCACGTTGCGGCTCTGGGTCACTGCCGTGCCCTGGTAGATCAGCGGGACGGAGACGATGATGTCGGTCACGTCGCTGTAGAACACCGCCCCGTCGAGCTTCAGCCTGGGCGTGATCAGGGTCGAGCCGCCGACCTCGTAGTTCACCGCCCGCTCGGGCAGCAGGCCCGGGTTGGAGATCGCCCCGCCGAAGCGCGAGCTGAACCGGTCGAACAGGGTCGGGAAGCGGGTGCGGTCCGAGACGCTGGCGTAGAGCTTGGCGCCACCGTCGAAGGCGTAGGTCACGGCGCCCTGGCCGTTCAGCGCGTTGGAATTCCTCAGCGGATAGTTGATCACGCCGTTCGAATAGTCCTGGGCCTGCTTCAGGTCGCGCCAGTCGTAGGAGACCCCGCCCACGACGTCGATGTGCGCGGTGGCGTGGAACACGTCCTCGATCGCGACCGAATAGGTGTCCTCGACCGAGGTCTGGTCGGGCTGGGTGAAGAGGGGGTTGAAGGTCGTCTCGTGCTGGACGTGCCGGTCCTCGCGGAACTCGAACATGGCCTTCAGCGTGTCGGCCGCCGTCAGGTTGGCGCCCAGTTCAATCCGTCCGCCGAAGGCCGAGTCGTCGTAGTAGCTCTTGAACGCCTTCGGCGTGTTCATCAGCGTCTGGGCGGCGTTGCTGTAGGAGAACAGGTCGTTGATGAACTGGTTGTAGTAGAGTTTGCCGTCGACGTAGGCGTTGCCGCCCAGCTTGGTGTGCGAGAGGGCGTAGACGCTGCGGATGTCCCACACCGGCCAGTCCCAGTACCGCTGGGTCGCGATCGAATCGTAGACGTTGTAGGGCGCGCCCTTGGCGCCATCCTGCTCGATGTAGTTGATCGAATATTCGTCCGTGTCGTTCGGCGTGAAGCCGGCCTTCAAGTTGATCCGCCAGTCGTTCGAATAGGAGTGGTAGCGGTTCCCCGCCGGCTGGACGCTGGTGGACGCATAGTCGTTCGACAGCTTGTCGTGCGAGATGTCCGACCGGGCGCCGGAGAGCTGAAGGTAGTATTTGTCCGTCCGCCCGCCGATCAAGCCGGAGAGATCGTAGCTGTTGACCGAGCCGTCGCGGTCGAAGCCGCCGCCGCCCCACAGTTCGACCTCCAGCGGCTTGGTGGGCTTGCGGGTGACGAGGTTGATCGCCCCGCCCATGCCGCCGGGCCCGTCGAGCACCGACACATAGCCCTTGGCGACCTGGATCTCCGACAGGTCCTCGGTGAGGAACCGGCTGAAGTCCAGCCGGTTGTCCGCCGGCAGATAGACCCGGATGCCGTCGATTGAGAGGGTAGTCTCGAACCGGTCGAAGCCGTGGATATAGATCACGCCCTCGTTGCGCGGCCCGCCGGTCGGCGCTGCGTCCGTGCCGGCGATCAGGTTCAGCGCCTGGTTCGCGGTCGTGATGTTGAACTTGCGCAGCTCGACAGCCGCCACCACGGCGCCGCCCAGGTTGACGTCGCCGATCTTCCTGGCCGTCACCTCGATCTCGCCAAGGGGGTAGACGTTGGCCACCGGCTGGGTCGCCGGCGCCGCGTCCTGGGCGAACGCCGGGCCGGCGAGCGTGGCGATCGAGGCGCCCGCTGCAAACAGGATCGTCTTTGTACGGTTCATTGGTCGTCCCCCACGACAGCGCCGCCGCCGACGCGCCGCCTTCGTTATGTAGTCGATATACATATCGATAGGGACGGTCACAACCGAGGCGTCGGGCGCGGTCGACGCGAAGCCGGCGGGGCGATCACGAACGATTGAGCCCGTCCGCGTAACCGGCGGGCCGCCGCGTCCGTATCAGGAAGCATGAGCGTTTCGATCCCCGATCCGACCCGTCGCGGCCTTCTGGTGTCCGCTGCCGCCCTGGGCCTCGCGGGCCTTGCCCGAACGGCGCTGGCGGCCGATCCGGCACAGGCCTTCGCGGCCTCGCCGTGGCGCAAGCTGAGCGACGCCGACTGGCGCAAACGCCTGGCGCCCGCCGCCTACGCGGTGCTCCGGCGCGAGGGCACGGAGTATCCGTTCACCAGCCCGCTCAACAACGAGCACCGCAAGGGAAGCTTCATCTGTCTGGGCTGCGGCCTGCCCCTGTTCCGTTCCGAGTGGAAGTTCGACTCCGGGACCGGCTGGCCGAGCTTCTTCCAGGTCGTCGGCGCGAACGTGGGGCGCAAGCAGGACTTCAAGCTGATCGAGCCGCGCAGCGAATACCACTGCGCCCAGTGCCTGGGGCACCAGGGCCACGTGTTCGACGACGGCCCGCGCCCGACCGGCCTGCGCTACTGCAACAACGGCGTCGCGCTGAAGTTCGTCCCGGCCTGATCAGAAGCCCGCGAGGACGATCTTCCCGCGCGTCGTGCCGCTCTCGATCTGGGCGTGGGCGCGGCGGAGGTTGGCGGCGTTGATGGTTCCGAAGACCTCGGTCAGGGTCGTGCGGATGCGACCCTCGTCGACCATGTCCGCGACTTGGTCCAGCAGGGCGTGCTGGGCCTCCATGTCGGCGGTCTGGAACAGCGATCGGGCGAACATCGCCTCCCAGTGCAGCGACAGGCTCTTTCCCTTCAGGCTGTTGGCGTCGAGGCTGGCCGGATCGTCGATCAGGGCGACCTTGCCCTGAGGCGCGACTAGCTTGACGATCTCGGGCAGGTGGCTGTCGGTGTGGGTGGTTGAAAAGACGTGGCCCGGCGCGCCCAGGCCCAGGGCCGCGACCTGATCGGCCAGGCCGGCCGAGTGGTCCAGCACATGGTCGGCGCCCAGTTCCAGGCACCAGTCGCGGGTCTGCGGCCGCGAGGCGGTGGCGATCACCGTCAGGTCGGTCAGGGTGTGGGCGAGTTGGATGGTGATCGAGCCGACCCCGCCGGCGCCGCCGATGATCAGCACCGCCGCCGCCGCGCCCGGAACCGGCCGGCGGACCTCCAGCCGGTCGAACAGCGCCTCCCAGGCGGTGATGGTGGTCAGCGGCAGGGCCGCGGCGGCCGGGAAGTCCAGGCTGGCGGGCTTGCGGCCGACGATCCGCTCGTCGACCAGGTGGAATTCGGCGTTGGCGCCCGGCCGGTTGATCGCGCCGGCGTACCAGACTGCGTCGCCCGGCTTGAACAGCCGCGCATCCGGCCCGGCCTCGACCACGACGCCGGCCACGTCCCAGCCCAGCACCTTGACGTCCTCGCCCGGCGCCGGGCCGCCGCGACGGCGCACCTTGGTGTCGACGGGATTGACCGAGATCGCCCGGACCTCGACCAGCAGGTCGCGGCCCTCCGCGCGGGGGCGGGGCAGGTTGACATCGATCAACGCCTGGGGATCGTCGATGGGCAGGGATGTGCGATAGCCGACGGCGCGCATGGGGAACCTCTCGGGACGAACTCCAGCCCAGATGCGGACGGGAGCGTCGTGGCGCAAGGCGGGACGGGAATTCTGAGGCGATGATGAGGCGTCCAGACCTGTGGATCGGCGCGGCCGCGCTGGCCGGCCTCCTGGCCCTGGCCGTCGGCGCCGCGGCGGCCGGCCGTTCGAGCGGCGCGATGCGCAAGGGCGTTCCCACGGCCGCGCTCGCAGCCGCCGCCCGCGCGACGCCGGTCAAGGCCATCGACTACGACCAGGTCCATTGCGACGCCGGGCTGACGCTTGAGGCCTGGCTGAAGGCCCTGGTCGGCGCCCACGCGCGCGCCATCGTCTGGACCGCCGGCCGGTGCGTGCTGGCCAACGACGTCAACCCGCTCGATGCAGGCAGCGACTGGTGCGCCCAGGCGACCGTCACCCTGGCTCATCCCAAGAGCCGCGACGATGCGCCCATGATCGAGATCTATTTCGACAAGCCGTCCATTCCCGGCCGCCCCGGTCCGGCCTACGCCTTCCGCGGCGAGATGGTGACGGCGGACGGCCCGGACTACACCCGCTTCCGCAAGGACTTCGAGGCCGAGTGGATCGAACGCTTCGGCGCACCCGAGGGCGCCTGTACGGACCCTGACGGCTAGACCGGTCAGTCGTCCTGGAACGAAGGCTTCGAGCGGGCTTCAAGCGCCTGGATCGCCTTGGCGGCGTTCGGCTGGCCCAGGGCCGCGGCCTTGCGCAGCCAGGCCAGGGCCTGGCCACGATCGGGCGCGACGCCCTGGCCCCGCGCGTAGGATAGGCCGACGATGTAGGCTGCGTTGGCATCCCCTTGCTCGGCGGCCTTGCGCCGCCAGGCGAAGGCCTGCGCCTCGTCCCGCGGCACACCCGTCCCGCGGCTGTACATCAGCGCCAGGGCGTTTTGCGCGTGCAGCAGGCCCTTGTCCGCCGCCTTGCGCATCCAGGCGGCGGCCTGCTGCGGGTCGCGGTCGACCCCGGCGCCGGTCATGTACATCAGGGCGATGCGGAACTCGGCTTCGGGCGCGCCCTGGTCGGCCGCCTTGCGGTACCAGGCCAGCGCCTGGGCCGGGTTGGGCCGCGTGCCCAGTCCGGTCTGGTATAGGGCGCCGAGGTTGATCGCGGCGCGGACATCGTTCTTGTCGGCGGCGGCCTGATACCAGCCGGCGGCCCGCGCGTAGTCCTGAGGCACGCCCGCGCCGGCCTGATAGGCCGCGCCGAGCATGTTCTCGGCGTTGGCGTCGCCCTGGTCGGCGGCCTTGCGCAGCCAGGCCACCGACTGGACCGGATCCTTCTCGACGCCGAGCCCGTCCCTGTAGGCCGCCCCGAGCATGGCCTGGGCGGGCGCAAAGCCCTGATCGGCCGCCCTGCGGGTCCAGAAGATGAACTGGACCGGGTCCTTCGGCACGCCCTGGCCGACCTGGTAGGCGGCGCCCAGCGTATGTTGGGCGATCTGGCTGCCCTGCTCGGCCGCCTTCTTCAGCCAGAACATGGCCTGGGCCGCGTCCTTGGGCACGCCAAGGCCCATGGCGTAGCGGGCGGCGAGTTCGTATTGCGCGCCCGGGTCGCCATGACCGGCGGCCAGCGCCAGCCAGGCCGCGGCCTTGACCTGGTCGACCGGAATGCGGCCCACGCCGTTCGCATAGACGTGCGCCTGGTTGATCTCGGCCTGCGCCTTGACCGCGTCGGACGCGCCCTTGTACCAGGCGGGCGCCTGGCTGAAATCGAGCGGCGCGCGAGCGCCGTTGGCGTAGGCGGGATCGAACTTGAACTGGTCGGTCGCGGCCGGCTTGGCGGGCGAGGCGGGATCGGCGGCCTGCGGCGGATCGGCCAGGGCCGCGCCGCCCCACGCGAGGGCGATGGCGAGGCTCGCCAGGCCTGGTCTGCGGCCCAGAGTCATCATGACCGCACCTTCACGAAGTCGCCGGGAGCGTCGTCGACCGGCTTCAGCGGCCCCTTGGAGGGATCGCGCGCCGGCGTCATCGGCCCGGACCTCTCGGCGAGCCACGCCGCCCAGTTGGGCCACCACGAGCCGGGGTGCTCCTGCGCGCCGGCGATCCAGTCCTCGACCGAGGCGGGCAGGGCGGCGTTGGTCCAATACTGGTACTTCCTGGCGTCCGGATGGTTGATGACGCCGGCGATATGGCCCGACCCGGCCATCATGTAGGTCACCGGCCCGCCGAACAGCTTTGCGCCCCGGTACACCGAGCGGTACGGGGCGATGTGGTCCTCCTTCGAGGACTGGATGTAGAGCGGGATCTTGACCTTCGAGAGGTCCAGCCGCTCGCCGCCCAGCGTCAGTTCGCCCTTGGCCAGCTTGTTGTCGCGGTAGAATTCACGCAGGTAGAACAGGTGCAGCGCCTTGGGCATGCGCGTCTGGTCGGCGTTCCAGAACAGAAGGTCGAACGGCCGCGGCTCCTTGCCCAGGAGGTAGTTGTTGACGAAGAACGACCAGATCAGGTCGTTGGCGCGCAGGGCGTTGAAGGTGTCGGCCATCGACTGGCCGGACAGGACGCCGCCCCCCTCGTTCATCTTCTTCTCGACGTCGGAAATCCAGTTCTCGTCGGTGAACAGCAGCAGGTCCCCCGCCTCGGAGAAGTCCTGCTGGGCGGCGAAGAAGGTCGCCGAGCCGAACCGCTTGTCGCCCTTGGCGGCCATGTAGGCGAGGGTGCAGGAGAGCAGGGTGCCGCCGATGCAGTAGCCCACGGCGTTGACCGTCTTGACCCCGCACTGGCGCATCACCGCCTCGCTGGCCGCATAGACCCCGTCGACCATGTAGTCCTCGAAGGTCTTGGCCGCGAGCTGCTGGTCGGGGTTCACCCAGGAGGTCACGAACACGGTGAAGCCCTGGTCCGTCAGCCAGCGGATCATCGAGTTCTCGGGCCGCAGGTCCAGGATGTAGAACTTGTTGATCCAGGGCGGGAAGAACAGCAGCGGGATCTCGCGCACCGTCTCGGTCGTCGGGGCGTACTGCAGCAGCTGGATCAGCTCGTTCTGAAACACCACCTTGCCCGGCGCGGTGGCGATGTTCTCGCCGACCTTGAACGGGGCGAAGTCGGTCTGGCTGATCGAAAGCTGGCCGCCCCCGCGTTCGAGGTCGGCCGCGAAGTTCTCCATCCCCTTGACCAGGCTTTCGCCGCCGCTGGCCAGCGCCTCGCGCAGGGCCGCCGGGTTGGAGACGAGGAAGTTGGAGGGCGAGAAGGCGTCGGTCAGCATCTTCATGAAGAATTCGACCCGGCGCTTGGCCAGGGGATCGACGCCCTGGACCTCGGTCACCAGTTCGTTCAGCCAGTTCGCGGTCAGGAGATAAGACTGCTTGACCACGTCGAACACCGGGTTCGAACTCCAGCCCGGATCGGTGAAGCGCTTGTCGCCCTTCAGAGGCGCGACCACGGCCTCGACGGCCTCGCCGGCGGCGCGCTGGGCGGCGGCCCGCCAGAGCTCCATGTAGCGGGTGAAGAGGTCCGCCTGGGCCCGCATCAGCCGGTCCGGCTGGGCCGCCAGCCGTCCCATCACCTCGGTCAGCGCGGGGGCGACGTGAAACGGGTCGGGCGACAGGGCCGCGGGGCGGTCGGCCTGCCTCAGCGCCGCCTCGGCGATCGCGCCCTGGGCCGTCAGGGCGGCGCGGGCGAGGTTGATCGAGAGCTTTTCCAGCGTCTGGCGCTGCTCGGCGCTGAGGGCGGCGAGGGCCGCCAGGCTGCTGCGTGCCGGGTCGGACGCGGCGGGATCGGGCGCTTCGGGCGGGGCGACGGCCGCGGTTTCGGACGGTGTGGACGGCCCGGCGGCGGCGGGCCTGGCCTTGGGTTTTCGTGTCGCGGTCTTCGTTGCGGCGGGCTTCTTGGTCATGGCGCGGTCTCCCCATGTACGCGGCGAGCCCGATCTTGCCAGACGGCCGGCCTTTCGTTCGTCGTGATCATCGCATAAGACCGGACGAGATTTGAATGGCGAGCATCGTATTCGATGGCCTGCGAGTACGCGAAGTGGCGAAAACGCCTGGTCCGGCTGGCGCTCTGCCTGGGCGCGGCTGCGGGCGCGGCGGGCTGCGCCGGGGCCAGCAGGCTCAACCCGATGAGCGTCGGGCGGATCGATCCCAATTCGGCGGTGGCGGCCGACATCGCGACGGCCGAGCGCACGCCCGGCCCCTATCCCAAGTTCTCCCACGTGCCGCCGATCCCCAAGGACGTACGGCCGGCGACGGCGTGGCGCGATTCGGTGGCGGACGCCTGGGGGCTGAAGCGCCAGTCCGAGGCTGACGCCGCGGCCATCCCGTTCACCCTGCCCGTCGGCCAGGCCGGCGCCTGGGCCGACGCCGAGCGCGCCAAGATTCCCGCGTCGGAAATGGCTTCGCCGCCGGCTGACGCGGGCCAGCAAGCCGAGGCCTTCGCCGCCGCCGCCCGCGCGCGAGCTACGCCGCCCCCGCCGCCGAAATAGCGCCGGGGGCCGAAATCAAGCCTCGCTCGCTGGAAGGACGCCCGCGCGGCGTCTATTCATGCGCCCGCCAACGTCTCTGCTCGGCCCCGTGGGAGGGGCCACCGTCATGAACCACGATTTCCACCGCATACGGCGCCTGCCGCCCTACGTGTTCGAGGAGGTCAACCGCCTCAAGGCCGGCCTGCGCGCCCAGGGCGTCGACATCATCGACTTCGGCATGGGCAATCCGGACATGCCCACGCCGCGCCACATCGTCGACAAGCTGATCGAGACCGTGAAGCGGCCCAAGACCCACGGCTATTCCGCCTCCAAGGGCATCCCGGGCCTGCGCCGCGCCATGGCCGGCTACTACGACCGCCGTTTCGGGGTGAAGCTGAACCCGGACAGCGAGGTGGTGGTCACCCTGGGGTCCAAGGAGGGCTTCGCCAACCTGGCCCAGGCCCTGACCGCGCCCGGCGACGTGATCATCTGCCCGAACCCGGCCTATCCCATCCACGCGTACGGCTTCATCATGGCCGGCGGGGTGATCCGCCACGTGCCGGCCTTGTCGCCCGAGGCGTACCTCTCGGGCATCAGCCGGGCGGTCCGCCACTCGGCGCCGCCGCCCAGCGTCCTGATCGTCAGCTATCCGTCCAACCCGACCGCCCAGTGGGTGGACCTGGACTTCTACAAGGACGTGGTGGCCCTGGCGAAGAAGCACGACATGCTGGTGCTGTCCGACGTCGCCTATTCCGAGATCTATTTCGACGACAATCCGCCGCCGTCGATCCTGCAGGTCGACGGGGCCAAGGACGTGGCGGTCGAGGTCAACTCGCTGTCCAAGACCTACGCCATGGCCGGCTGGCGGGTCGGCATGGTGGTCGGCAATTCGCGCATGTGCGCGGCCCTGGCGCGGGTGAAGTCCTACCTCGACTACGGCGCGTTCACGCCGATCCAGGTGGCCGCCGCCACGGCGCTGAACGGGCCGCAGGACTGCGTCGAGCACATCCGCGGCATCTACAAGTCGCGCCGCGACGTGCTGGTGGCGTCGATGAAGCGCGCCGGCTGGGAGATCCCGGCGCCGCCGGCCTCGATGTTCGCCTGGGCGCCGATCCCGGAAGCCTTCCGCGAGGCCGGCTCGATGCTGTTCTCCAAGCTGCTCATCGAGGAGGCGGGCGTTGCGGTCGCGCCAGGTCTCGGCTTCGGCGAATATGGCGAAGGCTACGTGCGCATCGGCCTGGTGGAGAATGAACACCGCATCCGCCAGGCGGCGCGCAACGTGAAGCGGTTCCTGCAGCAGTCCGGCCAGATCCTGAGCCGGGCGCGCGAGGAACTGGCCGAGATCGAGGGGTAGAGGGCGAGCATGGCCAAGGACAACTGGCGCGTCGGCGTCGCCGGGCTGGGCACGGTCGGGGGCGGGCTCCTGACCTTCCTCTCCGAGCATCCCGGGTTCGCGCCTGCGGGCGGGACGGTCTCGGTGACCGGGGTCTCGGCCCGCTCGCGCTCGCGGCCGCGGCCGTTCGACATCTCGAACCTGGCCTGGTTCGACGATCCGGTGGCCCTGGCCTCGTCGCCGAACGTCGATCTGTTCGTCGAGCTGATCGGCGGGTCGGACGGGCCGGCCAAGGCCGCGGTCGAGGCGGCCCTGAAGCTGGGCAAGCCGGTCGTCACCGCCAACAAGGCGCTGCTCGCCGAACACGGCGCCGAGCTCGCCGCCCTGGCCGAGACGGCGGGCGTCCCCCTGCTGTTCGAGGCGGCGGTGATGGGCGGCACGCCGGCGGTGAAGATGCTGCGCGAGGCCCTGGTCGGCGAGGAGGTCGTGGCCGTCAGCGGCATCCTCAACGGCACCTGCAACTATATCCTGACCGAGATGGAGGCGGGGGGGCGGCCGTTCGCCGACGTCCTGGCCGAGGCCCAGCGGCTGGGCTACGCCGAGGCCGATCCGACCATGGATGTCGGCGGCTTCGACGCCGCGCACAAGATCACCATCCTGGCCGCCCTGGCCTTCGGCGCGGCGCCCAACTACGCGGCGGCCGAGGTCGAGGGCATCGACCAGATCGAACTGGTCGACATCAAGCTAGCGCGGGAGCTGGGCTATCGCATCCGCCTTGTGGCCTCGGCCCGCCGGGGCGAGGGGGGCGTGGCGGTGCGGGTGCATCCGGCCCTGGCCCCGCTCGGCCATCCGCTGGCCGAGACCAGCGGCGCGCTCAACGCCCTGTTCCTCGAGGGGCGGCGGATCGGGCGCATCTTCATCCAGGGGCCGGGCGCCGGCGCGGGCCCCACGGCCGCGGCCGTCGCCGCCGACATCGCCGACGTCATGACCGGCGCGGCGCGGCCCGTCTTCCAGGCGCCCGCCGCGGCGCTGAAACCCTTGGCCGGGCTCGACGCCGCGCACCAGGCGACCAAGGCCTACCTGCGCGTCATGGTCAGGGACCAGCCGGGCGCGATAGCCGCGGTGTCGGAAACCCTGGCCGAGGTCGGCGTCTCGATCGACAGCTTCCTGCAGAAGCCGGTCCAGGACGTCGGCGGCGTGCCGATCGTGCTGACCACCCACGCCACCCGCGAAGCCGTGCTTTTGGACGCGGTCGAGCGCATCGCGGCATTGCCGCAGGTGCTCGGCCGACCCAAGATGCTGCGCGTCGCGCCCGTCTGAGAATCCACCGATAATAGAGTTCGGGCAGGAGACCCCCTCGATGAGTTCCACCGATCTGGACCGCAACCTGGTGCTTGACGCGGTCCGCGTCACGGAGGCGGCCGCGGTCGCCGCCTGGAAGCTGGTCGGCCGCGGCGACGAGAAGGCCGCCGACCAGGCCGCCGTCGACGCCATGCGCACGGCCTTGAACGACCTCGACATCGCCGGCGAGATCGTCATCGGCGAGGGCGAGCGCGACGAGGCGCCGATGCTCTACATCGGCGAGAAGGTGGGGCGCGGGAAGGGCGCGGCGATCGACATCGCCCTCGACCCGCTCGAAGGCACCACCCTGACCGCCAAGGCCATGGCCAACGCCCTGGCCGTGATGGCCTGGGCGCCCAAGGGCACCTTGCTGAACGCGCCCGACACCTACATGGACAAGATCGCCTGCGGGCCCGGCTACCAGGAAGGCGTCATCGACCTCGACGCCTCGCCGGCCGAGAACGTCGCCTCGCTGGCCAAGGCCAAGGGCGTCAAGCCCTCGGAGATCACGGTCTGCGTGCTCGATCGCCCGCGGCACGCCGAGATCATCACCGGCCTGCGCACCGTCGGCGCGCGCGTCCTGCTGATCACCGACGGCGACGTGGCCGGGGTGATCCACACCGGCGAGCCCGAGACCGGCATCGATCTCTACATCGGCCAGGGCGGCGCGCCCGAAGGGGTGCTGGCCTGTGCGGCGCTGAAGTGCGTCGGCGGCCAGTTCCAGGGCCGGCTGGTGTTCCGCAACAACGACGAGCGGGCGCGCGCCGAGCGCCTCGGCCTGTCGGATTTCGACAAGAAGTACAGCCTGCACGAGATCGTGCGGGCCGACGCCATCTTCGCCGCCACCGGCGTGACCAAGGGCGCGCTGCTGGACGGCGTGCGCCAGGAAGGCGTCTTCGTCAAAACCCACTCGCTGGTGATGAACTCGTCCAGCCGCACGGTGCGTGAAGTGCGGATGAAGAAGCTGGGCTGAGATGGCCGACGGGGCCGACCAGAGGATCGACGAGGCCTTCCTGGGCGTCACCCGCTCGCTCAGCGGGCGGGTCTGGCGCCAGCGGCCCGCGGACCCGGACCTGGCCCGTCGGCACGGGCTGAAATTCGGCCTCAGCGAGCCCCTGGCGCGGGCCCTGGCCGCGCGCGCGGTCTCGGACGAGGCCGCGGCGGACTACCTCGCGCCGACGCTGAAGGCGCTGTTCCCCGATCCGTCCAGCTTCCTCGACATGGACCGGGCCGCCGCCATCCTGATCGATGCGCTCGAGGCGTCGCGGCCAATGGCGGTGTTCGCCGACTACGACGTGGACGGGGCGTCCAGCGCGGCCCAGCTGGTCCGCTGGTTCCGGGCCATGGGCGCGGACCTGCCGATCTATGTGCCCGACCGCATGACCGAGGGCTATGGCCCGAGCCCGGCGGCGTTCCGGCGGCTGAAGGCGCAGGGCGCCGAGCTCGTGGTCACCGTCGACTGCGGCGCGGCGGCCTATGACGCCATCGCCGCGGCCGCGGAGATCGGGCTCGAGGTCGTGGTGATCGACCACCACCTGATGCGCCAGGACCCGCCGCCGGCGGCGGCCGTGGTCAATCCGAACCGGCCGGGATGCGGCTCGGGGCAGGGCGTGCTGGCCGCGGCCGGGGTGACCTTCGTGCTGCTGGCCGCGCTGAACCGCGAGGCGCGCCGCCGGGGCCTGTTCGCCGGCCGGGCCGAGCCGGACGTCCGCCAATGGCTGGACCTGGCCGCCCTGGGGGCCGTTTGCGACGTCACCCAGCTGGTCGGCTTCAACCGCGCCCTGACGACCCAGGGCCTGAAGGTGATGTCGAACTGGGCCAATCCTGGGTTGAAGGCGCTGATGACCGTCGCCGGGGCCAAGGGACCGGCGACCACCTTTCATGCCGGCTTCGTGCTCGGGCCGCGAATCAACGCGGGCGGGCGAATCGGCCGCTCCGACCTCGGCGCGCGGCTGCTGTCGACCGACGACCCGGCGGAGGCCGCGGCCCTGGCCGCCGAGCTGGACGGCCTCAACGCCGAGCGCAAGGGCGTCGAGCAGCAGGTGCTGGACGAGGCGGTCGCGGCGATCGAGAGGGCCAACCTGGATCCCGAGGCGCCGGTGTTGGTGGTGGCTGGCGAGGGCTGGCACCCCGGCGTCATCGGCATCGTCGCCGGCCGCCTGCGCGAGCGCTACCGCAAGCCGGCCCTGGTGATCGGGGTGGATCCCGTGACCGGCGTTGGCAAGGGCTCGGGCCGCTCCCAGCCAGGGGTCAATCTCGGCCGGGCGGTGCAGGCGGCGTTCGAGGCGGGCCTGCTGATGGCCGGCGGCGGCCACGCCATGGCGGCGGGCCTGACCATGCGGGCCGACGCCGCGCCCGAACTGCGCGACTTCCTGTGCCGCGCCCTGGCCGAGGAGGGGGCGAGCGCGGCCGCGGCCGACGTCATCGAGGTCGACGCCCTCGTCACGCCCGCCGGCGCAAACCGTGCGCTCTATGAGGATTTCCGCCGGCTGGAGCCGTTCGGCCCCGGCAATCCGGAGCCGACCTTCGCCCTGGCGGACGCGCGAATCGAGCAGGTCATGCCGATGCGCGGCGGACATTTCCGCTGCCAGCTGGCCGATTCGCGGGGCGCCCGGCTCAAGGCGGTGGCCTGGCGCGCGGAGGACACCGAGCTTGGCCGCAGGCTCGCCGCCGGCGGCGGGACCCTGCACGTCGCGGGCCGGCTCAAGGCCGATGACTGGAACGGTCGCGAGGGGGTTCAACTCGAGATCGAGGACGCCGCCGACCCCAGAATGTCGAGCTGAACGACATCCTGTCCGCACGGGCTTGCACGCTCGAATGAAGGCGGATATATCGCCCTTCCTCTCCGACGTGGTCCCTTCGTCTATCGGTTAGGACACCAGATTTTCAATCTGGGAAGAGGGGTTCGACTCCCCTAGGGACTGCCATCGGGTGCGGCGGAATACCGCAACCAGCCGGGCGCTGTAGTTGATTCAGCGATTGACGCTGCTAAATCCCGAGAACACTGTTATCTTAGGTAGTCGTCCGGCGAGGCTAAGGGGCGAGCCAGAGGGGCCGCATGTCTAGTTACGGTTTCGATGAAACCGATTCCAACGAGGAATCGGTTCGCATTAGCGGGCGTGTGAAGTGGTTCGACGCCGGCAAGGGCTACGGATTCATCGTTCCCGATGAGCCGAGTCTGACCGGTTTGCGCGATGTACTTCTGCACGTGACGAGCTTGCGCAACTGCGGCCGGGAGACGGCGGCTGAAGGCAGCGTCATCGTTTGCGAGGTGGTGAAGCGTCCCAAGGGTTGGCAGGTTCACGAGATCGTCGAACTGGACGAATCGGCGGCGCCGCCGCCCAGCGAACGGCCGAATCGCGCCGGCGAGCGCGAGGGCGGCTTCCGCCGGGATCGGGACGATAGCCGTCACGGCGGCGGTTTCCGCGACCGCGCGCCGCGCCGCGCGCCCCTGGCCTCGGGACCGCTCGAACGCGCCAAGGTCAAATGGTTCAACCGCACCAAAGGTTACGGCTTTGTCGTCCGTGACGGCGAACCTGGTGATATCTTCGTCCACATCGAGACCCTGCGGCGCAGCGGCCTGGAGGATCTTCAGCCGGGCGAGGACGTGATGGTGCGTTTCGCCGAAGGGCCGAAGGGCCTCGTTGTCGCGGAAATCTCGACCAGCGGCGGCTATTAATCTTTTCGGGAGTTCCTCTTTGACCGCAGTCAGCCTGGGCCGCCGTGCGCTGCTCTCGCTCGCCCTCGCGTGCCTGTCCTTTGCGCCGGCCCTGGCCGCCTGTCCCCAGCCGCCGCAGTCGCTGCGGACCGAGCCGATGGCGATCGTCACCCATCGCGGCGTGATCCGCCTGACGGTCGAGATCGCCGACACCGACCAGACACGCGAGATCGGCCTGATGTGCCGCCGCAGCTTGGCGCCCAGTCGCGGCATGCTATTCGACTTCAGGACCGTGCAGCCGAGCGTCTCCTTCTGGATGAGGAACACCCTGATCCCGCTCGACATGGTGTTCATCGCCGCCGACGGCCGGGTGGTCAGCGTCGCCAGCAACGCCGTTCCCCTGGACGAGACCCCGATCAATTCGGGCGGACCGGTGCTGGGCGTGCTTGAGATCGGCGGCGGCCGCGCCGCGGCGCTGGGCATCGCGCCCGGCGACAAGGTGCGCGAGCGGATCTTCCAGAGGTGAGCGACGAGGAGACGGTTCCGGCGCCGCCGGAGGGCTTCGTCTCCATGGAGCGGCGCGGGGCGTTCTCCCGGCGCAACGGCCCCTTTTTCGGCCGGATGAGCGAGGGCAAGGTCGAGCAGGCCTTTTACGCGCTCCAAAGGCACTGCAACGGCCTCGGCATCGTCCACGGCGGCATGCTCGCCGCCTTCCTCGATGGCCTGCTGGCCAACGCGGTCGGCCGCGCCGCGGGCCGGCCCGGAGTGACCATCCACCTGTCGATCGACTACCTGGCCATGGCGCGGGCCGGGGAGTGGGTGTTCGGCGAGGCGCAGGTCACCCGCGCGACAGGCGAAGTCGCCTTCGCCGAAGCCCGCGTCCACAACGGCCGCCACGACGTCGTGCGCGGCTCTGGGGTGTTCAAGTTGATGCACAAGCGCGGCTGACGGTGCGGCGCGCGGCCCGGCCGCGTTGCGGCAAGGGCCCGTACGTGGCAAGAACCACCGCCCGGCGGACTCGGGGCGTGGCGCAGTCTGGTAGCGCATCTGCTTTGGGAGCAGAGGGTCGCAGGTTCAAATCCTGCCGCCCCGACCAACCTTCAGGTCGGTTTACGGTCCGCCGGCCGCATCGCGCGCTTCAGATGCTGGCGGAGCGCCGATCAGGACGCCGGCGATGCCGAGGTATTGGCCGACGGTCCCGGTTCGCGCTTGCCGCATCGCACGCAGACCCAACCACTGGTCGACCTGGCCGGCGCCCAGTCGTGTTTGCACCGGAGTTGTCGAAGCTGTCGGAACGGCGCCCTGATCCATCGGAAAAGCTGCACTCGAAATCCCCTGGTCCGCTCGCTGGATCGCCACGATCTGGGGGCCTTCTATGCCAGGACACGGCGTCAGTCTGGTGGCTGACCGCTCATTTTGAGCGGTAAATTGAAGGTGTGTGGTAGTGGGCCATTTTGCAAAGCCGCGATGAACCGAGAATAGATGGATCCGTCTGTGAATTCATTGCAGGCATAAGCAAAATATTGGATTTATTACGCATGAAATTACGCTTTTGATATAGCACCGAAGACGTGGTCGTGGCGATCTGTCTTTGGCGGTAAAAGGGCGAAATCTGTCACCCAGAGGTTGAAATGTGCAGCTGAGGGCAGGCCTGCCCGAGCCGGTCGCGGTGATCGTCTACGGCGTGGCTCATGCAAGGCGGCGAGCCGATCGGCTGGGCGCGTGACGTCGCGGCCGGCGTGCCCGAACAAAGGCGTTTTGCGCCAAAGCTATTGTCGACTATAGGGGCTCGCGGTCTTGGGGTGGCGAACGATGTGTTCGAATCACGCCGCATCGAGCCCGTCGGATAGAGGAGATACGACCGTCATGCTCGCCCGCATCTTCCGCCCGGCCAAGACGGCCATGCAGTCCGGCAAGGCCAAGACCAAGGACTGGGCCCTGGAGTTCGAACCCGAATCGGCGCGCGCGCCTGATCCCCTGATGGGCTGGACCCAGTCGCAGGACATGAACGGCGAGGTGCGCCTGACCTTCGAGACGCGCGAGGAGGCCATCGCCTACGCCCAGGCGCACGGTATTCCCTTCCGGGTGCTGGAGCCCAAGACGGTCAAACGGGTGCTCAAGGCCTACGCCGACAATTTCTCGGCCAACCGCAAGCAGTCCTGGACCCATTGATCTGTCCGACCCCGTAGCTCAACCGGATAGAGCATCCGCCTTCTAAGCGGACGGTTGCAGGTTCGAGTCCTGCCGGGGTCGCCATGAGACACCCCCGCCGTTCAGCGGCCGATCTTCAGTCCCAGTTCCAAGAGGTCGGCCAGGGTGGCCGCGCGCTTGGCGGTCTGTTCGCCGAGCAGCATGTCGGCCCAGCGGTCCTGGGCGCGCAGCACGATCACGTCGCGTTCGACGCAGATGCTGGAGCGGGCCAGAAGCTGCGGATTGCGTCCGGACAGGTCGCAGCCCAGCCGCATGGCCGCGCCCAGGGCCCGCGCCCGGCGCAGCCGCTCTGGCGTCAGGGTGCGGCTCAGCACCTGGGGCTCCAGGGCCGGCGCGGCCGCCGTGTGGCGTGCGAAAAGGGTCACCGCCAGGAAGGCGCGCTCGGAATGGTTCATGCCGGCGATCGGCGCGCGCAGCACCTGTTCGAACAGGAGGTCGGCGCGATGGTCGGGGTGCAGCCGGGCGCCGAGGTCGGCCAGGCGGCAGGCGGCGGCCAGCAGGGTCTCGTCCCGCGCTTCGAACACCCGCGGCAGGCCGGCGAACAGCGGTTCCAGCCAGGCCTGCAGCGCGGGGCCGAGGCCTTCGCTGACGCCCTCGCGCGCGCCCAGGGCGGCGCAGCCCTCGATCAGGGGGTCCAGACGCCGCCTGTTGGCGGACATGGATTCAAACAGAAGGCCTTCGCGCAAGCCGTAGGCCGAAAGGGCGATCCGGCTGAGGCCCAGCCGCTCGATCAGTCCCTCCAGCACCACCGCGGCATAGGGCAGGGTCTCCAGCCGCCGGCGCGAAACCCCCTCGATCCGCTCGAGCGACCCCTTGGACTGGCGGGCGATGAAGCGGGCGGCTTCGAGGGCGTCGGCCGCGGACATCTCGTACTGGTGGACGATTTGCAGCGGATAGCCGGCGATGCGCATCTGCAGGAGGGCGAGGTTCCGCCATCCGCCGCCCACGGCGTAGAGCGTGTCGCAGGCGAACTGGTCGCCGATCTGGTCGAGCGCCCGCAAGGCGCGCGCCCGCGCCCTGGCCGGATCGAACCCGTCGGGGCCGCGCAGGGCGAAGGGGCCGAGCGGCAGGGTCACCCCAAGGCCGGGCTGGCCCTCGGCCACCCGCGTCAGTTCCAGGCTCGATCCGCCGAGGTCGCCCACGACGCCGCTGGCGTCCGGCGCGCCGGCAAGGACGCCGAGCGCGGAGTAGCGCGCCTCCGCCTCGCCGGACAGGACCTGGACGGTCAGGCCGGTCTCCTCCTTGATCCGCCGCACGAAGGCCGGCCCATCGACCGCCTCGCGCACGGCGGCGGTGGCGGCCGTGAACACCGCCTGGGGCCGCGAGGCCTCCAGCACCGCCTTGAACCGGCGAAGCGCGGTCAGGGTCGCCTCGACCCCCTCGGTGGCCAGCTTGCCCGTCCGCGCCAGGTCGCGGCCCAGGCCGGCCAGCACCTTCTCGTTGAACACGGTCCAGATCGCCCGGCCTTCCAGCCGGTAGATCACCAGCCGGACCGAATTGGAGCCGATGTCGATGACCGCGGCGTCGCGGGGGAGCCTATCGCTTCGCGCCGACATGTTCGAATGCGCGAGGCAGGTCCTTCACCTTCTGCCCGCGCCCGGACAGGCTCGGATTGGTCATGAAGTACTGGTGAGCCGAGAAGGCGTCCTTGGCCGCCCAGCCGTCGGCGCGGCGATAGGCGCCCGAGCCGTCCAGGTTCCAGCTCTGGGCCTCGTCGTTGATGTTGGCGACCATGATCTGGCCCAGCACCTGCTGGTGGACGGTCGGGTTCTCGATCGGGACCAGGGATTCGACCCGGCGGTCCAGGTTGCGCGGCATCCAGTCGGCCGAGGAGATGAAGACCCGCGCGTGGGCGCTCGGCATCTCGTGGCCGTTGGCGAAGGCGACGATGCGGGCGTGCTCCAGGAACCGGCCGACGATGCTCTTGACCCGGATGTTGTCCGACAGTCCCAGCACGCCCGGGCGCAGGCAGCAGATGCCGCGCACGATCAGTTCGATGCGCACCCCGGCCTGGCTGGCCCGGTAGAGGGCGTCGATCACCACCGGATCGACCAGGCTGTTCAGCTTGGCCCAGATCGCCGCTGGCTTGCCGGCCTTGGCGTTCTCGGCCTCCTGGGCGATCAGGCGCAACAGGTCCGCCTTCAGGGTCACCGGCGAGAACGACAGCCTCTCCAGCTGTTCGGGCATGGCGTAGCCGGTGATGAAGTTGAACAGCTTGCCGGAATCGCGGCCCAGCGCCGGGTCGCAGGTGAACAGCGACAGGTCCGTGTAGATCTTGGCCGTCTGCGGGTGGTAGTTGCCGGTCCCGAAGTGGCAGTAGGTCCTCAGCGCCTCGCCCTCGCGCCGCACGACGATCGAGAGCTTGGCGTGGGTCTTGTACTCGACGAAGCCGAAGACCACGTGGACGCCCGCGCGTTCCAGGTCGCGGGCCCACTTCAGGTTGGCTTCCTCGTCGAACCGGGCCTTGATCTCGACCAGGGCGGTGACGTTCTTGCCGTTGTCGGCCGCCTCGATCAGGGCGGCGACGATCGGGCTGTCCTTCGAGGTGCGGTAGAGGGTCTGCTTGATCGCCAGCACGTTGGGGTCGCGCGCGGCCTGGCGCAGGAACTGGACCACCACGTCGAAGCTTTCGAACGGGTGGTGGACCAAGATGTCCTTCTCGCGGATCGCGGCGAAGCAGTCGCCGCCGTGGTCGCGGATGCGCTCGGGAAATCGCGGCTCGAACGGCTTGAACTTCAGGTCCGACCGGTCCGCCGGGATCAGCTGGGAGAGCTCGTCGAGACCCAGCAGGCCATCGATCAGCACCACCTCGTTGGCTTCGGCGTGTAGGGCGCCGGTGATGAAGTCGCGCAACTCCTCGGGCATCAGGGATTCGATCTCGACGCGGACGACCGAGCCCAGGCGGCGCTGCTTGAGCCGCACCTCGAACTCGCGCACTAGGTCTTCGGCCTCTTCCTCGATTTCCACGTCGCTGTCGCGGATGACCCGGAAGACGCCGCTCGCCTCGACTTCGCAGCCGGGGAAGAGCTGGTCCAGGAACAGCACCAGCACGCCTTCGAGCGACAGGAAACGGCGCGTGGGACGGCGGGCTCGGCCGCTGACCGGCAGCTCCCAGAACCGCTTCACCTGAGCCGGCACGGGCACCAGGGCGTAGAGCGAGCGGCCGTCCTGCACCCGCTTCAGCTTCAGGACCAGCGAGAAAGCCAGGTTGGGGATGAAGGGGAAGGGATGGGCCGGGTCGATCGCCAGCGGCGTCAGCACCGGAAAGACCTGGCTCTGGAAGGTGTCGGCCAGCCACGCCCGCTCGACCGCGGTGACGTCGCCGGGGTCGATGACCTGCAGCCCCTCGGTCCTCAGTTCGACGCGCAGGTCGCGCCAGCGCCGTTGCTGGTCGGCCATCAGGGTCGCGGCCGCCTCGTTGACCTTGGCCAGCTGTTCGGCCGGCGTCAGTCCGTCCTGGCTGACCACCCGCACGCCTTCGCGCACCTGGCCCTTCAGGCCCGCGACGCGGACCATGTAGAATTCGTCGAGGTTGTTGGCCGAGATCGACAGGAACCGCAGCCGCTCGAGCAGCGGGTGGCGCGGGTTGTGGCTTTCCTCGATCACCCGTTCGTTGAACGCCAGCCACGAGAGCTCGCGGTTAAAGAACCGCTCGGGCGAGGCGAGGAGGGCCTCGTCCAGCGCCGGGCTCGACGGGACGGACGTCAGGGTCTCGGGAATGGCGGCGGCAACCGCAGTGTCAGTCATGATGGCTTCCGCGTCGGCTCCAGCCTTGTCGCCCAGCGCCCCGAGGCCCGCAACACTTTAGTCGAACAGGTCGCGGCTCTCGCCTTCAATTTCAAGAATCTGTCGCGCGAGGGCGCGGGAGACGGCGCGATGCTCGGCGTCGGCGACCTCGTCCAGCCGGGCGACGATCTCCTGGGCCCTGGGAATGGACCGTTCGATCCGCCGAAGCAGATAGGGGATCAGGTCGTCGGCGGGGCGGATATTCCGCTCACGGAAAAACTTGTTCAGGACGCCCTCGAGGATGGCGTCGTCCGGCGGCGGCAGTTCGGCCACCGGCAGGGCGTTCAGCCGGGAGCGCAGATCGGGCAGGGCGGTGGGCCAGGCCGAGGGCGCGGTGCGCGCCGTCAGCAGGAGGCCGCCGCCGGCCTCTCCGGCCATGTTGATCAGGTGGAACAGAATCTCGTCCGGCGCGCCCTGGTCGGCGTCCTCGAACAGCACCGGCCGGCCTTGCAGCCGCGTCAGGTCCAGTCCCGGCGCAGCGTCGGCGGATTGCAGCACGCCGGCGCCGACCTGCGCGGCCCAGGCCTGGGCCAGGTGGGTCTTGCCGACCCCCTCGGGTCCGACGAGGGCCAGGCATCCGCCGTGCCAGGTGCGCCATCCGTCAACCGCCCGCACAGCCGCCTCGTTCGCGGGCGAGACGACGAACGTCTCGCGCCGGTAGGAGGCCGGCCGTCTGAGCTCTAGACGGAGCTGCTGGCCCACGCTCTATTTCCAAACCTGACGTTCACGCACAACATATAGGCTTGAGGGGCGTCTTCGTCGACTAGAGGCCGATCTTCGTCCCCAGGAGCCTTGGGCTCGGACAGGCTTAATGCAGTGGAAACCCGGGGCGCGGATGATCGATACAAGGCCGGTCGACCAGGGCCGTCCGAGGCCCTGCATTTCATGCCGCTTTCGCCTTCGCCGGACCTCAGCTCCAGCCGTCGCCTGCTGCTGACCGGCGTCCTGACGACCTTGGGGGTCCTGGCCTACCTCGTCTGGCGGGTCCACGACGTGGCCACCAGCCTGGGCGACACCGACGACGCCATGCGCCTGGTGCTGGTTCGCGACCTGCTGCATGGGCGCGGCTGGTACGACCAGTGGGTGGGACGGCTGCAGCCGCCTTTCGGGGTCTACATGCACTGGTCGAGGCTGCTCGACGGGGCCCTGGCCGTGCTGAACGCCGCGCTGGCGGGCGTCCTGGCGCCGGCCCAGGCCGAGACGGCGATGCGCTTCGTCTGGCCCCTGATGTGGATATTTCCGGTGACGCTCGCCGGCCTGGCCGTGGCGCGCAGCGTGGGCGGGCGATCGGCGGTGTTCGTCTGCGCGATCCTCCTGGTGCTGGACATCTCGCTCTACGTCCAGTTCCGGCCCGGACGGATCGACCATCACGACATCCAGATCACCATGACCATGGTCGCGGCCGCCTGCGCCCTGGTCCAGGGCGATCGCCAGGCCCGCTGGCCGGCGCTGGCCGGCGCCGCCAGCGCGCTGGGCCTGGCGATCGGCGTCGAGGCCCTGGCCTTCCACGCCCTGATCGGGGCGAGCTTCGCCCTGGGGCTGATGGCCGATCGCAAGGCGGCGGCCGCGGCGCGCGCCTACGGGCTGGCGTTGGCCCTGGCGAGCCTGGCCTTCTTCACCCTCCAGACCCCGCCGTCGCGCTGGCTGCTGCCGTTCTGCGACGCCATCGGGGCGAACCTCGTCGCGGCCCTGGTCGTGGGCGGGCTGGGGCTGGCCTTGGCGGCGGCGCTCGCGGACCGTCTTCCGGCCTGGGGGCGGATCGCCGGTGTGGCCCTCGCCGGCGCCGTGGCGGGGGGCGTCTATGTCGCGCTCGATCCGATCTGCCTGCACGGCCCCTTCGCCTCGGTGGACCCGCGGGTGCGGTCGTTCTGGTTCGACCACATCCAGGAACTGGAAGCCTGGCCCGCGCTGCTGCATGAGGACCGGAACGCCGCCCTCCACAGCATCGTGGCGGGCGTGCTGGCGGCCCTGGCCGCGGTCTGGCTGGCGGTGCGGGGCTGGCGCCAGCCTCGGCGCGGCGAGATCCTCCTGGCGGCCTGCACGGCCTTGGCCGTGGCGGCGCAGGCCAAGGCCTACCGGATGGAGGACTATGGCCTCTGGTTCGGGACGCCCGCCCTGGCCATCGTCCTGTCCGATCTCGGCGCGCGGCTGTTGAAGGACCGGATGATCCCGGTGGCGCTCATGGCCGTCCTCCTGTCGCCCGCTACGCTCGCGGACGCAGCCATCTTCGCGGCCGGACGTGGCGCCGGCCATCCGGCCAGGGTTCCGATCGACCGCTGCTACGATACGGCGAGCTACGGGCCCCTGGCGCGGCTGCCGGCCGGCCTGGTCCTGGCCGAGCCGGACCTCGGCTCGTTCGTGCTCGCCAACACGGGCGACACGGCCCTGAGCGCGCCCTACCACCGGATGACCTGGGGCATCCTGGCCGCGCACGACGTCCTGGCGGCGCCGGCCGCCCAGGCCGAGGCCCAGGTGCGCGCCCTGCGCGTCGGCTATATCGTCGATTGTCCGGTCCATGTGCTGAGGACGCCGCAGGGCGGCCTCGGCGGGGACCTCCGGCGCGGACGCCCGCCCGCCTGGCTGCAGCCCCTGTCCCGGCCGGGCCAGGCGCTGCAGATCTACCGCGTGGCGCCCGCCGCCGCGCCGCAAGGAAGGCCCTGACCATGCCGAGCTGGGATCCCGCGATCTACGAACGCTACAAGACCTATCGCGACCGGCCGGCGCTGGACCTGCTGCTGCAGGTTCCCGGCGACCTCGACCCGCGCGAGATCTGGGACCTCGGCTGCGGGACGGGCGAGCACGCCGCGGTGCTGGCCGCGCGCCACCCCGCGGCCCAGGTCCACGGCCTGGACTCCAGCCCAGACATGCTGGCCGCCGCCCGGCGGCGCGGCGCGCGGGTGGACTGGGTGCTGGCCGACGTCGCGGACTTCGCGCCCGAGGTCGCGCCAGACCTGATCTTCACCAACGCCGCCCTGCAATGGGTCCCGGACCATCCGGCGCTGTTCCCGCGGCTGGTCGGCCGCCTGGCCGAGCACGGGGTCCTGGCCTGCCAGATGCCGCAGACCTGGCCGACGTCCTGGCACGTGGCGCTGCGCGAACTGGCGGCCGAACCGCGCTGGGCGGACCGCCTGGGGGCGATCAGCGGCGTGCGCCCGGTGGCCGAACCGGACGCCTACTACGACTGGCTGGCGCCGCTGTGCGGTTCGGTGGAAATCTGGTCGACGACCTATCTGCACGTGCTCGAAGGCGAGGACCCGGTCGTCGACTGGATGATGGGGACGGGTCTTCGGCCCTATCTGGACGCGTTGCAGGATCCGGCGACGCGGGCGGCCTTCATCGACGCCTACCGGGACCGCATGGCGGAGCTGATCCCGGCGCGGGCCGACGGAGTCACCCTGTTTCCCTTCCCCAGGCTGTTTATCGTCGCGAGGCGCTGATCATCCCGGCGAGGCGCTGACGGGGGCGACCGCCTCGACGTCGGCGAGGGAGGGGCGGCGGCGCAGGTCGGTCACGGCGTGGCTCAGCTTCGCGAGGGCTTCTTCCGTCGCCGCGCGGCCGGCCTCGACGGCGAGGTCGTAGGCGTCCCAGTCGCGGATCTCGACGTCGTCCATCTTGGGCAGGATCAGCACGTCCGAGGCCTCGCGGTTGGCGGCGATGTCGCGCGCGGTCGAGACGGTCGCGGTGCGCAGCAACAGCGAGACGATCGGCGGGCCCTTGCGCCACTGGCCGGAGAAGATCCAGCGCCAGACGGTGTCCGGCCGCGCGACGTCGGCGGCCACGATGCTCTTGCCGCGCGTGACGTCCACGCCGACGATCGGGCCCAGATGCATCGAGCGCATGATGTCGGCGGGGAAGTTCTTCATCACCGCCCCATCCACCAGCACGTTGTCGCCCTGGGTCATCGGCGGCAGGAGGCCCGGGATGGCGATGCTGGCCCGCAGCGCCCGGCGCAGCATGCCCCGCTGGTGCAGCTGGTAGTTTCCCGAGGTCAAGTTCGAGGAGAGGCAGAAGAAGGGCAGCCACAGGTCGGCGATCTCCTGGTCGCCGAAATGCTCCTTCAGCCGCATCCGCACCTTCTCGCCCTGGGTAAGGGCGATCAGGGGCACGGCGATGTCGTCGACCGGGCTCGATTCGACGAAGGCCTTGCGGATGCGCCAGTCGATCTCCTCGTCGTCCCAGCCCATCGCCACCGCCGCGGCGATGATGGCCCCCATCGAGACCCCGCCGACGAAGTCGATCGGCGCCTTGGCCGCTCGCAGGGCGCGGATGGCGCCGATGTGGGCGTAGGCGCGCGCCCCGCCGCCCGACAGCACCAGCCCGATCGAAAGGCCGGCCAGGGTGCGGGCCATCCGCTGGACGTCGTCGCGGGCGCCCTGGCGCAGGTGGAACAGCCGGGCGGGGCGGACGGCGTCGATCCAGGCGTCGGCGCCCGTCGGCCGCGCGCGGTCCGCCGGCTGGATCAGCACCAGGTCGACGAACCGATGGCTCTCCAGCGCCTCGAAGGCGTAGAGGTCGATCTGGGTGGGCGGGGCGCGGTCGCCGCGGCCGATCCGGAACAGCCGGTCGACCTGGCGTCCGACGATGTGCTTCCAGGCGGTCTGGCCGGCCTCGGCGGCGTAGAGCACGAAGTCGTGCGCCTGTTCGACGTTGGAAAACCACTCGGTCGGGGCGTGCTGGGCCTCTTCGCCCATGGTGGTGACCGAATAACCGAAGCCGGTGATCTCCGCCGCAAGCGCCTCGACCAGATCGCGCACGCGTGCGTCCTCGCTCGCGCCGATGAAGCCGAACACGCTGGGCTCGCCGATCGGGGTGCGGGTGGCGGTCTGGCGCGCCCGCAGCATCATCAGCCGCGCCAGTTCGATCATCACCGCCGGGTCGTGTTCGGCGGCCTTGAGGAACACCGCCCTGGGCATGGCCAGGATCTCGCTGTCCCGCAGCGCCACCACGGTGGCGGTGTGCAGGGTTCCGGCGATCATCGCCATCTCGCCCGCCGGTTCGCCCGGCCGGATGACGCCTAGGAACTGCGGCTCCTGGCCCTCCTCGCGGCGGATCGCGCCCAGCCGGCCGGTGCGCAGGAAGAACAGCTGGTCGGCCCGCTCGCCCGCCTCGCACAGGGTCTGGCCGCCGGGCAGCGAGAACCAGCTGATCTCACGCGCCAAGGCGTCGCCAGTGAACAGGTGGGCGAGGGCGGAGCCGGCGACGCTGTCGGGCAGTTGCATCGTATGGACACTCTAGCGCGCCCAGCGAGTCGGAACGACAGGCGCTTGCGACGGGGCCGGGGGCACGCCTAAGACTGGCCGACGTTTGACCGGGATCATAGCCGCCGGCCCCGATCGCCGCGAAAGGAAGCCCATGCCTAACCCGATCTCCGATCCCCTGGTCGAGAACATCGACACCGACGCCGACAGCGATCGCGTGCTGATCGAGGCGACCGAAGAGGGCGCCGTCACGGTCTGGATCAACCGGCCGCAGCGGCGCAACGCCTTTGATTCCACGACCATCGCCGCCCTGCGCGAGGCCTTCGAGACCCTGCACGCCCAGGACGGGGTGCGCATCGTCTTCGTGCGCGGCGCGGGCGGGGTGTTCTGCGCCGGGGCCGACCTGGACTGGATGCGCGAGGCGGCGATCCTGACCGAAGACGACAACCACGCCGACGCCATGGAACTGGCGATGATGCTGAAGACCCTGCACGAGTTGAGGCCGCTGACCGTGGCCTTGGTCGAGGCGGCGGCGTTCGGCGGCGGCGCGGGCCTGGCGGCGGCGTGCGACATCGCCGTGGCCACCGCCGACGCCAAGTTCGCCTTTTCGGAGGTCAAGCTGGGCCTGACGCCGGCGACCATCAGCCCCTACGTCGTGGCCGCGGTCGGCCCGCGCGTCGCGCGCGGCCTGTTCGCCACCGCCCGGGTGTTCGACGCCGCCTACGCCGAGAAGGTCGGCCTGGTGCAGGAAGTCGTGGCTGACGCCGCCGCCCTGGAAGCCGTCCAGGCGCGGTTGGCGACCGAGATTCTGGCCTGTGCGCCCGGCGCGGTCGGCCACGCCAAGCGGCTGGTCGACGACGTCTGGGCCGCGCCGCTGGACCACGCGCTGCTGGAGGACACCGCCCGCCGAATCGCCCGCGCCCGGGTCAGCCCCGAAGGCCGTGAGGGCGTCGACGCCTTCCTGAACAAGCGCAAGCCGTCCTGGGCCGGCCAGTAGGCGACGCCGGGCGGCGATGGCGCTCAATCTGATCAAGCTCTGCGTCGGCGCCGACACGCCCGAGGACCTGCGCGTCTGGCGCGAGGCGCAGGCGGCCGAGGGGCATCGGCCGATCGTGCACACCCGCCAGACGCCCAAGCGCGCCGAGGAGATCCTCGACGGCGGCTCGCTCTACTGGGTGTTCAAGGGCCAGGTGCTGATCCGCCAGCGGGTGCTGGCGATCGAGACGATCGGCGAAGGCCAGGCGCGGCGCTGCGAGATCCTGCTGGACGACGCGCTGATCCCGACGGCGCCCCAGCAGCGCCGCGCCTTCCAGGGCTGGCGCTATTTCGAGACCAAGGACGCGCCGCCGGACCTCGCCACCGGCGAATCGGAGGTGGCGATGCCCCAGGACCTGGCGCGCGAGCTGCGCGAGATCGGCGCCTGGTAGCGGTTCAGACCGCCATGTTGTCGATCAGCCGGGTGCGGCCGATTCGAGCCGCCGCCAGGATGCGTCCCGGGCCGGCGAGGGGGCCCGGCCCCAGCCGGGACAGGTCGTCAGGGTCGCGCACCTCGAGGTAGTCGACCGAATCGAAGCCCGCCGCCGTCAGCGCCGCCAGGCCCTCGGCCTCGACCGCCTCGACGGCGCGGCCGTCGCGCAGCTGCTCGACCGCGGTGGCGAGAATCAGGTTGAGCTTGCCGGCGACCACGCGCTCGGCCGCGGACAGGTAGGCGTTGCGCGAGGAGAGGGCGAGGCCGTCCTCGGCGCGCACCGTCGGCCCGCCGATGATCTCGACCGGCAGGTCCAGGTCCCTGACCAGTCGGCGGATGACCTGGAGCTGCTGGTAGTCCTTCTGGCCGAAGACGGCGATGTCCGGTCCGCACTGGATCAGGAGCTTGGCGACGATGGTCGCGACGCCCGCGAAATGGTGCGGCCGCGCCTGGCCGTCGAGCGGCGCGGAGACCCCGGCCACGCTGACGGTGGTGGAAAAGCCCGGCGCGTACATCTCCTCGACGCTGGGCGCGAACAGCAGGTCGCACTTGGCGTCGGCCAGGCGCTGGACGTCCTTGGCCTCCTCGCGCGGATAGGCCTCGAAATCCTCGTGCGGGGCGAATTGGGTCGGGTTGACGAAGATGCTGGCGACGGCGCGCTCGGCCCGCTCGCGGCCCAGGTCCACCAGCGACAGGTGGCCGGCGTGCAGGGCGCCCATGGTCGGAATCAACGCGACTCGCTCGCCGACGGAACGCCAGGCGGCGACCTGGGCGCGCAGGGCCGAGACGGTGCGGACGATGACGGGCGGCTTTGAGGACATGACCCCTCCGATGGACCGGGGGCCTCAGATAGCCAATGCCCGGCCCCGAAACGAGCCCTAATGCGACGCTGCGGCGATTGACGCTAGCGCTGCCGCGGGTGACACCTGCGCGTTAAGGATTTGGTTTCGGGGGCGTTAAGTGTCGCAGACGCGCGTGATCGTCGTGGGCAACGAAAAGGGCGGGGCGGGTAAATCCACCATCGCCATCCATCTCGTCACGGCCCTGCTGCACAGCGGCGCGTCGGTCGCGGTGATCGACCTGGACCTGCGCCAGCAGTCCATGGGCGGCTTTTTCACCCATCGCCTGGCCTGGGCGAAGTCGGCGTCGGCCGACCTGCCGATGCCTATCGAGCTGAACGTTCCCGCGCTGGGCAAGCTGGAGCCGGACGAGGCCATGGCCGAACTCGCCGCGGCCTTCGAGCGGGCCGAATCGGCCGACTTCGTGGTGGTCGATACTCCCGGTGGCGATACGGCCCTGTCGCGCGCGGCCCACGGCCGGGCGGACCTGATCGTCACGCCGATGAACGACAGCTTCGTCGACTTCGAGCTTCTGGGGCAGGTCGATCCGGTGACGCTGGACCTGGTGCGGCCGAGCATCTACGCCGAGACCGTATGGGAAGCCCGCAAGGCCAAGGCGGCGTCTCGCGGCCGTTCGATCGACTGGGTGGTGCTGCGCAACCGCCTGGCGACGACCGAGGCGCGCAACCGCAAGCGGCTCGAGGAACGGATGGTCGCCCTGGCCCGCCGGGTCGGCTTCCGCATGGGACCAGGCCTGCGGGACCGGGTCATCTACCGCGAGCTGTTCCCGTTCGGCCTGACGGTGGCCGACCTTTCGCCCAGCGTGCGGCCCGTGCCGGTGGCGCTCAGCCACATCGCCGCGCGGCAGGAGCTGCGCGCCCTGGTCCTGGCCCTGGGCCTGGCCGAGGAGGAGCGGGCGGCCTCCTGATCCGATGAGCTATCTCCTGGTCGCCGGCGTGGTCCTGGCTGTCGTGCTGTGGGGCTCGGGCGCGCGCCAGGTGCTGAAGCGGGCGCAGTGGCGGATCGCCTCCGGCGCGTTCTCGGTCGGGGTGTTCGCGGCGGCGGCCTTCGCCGCCTCGCGCGGCGGCTGGATCGAAGCGCTGCTGCTGGTCGTGATCGGCGTCCTGACGGCGCTGTCGTCACGCTGGCCCCGGTCCGCCCGCAGCCCTCCGGCTGAGACCGGCGGCGGCATGAGCCTGGAGCAGGCGAGGGCGATGCTGGGCGTCGGCCCGGCCGCGAGCGTTCAGGAAATTCAGGCGGCCTATGCGCGGCTGATGCGCCGGGCGCACCCGGACCAGGGCGGCACGACGGGCCTGGCCACCCAGCTCAACATCGCCCGCGACCGCCTCTTGAAGGGCTGACGATTCAGCCGCGCCGGCCGGGACCGACCATCAGGCAGGTCTGATGGTGAGCGCGCAGGGCGTGGCAGGCTTCCTTGGCGTCGGCCGCGCTGAGCCCGGTGAACCGCGCCCGATAGTAGCCGCGTCCGCCGGCCTCGACCCCGCCGTCGGCGTCGCCGAGCTGGGCGGCGAAGCGGTGGCTGATCGCGGCGACCTGGCTGTGCGCCTGGGACTTGGCCTTGTAGGCGCCGACCTGGACGGTCCAGCCGCCGTCGGCGCGCTCACGGCCGTGGCGGCGCGCCTCGCGGGCCTGCTGGGCGATGACTTCGGGGTTGTCGGCCTTGGCCATCACCTGGCGTTGGGCGCGCTCGCTGCGGACGCCGCCCTGAGGGGCCGGCTGTTCGGGCGCGACGGTCGGGGCCGCGGCGCCATGGTCGGCGTTGGTCAGGACGATATGCATGCCGGCCTGGTCGGCCGAGCCTTCCTCAGTCGGCGGGCGGCTGATCAGCCCGATCGGCGCCGGCTCGGCGAGATTCTGGGCGAAGTTCACGTTCTGGCCGAGGCCGCGGCGCTTCAGCACCACGAAGCCGGTGTCCAGCAGGTCCTCGACGTGGGCGTCGCGCGCGGCGGTCGAATTGCCGCCCAGCACCACGGTGATCAGCCGGTGATTGTCGCGCACGGCCGAGGCGGCCAGGTTGAAGCCCGAGGCGTTGATGAAGCCGGTCTTCAGCCCATCGAGGCCGGGCATGCGGCCCAGGAGGCCGTTGTGGTTGGTGATCGTCTGGCCGTGGTAGTCGAACCGCTTGATGCTGAAATAGCTGTAGTACTGCGGGTAGTCCCGCATCACCGCCCGCGACAGGATGGCGATGTCACGCGCGCTGGAGATCTGGCGCACGTCCGGCAGGCCCGAGGCGTTCACGTAGTGGGTGTTCTTCATGCCCAGTTCCTGGGCCCGCAGGGTCATCAGCGTGGCGAAGCGGCT